>NZ_JBIVYL010000004.1:0-581946 GCF_044772225.1 Rhizobium sp. NPDC090275 | reverse complement strand
ACCAGATACGATCGCTGCGCCCACACCTTCTTCTCAACCATATGCATCGCAGCCATTGTCATCTTCTGGATTTGATTTAACGAGTCCTGAGCCTAGTTGATAGGCTCTAGAGCAGTTCGATGGAATGGGGATTGCAAGATGGCACAGGCATCGGATCGCCTGGATCCGCTGAAGACGGCGCAGCAATGGCAAGAGAGCGGTCGCCGCGTTGCGATTGCGACCGTCGTCGAAACCTGGGGATCGGCACCGCGACCTGCCGGCAGCCACCTGGTTGTCGATGCAGACGGAAATTTCGAGGGCTCGGTCTCCGGTGGTTGCGTTGAGGCTGACGTGATCTCCGAAGCGATGTCGGTCATTGCGGGAGACGACGCGAAAATGCTGGAGTTCGGCGTGGAGGACGAAACGGCTTGGCGCGCGGGTCTTTCCTGCGGGGGCCGGATTCGCATTTATGTCGAAAGGCTTGGCCAATGAAGGCGGAACTGCTGGCGCGCATAAATGCCGCCCGTGAGGCACGAAAATCGGTTGTCCGGATCACGAACCTTGCCGACGGCACCGACACGGTGATCGTCGAAGGAGACGCCTATGATGGTCCGTTCGCGACCGCATTGCCCGCCGCATTTCGCTCCGGCAAGTCAAGCCAGGCGGAGATTGGCGGCAAGAGCTACTTCCTCAATGTCTACGTCCCGCCGCCCAGGATCGTGGCAATCGGCGCGGTGCATATCAGCCAGGCGTTGGCGCCGATGGCTCGGATCGCCGGCTTCGACATAAAAATTATCGACCCTCGCAGCGCCTTTGCGACGGAGGAACGCTTCGAAGATGCAGATCTGCTCGCGGAATGGCCTGAGGAAGTTCTGAAGACGTCACCGCTCGATAGCTACACGGCTTTGGCCGCGCTGACCCATGATCCAAGGATCGATGACTTTCCCCTTGCGGAAGCCTTGCGCGCGGGTTGTTTCTATGTCGGAGCCCTCGGCAGTCGGAAAACGCAGGAATCTCGGCGCCAGCGGTTGCGCGAGCAAGGCTTTGAGTCAGCCCAGTTGGAGCGCATTCATGGTCCCATCGGCCTCGATATCGGTGCGGCCAATCCGGCGGAGATCGCAGTCTCGATCATCGCCGAAATTATTCAGGCCTTTCGTCTTCGCCCGTTGTCCTGAGAGCGTTGACGTCGAAGGTCGCTCAATCTCAGGCAAGTTGCGAGATATAACTTGACTATGAAAGTCATAAAATAATAGACGGGGTCAATTCCAAGGGAGTGACCCACCAATGCGCCTTACCGGCAAAATCCACGCACTAGCAGCCACCCTCTTCCTCTCGACCGCCTTGCCGGCCCTAGCCGGCACCGTCACCATAAAGGACGTGACGGGGCGAAGTGTTGAGGTCAACACGCCCGTGAAGCATATGATTCTCGGCGAAGGCCGCCAGATCTACTTCCTTGCCGCGCTCGACAAGGAGAATCCGTTCGAACACGTGGTCGGCTGGCGTGATGATCTGCCCAAGGCGGATCCGGAATCCTACGACGCCTATCTCGCCAAGTATCCCGATATCGCCAAGCTGCCGACATTCGGCGGCATGAAGGATGGCACCTTCGACATCGAGCAAGCCGTGGCGCTGAAGCCCGACGTCATCCTGATGAACATCGACGCCAAGACCGCGACGGAAGAAGCTGGTTATATCGAAAAGCTCGGCAAGGTCGGCATCCCCCTCGTCTACGTGGATTTCCGCGAGAAGCCGATGGAAAACACCGAGCCGAGCATGCGCGTCATGGGCCAGTTGATGGGCAAGGAAGCGGTCGCCGAGGATTTCATCAAGTTCCGCGCCGACAGCATCAAGCGCGTGACTGATGTGCTCGAGAAGAACAACCCGAAGAAGCCCGTGGTCTTCGTTGAGCGCGCCGGCGGCTATTCGGATGATTGCTGCATGTCCTTCGGCAACGAGAATTTCGGCAAGATGGTCGAGATCGCCGGCGGCATCAACATGGCCAAGGATATCATTCCCGGCACCTTCGGAACGGTCAATCCGGAGCAGGTCATCGCCTCCAATCCCGACCAGATCATCGTGACCGGCGGCAATTGGGACAAGTACGTCCCCGGCGGCGCCTGGGTGGGTGTTGGCTACGGCGCGGACCTCAAGGAAGCTCATCGCAAGCTCGAGGCACTGACGAAGCGCCCGGCCTTCACCGGCGTCAAGGCTGTCTCGGATGGCAATGTGCATGCCATCTGGCATCAGTTCTACAACAACCCCTACCAGTTCGTCGCGGTCCAGGAGATGGCGAAGTGGCTGCATCCCGATCTCTTCGCCGATCTCGATCCTGAAGCGACCTTCAAGGAACTGCACGCCCGCTTCCTGCCGCTGGACTACAAGCAGGGCTATTTCGTCTCCCTGAAGGACATGTGAGCATGGCTGTCAGCGCCATCGAGACATCGGCAACGGGGCGCGTGCAATATCGCGCCCTTGCCTTGCGCCGCATCGTGATCCTGCTCGCCCTCACCATCGCGTTGTGTTTCAGCATCGCGCTTGATATGGCGCTCGGACCGGCCAATTATTCGCTATCGGACGTGCTTGCGGCACTTGCAAACCCCGGTGAGGTGGCTGCGCAGTTGCGGGTGATCATCTGGGATATCCGCATGCCGATCGCCCTGATGGCGGTCACGGTCGGCGCATCGCTGTCGGTCGCCGGCGCGCAGATGCAGACCATCCTCTCCAACCCGCTCGCAAGCCCGTTCACGCTGGGGATTTCGGCCGCGGCGAGTTTCGGCGCGGCGCTTGCGCTGGTCGGCGGCGTCTCGCTGTTTCCCGGCGCCATCCAGTACATGGTGCCGCTCAACGCCTTCCTGATGGCGATGGCCGCGGCGCTCTTCATCCATTTCGCCTCGACGATGCGCGGCGTGAGCGTCGAGACCATCGTGCTGCTCGGCATCGCGCTGGTCTTCACCTTCAATGCGGCTTTGTCGCTGCTGGAATATCTGGCGTCCGAGCAGGCGCTTGCCGCCGTGGTGTTCTGGACCATGGGCAGCCTCACCAAGGCGACATGGCCGAAAGTCTGGTTCACGGCCGCCGTTCTCGTCGTGACCGTTCCCCTGTTCATGAAGGATGCCTGGGCGCTGACCGCACTGCGGCTCGGCGACGACAAGGCGGCCAGCATGGGCGTCAATGTGCGGCGCCTGCGGCTGCAGACGATGATGATCGTCAGCCTGCTCGCCGCCATACCCGTATCGTTCGTCGGCACGATCGGCTTTGTCGGACTGGTCGGTCCGCATATCGCGCGCATGGTCGTCGGCGAGGATCAGCGCTTCTTCTTGCCGGGAGCCGTCATTTGCGGCGCGCTTCTTCTGTCCGTAACATCGGTGGTGAGCAAGATGCTCATTCCCGGCGCCATCCTGCCGATCGGCGTGATCACGGCGCTGGTGGGCGTACCGTTCTTCTTCGTCCTCATTTTCAGCAACAGGAGACGCGCATGGTAGCGCTCGCGCTCAAAAACGTTGGCGCGACCTATGGTCGGGTCAAGGTGCTCCAGGATGTCGGGATCGACGATCTTCGCGGCGGCAGCGTCACCGCGATCATCGGGCCGAATGCCGCCGGCAAGTCGACGCTCTTCAAGCGCATCGCCTCGCTGATCAAGGGGCCGGGACTGGTCGAGCTCTCCGATACCGAGGCCGGTCCGCGAACGATCTGTTACATGCCGCAGGACACCGGCGCCAACGCCGTGCTGACGGTCTACGAGTCCGTCTTGCTGTCGGCCAAGCAGGGCAGCGGTTGGAGGGTTGCCGATGAGGAACTGGCCGCGATCGACCGGCTCTTGAAGGCGCTACGCATCGACGATCTCGCGTTTCGCGGGCTTGGCGAACTTTCCGGCGGCCAGCGCCAGCTGGTCTCACTTGCGCAGGCGCTCATTCGCAATCCGGAAGTCCTGCTCATGGACGAGCCGACCTCGGCGCTCGATCTGCACCGGCAGGTGGAGGTTCTGGACTTCATCTCCACCACCGCCAAGCGCGACGGCATGATCGTCCTCATCGCGCTTCACGATCTCAATCATGCTCTGCGCTATTGCGAGAACACCGTCGTCATCAGCAACGGCAAGATGGCGGCGAGCGGCAAGACCGGCGACGTGATCACCAAGACCATGCTGCGCGATATCTACAAGATCGACGCGCGCATCGAGCACTGCTCGCAGGGAACGCCGCTCGTCATCGTCGACGGCGCGATATGATCGCTTAGACTGCAGCCTGCGCTGCGCCAAATACCTTGGCGCGGCGTACCGTGACGAAGCCGCGATCTCCGGCCCGAACAGCACGCTCGGGCTCGACGTCGAATTCCAGCTGCACACCGCTTTCGGTGCTCGCCAGAATACGCCGGCCATCCGGCCTGTCGAGAACCCGATCGACGCTGGCGCCGATGCCGGGGCCGTCTCCGGACCAATCGAGGTCGGCCGGGCGCGCATAGATCTCGCCGGTACCATCGGCAATACCGGGTGCCGCGACCGAAGCACCGCCGGCATAGGCAACGCCAGAGCGGATTTCGGCCGGCAACACGTTGGCGTCACCCAGGAATTTCATCACGAAGGCCGATTGCGGATCGCGGCAGACCTGCTCGGGCGTGCCCTCCTGAACGATTTTGCCGTCCTTCAGGATGACGACGCGGTCAGCGAGATCCAGAGCCTCTTCCTGGTCGTGGGTCACGAAGATGGTGGTGATGCCGAGCTCGTGGTGGATCTCGCGCAGCCAGCGGCGCAGGTCGTGACGCACATTGGCATCGAGCGCGCCGAACGGCTCGTCGAGAAGCAGCACCTTCGGATCGACCGAGAGCGCACGGGCAAGCGCCACGCGCTGGCGCTGGCCGCCTGAGATCTGTGCCGGAAACCGGTCGCCCAGCCCCTCCAGCCGCACGAGACGCAGCAGCTCGGTGACGCGCGCTTCGATCGCGGCCTTGTCGCGCTTGACCTTCGAGACCTTCATGCCGAAGGCGATGTTTTCGCCGACCGTCATGTGCGGGAAGAGCGCATAGTGCTGAAAGACAAAGCCGACGCCACGGTCGCGAACCGGAATGTCGGTCGCATCCTGGTCGCCGAAGAAGATCTGGCCGCCATCCGAATATTCGAGGCCGGCAACCATGCGCAGGATCGTGGTCTTGCCGGAACCCGAAGGCCCCAGCAGCGCGAGCAGTTCGCCGCTGCGGATATCCAGCGAGACATCGCGCACGGCGCGAAACGTGTCGAAGGTTTTGACGACGTGGTCGAGGCGGATCTTCATGAGTTTTTCTCTGCTGGCTGGGCAACGAGGACGGGACGCGCGGCGGGCTTGGCACTGCTGGAGCGACGGCCGGCCCCCTGGCGCTCGAGCGCCACCTTGGCGATAATGGTGAAGATGGCGATGACCGCCAGGATCGAGGCGGCTGCGAAGGCGCCGGTTGCCTGATAATCGTGATAAAGCAGCTCGATGTGTAGCGGCAGCGTATTCGTCTGGCCGCGAATATTGCCCGAGACCACAGACACGGCGCCGAATTCGCCCATCACGCGCGCATTGCAAAGCACGACACCATAGAGCATCGCCCACTTGATGTTCGGCAGTGTGACCGAGAAGAACGTGCGCCAGCCGGAAGCGCCGAGCGACGTCGCCGCTTCTTCGAGATCGCGCCCTTGCGCCTGCATCAGCGGGATGAGTTCGCGCGCGACGAAGGGTGCGGTCACGAACATTGAGGCAAGCACGATGCCTGGAATGGCGAACAGGATCTTGATGTCGTAGGCCTCGAGCGTCGGCCCGAAGATGCCTTGCAGCCCATAGACGAAGAGATAGGCAACGCCGGCGACGATGGGCGATACGGAGAACGGCACCTCGATCAGCACGAGCAGGAAGCGCTTGCCCCAGAAGTCGAACTTGGTGATCGACCATGCGGCCGCGACGCCGAAGGCGGTGTTGATGGGTACCGCGACCAGCGCGGTCAGCACCGTCAGCATGATCGCATGCAGCGTATCAGGATGACTGATTGTGGCGCTGTAGACCTGCCAACCCTTGGCGAAGGCTTCAACCCCGATGATGACGAGCGGCGCCAGGATGAGGAAAGCGCCGATGATCAGCACAAGGCTGATCAAGGTGCACCGGACGATCGGCTGGTCGCCGACGCGCGGCGGTTTTCGGCGGGTGGGAATGCTGCTCATGATCAGTTCCTCACCGTGTATCGCAGCGCCCGCGCCTGCATCCAGTTGGTCAGCGCCAGCATGAGGAAGGCTGTGAGCAGCAGGACAGAGGCGATCGCGGCGGCCGCCTGGTAGTCGTACTCCTCAAGCCGGATGAAGACGAGAAGTGCGGTGATCTCCGTCGACATCGGCTGATTGCCGGCGATGAAGATGATGGCGCCGAACTCGCCAAGCGAGCGGGCGAAGGACAGCGACACGCCGGCAAGCAGCGCTGGCGTCAGCAACGGCAGCATGACCTTTCGGAAAATCGTCCAGTCCGAACCACCCAGCGACTGCGCGGCCTCTTCGTAAGCGGGATCGAGATCCTCGAGAACCGGCTGAACGGTGCGGACGATGAAAGGAAGGCTGGTGAAGCACATGGCGACCATGATGCCGATCGGCGTATAGGCGACCTTGATGCCAATACCTTCAAGCACCGAGCCGAACCAGCCATTCGCCGCAAACAGCGTCGTCAGCGCGATACCGGCCACCGCTGTCGGCAACGCGAATGGCAGATCGACCATCGCATCCACGAGCCGCCAGCCGGGAAAACGATAGCGCGTCAGCACCCAGGCGAGCGCGAAGCCGAAAAACAGGTTGAAGATCGTGGCGCCGAGCGCCGAGAGCACCGTGACCCGATAGCTGGCGAGCGCGCGCGCGGATGACACGATACGCCAGTAGTCCTCTGGCCCAAGGCTTGCGGCCTTGAACACCAGGGCAGCCAGAGGAAGGACGACGATAAGGCCGACATAGAGAAGGGTCACACCCAGCGACAGGCGTAATCCGGGCAGGACATTGCGTCTCAAGCGGTCATTCCCTGTTTCATAAGTCCTGCTCTACAAGCACGATGACGAAAGCAGCCCGGGGGGCAAACGCCAGCCGAGCCAAGCGATATAATATCCGGTTAGGGCTTACCGGCTGCCATAAAGCTTGTCGAGAATGCCGTCGGAGGCGAAATGCTCCTTCTGGATCTTTTCCCAGCCGCCGAACGTATCGTCGACATTGACGAGGCGGATCGCCGGAAAATGGTCCTTGAACTCGCCGATCACGTTCTCATCGCGAACGCGATGGCCGAACTGCGCGGCAATCCGCTGACCTTCCTCGGTGTAGAGGAAGTCGAGATAGGACTTGGCGAGCGCTTCTGAGCCATGCTTGGCGGCGACCTTGTCGACCACAGCGACGGGGAATTCGGCAAGCAGGCTGACCGACGGGATCACGCCTTGAACCTTGTCGGAACCGTACTGCTTCTCGATGCCGCGCGTCTCGGCTTCGAAGGTGATCAGCACATCGCCGGTCTCGCGCTCGACGAAGGTCGTCGTGGAGGCGCGGCCGCCGGTGTCGAAGACCGGCACGTTGTCGAAGATCTTGGTGATGTAGGCTTCGATCTTACCCTCGTCGCCCTTGTAGGCTTCCTTGGCCCAAGCATAGGCGGCGAGATAGGTGTAGCGCGCATTGCCCGATGTTTTCGGGTTGGGGAAGACCGCATGCACGTCGTCACGCGCGAGATCACCCCAGTCCTTGATGTTCTTCGGGTTGCCGGCGCGCACCAGGAAGGATGGGAAGGAGTAGAACGGCGACGCGTTGTTCGGGAAGGCCTTGGCCCAATCCTTGGAGACGAAGCCGTTCTTCGCGAGGAAATCGATATCCGTCGACTGGTTGAACGTCACGACGTCTGCCTCGAGACCTTCGATGATCGAGCGTGCCTGCTTGGAGGTGCCGGCGTGCGACTGGTCGATCGTGACGCCCGGATGCTGCTTGATGAAGGCTTCGTTCTCCGAGGCGAAAAGCTCGCGCGAAACGTCATAGGACGCATTGAGAAGCTTTGTCGGCTCTGCGGCATGGGCCTGAACGGAGAAGAGGGCGGCAAGTGCTGTGCCGAGAATCAGAAGGCGGTTCATCTATCGCTCCGGTGTTTCACTGTGCGGTGAAACTAATCGGACCGCCTCCAGATCGCGAGGAACCACCGCCCCCGGTTGCGGACAGGCTTAGAAATTCTGTCCCTTTTTCGCCATATTTCGCGGCGGTTTTGCTTCATGCGGCGCGGGAGCATACTTACCGAGCGTTCCTAAGCCTCTGCTAACAAAATGCTTTCTTCACATCGCAAAATTGAGAGGGCCGAATAGAAATTACTGCGAAGTCTCGGCTCCTCAGTCCACGACATGGCCCTTGCGCTCGTCCAGGCTTTGGCGTATCACCCCGACATCACAGGGGTGCTCCGTAATGCCGGGGCTGAGATACGGTCGCATGATCGTGGACCCTCAAGCTGATCTGGATAATGCCAGCGGAGCGAGGTAGAGCGATGTTTTCCGGCGCGCAGATTTCACTGTATCCCATGACCGACAATTTCGTCGGTGTCATCACCCAGGCGCTTTCCGCGCTCGATCCCCATCGTGACAGGTTGCGGATCGAGACGGACGATATTTCGACGCTGATCATCGGCACGCCCGACGTGGTCTTCGCCGCCATGCGCGACCTGTTCGCGGCGGCCGCCAGCAGCGGCAAGCATTGCGTGCTGCACGCGACCATCTCGCGCGGCTGCCCCGGCGAGCCTGACGACCCGATCTGCCAGACGCCCGAACTGACCGGCCCCATGGCGCCGCTCGACGAGCGCAAGGCCCGCGCGCACCAGGCGGTCAAGGACGCGCCTGTCATCGGCCAGGAAACGGCCGCGCAGTTCTCGCTTTATACGCTCGGGATCGACGGCCACATGGACGAGATCTACGGCTGCATCGACTTCCTGAAGAATTCGGGCGTCTTTGAGAAATCGAAGAATTTCTGCACGAAGCTGCGCGGCGACACCGGTGCGGTGTTCTCGACCGTGCACGAGGCGCTGGTGCGCTTCGGCCCGCCGGCAGGCCATGTGACGATCGACCTTACCGTCTCGGCAAACAGCCCGTCCAAGCGCTAAGCGCCGATCCACGCTCGCGTTCAAAACGGTTCTATCATGTCGACATCACGCCCGCCTTCCCGGCAGGTCGTTTCCGGCCTGCACCATCACATCCGCACCGGTCTAAGCCGGGCTCTGCCGGCAATCGCGGCCGTCTGCCTTCTGGTGGCGACTTGGGAGGCCTATGTCCGCCTGTCCGGCATCTCGCCCACGACCTTGCCCTCGCCGTCCCGCGTTCTCGCGCAGACCTTTCAGGCCCGGCAGGCGCTGTTCGACAACACGCTTCCGACATTGCGGGCGACGCTTGCCGGTTTCGGCTGCTCGCTTGCGGCCGCATTCACCCTGTCGGTCCTGATCGATTTCTGCCAGCCGCTCCGTCGGGCGCTGTTTCCGCTCTTCATCATCAGCCAGACGCTGCCGCTGGTCGCCATCGCGCCGCTGATCGTTCTGTGGTTCGGCTTCGGCCTGATGCCCAAGATCCTGCTGGTCGCACTCGTCACCTTCTTCCCGATGCTGGTGGCGCTTTGCCAGGGCTATCAATCGACCGAAGACGAACTGCAGCAACTCGTGGCTTCGATGGGAGCGCCACGCTGGAAGCAGTTTCTGCTCGCCCGCCTGCCATCCGCCCTGCCCTTCTTCTTCGCCGGGCTGCGTATATCCATCACCTATGCCGTCGTCGGCGCGATCTTCGCGGAATATGCGGGTGCTGCCAAAGGGCTCGGCATCTACATGCTGAACGCCAAGAACAATTTTCGGCCTGATCTGGTGCTGGCCGCCGTGTTCGTCAGCGCCGTGCTGACCCTCACTCTGTTCGGCCTCACCGTCATCGCCGAACATCTGGCCATGCCATGGGCGAGACGCGGAAAGGGGAGCGCCCGATGACCGCGCCACGCCTGGAACTCAACCACATCACCTGCCGCTATGGCGAAACCCCTGTTTTGTCAGACATCTCGCTGACAGTGAAGCCCGGCGAATTCGTCTCCATCCTCGGGCCGTCAGGCTCGGGCAAGTCCACGCTCTTCAAGCTGCTGACCGGCGCGCGCAGGCCTGAGGGCGGCAACATGCGCTTCGACGGCCAACCGCTTGACGGAACGATCCACCCCTTCGCCTTCATGCCGCAGCGCGATGCGCTGATGCCGTGGCGGCGCATAATCGACAACACCACGCTTGGCCTCGAGGTTCAGGGCATGCGCCGCGCCGAGGCCCGCCGGCGGGTGCTGCCGCTGTTTTCCGAGTTCGGTCTCGACGGCTTCGAACAGCATTATCCGGCGGAATTGTCTGGCGGCATGCGGCAACGCGCGGCACTGCTGCGCACCGTGGTGCAGTACAAGCCGATGCTCTTGCTCGACGAACCCTTCGGCGCGCTCGACGCCCTGACGCGCGCGGGCATGCAGCGCTGGCTGGAGGAGATGTGGTCGCAGCACGACTGGACCGCGATGCTCGTCACCCATGACGTGCGCGAGGCGGTCTATCTATCCGACCGCATCTATATCTTCTCGCCCCGCCCTGCCCGCGTCATCCGCGAGATCACCGTCGATCTTCCACGCCCGCGCATATTGGACGGATCGGCGCGTGCGCGCGTAGCCGAGATCGAGGCCGACATTCTCGACACGCTTTTCAATGCCCCGAACGACGCCACAACGACCAACCTGGAGGAACCACGATGAAAACCCCGATGCTGACCCGCCGCGCAGCCCTGGCTTCGGCCGCAGGACTTACCCTGACGCTGCCGATGTCGCCGCTTCTGTCGAAGCCGGCCCGCAGCCAGGAGAAGCGCCCCGTCAAGGTCGCGCTGGACTGGACGCCCAATACCAACCACATCGGCCTCTTCGTGGCACGCGACAAGGGATTTTACCGCGATGCGGGCCTCGACGTGGAGATCCTGCCCTATACGGACACCTCGGCCGGCACGCTCGTCGCCAATCATGTCGCTGATTTCGGCATTGACGGCGCCATCGGCCTCATGACCCAGCGGACAGCCGGCGCCGATCTCGTGGCGACCTACGCCATCGTCCAGACCGAGACCGGCCGTCTCGTCTTCAATGCCGATCGCGATGACATCCGCAGCCCGAGGGATCTCGACGGCAAGACCTATGGCGGCTTCGGCAGTGCCTGGGAAAACGCGCTGATCGGCTCGCTGATCCGCCATGATGGCGGCAAGGGCGAATTCGAGACCGTGACGCTCGGCACCTCCGCCTATCAGGCGCTGGCCAACGGCAGCGTCGATTTCACGCTCGAAGTCTACACCTGGGAAGGCGTGCAGGCGGAACTCGAGGGCGTGAAGCAACGCGCCTTCCGCTACGCCGATTATGGCGTTCCGGACGAGCACACGACGCTGCTCGCCTCCAGCCAGGCATTTCTGGATGAGAAGCCGGATCTCGCGCGCGCCTTCCTGCAGGCAACCCGCAAGGGCTACGACTTCGCCGTCGATCACCCTGGCGACGCGGTCGATCTGATGATCGCGGCCAATAGCGACGCACTGACCAATCGCGCGCTTGTAGAGGCATCACTGAAGGCGCTGATCGCGGGGCACTACTTCCGCACGCAGGATGGCATTACCGGTCGCATCGACCCGGCCAAGATGACAGCGATCGGCGACTATCTGTTCCAGGCGAAAATCCTGAAGGATGCCGACGGCAAGACACTGACAGCCGCGCCTGACTTTTCGCGCTACTTCAGCAATACGCCGCTCAATGCCGCCTGACGGGCGTGCATGCCAGCCTCTGCCATCCAATACGTTTCCTCCAGCCGATATTCGGTTGGAGGAAGTGCTATCAATACCGATAGCCGACCGGCTGATGACACTACCGCGCGGTTCCGAACCAGTAACCTAGCGTGCAGTTTGAATAAAGTTTTACTGAAAATTCATGGTGTAACGCTGATTATTAGCAAGCGAATATTTTTCACCATTCTGGCGTTCTAGCCAAATTAATTTTCGGAGCTTAGATCTTGGCAAACCTAAGGATTTCGCGGCAACTCTTCTTGCTTGTCGGCCTGCTGCTCGTGATATTCTCGGGCATTGTCTACATGCAAATCCGCACGTTGCGGGAGGCCATCTACACCGAGCGTTTCGAAATGATGCGCTCACAGGTCGAAAGCGCCATCAGCGTGCTCGACACGTTTTACCAGCAGGAAAAAGCCGGAGCGCTGACGCACGAAGCCGCGCAAACGGCCGCCTTCAAGGTTGTCGAGAAAATGAAATACGAGCCTTCGGGCTATTTCGTCGGTTTCGACTACAATGTCGTCCAGATATTCAAGGACGGTTCCAAGAGTATTGGCCAGAACCAATCCGGCACACAGGACAAGACCGGAAAATATATCTCGAAGGAGCAGGTTGATCGCGGCATCGCGGGCGGCGGCCGCACGATCTTCTACTGGCAGAAGCCCGGCCAGCCGGCTGATCAGCTCTTCCTCAAGGGCAATTATTCGAAAGCCTTCGAGCCTTGGAAAGTCGTCGTTGCCACTGGCGTCTACATGGATGATGTCGAGACGCAGATCTGGGATGCCACGATGGCAGTCATCGGTCTCTGTCTCGTCGCACTGGCGATCGCCGTCGCCATGGCCTTCTACATCATTCGCGGCATCTCGCGTCCGCTGTCCGCGATCCATGATGCATTGGGCGCGGTTGCCAATGAAGACGTGAGCAAAGCCATTCCGCATACGGACCTGCGCAACGAGGTCGGCATGATGGCGAAGGCCACCAAGTCGCTCCAGGAAAAGGTGCGCGATCGTCAGCAAATGACCGTCCGGCAGGAAGAGCAGCAGCGTGAGCTCAATGCCGAGCGCCAGCGCAGCGTCGATGCACAGCTGCTCGACGCCGAACAGCAGGCGCATGTGGTTTCGACCATCGGAAACTCGCTTGAGCGACTGGCGAACGGTGATCTCACGGTCCGCTGCGATGATCTTGGCACCAAGTATGCCGGCCTGCGCGACAACTTCAACGATGCGCTCGCACGGCTTGAGCAGGCGATGTCGCGTGTCAGCCTTAAGGGCAACGATATCGCCGTCAGTAAGGAAGAAATTCGCCGCGCCTCCAACGAGCTCGCGCAGCGCACGGAACGCCAGGCCGCCAACCTCGAAGAAACCTCGGCGGCGCTCGACGAACTGACGGTTGCCGTCCGGCAGACCGCCGATGGCGCCCGCGAAGCGGCGCGGCGCGTCTCCAGCGTCAGCAGCGAAGCGCAGCAAAGCGACGCCGTCGTCAGCGAAGCGATCAACGCCATGAACGGGATCGAACAGTCCTCCGCCGAGATCACCAAGATCATTGGTGTCATCGACGAAATCGCCTTCCAGACGAACCTTCTGGCTCTCAACGCGGGCGTTGAAGCGGCGCGTGCTGGCGAAAGCGGCAAGGGTTTTGCGGTTGTCGCGCAAGAGGTTCGCGAACTTGCGCAGCGGTCCGCCGCGGCGGCGAAGGAAATCAAGAGCCAGATCTCCAGCTCCTCGACGCAAGTCGAGCAGGGTGTGGACCTGGTCGGACGTGCCGGCGAGGCGCTGAAGAGGATTTCAAGCCAGATCGAAAGCGCCAACGAGATCGTGTCGAAGATCTCCCACAGCGCTCAAGAGCAGGACACGACCTTGCGTTCGATCTCGCAGTCGATGAACCAGCTGGATACGGCAACGCAGCAGAATGCCGCCATGGCGGAAGAGACGACCGCGTCCGCCGAGGTGCTCGCCAACGACACCGGCGATCTGCTCGATTTGATCCGAGGCTTCCGCATCGGCCAATCGGGTGGCGCGACGTCGCTTCACGACATGGGCCAGAAGATGCGGCTCGCGAGCTAGGTCTCAGACAACACGATCGAGTCGGCTCGATTTTCGGAACAGATGTGGCGGCGCCTCCCGAGGCGTCGCCACATTTCGTTGTGCTCATAACCTTTGCCGGGCAGGATGTCTGCAAGCAGGCCGTGAGGAAAATCGCGCACACCCTCGAGTCAAACTTGACTCCAATGATCAAGATAAGTAAGCAATGCTGACGTAATCAAAGGTCAGCCATCAGCGGCCGTTACGCGGGTCTATTTCGACGATGACAGCACGCGCCCACAGCAAAGTGACGGTTTTCACGGCAGCGATTGCGCAGCCGGCCGCCACGCGTGCGTCCACGCATACCGCCAATAAAAAACGCCTTTAAATCGCCAGCGGAGGAGCGTGCCAGGTCACCTGCGGCTCCGCCTGCGGGACTGAAACGACACGCGCCAAGGCGCGACCAAGGAGACGGGCAGATGAGCGCACAAGATCGGGTCACGGGCCTCTACGACATCAGCGAAGACAAGAGCAGCTGTGGTGTCGGCTTCATCACCCGCAAGGACGGCGTTCAGACCCACGACGTGCTGAAGAGGGGCCATGAGGCGCTCTGCGCCGTCCCGCATCGCGGCGGCATGTCGGCGGAAGGCGTCGGCGATGGCGCCGGCATCTCTGTTGATCTCTCCCTGTCCTTCTTCCGCGGCCTCACCGGCAAGCCGGATCTCGCGGCAGGTCGTTTCGGCGTCGGCAATTTCTTCCTGCCGAACAACCCGAATGAGCACCAGCGCGCGGCTGATATCATCGAGGCGACGCTGGCCGATGAGGGCTTGCCCGTGCTTCTCGTGCGAGACGTGCCTGTCGACAATGACGCGATCCGCCCGATCGCCGTGCGTTACCAACTGCCGATCCGCCAGTGGGTGTTTGCCGCTCCCGAGGCCGCGAAGACGCCGGCCGAATTCGACTGGCGCATCCACAAGGCGCTGCTTACGATCGAAGCCGTTGCCTATACCGATCGCGCCTTGGCCGGCTTCTATCCGCTGTCGCTCAGCGCCCGCACGCAGGTCTTCAAGGGTCGGCTGAACTCCAACGAAGTCCTGCCCTACTTCCGCGACCTCGTGGACCCCGCGCACGAAATCCACACCATGTATTTCCACACGCGCTTTTCCACCAACACCGACCCGCACCCCTCCATGGCCCAGCCCTTCCGGCTGATGGCGCACAATGGCGAACTGAACACCGACAAGAAGAACCGCCTCTCCGAAGCCGCGATCGCGCTTGCCCGCAATTCCGCGATCATCCGTCCGAAGGGCCAGTCCGACAGCTGCCGTCTCGACCAGACCCTACAGAGCCGGGTGATGGAAGATGGCCTCGATCTCGTCACCGCCGTCGTCTCGATGATGCCGCCGGCCTGGGAGAACGACGAGACGCTGTCCGACGACGTCAGGGCGATGTTCGAATATTTCTCGCTCTACGAGGAGAAGAACGACGGCCCGGCCGCGTTGATCTTCGGCAACGGCACCATCGTCGGCGCGAGACTCGATCGGCTCGGCCTGCGGCCGCTGCGCACGGTTGAGACCTCCGATTATCTCTGCGTCATGTCGGAAGCAGGCCAGATCGCCTTCCCGCCCGAGAGCGTTCTCCGGCGCGGCCGGATCGAGGCCGGCGGCATGCTCTACTTCGACCATGCGGCCGGCCGATCCTTCTCGACATCGGAAGCGCTCGATATGCTGGCGGCACAGCGCGACTACCAGACGCTGCTCGCCGACGCCCGCATCCGCCTTGAGGACCTGCCCGACGTGCCGGCCGACCAGCAGGGCTCCCCGCTCCGCTACAATGGCGATCTCGAGCGTCATCAACGCTACGTCGCCTATTCGCACAATCAAGAAAGCTTCAAGTTCCTGATGGATCCGATGCTGGCGACGGGCGCCGAGAAGATCTCGGCAATGGGCTACGGCAATGCGATCAACGCCCTGTCCGACCAGGAAGGCGGCGTCGCCAAGTATTTCTCGCAGCGCTTCGCTCAGGTGACCAACCCGCCGCTCGACAGCATCCGTGAAGCCGACGGCATGACCCTTCGCGTCGCGCTTGGCGCCAAGCCGAACATCGGCGCGAAGGCCGCCCGACAGATCGTCGTGCGCTCGCCGATCCTCACCCATCTCGACATGCTGAAGATCCGTGAGCAGTCCGAGACGCCGCTGCGCCGCTTCGAGATGCTATACACGCCCGCTGCCGGCGATCCCAAGGCCAACGAGCAGGCGCTGGAAGCCGCGATCTCCAGGCTTTGCGACGCGGTGGAAGCCTTCGCCGCCGAAGAAGGCGGGATCGCTGTCGTCACCGATCGCCATGTGGCGCGCAACCGCGCGGCCCTGCCGATGATCATCGTCATCTCCGCCCTCAACCAGCGCCTGATCGAGACCGGCCTGCGTCTGCGCGTCTCCATCATCGCCGAGAGCGGCCAGATTTCCTCGTCGCATCACATCGCTGCAGCCCTCGGCTTCGGCGCCTCGGCGGTCTATCCCCTCGGCGTCCAGTTCCGGGCCGAGGAGAAGTTCGGCGCCGATGCCGACAAGGCGTTCAAGCGCTTCGCCAAGGCGGCGGAGAAATCGCTGATGAAGACCATGGGCAAGGTCGGTCTCTGCACCGCCGAAAGCTATATCGCCGGCGAGTTCTTCGAGCCCAACTTCCTCGACACCAACGATCCCGTGCTGCGCCGCTATTTCCCGAATGTGAAGACGCCTGTTGGCGGCGTGAACTTCGCCGTCATCGCCCAGGCGGTGTGCGACTGGCACATGCGGGCGCTGACCGTTGCCGGTGAAAATGAGATTCCGCTGCTTGGCCTTTTCAAGGAGCGCGCCGAAGGCGCCGGTCACTCCTACGGCACCACTGCTGTGCGTGGCTTCGTCGACATGACCGAGGAGAAGATCGATTTCGAGCGGATGGCCGGCGACACCGACCAGTCCGAATTCTTCCGGCTCTTGCCGCTCAACCGGCTGGAAGATGCCTTCGGCCTCAACGATGCCGCCTATTACAGCACCAGCTTCGAAAAGCTGACGCCCGAGGCGATCGACCGCTTCGAGATCACGCCCGGCTACCGCGCCTTCGCGCGCATGATGATGGAAGAGCGCATGCGGCGTCCCGCGGCCTTGCGCGATGTGCTGGATCTGCCCGCCGATGTCAGCTTCTGCGGCAATGCCGAGGATTTCAGGCGCGAGATGGGACGGTTTTCCCGCAAGGGAAACAACGCCTTCATGGTGCGCGGCCTTGCCTGCGAGCGCGTTGGCGACGATGAGTTCCGGCTGCGGCTGACGACCTCCGGTGGCAGCCAGCTGACGCTGCTTTCGGCACTTGCGCAGTCGCTGGTGATGCGCTTCGACACCGACATCGTCGGCCACTGGCTGGAAGCAGGCAGCCTCGCCGTGCAGGGGAAGGGCGAGGCGCGCGACTATCTCTCGCTGCTGCGCACGGCACCTGCGAGCATTCCGCTTTCCGAGGTTCAAAACGCGAGCGAAATTACGCCTCTGCTTGCCTCCGGCGCCATGAGCCACGGCGCGCTTGTGGCCGCCGCCCATGAAGCGGTCGCCCATGGCACCAACATGGCGGGCGGCATGTCGAACTCCGGCGAGGGCGGTGAGCATCTGTCGCGCTACGGCACCATCCGCGCGTCCAAAATCAAGCAGTTCGCCTCAGGGCGCTTCGGCATCTGGGCGGGTTATCTCGCCGATCCGATGCTGGAGGAGATCGAGATCAAGATCGGCCAGGGCGCCAAGCCCGGCGAAGGTGGCCAGCTCCCCTCCCCCAAGGTGACCGTCGAGATCGCGGCTGCCCGTGGCGGCACGCCCGGCGTCGAGCTCGTCTCACCGCCCCCTCATCACGACACCTATTCTATCGAGGATCTGGCGCAGCTCATCCACGACGCCAAGGCGGCACGCGTGCGTGTTGTCGTCAAGCTCGTCTCATCCGAAGGGATCGGAACGATCGCCGTCGGCGTCGCCAAGGCAGGCGCCGACGTGATCAATGTCGCCGGCAATACCGGCGGCACGGGTGCGGCCGCCGTCACCAGCCTGAAATACACCGGGCGCGCCGCCGAGATCGGCATCGCCGAGGTTCACCAGGCGCTTTGCGCCAACGGCTTGCGCGAAAAGGTCACGCTCCGTTGCTCGGGCGCACACCAGACGGCAAGCGACGTCATCAAGTCGGCTCTGCTCGGCGGCGACAGTTTCGAATTCGGCACCACCGCGCTGATGATGCTGAAGTGCGTCATGGCGAAGAACTGCAACATCAAGTGCCCGGCCGGGCTGACCACCAACCAGGAGGTCTTCAACGGCGATCCGAGGGCGCTTGCGCAATATCTGCTCAACATCGCCCACGAGACCCGCGAGCTCCTGGCACAGCTCGGCCTGCCCTCGTTGCGCAAGGCGCGCGGGCGCTCCGACCTCCTTCATCTCCTCGATCACCCCTCAAGCGTCGGGCAGCTTGACCTCCGCGCAATGCTTGCGGTGGTCGAGGAGGTGAAGATTACCGACCCCGTCTACATGGAGAAGGACTACGCCGTCGATGACGGCTTCCTCGATCTCGTGCAGTCGGCGCTGATCGAGAATGGCAAGGAAACCGTCGAACTCGGCGGCAATCGCTTCCTCAACAATTGCAACAAGAGTGTCGGCGGACAGCTGGCGGTCGATATCGAGCGTATGCTGAACTACGAGATCGACGCCGCCGCGGCCGCCACCCTGCCGGCTGTTCGCCAGGACGAGCGCGGCCGCCGCTTCCTCGAGCCCGGATCGGTCAATATCGCGACCTCGGGTTCGGCCGGGCAATCCTACGGCGCGTTCTGCAATGATGGCATGGTGCTCACCCATACCGGCACCTGCAATGACGGCGTCGGCAAGAGCGCCTGCGGTGGCACCGTCGTCGTCAAGTCGCCGGGCGGGGGCTCCGACGAGGCGGGCGGCAACGTGCTGATCGGCAACTTCGCGCTCTTCGGCGCCACCGGTGGCCGCACTTTCGTGGAAGGCCAGGCCGGCGACCGCTTCGCTGTCCGCAATTCCGGCGCGACATCAGTTGTCGAGGGGGTCGGTGACTTCTGCTGCGAGTACATGACGAATGGCGCGGTTCTCAATCTCGGCAGCTTCGGCAAGGGCTTCGGCAACGGCATGAGCGGCGGCTTCGTCTATCAATACGACCCCTATGGCGATCTGCCGAAGAAGGTCAGTCACGACTCGATCCTGCTCGGCTCGATCTCCGACGACGGCGACGGAGCAACGATCCACGGCCAAGCCGTGCACATGCTGCTCACCTGGCATCTCGCCGCGACCGGCTCGGCCAAGGCGCGCTGGCTTCTGGAGAACTGGGAAAGCGAACGGCACAATTTCGTCTACGGCATGCCCCGAGCGCTGCTGTTGTACCAGGATAGCGATGCGATCCTGAAGGCGAAGGCACGCAAGGAGCTGATCGAGGAACTGGCCTCGGCGCTCGCAGCCCATCAGGTCCGCAAGTTCAAGCTTGCCTATCGCGACCGCAAGCCGGTGCTGAACGGTCGTGTGCCCGGCTACGGCGAGACCGATACGGACGAGATGTTCGCGCTGCTCAACAATTACACCGTGCTTTCCATGGCGCAGGGGCTGGCGATGGCACGGGTGCCCAACGCACTCGGCCCATCGGAGCCAGCCATCGAAAAGGCTGTGCGCAACCTCATCCTGACGGAGGATTTCGCGCTGATGAGCAAGCTAATGCGGCACGCGCGCGACGCCGTCGACGGTCACAGCGACGAGCAACTGGCGGTGATGATCGCCGCAAAGCGGCTCGCCGACTACAAGGAAGCGCTGGCGCGCCGCAACATCCTGTCGATGGATAGCCCCGGCACCTATGGCTGGATCATCCACCAGCACGCCCGCAACATCGACAGGATCGGCCGTCTGCCGAGCTTCGAGGAGCTGTTCGCCAAGCGCGCCGTCTCCGACCTGACGACATCTGCCAGAACCAGCCGAGTGTAACGATGAAAGTGCCCTATATCCCCGCAGACGCCCCCTTCAATGGCGACCAGCGCGCCTGGCTTTCCGGCTTCCTGGCTGGCCTCCACTCCCGCCTGGCAATGGATGATGACGGCAGCAACGCCGTAGCGACAGCGCCGCAGCAGCAGGCTTCAAGCCCGCTGCATATCCTCTATGGCACGCAGACCGGCAATGCCGAGGGTGTCGCCATGGATGCGGCAGCGGCCGCCCGCGCTGCCGGGATGCAGCCGGTGGTCGAGGCGCTCGACGATATCGACATGGCTCGCTTCGCTACGATGAAGCGGGTGATCGTTGTTGTTTCCACCTATGGCGAAGGCGAGATGCCTGATAATGCGCAACTCTTCTGGGAGGCGCTTTCGGCGGACAGCGCGCCAAGGCTGGAGGCCATGAACTTCGGCGTGCTGGCACTCGGTGACACAGGCTATGATGGCTTCTGCCAAGCAGGAAAGCTGATCGATACGCGGCTGGAACAGCTCGGCGCCCAGCGGATGGCGAACCGCCTCGATTGCGACGTGGACTATGAGGACGCCGCATCGGCCTGGGTGGGTGAGACCCTGCCGGTCGCTGCGGCGGTCGAAGGCGGAGCCGCAGAGCCGGCCGCACCGACGGCCCTGCCTGCCCGCGAGAAATCGCAATGGAACCGCAAGTCGCCTTATCCCTCTACGCTTGCCGTCAACCGGCTGCTCTCGGGCGCCCGATCCGCCAAGGAAATCCGGCATTTCGAGTTCGATCTCGGCAATAGCGGACTGACCTATGAAGCGGGTGATGCCTTGGGTGTCATGCCAGTAAACAATCCGGCCCTGGTTTCGGCCATTCTGGAGCGACTGGGCGCCGACGCGGAAGCGGCCGTTTCCGGCCTCGCCCGGCCCCTGAGCCAGGAATTGACAACCGGCTTCGAGATTTCCACCCCGTCGCGCGAATTCATCGCGGAGATCGAACGGCGCGCCGGCCACGAAGAGCTCAGCCATATCCTGCGCCATGGCGACAAGGAAGCGCTGGAGAGCTGGCTGTGGGGCAAGGACAGTCTCGACCTCCTGCAATTGCTGCCGGAACGCGCCATGAGCGCCGCCGATTTCGTCGGCCTGCTGAAGCCGCTGCAGCACCGCGCCTATTCGATTTCCTCGAGCCCGCTTGCGGCCGACGGGCGCGTGCACCTGACCATCGCCAGCGTGCGCTACACCACCAACGGGCGCGAGCATGGCGGCGTTTGCTCGACCTATCTGGCGGATCGGGCGGAGGGTGACATAGCCGGCATCTTCGTGTCGCAGAACAAGGCATTCCGCGTGCCCTCGGATGATGCGACCCCTGTCATCATGGTCGGCCCGGGCACCGGCATCGCGCCTTTCCGCGCCTTTCTGCAGGAGCGGCGTGCGCGCGGCGCGACGGGTCGGAACTGGCTGTTCTTCGGCGACCAGCACCGGGCCGACGATTTCATCTATGAAGAGGAGTTGGCTGCGATGAGCAACGCCGGGCTGCTGACGCGGCTCGATCTGGCATTTTCCCGCGACCAGCAAGAAAAGATCTACGTGCAGACCCGCATGCGCGAGAACGGCAAGGCGCTTTACGCCTGGCTGGAAGAAGGCGGGCATTTCTATGTTTGCGGCGACGCGACACGAATGGCGCGCGACGTGGATCAGGCGCTGCACGACATCATCGCTGTCCACGGCGGCCATTCCGCTGATGCCGCGAGCGCCTACGTCAACGAACTGAAGCGCCAGAAGCGCTACGTTCGCGACGTCTACTAGGGCCGGGTCCAGCCTCGGCCCTCCACGATCAAACAGCTGCGTCGAGCGGTCGAGACATTCGGCCGCACGAACGCGTTTATCAACCCGGACCATGTGCCGGGTAGGAAAGCGCGCGCGTTCGTGCTCTCTTGGCGCTATCAGGTGTCATTTCGGGACGCTAACGGCTATAGTTTATTGGATATTAAGAACGTTGAACGAGACTCGCCTAGCCGTGACAGCGAAGCATGTAAATCGATGCAAGCAAGAATCGCTTGCATGAATGGCATGGCGGAAAACATGGAACATGAAGGTTTCGATTTACCGTTCCTCCTCAAGGAGATTGATATCCTTGCGGATGAGCTCAGCAAGCTGCCCCCGTCGATGGACAGGACAGCGCTGGAACTTAGGCTGGCACAGATGCGCCAGATCGTTGAACTGCGGCATACGCGCCGCGGCATGAAGAACCTCGATCCAAACTAACGGTTCGACTGTTATCATGTGGCACACTCGCCTGCCGCGGCTGCGGCAAGCGTAGGCCCAGCCACCCACTCATGCATTGAGCGAGTTGTGGCCGCGTCGAGGATTGTGCTTCGATATTCCCGGTAAAGGGGCTAATAAGCGCGCAAGCGAATGAGAGGAATTGGCCATGGAACCGGAAACCGTAACGATCGACAACCGCAACGACTTCTCGCTTTGGGCGATCGAACGCGCCAAGCTGATCGTCAGCGAACAGGGCACGGCGCTTGCGCTTGCTGCGCGTGACATGGACGACACGGAGATCGGCCAGGCCGGCAACGCGCTTGGCCAGGCGATCGCCGACGCCATGCTCGAAGTGTTCGACGGACTGATGAACGGCGTGGCCGAGGAATAACGGGCCTGCCGTTGCTTCGTTGACCTGGTGATCAGCAAGAATTGCGCTCGAAATTCTTTGGGAACCTTTTCGCAGCGGAAGGGTTTTATCTGCGCAACGTATTGAAATCCGCGTTGCTGGATCAGCAAGCCCAATGCAGTCCAACCAAAAGCCCGGTGCAGCCCCTCGCACCGGGTTTTTTCATGCGCGTTGCAGCGAGCACCCACGCTTGATGCATAAAGAACATACTATATGTTAAGGGCGCGGTGGCAGCTTTGCACGGCTGCCGCCAATCAAATGCGCTTCGAGGGGGTATAAAGCGTTGGACACGAGACCATGGATGATCCCTGTTCTGATCGCCTGCCGGCGCAGTGGCGCCGTTTATACGGTCACGAGTACCCGTGAAGCGCTCAAACTGCTTTTCACCGCATGGCCGGTCGCTGAAGGCAAGGCCTACTTTTCCGCCCTGGAAGTGTGCGACGGCGTGGCAATCGGCAAGGCTTCGCCGGAAGACGCGCGCATCGCCTTTATCGCCGCGGCAGATGAAGCCAAGGTGCCGTATGACGTGGTGCCCGCCGCACCGGTTCCGCTTTAGGCAGCGTCGCCGCGCTCACTCCTCGACGCCTTCCTCGAACGTGTAGGACGCGCACATTTCGTCGGAGCTTTTCGGCGCATGCCGACCGTTGAATACCGCAATCGCGGACAAGCCATCGCCGGCGGACCAATTTGCGACATAGGTGACGGGCCCTGATCCGCAGAGACGATTGCCGTTCAGCAGTTCGGGGTCCGAAGGATCGTCCACGCGATAGACGGAAGCCGGTACGCGCTCGCCATCGACCATGAAGTGATCGGCGACCAGATTGGAAAACGAAAGCTCGTCACCCGTTTCAAAGGTGATGCTGAAGTCGTCCATCGAAATGTCGCCGGTGACCGACATGGCGGTGTTGCTGACGGCCTTGTACGCGTCGGCCCATGAGGGGCTCGCGGCCGAGAGCACGGAAAGCGATAGTAGAATACAGGATTTGAAGAAGCGCACGGTGACCTCGGGGGGCAAAGGCAGGCACGGCAGAGCCGTGCCCGCGCGATATTATTCGGCTGCAGGTTTCAGGGAGCTGATGATCGCCTGGAGTTCAGGCCCATGCGCCTCCTGTGTTCCCTGCGATCCCCAATAGGTGATGACCAGCAGCTTGCCTGGTTTCGGCGAGAGCAGCGAGAGGCCGATGTTGACGGCGCCGTCATTGTCAGTGCCGGTCCAGTCGAAGTTGGTCATGTCCATGCCGTTGATCGGCTCATCGGACTTCTTCTGCGTCGAGCCGTCGACCTTCACGCCGTTCTTTTGAAGAAAGGCGATGGCGTCGTCGATGACCTTGTCCGTGCTCTTCTCGTCGGCGACGTCGATCGAGAGATAGATGGCCGAGTCATCGGACGTCGCCTGGATGCCGGTTTCGGTTTCCTCGGGTTCCCAGCTGTCGGGAATGGCGATCTGCGCGATGGGCGCGTCACTCGGGAATGCAAGCGTCTTGGCCTGGCTGATGCCGGGTATGAGGGCGGCGAGGAGCGCCCCGACGATAATCGTCTTCATGTAAGGTCCCTGGGGGTTAGAGAACATGTGTGCGGGCGCATATTAGCGTTGCGACGTTAAAAAGATCCGCACACCCCAGTCGCATGTTCGCTCCACCCCAGAAATGGTTCAGGCCCAGAAACAATTCGGGCCGGCGTGGACATCATGTCCGCGCTGGCCCGTTGTTCGAAAGACCGATTTTACTCGCCAGGAACGATCGCCGGGTTGTTGCCGTGAGCCGCCTGTGGGCTATCCGCAGGCTTCGGCGCCTTCCAGGCGATCAGGCGGTAGAACATCGGGATGAAGAAGGTCGCGATGAACGTCGCCGCGAGCATGCCGCCGATAACACCCGTACCGATGGCGTGGCGGCTGGCCGAGCCCGCACCCGTGCTGATGGCCAGCGGCACTACACCCAGGATGAATGCCAGCGACGTCATGACGATCGGACGGAAACGCAGTCGGGCGGCTTCGATCGCAGCCTCGCCGGCCGTCAGTCCCTCTTGGCGCTTCAGAACGGCAAACTCGACGATGAGAATGGCGTTCTTGGCGGCCAGACCGATCAGCGTGACCATGCCGATCTGGAAGTAGACGTCGTTTGTCAGCCCACGCAGCATCGTTGCGAGCAACGCACCGAACAGCGCGAACGGGATGGCGGTGATGACCGCCAACGGCAGCGTCCACTTCTCGTACTGCGCAGCAAGGATCAGGAACACCATGATGATGCCGAAGAGCATCGCCTGCGTTCCCGCGCCACCCGTTGCCAGTTCCTGGTAGGCCGAGCCTGTCCAGGCGATCTGGTAGCTTGCCGGCAAGGTCTCGTTGGCAACCTCCTGCAAGGCGCGGATGGCATCGCCCGACGTGTAGCCAGGAGCCGGGTTACCGGTGACCTTGGCCGAGTTGAACGCGTTGAAGCGCTCGACCTGGTCGGGGCCGATGATGCGGGTGACCTTCACCAGCGCATCCAGCGGGATCATGCTGCCGTTGTTCGAGCGGACGAACACCTGGCGGAGATCGTCGGGCGATTGGCGGAAAGCCGATTCCGACTGCAGATTGACCTGGTAGTTGCGGCCGTAGAGCGTGAAGTCGTTGACATAGAGGCTACCGAACGTGGCCTGCATGGCATCGAACACGGTGTCGATCGGCACGTCGAGCGCCTTTGCCTTCTCGCGATCGAGATCCGCGTGGTATTGCGGAACGCTGGCATCGAAGGTGGTGCGCACGGCGGTCAGCTCGGGGCGCTTGGAAGCCGCGGCCACGAGAGCATTCGCCTGTTCGGCGAGATTCGCGATGCCGTTGCCGCCACGGTCCTGAACGTAGGCTTCGAAGCCACCCGTGGTGCTCAAGCCCTGGATCGGCGGCGGGTTAAAGGCCAGAACCATCCCGTCCTTGATTCCGCTGTTGGCGCCGATGATCGGTCCCGACATGTTGCGTGCATCAAGGGCCTCGGTCGTGCGTTCCTTCCAATCATCGAG
The DNA here is from genome assembly GCF_044772225.1 of Rhizobium sp. NPDC090275. Lineage (NCBI taxonomy): Bacteria > Pseudomonadati > Pseudomonadota > Alphaproteobacteria > Hyphomicrobiales > Rhizobiaceae > Rhizobium > Rhizobium sp. NPDC090275. The sequence continues at coordinate 556,532 of NZ_JBIVYL010000004.1, read as the reverse complement.
AACGATGAAAGATACACCGGCGCTGCTCTTGATGCCGCCGGCGAGGATATCGTAGCCGGAGACCGCGAAGATGTCGTGGACGCCGTCGAGCTTGGACGTGTTTTCAACCACCTGGCTCATCACCGCTTCCGTACGCGGAAGCGATGCCGCAGGCGGAAGAACGGCGACCTGCAGCACCCAGCCCTGGTCTTCGTTGGGAACGAGCGATCCCGGAATGGTATAGAAGAGGTAGCCTGTCGCACCAAGCAGGGCACCAACCAGCACGAGGCCGATGGCAAAGCGCTTGACGAAGAAGCGTACGCCTGCCGTGTAACCCGACGTCAGACGCTCGAAGGCGCGGTTGAAGACACGGAACGGCAGTGCCGGTTCGTGGTGTCCAGGCTTCAGGATGAGGCCACAGAGCGCTGGCGTCAGCGTGAGGGCCACGATACCCGACAGGATCACGGAGATCGCGATCGTGACGGCGAACTGCTTGTACATCTGGCCCGCAAGCCCGCCCATGAAGGAGACAGGGATAAAGACCGAGCAGAGCACGAGCACGATCGCAACGACCGGTCCAGTGACTTCGCCCATTGCCTTGATGGCCGCGTCCTTGGGCGACAGCTTGTCCACCGTCATCAGGCGTTCAACGTTCTCAAGGACCACGATCGCATCGTCCACGACGATACCGATCGCCAGCACCAGACCGAACAATGTCAGCAGGTTGATGGAGAAGCCCAGCAGATACATACCGGCGAAGGTGCCGATGATCGAGATCGGAACCGCGATTACAGGGATAAGCGTTGCTCTCCAGTTCTGTAGGAACAGGAACACCACGATGACGACGAGGGCGATCGCCTCGAAGAAGGTGTGAATGACTTCCTCGATCGAGACCTGGATGAACTTCGTCGTATCGTAGGGGATACGATAGTCGATACCATCAGGGAACGACTTCTTCAGTTCCGCCAGGCGCGTCGAGAGCTCGTGCATGGTGTTAAGCGCGTTGGCGCCCGGCTGCAGATAGATCGCGATCGGAACCGCCGGCGTGCCATTGAGGCTGCTCTGCACCGCGTAGCTCTTGGTGCCGAGCTCGATGCGCGCGACATCCTTCAGCCGCAGCGTCGCCGCGTTGCTGGTCGAACGCAGGATAATGTTTCCAAAGGCTTCCGGATCCGTCAGACGGCCCTGCGTCGAGACGCTGTAGGTGAAGGGCTGCCCGGTTGCGCTTGGCTGATCGCCGAAGCGGCCGGCCGCGAACTGCGAGTTCTGCTCTTGGATGGCCGTCGACACATCGCTCGGTGTCAGGCCGTACTGGGCCATCTTGTCCGGCCGGAGCCAGACACGCATCGAATAGTCGATATCGCCGAGCACGTTGACGTCGCCGATACCGGGAAGGCGCTTGAGATCGTCGATGACGTTCAAGAGCGCGTAGTTGCCGACATAGGCGCGGTCGTACTGGGTGTTGTTGGAGAACATCGCCACGAACGCCAGAATGGAGTTCGATCGCTTCGCGACAACGACGCCCTGGCGGGTGACTTCCTGCGGCAGGGTGGAGGTCGCACGCTGGACACGGTTGTTGACGTTGATCGCGGCCTGGTCCGGGTCGGTGCCAAGCGCGAACGTCACCGTGATCTGCATGGTGCCGCTGTTGGAGTTCGTCGATTGCATGTAGAGCATGTTCTCGACGCCGTTGATCTGCTGCTCCAGCGGAGCGGCGACGGTCTGCGCGACCGTCTCGGCGCTGGCGCCGGGATAATTCGCGGTCACGACGACCTGCGGCGGCACAAGCTCGGGATACTGCGCGATCGGCAGCGCCCGCAGGGCCAAAAGACCCGCCAGAACGATGACAATGGAAATGACCGCCGCGAAGACCGGGCGGTCGATAAAGAACCTGTTACCCATCAGTTTGAAGCCGTCTCTTTCGTATCCTTGCCGGCATCGGCCGCAGCCGCTTCAGCCGTTGCGTTGACGGCCGAGCCCGGGCGCACCTTGATGACGCCCTCGGTGATCAGCTGGTCACCCGCCTCAAGGCCCGAATTGACGATCCAGTTGCTGCCGACCTTCTGGCCAAGCGTGACCGCATTGATCTTCGCCTTCCCATCCTTGCCGACGGTGTAAACGAACTGCCCCTGCGGCCCCTGCAACAGGGCCACCTCAGGGATGACGATCGCGTCATCGGCAGTCACACCGCTTACCGTCGCGCGCACGAACTGACCGGGGATGAGCTGGCGATCCGGATTATCGATGATCGCACGCGCCTGAATGGTGCCCGTGTTGACGTCGACAGTCGCCGAGGTGAAATCGACGACGCCTTCATGATCGTAGGTGGAACCGTCGCCGAATGTCAGCTTGACGCGCAGCTTCTGCTCCTGGCCCTTCGCCTTCATCAAATCGATGAGATGGCGGACTTCTCGCGCCTCGGAATCCGAAAAGGAGAAGTTGACGTAAACAGGGTCCAGCTGGGTAATGTTGGTCAGCAGGCTTGAATCGGTGCTGATCAGGCTGCCTTCGGAAACCTGCTCAAGGCTCGTGATGCCGCTGATCGGCGCGGTCACCTTGGTATAGCCAAGATTGAGCTCCGCGGTCTTGACCTGAGCTTCTGCGGAAGCGACGGCCGCTTCGGCGAGTTCGCGCGCCGAAATCGCATCGTCGCGGCTTTTCTGGCTGCCGACATTCTGGTCGAAGAGGCTGATGTTGCGCTTCTCTTCGCGGATGCCCTGGCTGAGTTGCGCTTGCGCCTGCTTCAAGCCGGCCTGCGCCTGCATCAGCGTTGCTTCATATGGTGCTGGATCGAGGAGAAACAGGACATCGCCAGCCTTGACCTGAGCGCCTTCCACGAAATTGCGCTTCAACAGGATGCCGCTGACGCGGGCGCGTACTTCGGTCTGGCGAAACGCCGAGATACGAGCGGCGTATTCATAGCTCAGAGGAACCGAACTCGCGGCAACATTGACGGTTGTGACGGATGGAGGCGGTGGGGCTGCGGCTTGCTGAGCCATTGCCACGGAGGACATGAATATCGAAACAGCCGCTACAAGCACGCCGCTGCGAACAGTGGAAAAATGCCGCTGGTTTTTATTTTGCACTATATTCGCCTTTACTTGGGCTCGATTCAACCGAGCAACCCTGGTTCCCTCCTCCCCCTGGCCCTCCGCCAGACTGTATTCCATTGTGAAAAGTGGCCTTAGAGACCCCACCCGCAAGCGGCCAAAGCGATGTTCGCTTGCCGCTCGCCTGTCTCGAAGAACCTGCGCACGTCCATGAGGAAACAGCCGCGCATTTCGCCTCTGCTTCCAGTTTTTTGTTTTATATCCCGTATTTAACACCAGACCGGAGCCTGCGCCCCGTCTTGGCATTTAGGTAACAGTTCGACCGAACCATGTTAAGATGCCGAAATCCGCATAAGGCAATGAAGGACGTTCATGAATGACCGTCGTTTGACTATCACGACGCCTCTGTCGGCTGCTTTCTCACAGACCGGAAGACGCATTTTGGGCACCGAACTCTCCATCTAAAGCATTTCTTCAACTTTCTTATTAGCCCCATCTAATTCCTCACCGCGAAGACTTAGAACGCCTGAACATCATCACCGAGATGGCGACGTATCGACGCAAGCAACTTTTTGTGTTCACGAACCCAACCGCCACCACTTCAATGACCCGCAAATTAACGATTGGTTAACCATATCCGTCGTTTAGAATGATTAACGGCCGTCAGGTCGTTGATTCGAAGTCCAGGCGCCAAAATTGCGCCGGATACGGGGAAATACGATTGCGGCGATCGGAAACATGGGTTTGCTAAGATTGATGGCCCTTGCTGGGTTGGCTGGTCTTGCTGCCAGCTGCACATCGACCGGAAATATCAGACAGCCGAGCGCCGCTGAAACAATCGCGAGCGAGAAAGCGCTTGTCCTGCCGCCACCCGGTGGCCCCTCCATCGTGAGCGTCGTCGAGCAGAAGCGCGGCAATGGCGTCGATCAGTCGATTTCGCTGTTCACCTCGTCCTCGGTCCCCGGCCAGAACTTCCTCAAGGTGCAGTTTCTCGGGGGTCGCGGCGAAAACCCGGGCGCCGGCAATTCCACCTACAAGATGGTCAATGAAAGCACCATTTCGCGGGAGATGGCTGTGTCTGTCCCCGGCGTGCGGATGGCGCGCTCCGCGACATTCCTGCAAAACAGCTATGGCCCCTTCGGCTATGCCTCTGGCACGAGCCGCAGCGGCGATACCTGCGTCTACGGATGGCAACAGATCCGTTCCAGCCGCTCGGACCAGACGCACGCCCGCAATTTCGGCATGATTCAGGTTCGCCTGCGCCTGTGTGATGCGCGCGCAACCGAGCGCCAATTGCTGGGCGTGATGTACGGCTACACCGTGATCGGCACCTTCAACGGCGAAATCTGGAATCCCTACGGCACGATGCAGGGCGGGGACCCGACCGTTGGACGTCCCGGAAACCCGATCTATCCCGACGAAGGCGGCTACCGCTCGACGCCGATGCCGATCGGCTACGAACCGGCCCCGACGCAGACATTTTCGCGTCCCACGCCGGTGCGCCGCGCAGCTATTCGTCCGGCCGCCACGGCACCGGTAGCCCCGGCGCTGCCGCAAGCGATAGGCCCTCGCGTGCCGGGCCCCGACCTTTCCGAAAACCTGCCGCAGGCGCCGATGAACGCACCCGCGATACCGGGCACGTCGGCGCGCCAACAAACCCCACAGCAGACGATGACAGCGAGCGGCGTGAACGTGCCGTCGCCCGACTGCATCGGCAACACGGTGGCAAGTGCCGCCTGCCAGAGATGACGATAAGCTAGGCCGGCACCGGTGACGGTGACCGGCACAATGCCTTTGAAGGAACGCCGATGCATAAGGCCCGCAGCATCTTGATCTGGGCAGTGGTTGCGATCTGTGTGGTCGCGCTGGTGACCCTGCCGGTGAATTTGCAGGCGCAGCTGATCGCCAGCATCACCGTGGTTGCCGTCATGGCGATCATCAAGGGCTTGAAGGGTGAAGGCACATGGCGCCTGATCGCACTTGCCTTCGGTACCGCGATCGTCATGCGCTATGTCTATTGGCGAACGACCAACACCTTGCCACCGGTCAATCAGCCGGAAAATTTCATTCCCGGCCTGCTGCTATATCTCGCTGAAATGTACAGCGTGGCGATGCTGGCGCTCAGCCTCTTCATCGTCGCAACGCCTCTTCCGCCACGCCCGTCGCGCGTAGGCAAACTCCAGCGGTTCCCGCATGTCGACGTCTTCGTGCCGACCTATAACGAGGACTCCCACCTTCTCGCCAACACGCTCTCGGCCGCCAAGGCGATGGACTATCCAGCGGACAAGCTGACCGTCTGGCTGCTTGACGACGGCGGGACGGTGCAGAAGCGCAACTCGAACAAGCTGCTCGAGGCGCAGGCAGCCGTCGCGCGCCACAACGAGCTCAGGCAGCTCTGCGAGGAGATCGGCGTCCGCTACCTCACGCGCGAACGCAACGAGCATGCGAAGGCCGGCAACCTCAACAACGGCATGCAGCATTCGACCGGCGAGCTGATCGCGGTTTTCGATGCCGATCACGCGCCGGCGCGCGACTTCCTGCTCGAGACCGTCGGCTATTTCGACGACGATCCGAAGCTTTTCCTGGTGCAGACGCCGCACTTCTTCATCAATCCCGATCCGCTGGAGCGCAATCTGCGCACCTTCGACAACATGCCGAGCGAGAACGAGATGTTCTACGGTATCATTCAGCGCGGGCTCGACAAGTGGAACGCGGCCTTCTTCTGCGGCTCGGCGGCGGTTCTGAGCCGCAAGGCGCTGGAATCGCAGAACGGTTTCAGTGGTATCAGCATCACCGAGGACTGCGAGACGGCGCTGGCACTTCACGGAAGCGGCTGGAACAGCATCTATGTCGACAAGCCGCTGATCGCCGGCCTGCAGCCGGCAACGTTCGCGAGCTTCATCGGCCAGCGCAGCCGTTGGGCGCAGGGCATGATGCAGATCCTCAGGTTCCGCTTCCCGCTCCTCAAGCGCGGCCTGACGATCCCGCAGCGCTTCTGCTACATGTCGTCGACGCTCTTCTGGCTGTTCCCCTTCCCGCGCACGGTCTTCCTGTTCGCGCCGCTATGCTACCTGTTCTTCGACCTCGAGATCTTCACCGCCTCCGGCGGCGAGTTCCTGGCCTATACGCTCGCCTACATGCTCGTGAACCTGATCATGCAGAACTACCTCTATGGTTCGTTCCGCTGGCCATGGATTTCCGAGCTCTACGAGTATGTGCAGACTGTGCATCTGCTGCCGGCGGTAATCTCCGTCATGCTGAACCCGAGGAAGCCGACCTTCAAGGTGACCGCCAAGGACGAGTCGATCGCCGTCAGCCGCCTGTCGGAAATCAGCCGTCCCTTCTTCGTCATCTTCGCCGTGCAAATCATCGCGCTGATCGTCACCATCTATCGCATCTATACCGAGCCCTATAAGGCCGACGTCACGCTCGTCGTCGGCGGCTGGAACCTGATCAACCTGATCATGGCAGGCTGCGCGCTGGGCGTCGTGTCTGAACGCGGCGAACGCGCCTCCTCTCGCCGCGTGCGCGTCAACCGCCGGGCGGAGTTCGGCATCAATGGCAAGTGGTACACGGCGTCCATCGAGGACGTGTCGGTGCATGGCGCTCGCCTGCACGTGTTCGACAAGCAGCTGGAGCAGTCGCTGGTCGGCGTGGAAGGCGAAGTTCGCTTCCGTCCGTTCAGCGGTGCCGATCTCGAAACGCTGCCGCTCGTGGTGCGCAACATTCAGCCGACGGACGGGCTGCTTGCAGTGGGCTGCCAGTATGTTCCGAAGAGCGCGCTGGATCACCGCCTGATCGCCGACCTGATGTTTGCGAATTCGGCGCAGTGGACGCAATTCCAGGAGGGCCGCCGCCGTAACCCCGGCCTGATCCGCGGAACGATCTGGTTCGTCGGCCTTGCGTTTTACCAAACGAGCCGCGGCCTAGTCTATTTCTTCCGCAGCATGCGGCCGGAGCGTGAAGAGCAGCGGCAAGTCTCGAAGGTGAATGGCTGATGCGGAAGATCGCCACATCCCTCGGCTTCCTGCTTGCCGCCACGGCGTTGGCCTACGCGCAGACGTCGCCATTCGACATGTCGGGTGAACGTCCCCCGGAGGCAATTCCCGCCGTGCCGCGCTTGACGCTTCCGGCGACGCCCCCTGCTTCCGCTCCGACAACAACGCCGGCGCCGACGATCGCAACACAGCCGCCCGCGACACCCGCACCCGCCGTCCCGCCGGCAGCCGTGACACCTCTGCAGCCTTTCGCCGTCACTCCCGCGACACCAACCGCGCAACAGCCGGCATCTCCGCCAGCGCAGGCGGATGCACCCGCCATGCAGACAGGGCCAGCATCGCCGCCAGCACCAGTAGCGCAGACTGCAACGCCAGCAGCACAGCCGCCACAGAAACCGGCAACCGCAACGGCGTCCGCTCCACTGCCTCCCGGCACATCGCGCCGCTACGTCGTTCCTTTCGCAAAGCTTGGGCTGGACGGCGAATATGACCGCAAGTCGTGGTCTGTCTACCTGACGCCCGAGCAGGCGGCGGCACAGGCAACCTTCAACTTCACCTACCAGAACGCCATCGTCGTCGCGCCGGAGAGCTCGCAATTCACGATCCTGATCAACAACAGGGTCATTGGAGAGCAGCCCGTCGGCTCGTCGGATGGAGCGTCGACCGTTTCCCTCAGCATCCCGCCGCGCCTGCTGCAGCCGGGGGCTAACCTGCTCACAATCGAAGCAAAGCAACGCCACCGCACCGATTGCACCGTGCAATCGACGTACGAGCTCTGGTCGGATATCGACCCCTCGCAGACCTATCTCACTTTTGTTGGCGAAGAGGCCGCGAAGTTTTCCAGCACGGATGCCATCCGCGCGATCGGCGTCGACGGCGCCGGCCAGACCGCGTTCAACTTCGTCGTGCCCGCGCTCGAGCAGCCGGGAACCACGAAGCCGCTCCTGAGGCTGGTGCAGGGTCTCTCGATCCTGAGCGGCATGCCAAACCAGACCATGTCGTTTACGAGCGGCTCCCTGCCCGCTTCGTCTCCGGGGCGGATGACGGTCGTGGTTGGCACGCCTAGCGAATTGCAGCCGCTGTTTGCCGTACCGGTCGCCGCGCAGACGGCGCCGCTTGCAACCTTCGCAACCGATCCCCGCTCCGGCCAGACCGTGCTTCTGATCACCGGACCATCCTGGCCGGCGATCGCGACAGCCATCGAGACGATCGTCTCGACCACCGACCGCGCCGTCACAGTGCGTCGCGACGCACTTGCAACGCAGCGGTGGACCGCGCCCGATGCGCCGTTGATATTCTCGGACAGGACGATCGCCTTCTCGCAATTGGGTGTCAAATCGACCGAGTTCTCGGGACGGCGCTTCCGCACGACCTTCAACATCGCCGTACCGGCCGACTTCTACGCCAACGCCTACGGCGAGGCGACGGTCTTGCTCGATGCCGCCTATACGCAGAATGTGCTGCCAGGCAGCCATATCGATGTCTACGTCAACGGCAACATCGCCTCGACGCTGCCGATCACCACGAAAGGCGGCGGCATCTATCGCCATCTGCCGATCCGCGTGACAATGCGACACTTCAAGCCCGGCTTGAACTCGGTATCGATCGAAACGATCCTGCAGACGGATGAGGACAATGTGTGCGTGCCGGGAACGGCGGCCGGCGCGGGACCGCGCTTCGCGCTGTTCGACACCAGCGAGTTTCACATGCCCGACTTCGCACGGGTCGGCCAACGCCCCAATCTGGCAGCACTCGCTGGTACCGGCTACCCCTACAGCCGCGCTGCATCTCCGACTCCGCTCTTCATTGACCGCGTAGACCCCGACACGCTCTCCGCCACGGCAACCGTACTCGGACAGATGGCCTTGATGGCAGGTCGGCCGATCGACGTCGAACCCGCTGCCTCGCCGGGCGCGATCGGCGACCGCGACGCCATGTTCGTCGGCTCCATCTCGCAGATGCCGCAGGCGGTTCTCTCGCAGCTCAACATCGCGACGACCAGCCAGGCAACATGGCGGCCGCTCGCCGCGACACAGACGACGCCGAGCGAGACCAACGTCATGTTCGACGAATGGCGTTCCAAGGTGAGCGGCGGCGTCTGGCAGGGCCAGATCACCTCGTTTCAGGAATGGCTGCGTCGCAACTTCGATATTTCGCTGAGCACGCTGCAGTTCATACCCGGCGCCGAGCAGGTGTTTACGCCCTCCAACACGAACAGCTTCCTGATCGCGCAAGGCGCGAATACGGCCGGCAACGGCACCTGGACGATCGTGACCGCGCCATCCGCCAAAGATCTCAGGGAAGGTGCTGATGCCATGACGTCACAGCTGAACTGGCCCGAGATCGAGGGCCACGTGACGACCTATTCGGCCGCGACCGGCAAGATCGATACGGTGCCGGTCAGCCGTTTCGATTTCATCGCGACGGAGACCTGGACCTTCGCCAACTATCGTCTGATCGCGGCGAACTGGCTCTCGACCAACGTCTTGTCCTACGCGGTGCTGCTCGTCGTCTTGTCGCTGCTGATCGGCGTTGCGACGGCTGGCATGCTTGGAAGACTGGGCCGCCGCCAATGAGGGGGTGGCTGACGATAATGGTGGCGGTGGCGCTCGCATCGCTGCTTGGCTTGCAGCAGCCCTTGTTCGCTCAGACGGCGAAGATCGATGCCGCGTCGTGGAGTGCCTACAAGGCGAAGTTCCTCGACCCCACCGGTCGCATCATCGACAATGCCAACGGCAATATCAGCCATAGCGAGGGCCAGGGCTACGGCATGTGGCTCGCCTATCTTGCAAACGACCAGGCCGATTTCGAGCAGATCTGGTACTTTACCCGGACCGAATTGCTGCTGCGCGACGACGGACTTGCCGTCTGGAAATGGGATCCATCGGCCAAGCCGCATGTCACCGACGCCAACAATGCATCCGATGGCGACATGCTGATCGCCTATGCGCTGGCGCTGGCAGGCTCTGCCTGGAAAAACAACGATTACCTCGAAGCTGCCGCCAAGATCGCCAACGCGCTTCTGGCCAACGCCGTCGTCAAATCGGGCGGGCGGACAATTCTGCTACCCGGTGTCGAGGGCTTCAACGCTCCCGGCCGCAAGGACGGCCCGGTCATCAACCCGTCCTACTGGATTTATGAGGCCATTCCCGTCATGGCACTGCTCGCCCCGTCCGACGCATGGGGTGCGCTGACCGAGGACGGTTTGGCATTGCTGCGCACCATGCAATTCGGACCACGCAAGCTGCCAGCCGACTGGGTGAGCCTTCACCGTCAGCCGCAACCGGCCGAGGGTTTCGATGCGGAGTTCGGCTACAACGCCATCCGCATCCCGCTTTACCTCGCCCGGGCGGGAGTTTCGGACAAGGAACTGCTCTTACGATTATCGTCGGGAATGACCGCCGGCAATGGTGCGCCGGCAACGATCAACTTGAAAGACGGCCAGCCGAAACAATCACTTGATGATGCTGGTTATCGAATTGTTAACGATGTTGTGGCCTGTGTAGCAAAAGGAACGAAGCTGCCCGCGTCGTCCCGGCAGTTCGCGCCATCGCTCTACTATCCATCGACCCTTCAACTCCTGGGGTTGGCCTTCGTCGCGGAGAAACATCCAGAGTGCCTTTGAAATCCTCGCTTGTTGCAGTGTCGGTCGCAGTGGTGGTGGCAGGTCTTGTCACCGCGCTGAAGGATCGCGCCGCCATTCAGGATATGCTAGGCCTCAACCAGCCCGCCGCAGCGCCTCAGCTGATGCTGATGGGGCGGATCAGTGGCCCCGACGGCGCACCCAAGCAGCCGGCGGATATGCAGTCGATCGCCGAGCAGATACAGGCAACAGCAGGCGCACAGGCCCCGATCAACGCACAGCCGCAAGGCGAACCCGCCGCCCCACAACCAGACGCCGTCGCCCAAGCACAGCCGCAGCCGCAGTCACAACAACCAGCAGCGCAGAGACCAGCCTCCGCGCCTACGAACGCCCAGCCTGCGGCGCCAAAGGTCGACGAAAGCGCGCTTCGCTATTTCGCGAGCCGCGGCGACAAGGCGAGACTACAGGCCGAGATATCGCGACTTCAGGCGCTCTATCCGAACTGGGTGCCCCCGGCGGATCCGCTCGCCGTTCCCCAGAGCGGGGACAAACAGCTTGAGGCCATGTGGCAGCTCTATTCCGAGGGCCGCTACGCCGAACTTCGCAAGTCGATCGCCGACCGGCAGGCCGCCGAAGCCGGCTGGCAGCCGCCGGCCGACCTGCTTGACCGCCTGGACGTCGCGGAAGCGCGTGCACGCCTGGTGAACGCCTCTGACCTGAAACAATATGCGACCGTCGTGCAGATTGGCGCGGCGACGCCGAGCCTGCTCACCTGCGCCGATATCGACGTGCTGTGGCGTGTGGCGGAAGCCTTCGCCCGCACCGACCGCACGCAGCGGGCGCAGGATGCCTATACCTATATTCTAAAGGCCTGCACCAATCCGCAGGAGCGTCTGGCGACCATGCAAAAGGCGTCCGGCCTGTTGCCATATGCGCCGATGCAGGTTCTCCTCGGGCTTGAGCGACCGGATGGAAACGGCGGTCGTGAATTCGACAGCATTCGCAACGACCTCGCGCGCAATTTCGTCGCCGCCGGCAATGCCAATCCCGACCTCGCCGTATCGCCCGACTACCTGACGCTGGTGCAGCGACTGGCCGAAACACAGGGGCTCGCTTCCGACAATCTCCTGCTCGGCTGGTATCATCTGCGCCGCGAGAATTACGCTGACGCGGAAAAGTGGTTCCGTGCAGCGCGCGCGAAGGAAGATTCCGCCAGCGCTTCGCAAGGCCTCGCCTTGGCGCTGATCGCTGAGAAGAAGGAGCAGGAAGCCGAAGACGTCATGTACAAGTGGCGCGGCGATTCCAAGGACGCGACCGCGACCTATCTCGCCGCCACAGCCAACCTCATGGCACTACAGCCGCCGGCGAATATTCCTGAGGAGGTGCTGAGCCGCATCGCCACCGAGATCATCGCGCAGAAATACGTGCCGACAGCGCAGCAATTCGGCTGGTACGCACGCTCGCTCAATCAGCCCCAGACGGCTGCGCGCTGGTTTGAAACGGCGCTGCGCTGGAAACCGGATGACGAACCGTCTGCCTACGGCCTGGTGATCACGCGCGAGCAACTGAACGACCACCGAGGCGTCGCGGAAGTGCAGCGCCTGTGGGCGGGGCGCTCGGCGCGCATCGCGCAACTCGGCGAGACCTCGGCCCTGACGCCGCAAGTGCGCGCGCCCCTTCCCGGACCCGGTCAGGCTCCGCAGCTTCGGCAAGTTCAGCCGCAACAGGTCCAGGCGCCGCAGACGCAGACCTACCAGCCGCAGGTGATCGCCGAGCCCGCTCCCGTCGTGGCCGCGGCTGCGCCCGCCGAACGCCCGATGCCGCGACAGGCGGAGCCGATACAGCAGGCATCGCGACCCGCCCCTGCCACGCGTGGCGCGCGCCAGATCCGTGGATGCTCGACGACGGTCGATGCGCGGCTGCTCGATCCCCAAAGCGCGCTGAACCGCGGCTGGTGCCTGATGGACCTGAACCGTCCGATGGAGGCCGTTGAGGCTTTCGAGGCGGCGCTCGCCAGCCCCACCCGCAAGGTCCGCGAGGACGCGGCCTATGGACAGAGCCTCGCCTATCTGCGCGCCGGGCTCTCCAACAATGCCGCCGTCGCGGCAACCAAAGCGCCGCAGACCCGCCAGCGGGCCGCAGAACTCCAGGTCTCCATCCTCGCCGATCGTGCCCTTGCCGCTTTCACGGCGAAACGCTACCGCGAAGCGCTTGTCTATCTCGACCAGCGCGCACAACTGCAGCAGGAACGCATCGATCTGATGGTCCTCAGGGGCTACAGCTACCTGAACCTGCAGATGTATGGAGACGCCGAGCGCATCTTCAATGCCGCCGCATCCGTCGGCAGCAAGGATGGATATCGTGGGCTGGCGGACCTGAAGGCCGCAACGCACCCGGACGCCAAGGAATAATTCGACTTCATTTCAACGACGCGCCTGCGCGATCAGTCCCTCGCAAAACGGGCTTGAGCTGACCGCTCTTGACGTTCTTCTAAAAACAGAACATAACAAGAACAAATAGCGAGGTAAGCGTATGACAAGAACTGAGGAAGTCATAGCAAACGCATTGGCGGTCGTGGCCGCGTCGCGGGCGGAGCGAGAGCGCGATGCCGAACGACGCCGCCGCGTTTTCGGTAAGATCGAAATCGGACTGCCGCTGCCCAAGATCAAGGGCCAGCAGCTCAGCCTGGATCTACACTGATCCGGGCCTGGAGCTCGGGTTTTCTCCTTCTGGGCGGTTTCAATGTCGGGGCGGATCAGGTATCCCCGCTGGCGAGAAAACGAAGACGGGCGAGCACGTTTGTCCGTCACAGATGAGAAAGCTCGTCCATTGTCGGATACCACGCCTTCCTGCTTCGACCGCCCCTACTCCGCCTTCCTTTTCGACATGGACGGCACGATCCTGAGCTCCCTTCTCGCCGCCGAGCGCGTCTGGGGCGCATGGGCCGCACGGCAGGGGCTTGATGTCGAGGCGTTTCTTCCGACCATGCACGGCGCGCGCGGCGTCGATACGATCGCCAAGCTGAACCTGCCGGGTGTTGATCCGGTTGCGGAAGCCGCCGCCATCACGGAAGCCGAGATCAATGACGTCGAAGGCGTTTTCGCGCTACCTGGCGCTGCCGCATTCCTAGCTGCGCTGCCGACAGACCGCTGGGCGATCGTCACCTCGTCGCCGCTTCGGCTTGCGCACAAGCGCCTGGAAGCCGCCGGCCTGCCGATCCCGAAATTCATCGTGACCGCCGAGGATGTCGAGATCGGCAAGCCCAATCCACAATGCTACATCCTGGGCGCCGAGCGTCTGGGCTTCAGCCCGAGCGAATGCCTGGTGTTCGAAGACGTGCAGGCGGGTATCCTGGCAGGCGAAGCCGCCGGCTCCGATGTCCTGGTCATCACGGCGACCCAGCACCACGACCTCGAAACCTCGCACCCGACGCTCCACTCCTACGAGGACGTCAAGGTTCGGATTTACGAGGACGGCAAAGTCGGCCTCGGCAAGTAAGCAAAATGAAAATGCCCGCCGCGAGACCTGCGGCGGGCATCTGCTCTTCGGCTCGGGAGAGAGTGAGCCTTAGATGTTGGCAAGCAACTCGTTGATGCGCGACTCCATGTCGGTAAGGGCGGCATCGACGTCCTTCTGACCGGTGATCGCGGCGCTCATTTCCTGGCCGATGATGTCCTGGATCGCGAACTGGCGCTGGACGGTCGAGGGCAAGGCGGTGCCGAGCGTCGCGATCGAGGCGATCGTGTCGCGATGCGGCAGCGCCTTGAACTCCTTGGAGTCGAGCACAGCCTTGACCGCCGGCAGGTGTCCGGTACGCGACCAGTCGAAATCATTGTCGTGGAAGAACTTCAGGAACTTGCCGATCGCGGCATTTTCCTCGTCGGAACGATCCTTGGTCGACACGGCCCAGCTGTGGCCATCCGCATACTGCGCCTTCTTGCCGGCGAAGAGCTGCGGATACGGGTAGACGGCGTAACCGCCCTTGTTGAGCGCGGTGCCTGCCGTCTCGGACGAGGCATTGTAATCGCCGATCACCCAGGTTCCGTTCAGATGCACGCCGCCTTCTCCGGCGAGAAAGGCATTGATGCTGGCGGCGTAGTCGAGATCCTTGACCGTATCGCCATTGTCATAGATCGCCTTGTACATCTCGAGGACCTTCTTGGCCTCGGGCGTGTTGATCTTCCCCTGCTTCGGATCGGCGAAGAAGGCGGAATCCTGCTGGAAGAGATAGGTGTAGAGGTTGCGCGTATAGAGCGCGACTTCGTTGGCGAGGTTCTGCACGAAATAGGGCTTGCCCGTCTTCTCCTTGAACTGCTTGGCCTGAGCGAGCAGCTCTTCCGGGCTGGTCGGCAGCTTCGGCGTGCCATCGGCGTTGACCAGTTCCGCCTTTTTGAAGAGGTCCATGTTGATGTGGTAGAGCATGGTCCAGTTGTCGATCGGCAGGCCGTAGATTTTGCCGTCCTTGGTCACGCCGCCGAGGCTGGCGTCGGTGAAATCGGTCGGGGCGACGCCGACGGACTTCAGCACGTCGTCGAGTGGCATGATCAGGCCCTTGCTCTGGTAGTCCGCGAGAACCGACTGATGGATGGTGACGATATCGGGCGGATCGCCGGCGGCGAACTGCGCGGTCAGCTGGTCATAGCCCGGCCATTCGACGGTGGTCACGGTGACGTGCACATCGGGGTTGTCGGCGTTGAACTTGTTGATCAGCGAGGTGATGATGCCGCACTCGCCGACGGCCTTGCTGACATCGGTGTTCTTGCCCCAATCGGCATCGCAGGCGCCGAAAAAGCGCTGCACTGTGAGCTCGGTTGCGGCGAATGCCGGCGACGCGCCGACGAGCGCGATCACAGACGCCGCCGCCAGCATGTATTTCCTCAAATGATGTGTCATGCCCTTCTCCTCCTCTTTGGGGCTTTGCCCCTTTGGCTGGCCTCCTCCCCGGAAGCCGGTTGCGACGTCATCGCGTAAAGCCTCAGCGCACGGCGGCGCCGGAGACTGCCGTCACGATGTATTTCTGGAAAAACAGGTAGAGAACGAGGATCGGCGCGCTGGCAAAGACCGCCTGCGACATCAGGAAGCCGAGGCCTTCCGACTGCGCGAAGTTGGTCTGTGTCGAGGCGATGCCGACCGTCAGCGTATACATTTCCTTCTTTGTGCCCGAGATCAGCGGCCAGAAGTAATCGTTCCAGGCGCCCAGGAAGGTGAAGATGCCGAGCGTCGCCTGCGCCGGAACCGTCAGCGGCAAAAGCACCTTCCAGAAGATCTTGAAGCGGCTGGCGTTGTCGAGTAGTGCGGCTTCGTCGAGTTCCTTGGGGATGGCGCGGAAATACTGCGTCATCAGGAACACGCCGAAGGGTGCCGACAGGCCGGGCAGGATCAGCCCGTGATAGGTGTTGTGGAACTTCAGCCAGCTGAACAGCTGGTGGCGGGCGATCAGCACCGCCTGTTCCGGAACAGCCAACCCCAGGAGCACGATGATGAACAGCGTGTTGCGATAGGGGAAGTTCAGCCGCGCGAAGCCGTACCCGGCAAGCGATGACAGCACCAGCGTGCCGATAGTGAGCCCGCCAGCGACGATCACGCTGTTCAGCACCCAGCGGAATACCGATGAGGTCGCCAGGATGTTGATATAGTTGTTGATCGTATAGGGCGCGTTGAAGACGGAGTTCATGTCCGCCATCAGTTCCTTGTTGTCCTTCAACGACAGGCCGATCACCCACAGCACCGGCGCAAGCATCACCAGCGCGCAGAGGATGGCGAGGAAGAGGATCACGCGGTCGCCCAGCGAACGGCCGACCATATTGCCACCTGTTGCGACACTCATCCTTCTTCTCCCTTCCGGCGCGAAATGACGTACTGCGCCATGGCAGCGATGAGGATCAGCATGAAGAGGATTTCGGAAGCCGCAGCACCCAGCCCTAGATCCCATTTGGTGAAGGCCGCTTCGTAGATGTAGAAAACGATCGGCTTGGAGACGTTGTTCGGGCCGCCCATGGTCATCAGCTTGGCCTGGCCGAACAGCTGGAACTGCAGGACGATCTGGATGATCACGACCAGCGCGAAGGTGCGGCGGATCGAGGGCAGCGTGATGTACCAGAGCGTGCGCCAGCGGCTGGCATTGTCGAGCGCCGCGGCCTCGTAGACATCGCCCGGAATCTGCTGCAACGCGGAGAGAAACAGCATCATCGGCAGGCCGATGCACCACCAGATGGTCGCGATCGCGATACCGATCATCGCCAGCTTCGGATCGGAGAGAAACGCCGGCGGCGTGGCGCCGAACCAGCCGTAGATGGTGGCGAGCAAGCCGAAATTGCCGATGAAGACGATGCGCCAGATAAGCGTGACGATAGTGACCGACAGGACCGATGAGGAGAAATAGATCGTGCGCAGTGCTGCTGCCGTCCGCGTCTTGCGATTCAAGGCGAGTGCCAGCATCAAGCCGATGATGGCGAGCGCCGGAACCGTGAGCAGCACGAAGTAGAAGGTGTTGCCGATCGCCTGGATGAAGATCTTGTCGCGAAACAGCCGGAAGTAATTGTCGATGCCGACGAAGCGGCCGACGCCGAAGGCATCCGCCTTGTGCAGGCTGAGCCAGATGCCCCAGAACAGCGGCACGACCAGCAATGTGACGAAGAAGAAGAGATAGGGCAGAACGAAGACCGCATTGCGCCAGAGCGGCGCATTGATGTTCTGCACCTTCAGGCGCGTGGCAGCCTTGGCGAGCGTGGCGGTGCCCGAGAGGGTGGTCTCAGCCATGGCCCGGCTCCTCATTGTGCCAGGCGCGGCCCTCGGCGTCGAAGAGATGCGTTCTGCTGCCATCGAGCGTCAGCCCCACCTCGTCGCCGATCGCGACGCGGCTGTTGCCGATATCCTCGGCGACAATGACACTTCCGTCCGTGAGCCTGGTATAGAGCAGTGTGCGGTCGCCCAGGCGCTCAAGCACATCGACCTTGCCCGTCGTCGTGGCCGGAACGCCGTTGGCGAGCTTCACCGCCTCGGCACGGATGCCAAGCGCATGGCTGCCGCCATTCAGGCCGGCGGCGCGGATGGCGGTCTTGAGCTGCGTGCCGTCAGGCAGCTTGGCGCTGACGAAGCCGTTTTCTTCGGAGATAGCAACATCAAGGAAGTTCATCGTCGGTGAGCCAACGAAGGTGGCGACGAAGCGGCTGGCCGGGCGGGAGTAGATCTCCATCGGTGAGCCGATCTGCTCGATCTTGCGGTTGTTCATGACGACGATGCGATCGGCGAGCGTCATCGCCTCGATCTGGTCGTGGGTGACGAAGATCATCGTCGACTTCACGCGGTTGCGGAGCTGTGCGAGCTCGACGCGGGTGCGCACGCGCAGCGCCGCATCAAGGTTCGACAGTGGCTCGTCGAAGAGGAATGCCTTCGGCTCCTTGACAATGGCGCGGCCGATGGCGACACGCTGGCGCTGGCCGCCGGAGAGCTGGCCGGGCTTGCGCTCCAAGAGATGGCCGATCTCCAGCATGCGGGCGGCTTCCGCCACACGTGCCGAAATCACGTCGGCCGGCACGGCGATGTTGCGCAGGCCGAAGGCCATGTTGTCGGCGACCGTCATGTGCGGATAGAGCGCGTAGCTCTGGAACACCATGGCGATGTCGCGCTGGCCGGGTGGCAGCGTATCGATACGCTCGCCGTTGATCGAGATCGTGCCTTCATCGACACTTTCGAGCCCTGCGATCATCCTCAGAAGCGTGGATTTCCCGCAGCCGGAGGGGCCGAGGAAAACCATAAACTCGTTGGCCTTGATCGATAGCGACAGGCCGTCGAGCACGGTCATCGAGCCGTAGCGCTTGCTGACATTGCTGATTTCGATATTCGCCGTCATCCGGCTGCTCCCACACTGCAGTCAGAATCCGAAAATCCGATATGAACACATGGCTGGCACGAAACGGCGCGAATGGCGCCTGCTTCGACAAGCAGGCCGCCTTCCGTCCATGATGGTGCCAAAACAGAAGCTGTTGCTCCCATCTTCTCCTCCCAGTGGCACGTCAAATCTGGTGCGCTGACGTTAAATCATACAATTACGATGTCAACATATCTTCGATATGTATCAGCTATCGTGATTTGATGGATCAGGCCTGCAGCCGGATCACGCGGTAGGACAATGGCGCGATCTTCGCCGTCAGCTTTCCATCGGCGAAGACGGAGCCGCTGGCCTTCACCGGCACCACATTGTCGGGCTTTTCGGCCGTGTTGGTGATCGTGAGATCCGAATGGGCGACGACCTGGTCGTCGATGACCTTGAGGTTGCCGAATTCAAGCAGGCTGGCGTCGAGATCGAGCGCTTCCGTGCCGTGGCGGTTGACGATGAAGAAGGTGACGGTCTTGGCGTCCTTATCGTGGACGGCCGAGACGTCGAGATAGGGGACGCTGCCGACATCCTCGACCTCGTAGGCCGGGCTGTCGACCATCAGCTTCAGCGCCGTGCCGCGGCCATAGACCGAAGCGAAATAGTAGGGATAGAAGATCGTCTGGCGCCATGCGGCACCACCAGGCGTCGTCATGATCGGAGCGATGACGTTGACCAGTTGCGCCAGGCAGGCGATCTTCACGACATCGGCGCGGTTGATGAAGGTGTTCAGGATGCAGCCGACCTGCAGCACATCCTCGAAATTGTAGTCGTCCTCGAGCAGCGCCGGGGCATGCGGCCAGCCATTGGCGCCGGCGAGCGTCGCCTTATCCCGCTCCTTGGAATGGTACCAGACGTTCCACTCGTCGAAGGAGATGTAGACGTCCTTGGTCGAGCGCTTTTTCGCCTTGATGTAGTCGATGACGCCGGCAACCGTACCGATGTAGTTGTCGAGCTCGATGCTGCGGGCTAGATAGTTGGCCGTGTTCTTGGCGCGGTTCTCGAAATACATGTGCAGCGAGATGTAATCGACCTCGTTGTAGGTGTGGTCGAGAACGGTCGCTTCCCATTCGGGATAGGTCGGCATGTGGGCGTTGGACGAGCCGCAGACGACCAGCTCCAGCGTGCTGTCGAAGGCGCGCATGGCCTTGGCGGTCTCATGCGCCAGGCGGCCATATTCGTCGGCCGTCTTGTGGCCGATCTGCCAGGGGCCGTCCATCTCGTTGCCCAGGCACCAGAGCTTCACATCCCAAGGCTCGGAGCGGCCATTGGCGATGCGCTTGTCGCTCCACTCGCTGCCGCCGGGATGGTTGACGTATTCGAGGAAGTTGCGGGCTTCATCGAGCCCGCGCGAGCCGAGGTTGACGGCCAGCATCATCTCGGTCTTGGCCGAGACGCACCATTCGGCGAATTCGTGCATGCCGACCTGGTTGCTCTCGGAGGTGTGCCAGGCGAGGTCGAGGCGCGTCGGGCGGCTTTCCTTGGGGCCGACGCCGTCTTCCCAGTTATAGGCTGAGACGAAGTTGCCACCGGGATAGCGCACGATCGGAACGTTGAGTTCCTTGACGAGATCGATCACGTCCTTGCGCATGCCGTTTTCGTCGGCGGTCGCATGGTCAGGTTCGTAGATGCCGGTATAGACAGCGCGGCCCAGATGCTCGATGAACGAGCCGTACAGGCGCGGGTCGATGTCCGAGATCGTGTATTTGCTGTGCGCGGTGACCGCAGCCTTCATGATATCCTCCACTATATCATTCTTTGTGATCTATATCACAATTTAAGGTGAATAAAGCGGAAGCCTCGGACGGGGTCAAGGGCAAAATTCAGAAAATCGGGTACAGTCTAGCGTGTTCTGATACGCAGCAGGATGTCCTGGTCGTAATTGCCGAAGCCGCGGCCGAAAATATTGATGCCGCCAGGATGCTTGGCGTCGTCGCGCACGCCGATCCGCAGGCGAATCGAGTGATGCTCGTCGAGCTTCAGGTCCGAAAGCGCCACGTCGGAAATGCGCAATCCATCGACGAAGGCGCCCTCGTCGTTGATGCGAAAGCTCTTCAGCTTGCCGTATTGCGAACCCTTCAGTTTCCACCAATCCGGCGTAAAAACCCCGCGTTTGTCGCCGAAATCGCCGGGAGACGTCCAGGTACCGATGTCGATGCCATTGACCGTGAGCGTGATATCGGAGGGCCAGTCGGCACTGGTGCCGGGCACTTCCGAGCTCAGCTCCATGACGAACTCGATCTCGCGGATGCGGGTGTTGGTCAGTCTGGCGTTGTTGGGAAACTGGTATTCGACATGCCCGCGCGTGAACCAGATCAGCGCCGTCTTCATGCGATCCGGATCAAGGAAAGTGTTGGGCACGTCGAGCAGGCCGATGATGCCATCCACCGAACAGAGACCGCAGGGCGCGGTCACATCGTAGCTGGTGTAGAGACCAAGCGGCATCGCCACCTCGATCGCATCTGGTTCGGTTTCCTTGATTTCATTCTTGAAGACGACGAGGATCTCGTCATAGACGCTGTGACAGACCTTCTGGTTGCCCTTGCGCGCCTTCTGGGTCTCGGTGCGGATCAACCCCGCCTCCTCCAGCATCTGCACGTTGGTCGAGACGCTGGACTGCGGCAGCTCAAGGATATCAGCGATTTCGTTGACGTTGAGCGGCCCCTTTTCATGCAGGAGCTTCAAAACGGAAACCCTTGCCGGCGATGCCAGTCCCTTCAGAATGGGCATGCCCTCTGCGGGATCGACGACAAGAAAGTTGCGGCTCATTTGGATCCCGTTCGTGGAAGATGAAATGCGTATTGCTGTTGTATATCGAATATTTTGATTTATTCAATTGCCCGAATTGAAATCGCCTGCTTGTTCATGCGTTTCCATTCCCGGCTAATTTTACCGGCTGCGTTTCCGTCGTGGTCATGATCCCATGCTAAGAGTGGATCATCGCAACATGGGGTCGCCGATCTTGAGAGCCACGTTCCGCACGACATTCCTGCTTCTGACCGCGCTGGCGCCGACGCTGGTGGCAGCCCAAGGCTGGCAGAACGACGGCCGGGGAACCTCCATCTGGAGCGTGGCGCCGTCCGAGGGGCAGTGCAATGTCAGCCAGGCGAAGAACCTCGCGCGGCGCGCCGGTATCATCCGCACCAATGTCGTCTATCAGGACAACGACACGCTAACGCTCCGAGGGCTGACGGAATGGGGCGAACGGCGCGACATCATCTTCGCCAATGTTCGCGGCTGCCCCGAGATCGGTTTCCAGGATGTGCTGCCGTTGAACCAACGTCAGCAACAGCCCCAGCCACAATCGCCGCCAGTTCAGAGACGCTGAAAAAGCCCCGCGGCTGAGCCGCGGGACTTCTTGAGGCCGTGACCGGGAGAGAGTTGGTCAGGCGGCCTGAACCTTGCGGGCGGTGCGCGCCCATGCCGGCAGCCAATCGCCATGCGCGGCCAGCAGTTCGTCCGTCATCGCCCAGATCTGGTCGAGGTCGAGTTCGGCCGCCGTATGCGGGTCCATCATCGCGGCGTGGTAGATATGCTCGCGATTTTCCGTCATCAGCGCCTGAACCGTCAGTTCCTGGACGTTGATGTTCGTGCGCATCAGCGCGGTGAGCTGCGGCGGCAGATCGCCCACGAAGGTCGGCTGGATGCCGGATGCATCGACCAGGCACGGCACTTCAGCGGCGCAATTCTCCGGCAGCGAGGTGATGCAGCCGTTGTTGCGGACGTTGCCGTAGATCACGGAGGGTTCGCCGGTCCAGACCGAGTTGATGATCGAGGAGGCATATTCCTTCGACTGCTTGACCTCGATCTTGTCGGCCGAGCGATAGGCTTCCGCCTGGCCCTTCCAACGCTCGATCTGCTCGATGCAGCGCTTCGGATATTCGTCGAGCGGGATGCCGAACTTCTCGATCAGGTCCTCGCGGCCTTCCTTGATGAAGTAGGGCGTGTACTCGGCGAAATGCTCGGAGCTTTCGGTGACGAAATAGCCGAGGCGGGTCAGCATCTCGTAGCGCACTTTGTTCGGGCAACGCGGGTTCCAGCCCGGCTTCGGCGCACGTCCCTCGCGATAGGCGCGGACGAGATCCGGATAGAGATCCTTGTAGGAGCCGTCTGGCTGGCGATGCTCGAACTTCAGGTAGAAGGCCATGTGGTTGATGCCGGCCGAGCGGTAGCGGATGTCCTCGTAGGGGATATCCAGATCGTGGGCGAGTTCCATTGCCGTGCCCTGCACCGAGTGGCAGAGGCCGACCTGCTTGATCGTCGGATACTTCTCGGCGATCGCCCAGGTGTTGATCGCCATCGGGTTGACGTACTGCAGCATGATCGCTTCCGGGCAGACGGCGAGCATGTCCTCGCAGATCTTCCACAGGTGCGGTACCGTGCGCAGGCCGCGCATGATGCCGCCGACGCCGAGCGTATCGGCGATCGTCTGGCGCAGGCCGAACTTCTTCGGGATGTCGAAGTCGGTCACCGTGCAGGGCTCATAGCCACCGATCTGGAAGGCGACGACGACGAAGTCGGCACCTGTCAACGCCTTGCGCTGGTCGGAATAGGTCTCGGCCTTAGCCTTGACGCCCAGCGTCGAGATCAGCTTGTTGACGACGATGGCGCTTTCTTCCAAGCGCTGCGGATTGATGTCCATCAGGGCGATGGTTGCTCCCGACAGCGCGGGTCGCTGCAGCACGTCGCCGATGATGTTCTTCATGAAGACGGTGGAACCAGCTCCGATGAAGGTGATCTTGGGGTTTCTTGCCATAATATCCTCCGGCATTGGCAATCAGGCTACCTCGAAAGCGGCTTTGACGAGCCGTTCGGTGTAGGCGGTCTTGGGATTGGTGAGAACTTCGTTGACGTGTCCCTCTTCCATGATCTTGCCATGCTGCATGACAATCACCCGGTGGCAGAGGGCACGCACGACTTTGAGATCGTGCGAAATGAAGAGGTAGCTCAGGCCGCGCTCGTCTTGCAGCTTGCGCAGCAATTCGATGATCTGCGCCTGAACCGAGAGGTCGAGCGCCGAGGTGGGCTCGTCGAGCAGGATGAACTCCGGCTCGAGCGCGATGGCTCGGGCAATGGCGATACGCTGGCGCTGGCCGCCCGAGAACTCATGCGGAAAGCGCGACAGGATATTGCCCGGCATGCCCGCCGCGATCAGCGCCTCGCGTACGCGGTCCAGCCGCTCGGCCTTGGTCGCGCCGAGCTTGTTGACCACAAGCCCTTCCTCGATGATCTGGCCGATCGTCATGCGCGGATTGAGCGATGAGAACGGGTCCTGGAAGACGATCTGCATCCGTGAGCGCAGCGGCCGCATCTCGGTACGAGACTTGCCGTGGATCGGCTGGCGGTCGAAATAAATCTCGCCATTATCGGCGTCATTCAACCGCAGCAGCGCCTGTCCGAAGGTCGTCTTGCCGGAGCCGGACTCGCCGACGAGGCCGAGCGTTTCGTGTTTGCGCAGCGTCAGCCCTAGGCTGTCGACCGCCACGAGTTCCTTCAGCTCCGGCTTGAAGAAGCTACCGTGGCGCATCATGAAGGAAACGCGCACGCCCTTGGCGTCGAGGATGACCTCGGAGCCCTCCGGCAGCGGGTTCGCCTGCCCGCGCGGCTCGGAACTCAGCAGATGCTTGGTGTAGCTGTGCTGCGGATTGGCGAAGAGCTTTTCCGTCGTGTTGTGCTCGCGCATCTCGCCGTGCTGCATCACGTAGACGTAGTCGGAGAACTGCCGGACGACGGTCAGGTCGTGGGTGATCAGGATCACCGCCATCCGCATTTCCTTCTGCAGCTTGCGGATGAGGTTGAGGATCTGCGCCTGCACCGTCACGTCGAGCGCGGTCGTCGGCTCGTCGGCGATCAGAACGTCGGGTTCGTTGGAGAGCGCCATGGCGATCATCACGCGCTGACGCTGGCCGCCGGACAGCTGGTGCGGATACTGCTTCAGGCGCGCTTCGGGATCGGGGATCTGCACCTGCTTCAGCAGTTCGAGCGCACGCGCTTCCGCCTGCTTCTTGCTCACCTTGCGGTGCACGCGGATCGCTTCGACGATCTGGCTGCCGATCGTGTAGATCGGGTTCAGCGAGCTCATCGGCTCCTGGAAGATCATCGAGATCCGGTCGCCGCGCAGCTTGCGGCGCTCGCGTTCGGGATATTTCAGGATGTTGGCGCCGTCATAGTCTACGGTGGATTTCGGCGCGACGACGGCGCGCTTCGACAAGAGCCCCATGACGGTGCGGGCCGTCACGGACTTGCCGGAGCCGGATTCGCCGACGATGGCGATGGTTTCCCCGCGGTAGAGCTGGAAGGAAATGTCCTTCACCGCTTCCACGGTACCGTGCTCGACCTTGAAGTTGACGCCGATGTTGCGGGCGTCGATGACGGGGCTTTCCTTGTGCGCATCGTGATCGAAACGGACGGGCGGGGCAAACGAGTTGACGAGTGCGAGAGCCATGTTCTTCACCTCAATCAATAGGGATCGACCGCGTCGCGCAGACCGTCGCCGAGCGCGTTGAACGCGAAGACGGTGACGAGCACGAAGCCGACGGGGGCGAGAATCCAGGGATAGGTGCCGATCACCGAATAGTTCGCGGTGTCCTGCAGCATCAGCCCCCAGGAGATCAGCGGCGGCTTCACGGCGAAGCCGAGGAAGCCGAGGAAGGATTCGAGCAGCACGACGCTCGGGATATGCAACGTGACGGCGACGATGACGTGGCTCATCACGTTCGGAAAGATGTGCTGGAAGATGATGCGCCGGTCGGTGGCGCCGACGGCCATCGCCGCGCGGACGTAATCGATACGGGCAAGCGCCAGCGTCTTGCCGCGCACCTCACGCGACATCTGCGCCCAGCCGAGCGCCGACATGACGACGATAACGAAGGCGAGGAAGACATTGGTCGGCGCCGTCACCGGGATCAGCGAGGTCAGCGCCAGATAGAGCGGCAGCTGCGGAAAGGCGAGCACGATCTCCACGAAGCGCTGTACCCAGGCGTCGAACGAGCCACCGAAATAGCCGGAGACCATGCCGACGGTGGTGCCGATGACGGTGACGATGAAGACGACGGTCAGTGCGATGGTGAGCGAGATGCGCGAGCCGATGATGGCGCGAGAGAGAACGTCACGGCCGAACTTGTCGGTGCCCAGGAAATGTACCGGCTGCCCATCGACGGAGCCGAAGAAGTGGCGGTCGGTCGGGATCAGGCCGAGAAGGTTGTACTCCGAGCCCTTGACGAAGAAGCCGAGCAGGCGTGGATTGTCGTAGTCGGGGCCGACGATCGGCTGGAAGGTGACGGGATCGAGCTCCTCGGATTCGCCTAACGCATAGACGCGCGGCGGATAGGTGAGATTGCCGTCCTTGTCGTGGAAGCTCACCATCTGCGGCGGCGCGAAGCCGGTATCGGTGGCCTTGGGGTCCATCGGCGCGAAGAAATCGGCGAACACGGCCATCAAGAGGAGCAGGCCGACGAGGACGAGGCCCATCATGCCGGTCCAGGAACGGCGCAGGCGACGCCAGACCAGCGACAGATAGCTTTCATTGCCGTTCTGCAGGCCCTTGACGGTCTCTTCGTGCGGCGGCGGGGGAGCGGAATCGAAGGCGAGCATATCAGGCTCCTCCGTACTGGCGGACGCGCGGGTCCAGCATGGCAAGCAGCATGTCAGCGATGATGTTGCCGACGATCAGCGTCGCCGAAAGAACCATCATGAAGGTGGCGGTGACATAGACGTCGCCGATCGCCATGGAGCCGACGATGGCAGGGCCGACTGTCGGCAGCGAGAAGATGATCGCCGTCTCGATTTCGCCGGTCAGCATGTAGGGAAGCACGACGCCCTGGTACATGACGAGCGGGTGCAGCGCATTGGGCACCGCATGGCGCATCACGACGGCGCTGCCCGACAGGCCCTTGGCGCGGGCCGTCTCGACATATTGCGCGTTCAGCGTATCGAGCAGATTACCGCGCATGACGCGCATGTTGTAGGCGAGCCCGCCGAAGGTGGCGATGGCGACAACAGGCCAGACGTGACTGAGGAGGTCGACGAATTTCGCCCAGGACCACGGCGCTCCGCCATATTGCGGCGAGAAGAAGCTGCCGATCTCCGAGACGTTGAACTGGAAGACGAGGAGGTAGACGATGATCAGCGCCATCAGGAAGCGCGGCACCGTCATGCCGAGGAAGGAAACGCCGGAGAGCAGGCTGTCGATCCAGCTGTACTGGCGGGTGGCCGCCCAGATGCCGAAGCCGATGCCGAGAACCGATGCGAAGATGTGACAGACGAGCGCGAGCAGCAGCGTGCGCGGCAGGCGCTCGGCCACGACGTCGGCGACCGGCTTGTTGTAGAACATGCTGTAGCCGAAATCGCCCTGGGTGACGATGCCCTTGATCCAGGCGAAATACTGGATGACCATCGGCTGGTCGAGGCCATGGGCAACGCGGTAGGCCTGGGCCTGGGCGTCGGCGGCTTCGAAGGACGCGCCGCTCTGGTTGATCAGCTGCGATCGGATGTAGTCGGCATAGTCGCCCGGCGGAGCCTGGATGATCGCGAAGGTCACGATGCTCAGGATGATCAGGACGGGGATGGCGGACGCTATGCGCACGAGCAGGAAGCGTAACATCGGGCTCGTTTCTCCTTGCTGCCAGTCGCGCCTTTCGGTGCGGCCGGCTTGTTGATCTTGCCCGGCCGCGCATCACGCGCGACCGGTCCGTTTCTTCGGGAGGAGAACTTAGTTGATCGGACCCTTTTCGCCGGGCTTGCCGGGCAGCTGCTCGGGGAACAGCTCGTACTTGCCCTGCTTGTCGGCGGCCACCCACAGGCGTTCGCGGATGACGGAGTCTTCAGCCCAGTTGAACATGAAGATCGGAGTTCCGGCAGGCACGTTCGAGAAGCGCTTGTTGATGATCAGCGCACCCGGATATTCCGTGAGCCCGACGGTATCGACGTTTTCGGTCGCGACCTTCTGGTACTGCTTCATCAGCTCGACGCGCTCGTTGTTGTCCTGGCTCGTCTGGAACTTGGTGACGATATCCACGAGCTTTTCCTCGTAGGGCATCAGGTCGACCTTGCCGTCCTTGCCGGCGCGGTGCTGCCAGCTGGTGCGGGGGCCAACAGGAGCAAGCTGCTCCGTGTTCTGCACCACGGAAGCCAGTTCCGGCGAGCTGCGCTGGATCAACCAGTCGAAGCGGCCGCCGTAATGCGCGTCGTCACGCTTCGGGCCGTCGAGGGCGTTCAGAATGACCTTGATGCCCAGCTTCTCCATCTGGCCGACAACGCCTTCGGCAAGGCTCTTGTCGGTGGCGTAGCCGTTGTTGACCAGAAGCACGATCTCGACGTTCTTGCCGCCTTCGGTTGATGCGGGGAAGTTCACGAAGCCGTCGCCGTCGGTATCCTTGAGTCCGACCTTTTCAAGCAGCGCCTTGGCGCCCTTGAGGTCGAAGGGATAGTAGACAACGGAGTTGCGGTCGTAGAAGCTCGTGCCGGAGGAAAGGCCACCGGGATAGATCGCCGTGAACGGACCCTTGACGAGAGAGTCGCCGATCGCCTTGCGGTCGAGACCCATGGTGATCGCCTTGCGGAAGTCCTCGTTGCGGTTCAGCTCGCGGACTGCCTGGCTGCGCGCATCCGGTTCACCCCAGCCGTTGCCGGAGAGGTTCATGCGCATGTTGTAGCCGATCAGGCGCGGGCCGAAGGCGAGACGGGCGGGTGCCGTCTTTTCGGCGGCGCGCTTCAGCGACGCCACGAAGTTTTCCGGCTGCTCGAGGTTCGAGATGTCGCCCGAGCCGGCAACGGCCTGCACGTCGCGGTCAGCCCAGGTCGAGAGCTTGTAGTGCAGCTCGTTGAGGTAAGGCAGTTGGTTGCCCTTCTCGTCGACCTTCCAGTAGTAGGGGTTGCGGCGCATCACGATGATATCGTCGGGACGATACTCGACCGGCACCCAGCCGCCCATGACAGGCATGTTCATGTATTCGGGCGGGAAGGCGTTCTTGAACTGGTCGTAGGTGTTCTTCGAATATTTCGGATGCTGGGGCTTCAGGATATGCGACGGGCCCGGGCAGAAGCTCGGATAGGCCATCGTGTAGAGATACTGCTTCGGGAAGGCTTCCTTGAAGGTCCACTCGACGGTGTAGTCGTCGATCTTCTTCAGCGTGGTTCCCTCGCCGAAGGCCTCGGGCGAGGCACCGCCGCCGAGCGGCGAGACGTTGGGATCGATGACTTCGTCTTCCCAGTAGAACATGATGTCATCGGCGTTGAAGGCGACGCCGTCAGACCACTTGGCGCCTTCGATCAAGTGCATGGTCAGCTTGTGGCCGTCCTGCGACCATTCCCAGCCCTTGGCGAGGTTCGGAAGCGGCTCGGTGTCCTTGGCTTCGACCTGGAAGAGCGGTGCGGTGCGCGTCAGGCATTCGGAAAGGCCGATATCGATGCCGCCCCAGCCTTGAGTCTGGCCGGCGCCGTAGTTCCAGCCTTCCGGCCGGCCGCCGATGACGTGGCGCAGCGTGTCGCCATAGACGCCGACGCCGTCGACCATGTTTTCGGTCTTGAAGACCAGCGGCTCTTTGGGGAGACGGTCCTTGACGGGCGGAAGCTTGCCGGTATCGACGAAGTTCTTCTTCACCCACTCCGGCTCGTTATACGAGGGAAGCGCCTTGAACTCCTCGATGGAGTCTCTCGATACGTATTTGATCTTGCCTTCCGCCGGGAACTGCGGCGGAACGGGCGGTGTCGTCGGCTCGGAGGCGTAGGCGCTCAAAGCCGAAACGGACACGCTCAGCGCCAGTCCGGCCAGAACGCCAAGGTTGCGGTAATGTCTCATCGTCTCTCCCTTTTGTATCGGGACGCTTGTCGGCTGCCCCGGTTCTCCTCAACGATCCGGAAACGGGCTTGCGGCGATGGCGTCCCCTCCTTGGAACGCCATCGCCACCCGTCCTCCGGGGAACTTACACGGCCTGCTTGAGCGCCGCCTTCTCGGCGCGGAGCTCGTCGATCGAGCGGACGTTGCGGCGTGCCGCACCCGCCCATTCGCGGGTTTTCACTGTCGATTTCGCCAGACGCTCCTTGGCGGCCGGAACCGCATCCGCATATTGCGGCAACCAGCGCGCCTGGGCGACGACCATTTCATCGACCATCTGCCAGACCTCTTCCGGCGTCGCCACCGCGCCGACCAGCGGGTCGTGGAGGACGGCGAGCTTCAGGAGATCGATGTCGCCGCTGATGGCGGCATGAACCGACATGCGCTGGACGTTGATCGAGGCCATGCAGGTCGCGGCACAGGCTTCCGGAATGGTGATGCCGGAGACCATGTTGATGCCGAAGCGATCGACGAAGCCAGGCGATTCAATGATCGCATCCGATGGCAGGTTGGTGATCACGCCGTTGTTCTTGAGGTTGAAGTGACCGCGATAGACCCGGCCCGTTTCGAGCGCCTCGAGAATGTGGCTGGCGTGCTCGTTGGAGCGCTTGGCCGGATCGATCGGCTTTTCGGCCGAAGCGAGGAACTGCGGGAACTCGGTCTCGAACCAGTTGCGGGTCTCGGTGGAGTGGCGGAGATATCCGCCGGTCTCGCCATGAATCCAGTCGGACATGTCGATCCACTTGGTGATTTCATCCGGCCGCTTGCGGTACCAGGGCAGGTATTCCGACAGGTGGCCGTTGCTCTCCGTCGAATAGACGCCGAAGCGCTTCAGAACGTCGATGCGCAGCTTCTCCTGCTGCGAGAACACCGGATGCGCCTCGAAGGCGGCAACCAGCTCGTCCTTGCCGATCTTGCGACCGTTGAGCTTCAGATCGACGAACCAGGTCTGGTGATTGATGCCCGAGCAGATGTAGTCGAGCTCGGAGACCGACTTGGCGCCGAGCACTTCGGCGATCTGTTCGGCGCCGTGTTGGACACCGTGGCAGAGGCCGACGGTATCGACCTTGCCGTATTCGATCGCGGCCCAGGTGTTCATCGCCATAGGGTTTGCGTAGTTCAGGAACTTGGCGCCCGGCTCGGCGACTTCGCGGATATCCTTGCAGAAGTCGAGAATGACGGGGATGTTGCGCTGGCCGTAGAGAATGCCGCCGGCGCAGATCGTGTCACCGACGCACTGGTCGATGCCGTATTTCAGCGGAATCCGGATATCGTCGGCATAGGCTTCGAGACCGCCGACGCGCACGCAGCTGATGATATAGCGGGCGCCGGTCAGAGCCTCGCGGCGGTTGGTCGTCGCCGTCACCTTGGTCGGCAGCTTGTTTGCCGAGACGATCGTGTCGAGGATCTGCTTGATCATCTGCAGATTGTGCTCGCTCATGTCGGTGAGCGCGAACTCGATGTCCCGGAACTCCGGAACGCACAGAATGTCGGTGAACAGCTTTTTCGTGAAGCCGACGCTGCCTGCGCCGATGATAGCGATTTTGAAACTCATGATCCTAGCCTCGATGCGATTAAAATGCAGGGATTGGATAACAGGAAGAAGAATAGGCCGCGGGCTTGCGTCCGACGCCGAAAAAGGCCAGAAATCCGGCTTATTCTCCTCCCCGCCGCTCCTCAAGCCCGGCGGTGTTCTCTCTCTTGGGGCGGATTATGCGTAAAATCTTCGGGGCCGCCAGAGAAGGATTATGCTTTCATGGGTAATTCTGTGCTGCAAGATTTGATTGATCGAGGACCGTCCATGCGCACCGTTTCGCTGCCGCGCGGCCGACAATCCCTGCATACCATGCCGACAAGCACCGGTTACGAGCTACGCGAGAATGCTACCTATGACTGGGACGGCCGCAAGCGCGGGCAGACACCTTTTACCGTATTGCAGCATACGATCAGCGGTGCGGGCAATCTGCGCTACGAGAATCGCGAGCTGCGGGTGAAGGAGGGCGAGACACTGCTGGTGTTGGTACCCCACAATCACCGCTACTGGCTGGAGGATGGCGATCGCTGGGAGTTTTTCTGGATCTCGATGAACGGCGAGGAAGCGCTGCGCATTCACCGGTCCATCCTCGCGGTCACCGGTCCGATCTTGAAGCTACAGCCGCAGACGGTTGAGCATCTTGCCGATTGCAGCCTGCGGCTCATCACCGGCGGCGAGACGCCGGGGCTGGCATCCTCCATCGCCTATGAGGCGGCGATGGCGCTTTATGACGACGTTTTCGGTTCGCATCCGGTGTTCAGCGAGGAATACAGGACGATGCAGCACGTCATCGACTACATCACCGACAACCTGGAAAAGCCGCTGCCGGTGGAAGACCTCGCAAAGGTAGCGGGCCTCAGCCGCGCGCACTTCTCGCGCATGTTCGCCGCCAACGAAGGCCTGCCGCCGGCGGAATACGTGCTGCAGAAGCGGCTGAAACGGGCAGTGAAGCTGCTGACGAAGACCGCCCACATGCCGGTCAAGGAAGTGGCGATCCGCTCCGGCTTCGAGGATGCCAACTACTTCTCCAAGGTGTTCCGTCGCGTCTACGGCACGAACCCCACAGAGTTCCGCACCACGGGCATGTATGCCAGCGTCGGCAAACCGCGCTCATAGCAATAGGGCAAGATCAGTCCGCGGGTTTTTCCGGCGCGGCGGCACGATCGGCATCCGAAGGCGCAGGTGCGGATGGCAGTGGCCGCGACCCGACATAGTAAGCACAGCCCCCGATCACCAAGCCGACGAACAGCGCTAGCCATATGCCCGGGCTTGCGGCGAGATAGAACACCACATAACCGCCGGCCATGCCGCTCAGCGCCATCGCCTTGGCGCGCATCGATATCGCGCCTTGGTCGCGCCACGCCCGCAATGTCGGACCGAATGTCGGATGATTCAGCACCCAGGTTTCGAGGCGCGGCGACGAGCGGGTGAAGCACCAGACGGCAAGGATGAGGAAGATCGTCGTCGGCATGAGCGGCAGCAGCGCGCCGATAAAGGCGAGGACCAGCATCAATATGCCAAGGACGAAATATCCTGCACGCAAAGTGTAGGCGGTGACGCGGCCGGGTTTCACAGACATCTTCCGGTTTATAGAGGGCTGAATATCCCTTTCACGACACTGTCGCGGAATGCAAGGGCATAGCCGGTTTTCCGGTGGCCGACGCTATTCCGCCGCCTCGCGCAACGCCAACGGCTCTAAATCCTGCAACTGATCGGCATCGGGGAACAGATTGTGCCTCAGACCGACCAGCGCCATCAGGATTTTCCGCACCGCCGACGACCTGACGGGGTCGCGAACGGCATCGATCGCGGTATCAACCGCCTGCAGCAGCGACTGGGCTGGCTGCGCCTCGGGCCGGCGCCGTCTTTCCCCGTAGAAGGACGCGACCGCATCGAGAACCTTGTCCACTGTTGCACGCTGATCGGCGAGAAGCAGACCCTTGTAAGCCTGCAAATCGGCGACGCTGGTACCGACGCGCATGTCCTTCAGCATATCCGCCTGGATGACGGCGGAACCTTCCGCGATCGAACCGAGACGCGGCACCATCAGCGAGAGCCGATCCAGCATTGTATAGAGCAGAGCCTCGGGATCGCGCTTCTGCGACTTGCGCGCCACCATGGCGATGTCTGTCCACGCCGCCTTCAAGAGCCTGCGCGCACTCCACTCCGCACCAACCGAGCGAACCACGGCGGCAATGCCGATCGCCATCAGCGTTCCGAGGATGGTCGAGAGATTGGTGTTCAGGAAGGATGCGAGATCGAAGCTGGGCCGCGATTGCAGCGTCAGCATGGTCGGGATGTTGGCGGACAAGGCCATGCCGAGCAGGAAGGTCGATGGCCGGGCGATCAGCACGCCAAGCGGCAGGAAAAGGAAGCTCAGCGCCAGCACCAGTGAGGAAAACCCGGTTAGAACAGGCATGAGCGCGAAGACGAAGATGAAACTCAAGACGATCGCGATCATGCTGAAGATCGTGAACTTCCGGATCATCGGCGTCGGATTGTCCATGGCGGCGAAGAAGCAGATCAAGATGCCGGCGATCACAGGCGCGCCGGCACCGCTGCTCCAGCCCGTCATGATCCAGAAAACCGTTCCAAGCACGATAGCCAACGCCGCCGAGAAGCCGGAGAAAAGCGCCATGCCGTAGTCTTTGTGACTAGGGCGCGCTGTCGCCTGCGCAAAACCGGACGACTGCACTCTTCGGGCGTTTCGTGATCCCGAGGCAATATCCTGTCGGAGCGCGACGCACTCGTTCCATATCTCCAGGAGATCGCGCAGCCGGGCGGCGAAGTCGAGCACGAGGAGGTCCTGCCAACGGCTTGAGGATTTTGCTTCGACCTCGAGATGCTCAAGCGGAGCAAGGAGTTCACGGTAGCGCTCCTCCGAGATCGGCTCTTTCGTCCGCATCCACTCCCCG
The DNA here is from genome assembly GCF_044772225.1 of Rhizobium sp. NPDC090275. NCBI lineage: Bacteria > Pseudomonadati > Pseudomonadota > Alphaproteobacteria > Hyphomicrobiales > Rhizobiaceae > Rhizobium > Rhizobium sp. NPDC090275. Next base: position 522,763 of record NZ_JBIVYL010000004.1, on the reverse strand, counting down.
GCATCGGCGATGAGCGCCTTGACGGCGGGTGCGTGCTCATAGCCCGTACTTGCGAGTGCGGCATCCACATCCACGAGGCCAGAAACCACCGGCAGGAGTGTGATCATCAGCCCCTGCAACTCGCGCGAAGCGCCGACGAGATCGCTGTGGCTTGAGGTGTCGTAGGACACGTGGGTCGTGAACATTCTGATATCGGCGGCCTCTGCCGCAAGGCGGCGAGAGGTCCGCACCAGTGCGGGATCCTCGGGGCGCCTGTCGAGCGCTGCCGAGATCAGAACGCAAGCATCGCCCAGCCAGGCATCGATGCGCGCCGTCAGCACCGGCCCGGCGTGGCGCGGGAAAACCACTCTGTTGATGACTGCGGCGCAGATGATGGCCACGAAAATCTCGATGACGCGCGAGGTGGTGTAGGTGAAGACCGTCTCCGGGTTATTCACCAGCGGAAAGCTAGTGAGCGCGGTCGTATAGCCGGCCAGCATGAACCCGTAGCTGCGCGGCGTGCGGTCGAGCAGGCTGATTGCGAGACAGAAGGCGACCCAGAGCGCGATCGCCAAGGTCAGCAATTCCGGCGCATTCACGAGATTGGGCACGAGCACGATACTCATCGCCCCACCCACCGCCGTGCCGACCAAGCGATAGACCGCCTTGGACGTGCTTGCGCCGGATAGCGGATGCGCGACGATATAGACGGTCGTGACAGCCCAATAGGGGTTAGGCAGGTCAAAGCACAGAGCAATGAACAGCGCCAGCATGGCTGCCATGAACGTCTTTATCGAAAAGACCATGTCCCACGTATCGGGGAGCCAGGTGAGCTTCTTGCTTGCCATGAAAAACCGGAGGGAGCGCAGCCGCTCGCCATGAATTAGATCGCTTGCGTACTATTCGCATACGAATTAAAATAAAACAATATGCTTTACTGCGCGACCGCGCGCCTTTAGCGCTCTTCCAACGAAGATCGGCGCGGGGAGGACAGGCAGGATGACGAGGCACACAAAAACCTTGAGCCGCAGGGCGGCGATCACATCCAGCCTGCTGCAGGCAGGAAGCATCTGGAAACGGATGGCGGAGAAGGCGTTGGTCGAAGACGGAATTTCCGCGTCGCGCGCCAATCTCCTCATTCTCGTCAACCGCTCCGGCGGCGGCGTGCGCCAAGTGCAGCTTGCAGACAGCCTGGGGCTGGCCAGCCAATCTCTGGTCCGCCTGCTGGATGAGTTGACAGCCAGTGGCCATATCGAGCGCAGGGACGACCCCGCCGACAGGCGCGCCAAAACCATATGGCTCACCCGAGAGGGACAGGAGCTGGCCGATCGCATCGAGCTCGTCGTGACGTCATTGCGAGAAAAGGTGCTTCGGAACATCGACGACGCTGACATCGAGGCGGCCTACCGCGTTCTCGATGCCATCGTACGGGCGAGCGACGAAAATTCTAATACAGATTGATCTCAAGAAGAAATGATATAAAACCGTCACAAATAATGAGAACAAAGCGACCAATATCGAATACGTTCTTCAACTATTGCTGTCATTAATGCAACAGCAAGCGAATCAAATAGAAAATTTCAGTCAATACATCATTTTGACTGCACACATTTTATTTGCCTGAATATTTGGACTGCTATAAAAGAGATTACAAATAAAAAACACCACCCCGGAAACGCCCTTCAAGTTACCTGCAGCATGATGATGTCAGGATTGAAGAAGATGAAGGCCGCAACCACGAGTATCGATCCGAGGGACCGTAAGATACTGTCTGTATCGCGTATCCTGGGTTATGCGTTCGCATTTATGCTGATCTTCATCATCGCGATGGCGATGATACCGAACCAGTTCTTCATCGTCTCGACACGGGCGGTGATCAACGCACCGGTGCAGATGATCGCCTCGCCCATCTACGGCAGGGTCGATAAGATTTCGCTACAGGTCGGCCAAGTGGTCAATCTCGGCGACGTCATGGCGACGGTTTCGAACCCCAACCAGGACCAGACATCGCTGACCGGACTGAGGCTCGAGAAGCTGGATCTGACCGAAAAGCTCAACAACACGACGAGCGTGGCTGCCGAGCGCACAGAACAGCTGAACAAGGTCAAGACACAGATCGACAGCGTAAAGGCCGGCGTTTTGAGCGAGCTGTCGGCGGTGATCGTCAACTCCGAATTCAATGTGCAGAACTATCAGGCCCGCCTCGCCGAGCAGGACGCGCTGCTGCAGCGCCAGCAGACACTGCTGAAAAAGGGCCTGATCTCGGACACGAGCCTCGAGCCGCAGCGCCAGAAGCGCAATGCAGCCCAGGCCGAGCTTGATTCCGCCAAGGGCGAGCTGCGCCGCAACGAGATTGTACAATCGCTCGTCGGCCGCGATATCTATACCGGCGGTACCGTTGCCGCGAACCTGCTGACGCTCGAGATGCAGCGCACGAAACTCGCCGGCGACATCGCCGAGGACAATATCGAAATCAACCAGATGACGGAGCGCAAGCAGCAGGTCGAAAACCTGATCTCGCGCGAAGAAGGTCGCCTCGGAAAGACCGGCGCGGCCGAAGTGACCGCCGAACGCCACGGCCAGATCGTCAGCGTCGATGCATCCTTCGGCGACTTCGTCATGCAGGGCCAGCCAGTCGCCAAGTCGCTCGACTGCACCGAGGCCTTCGCCGCCGCCGTCTATCGAAGCCGTGACGTGACCGCGCTCGAGATCGGCACGCCCGCGATGGTCAACTTCCGCAGCCTGGGCGTGAAGCGCAGCGGGCACATCTACAAGATCGTCCGATACTTCAACTCCGGCCCCGAGAACCGCTATTTCGCGAAATTCCCCGAGGCCGAAGGACATGAGGTCTATGTCCTCGTCAAGATCGACGAGCCGACGGCCCAGGATGGCAGCGTGGCCCAGCAGAACAACGACAAGTTCTTCGGATGCCACGTCGGTGAGGATGTTATCGTCTCTCTCGGCGAGACCATCACCTCGCGTATCGCGCGATACTCGATGGCCGTCGTTGCCGGGCTGACATCGCCGGCGAGCATTCTCTCGGCATCCACATCGCTGGACAAGGGCACCGGTCCGCGACTGCCGACCAACAAGACTGCGACACCCTGAAGAGCCAAGCTGAACGTTTATCTGCGTATCGCGAGGGGCGAAAATGAAGGGCATGATCTCGTCAATGGGTGAGGTTTGGCGCGCGGTGGTCGCATCACTCCTGGCCACCTTACTGGTTGCAGCGGCGATCGGCACCGCGCGGGCCGATGACACAGGCAACAAGCAGCTCGCCTGCTCGATGTGCGACGCGCTGGCCGCGAAGATGACGGGCGAGCCCGAGCAGCCATTCGTCTTTCGCAGTTTCGAGCCGGCCAATGGCGGCTCGGCGTTGCATCCGTCGCTGGAGAACACCGGCTTCACCTACGACAATGCGCTTGCGATGATGGCGCTTTACGGCTGCCAGCGCACGGCCGAAGCCCGCCGCGTTGCCGATGCGCTGGTGGTCGCCCTTGAGACCGACCGCCACTACCACGACGGACGCCTGCGCAACGCCTATCGCTCCGGGGCAGTCGTTCCGGGCAAGGAAGGCATGCTGCTTCCCGGCTATTGGAGCACGGCCAGCAACTCCTGGATCGAGGACGGCTATCAGGTCGGCACGGCGACCGGCAGCACTGCCTGGGGCGCGCTCGCCCTGCTGATGGCCTATGAGGAGACCAATCAGCAGGCCTATCTCGACTCCGCCCGCAAGATCATGGACTGGATTCACCGCAACACGGCCGACCCGAAGAATGCCGGCTATTTCGGCGGCTTCTTCGGCCACGAGCCGACGCCGGAGCGGATGACGTGGAAATCGACGGAGCATAATCTCGACGTCTACGCCGCCGACAATTGGCTCGCCCGGCTGGATGCGGGTGGCGACTGGACGCACCAGGGCGACAGCGCGTTGCAGTTTCTCAAAGCCATGTGGAACGAGCCGGAAGGCCGCTTCTATATCGGCAGCGTGCCTGACAGCAACGCACCGAATGTCGGCATGTCGGGCCTTGATGCCGAACTCTGGCCGCTGATCGCGGTTCCGGACTTCAAGTCCAAGGCCGATCGCGTGATGGAATGGACCGACCTGAACCACGGCGTGGAAGGCGGCTACGATTTCAACAACGACCGCGATGGCGTCTGGCTGGAAGGCACGGCGCAGGCCGCGCTCGTGCTTCGCCAGACCGGCCACCCCGAGAAGGCCGAGCCGCTTTTTGCCACCATCGCCAAGCAGCGCGAACCCGGCGGCCTCGTCTACGCCACGGAAAACGAACAGCTGACAACCGGCCTGCAGGTCGGCCCGAACTCGGCGCCCGGCGACTTCAACTACTACCGACTGCCGCATATCGGCGCGACCGGCTGGGCCGTTCTTGCCGCTCTCGATATCAACCCCTTCGTTGGCCTGAAAGGCCAGGCGAAGGCCAGCAGCAAGGATAGTCCATGTCCCCCGAAGTAGTCACATTGTCGGACTCAATACTATTCTCACTGCTGGCGATCGCCCTGATCGTGGGCTGCGCCTGGCTGCTGGACGCCAATCGCGGCAAGGACCGCGTCATCTTCGGCACGATCCTGGTCGTCATGCTGCTGAACTACCTGTATTTCCGCATCACCAAGACCCTGCCCGATTTCGAGTGGAGCCCCTACGCCATCTGGCCGCGCTTCTATCTCGGCTTCGAAGTGGTCGTCATCTTCTACACAGTGCTGTCGATCGTCTTCTTCTTCAAGCGGACCGACCACAGCGGCGCGGCCGACGCCAGCGAGGCGCTCATCGCGCAACATTCGCGCCACCCGGCCGTCGATGTCTTCATCTGCACCTACAACGAAGAGCTCTCCATTCTTGAGCGCACCATCCTTGCCGCCAAGGCGATCGACTACAGCAATTTCACCGTCTGGGTGCTTGATGATGGGCGCCGCGATTGGCTGGAGGATTACTGCAACGAGGTCGGCGTGCGCTATCTGCGCCGCAACGACAATATCGGCGCCAAGGGCGGCAACATCAACAATGCGGTGAGACGCTCGGCCGAGGACACCAACGCGCCTTTCATCCTCATTCTCGATGCAGACTTCGCGCCGCAGCGCGGCATTCTGAAACGAACGGTGGGCCAGTTCATCGATACCGAAATCGGCCTCATCCAGACGCCGCAGTTCTATTACAACGCCGACCCCGTGCAGCATAATCTGCTGGCTTCAAAGGCGTGGGTCGACGACCAGCGCATCTTCTTCGACGTCATGCAGCCCTCCAAGGACGGATGGGGCGCGGCCTTTTGCGTCGGCACGTCCTGTATCGTGCGCCGTGATGCGCTCGATCTGATCGGCGGCATGCCGCAGGAAACGGTGACGGAAGATATCCATCTCACCTATCGCTTGATGCAGAAGGGCCTGAAAACCCGCTGGCTCAATGAACGCCTAAGCGTTGGCCTCTCCGCAGAAAGCCTCTCCGGCTACATTACTCAGCGCTGCCGCTGGTGCCTGGGGACGATCCAGGTCGCGCTCCTGAAGGATGGCCCATTTCTCGGTCGTGGCTACACGCTGATGCAGCGGCTGCACTATTTCCACGGCCTGCTCTTCTGGTTCTGCCGACCCTTCATCCTGCTCCTCATGGCCGCCCCCCTTCTCTTCTACTTCCTCGGCCTGCCCGCCATTCTGATGGAGCCGGAGGCGTTCTTCCTCTACGCGCTGCCGATGGTTGCCGGCATGTGGACGTTCCATTCCTGGGTTTCCGGGCGGCGCAGCCTGCCGCTATTCACCGAAGTGTCGCAGATGGTGTCGGCCATTCCGATCACCATCGCTCTCATCCACGCCCTCTTCCATCCCTTCGGCCGTCCCTTCAAGGTCACCGCCAAGGGCGAGGATCGCGGGCGCGTGGAGGTGCTTTATCCGATCGCCGCGACGTTCTTCGCCATCATCGTGCTGACTTTCGTCGGCATGCTCAACGGGCCATTGCTCAGCACCTATAACGATCTCGACGGCTTCAGCGTCGCCTGGGGCATGGTCGTCATGGTCTACGCCTTCGTGTCGATGCTCGTCTGTATCGAACTCCCCCGCCCGCCCCTCGAAAAGCTTGAGCTTGCGCTTGCCCGCGAGGGCCAGGTCGCAAGCGGCGGGAGGGCAGCTCTTTGCATGATCGATACGATCTCGGTCGATACGGCCAAGATCACGATGCGCGAGGAGAGCGCGCTCAGCCAGATGCGGCTAGGCGACATCCTGATCTTCGCGCCCTTCGACAACTTCGACGTCGCCGGGCAGATCACCAGCATGGACCGAGCGAATTCGGGCCTGTCGCTCGCGATCGTCGCCATCAGGGACCGGCGCGACGATTACGAGATCAAGAAGGGCGCGGAGGATATCAGACGCAAGATGGTGCAGCGCATGTTCAGCGAGATGCCGGAAGTGATGCCGGCGCGCGCCTACCCTGTTCTCGCCGTTCAGGGGCTGATGCAGCGCATGTTCGCACGGCCGGCCGTTCTGGTCGGCGACATAGAGCCCTATACGCTGAATGGGCGCCAAGCACCGCGCAAGTTCCACAAGCCGCGTTTCTTCTCGCCGAAGGTTCCGCTGCTGCAACTTGGCGGTGGCGCCACTCCGCCGGCGGCGGCCGAGTAATCCGGCCTTATTGACGCAAAGAAAAATGCCGGGCCTCCTGGAGGTCCGGCATCTCTGCTAGCGGGTAGCCGTCGGGCCGAAGCGGTTCAGCGCCAACCCAGGGCGGGCGCGACGTGCTTCAAGATCTGCTCGACCACGTGCGCGTTGTAGTCGACGCCCAGCTGATTGGGCACGGTCAGCAGCAAGGTGTCGGCCTCGGCGATCGCTTCGTCCTTGGCCAGCTGCTTCACGAGCGCATCGGGCTCAGCGGCATAGCTGCGGCCAAAGATCGCCCGCGTCTTCTCGTCGATAAAGCCGATCTTGTCGTCGCCTTCCCCGCTGCGGCCGAAATAGGCCCGGTCGCGATCGTCCACCAGCGCGAAGATGCTGCGGCTCACCGATACGCGCGGCGTGCGCGTGTGACCGGCTTCCTTCCATGCTTCGCGGTAAGCACGGATCTGCGCGGCCTGCTGCACATGGAAAGGCTCGCCGGTCTCGTCGTCCTTCAGCGTCGAGCTCTGCAGGTTCATCCCGAGCTTGGCCGCCCAGACGGCGGTCGCATTCGAGCCGGAGCCCCACCAGATGCGCTCGCGCAGCCCCTCGGAGTGCGGCTCCAGACGCAGCATGCCGGGCGGATTGGGGAACATCGGGCGCGGGTTCGGCTGAGCGAAACCTTCGCCGCGCAGAACATCGAGCAGCACTTCTGCATGGCGACGGCCGATATCGGCGTCAGACCCGCCCTCCGGTGGCTGATAGCCGAAGTAGCGCCAGCCGTCGATCACCTGCTCCGGCGAGCCGCGGCTGATGCCAAGCTGCAAACGCCCACCTGAGATCAGGTCGGCGGCGCCTGCGTCCTCCGCCATGTAGAGCGGATTCTCATAGCGCATGTCGATGACGCCAGTGCCGATCTCGATACGGCTGGTCCTCGCGCCGACTGCAGCAAGCAGGGGGAACGGCGATGCGAGCTGGCGGGCAAAGTGGTGAGCGCGGAAATAGGCGCCGTCGGCCCCAAGCTCTTCGACAGCGACCGCAAGATCGATGGACTGGAGAAGCGCGTCGCCCGCCGAGCGTGTCCCGGATTGCGGCGACGGTGTCCAATGTCCGAAGGAGAGGAAACCGATTTTCTTCATGATATGGCACCGTGGAAGCGTGATTGACGAATTCATGCTTCATCGCACAGTTCCGCGACGGGATACAGCGGTCCGGGTGTGACCACAGTGTCAACGCATCATCGCGTTGAACGTCAGTTTCACGTCGATAAGTATGGCCCAGAATCGAAAAAGCCTGCCGCGGGAGGAGGTGCGGCAGGCTTTCGAAAAGAACCGAACAACAGCTGGGAGGAGGAGTGCTGTTGTTCCTCAGACGACCCTGGGAGGAGGAGTGGGGCGCCTGAACCACGAAGCTTTGCGGGAGGAGGTGCATCGCTTCGTTGAAAATGACTATATCCAATTCCTGTTCATTTTCTAGGCATCATTGTGCAGTGCAGCTATGCACAGAATGCATGGAATAAAAATCGACGCGCATGTGAGGTGTTTCGCGGGGCAAAACGCGGAAACGCCCGCTGCGATCGAACGGGCGTTTCCAGATTTAAATGTCTTTTCGAAAAGCTTAGAGCGCTACCGAAGCGCGAGCTACGGCGCGAATGTCGCCGCGGTCGATGCCGAGGTCGTTCAGTTCGCGGTTGCTCATACGGCCAAGTTCGGTGACGGTCTGACGGTACTTGCGCCAGTTGTTCAGGCTGCGTGCTACGTTCATGATGATCCCCTTTCCTGAGGTTCGCTTGACGTCAGCAACCGTGATTGGCTCCGGCGTCGTTTGATGTCGCTAATATAGGTGCTTCTTTTTGAGCAAAACAGCGACAATGCATCACGCCACCCATGCATGAAATGCAGAGGTCAACCTATCGGCGATATCTAAGAGTTACGCCCTGAAGCGATCAAAGGCCGTCAGGCGCCGGGTCGGCGGATCGGCGTCCGGCCAGCGGTAGATATCCGACCGGAGAAAGGCGAGCTCATCCTCAAGCGCTTGCTCATCCACCTCGACCCACCAGGACTTCGGACGGCCATCGCTGCCGTCTGACCAGCGATAGCCGCGCGCCTTCAGATGATCCTTCATGTCGAAGGGGCTGTTTTCGGCATAGATGCGGATGCGCGCGTGTTGGCTGGCCGCATAGAGTTCGGAAAACGCGGTGCCGGCGCCCGCATTCTGGCAAAGCACTTCTAGCAATGCGAAGCAATCGTCGACCGCGCGATGGCCATCGTGGAAATAGCCCGCCTGCCCTACGAGATAGCCAAGCTTCGTCCCCTCGAAGCCACGGGCCGACCAATCGATCTCCGCGTTGGAGCATGCCCAGGCCTTGCCGGCGAAAATTTGCGAGAAGGCCTCGCAGAACGGCCGGTCGAAGCCGGCATTGTGGGCGATGATCAGATCGGCCGGCTCGATCAGGACCTTCAGCGCCCCGAGATCGATTTCCTGGCCGGCGACCATCGCATCGGTAATGCCCGTCAGCTTGGTAATCTCTGAAGGTATCGTCACCGTCGGCTGCTGCATGCCGCCGTAAACGCCGGTGACGTCGCCGATATTGCCATCGTGGTCGAAGCTGAAAGCAACGACGCCGATCTCGATGATCTCATCCTTGCGATGGCTGAGACCGGTGGTTTCGGTATCGAGGATGACGCCACGCAGAGGAAAGCCGGGTCGCGGTGTTGCTGCGACCGCGCGCGGCTCGAGCTTCTTCAGAATCCGGTAGCGGCCTGTTTCAAGCAGGCAATCGACCATGCCCTGCTCGCTGACATCGCTTGGAGGTTGCCTCTTCAGCGATACCTTGCGCGCCGTTTGTCCGGAGGACTGGCTTGCGCCGCCCGTGAACATGTCGAACTGTTCTGCCATTATCCTGATCTCTGCCGTCGTCCCCGTTCCGCCGCCACAGCGAGCGAATCGAGTGGATATACCCATAAAAACAATGGGGAAATCGAGCCGATCGGCAAGGATAATCGGCAGGCAAAGGCGGCATGTGCTGGCAGAAACCATATCCGCTGTGGACAAGACGAGGGGATCGCCTGCTCCCTCAGGGTCGACAAAGAAGCTGGAAACTACTCCGCGACGAGCCCGCTTCGCCTGAGAAGCGATAGCAGAACCAGCGGGATCAGCGTGGTCAGCACGACAGTAACGAAGGCCATCGCCATGCCGAGACCAATCGATCCCTGCTCGAACTGCCGCCAAATGAAGACCGAAATCGTCTGCATGCCAACGGGCGCGACCAGGATCGACGCGACGAGCTCGCGGGTGGCGACCGCGAAGACGAGCAGCATCGCCGTGACAAGGCTCGGCGCGATCAGCGGCAGCAGGATGCGGCGAAACGCCGTGAAGGCGCCGGCGCCGCAGACGCGCGCAGCGGCTTCGAGATTGTCGCCGATCTGGTGCAGCGCTGCGGTGGTGTAGCGCATCGGCTGCGGAAGCAGGATGCAGCAATAGGCGAGAAGCAGGATAAGCGGCGTGTTATAGGGCGTGATCGGCAGCACGGGCTGATTCCATGCCAGGATGAGCCCCACGGCGACCACCACGCCGGGCAAGGCGTTCGGCAAGGCCGTGAGAAGATCGAGCATCATGCGGCCGCGGAACCGGGTTTTCGCCACCGCATAGGCCGAGACGGCGCCGAGGATGCCGGTCAGCAGGGCCGTGCCCAAACCGAGCGCGAAGCTGTTGCCGAGCGCCCGGAGCGCGCCCGCGCTGTTATCGGCGATCGCAGCGAAATTGGAGAGGCCGAGGTTGCTAACAGCAAGGCCGCCGGAGATCGTGTTCGACAGCGCGGTCGCCAGGATCGCCAGAAGCGGGATGACGGTGGCAAGCGTCGTTACGAGGCCGAATAGCAGGAGAACCGGAATAGTCAGTACCCCAAGCGGGCGCTTGTCCTTGGCCTGCGGCTTGCCGCCCGTGGTCACATAGGAGCGGCGAGCGAGGATCCAGCGCTGCGCCATAAAGGCGGCGAGCGACAGGATCACCAGCATCAGCGAGAAGACAGCGGCACCGGCAAGGTCAATGGGCCAGTCGGAAATGCGAAGATCGATCTCGGTCACGAGCACATCAAAACCGGAACGCCGCCCAAGGGCTGCCGGCGTACCATATTCCTCGATCGCGGCGGCGAAGACAAGAAGCAAACTGGCGGCGAGCCCCGGGGTCGATAGCGGCAGCGTGATGCGCCAGAAGGCGCGCCAGGAAGAGGCGCCGAACACGCGACCTACATCGGCATAGCGTGCTCCGACCGCTTCGATCGTGCGCGAGACCGCGAAATAGACCAGCGGAAACGTGTTGAGCGCCATCACCGTCGTCATCCCCGCCAGGGAAAACAGGAAGGGAGCAAGGTGAATGCCGGTCAACTGTTGTAAGTAGCCGCGCGGCTGCAGCGTCATGATCCAGCCGAGCGTCGCGATATAGGGCGGGATCATGAACGGAACGAGCAGCGCCACGTCCCAGAAGATTGCAAAGGGGACCTTGAACAAGGCGCGAAAGACGGCAAGCGGCACGGCCAGCAATGCGGCCGCCAACATGACGCAGATGCCGAGAATGACGGAATTGCCACCCATCCGCAAAAGCTTGGGATCGGACAGCATCTCGGGAAGATGCAGGAACGGGGCGGCGAGAGAACTCCGCCCCAGTTCAGGGAAAATCGCCTGGAGGACGATGAAGACGAACGGCACGGCCACGACGACAATCAAACCCGATGTCGCCACCCATGCTATCGGCCCGGTGCCGGCTGCGCCGTTCGCTCTCATGCTCTTCAGTCTCGATTATTCTTCAGTCTCAGTTGCCGGCGGCGAAGATCTTGCCGAATTCCTTCAGCGTCTCGTCACGCTTGCCGTAAACGGCAGTGGCGTCGATCTGCAGAACCTTGAGATCGGCAACCAGCGGGCGGTTTGCCGGGATGTCGCTGCGGGCAGGCATCAGGTAGGTGGCGGCGACCAGCTTCTGGCCTTCGTCGGACAGCATGTAGTCGATGAACTGCTTGGCTTCATCCTGATGCTTCGACCAGTTGAGGATCATCGCCGGGCGCGGCGCGACAACGGTGCCGGAAGCCGGGAAGATGACATCGATCGACTCGCCCTTTGCCTTGCCGGCGAGCGAGATGTAATCGACCGCGCCGAATACGGCGGCCTTCGCACCCTGGAGAACCGGGTTCAGCGCTTCGGCATTGGCGCCGGCGACAACGGCGCCGTTGGCATCGAGCTTGGTGAAGAGGTCCCAGCCCTGGCTGCCGGCGAGAGCGGCCACCAGTTCGAAGCTTGCACCCGACTGAGCGGGATCCGGCAGGTTGACGAGGTCCTTGTATTCAGGCTTTGCGAGGTCGGCCCATTCGGTCGGCTTCGGCGTGTTGCTTGCCGGGTTCCAGGCGATGCCGAGCGCGGAAACGCCCTGGGCAACAGCGGTCTCGGACTTGAGGAAATCAGGAACCTTGGCGGCGTTCGGGCTCGTGTAGGACACCAGCCAGCCACGCTTGGTGAAATCGGTCGCCGTATCCCAAGAGGCCGAAATCAGCACGTCGACGACAGGATTGGCGGCTTCGGCTTCGATGCGCGCCATGATCTTGCCGGTCGTTGCCTGGAACACCTCGACCTTGTGGCCGGTCTGCTTGGTGTAGCCGGCGGCAAGCTTCTCGATCAGGCTGCCGGGGCCGGCGGAGTAGACGGTGATGTCAGCGTGGGCGACGCCTGCCGCAAGTACGCCAGCGATGAGGGCGAAGCCCGCACCAAGAAATGATCTGCTCATATGTGCCTCCATAAGTGTTTGATATGCTTCAGTTACGCGTGAACCAGCGCATGTCTCCGCTATCGATGACGAGGTTGACCACCTCACCCGCGACAGCGCGGTGACGCGCCAGGAATGTGAGTTCGCTTGCAGCCGGCCGGGCGCCGAGCGCAACCGTGGTCAGATAGCCATCACCACGAAACTGGGAGTGGACGACCTCGGCGGGAAAGCCCTCTCCCGATGTCAGGCGCACGGCCTGAGACGGCAGCAACACATGGGTCGCGCCAGCGGGGGCATTGTCGTCTTTGAGGACGATACCGGTTTGGTTGAGACGCAGACCGCCCTCATCGCGGGCGACGGGAACGACACAGCCGAGGCGCAGGAATTCCGCGACCTCAGGCGTTGCCGGCGCGCTTACCAGCGTCTCGGGCGCCGCCATCTGCTCGATGACGCCGCCGCGCATCACGGCAACCTGATCGGCCAGCGAAAACGCCTCGCTCTGATCATGGGTGACATAGATGGCAGTGAGGCCGAGATCCGACATCAAGGCGCCGATCTCACGCACCATGGTCTCGCGAAGCTCGCGGTCGAGGTTCGACATGGGTTCGTCGAAGAGGACGATTGCCGGCTCGGCAACGATGGCGCGGGCGATTGCAACGCGCTGCTGCTGACCGCCGGACATGTCGCTGATGCGTCGGGCCCCGAAACCGCCAAGGCCGACCCGCTCAAGTGCTGCCGCAACACGCCGCTCGCAATCCTTGCGGCCGACGCCGCGCATCTCCAGCGGAAAGGCGATATTGTCCGCGACGCTCAAATGCGGCCAGAGCGCATAGTCCTGAAACACCATGCCGAGGCCGCGCTTTTCCGGCGGCACGAAGAGGCTACCGGCGGCATCGGCCACCACGCTTCCGTTAATCTTTACGCTGCCCTTGGTCGGCGCCAGCAGGCCGGCCACCAGACGCAGAAGCGTGGTCTTGCCGCAACCGGACGGGCCGAGCAGTGCAAGAACCTTGCCCTTTTCAAGCGCGAGATCGACGTTATCAAGAACCGTGTTTGAGCCAAAATGCAGGCTGAGACCCGACACCGACACGGCGGCTGGTTGTGCAGAAAAATTGGTTATCATGACTATCAACGGAAAGAAATTTAGCCGCTTATAGTCAGACGGAATGACACTTTCGTGACACAATTGTTAACGTGGGATGTATGACATCACAGAGTTGTGGCCCGGCAAACCTCCCGCATTCCAGCGGGCGGCCGCGATCCGCGCCGCTGTGTTTCCAATGGCGGATGGTTCCACAAAGCTTGAGGAAAACCCTCTATCGACCGCGATAGACGAACTCGCCAGGGATAGCCGCCGCATCCGTGTCGGCCTGCAATGTCAGCGCGTCGCGCAACGGCGAGCGAATGCAGACGGGATCGGTTGCGCTGGCATCGCCGGCGAGCGCCATTGCCTGACAGCGGCAGCCGCCGAAGTCGATCGCCTTGCGGTCGCAGCTGCGGCAAAGCTCCGGCATCCAGTCTTCGCCGCGATAAGCGTTGAAGGCGGAGCCGTGATACCAGATGTCGGACAGCGACTTCTCACGAACATTGTCAAAGGTCAGCGAGGGGATCGTCTCCGCCGCATGGCACGGCAGGACCCCGCCCGACGGCGTGACGTTCAGACCGATCCGTCCCCAACCGCCCATGCATGCCTTGGGGTAGGACGAGTGGTGGTCGGCCGGCACGTAGTCGATGACCAGAATGCCTTCCAGCCGCTTGCGGGCTTCGATGACGGTCTTGTTTGCCAGCTCAACCTGCCCTCGCGTCGGCATCAGCGCGGCGCGGTTTCTTTCGGCCCAGCCGTGAAACTGCACGGTGGCGATCTCGATACGCCGGGCACCGAGCTTCACCGCCAGATCGAGCATATCGTCCAGCTGATCCATGTTCTGCTTGTGGCAGACGGCATTGACCGTCAGCGGCATGCCGCTTGCCTTAACCCAGGCGGCGACGGCCATCTTACGATCGTAGCCGCCCTGGTACCCGCCGACGCGGTCGGCGCTTGCGGGGTTCGTCCCCTGCAGCGAGAGCTGAACATGGTCGAGGCCGGCATCGGCGAGCTCAAGAAGCCGCTTTTCGGTGAGGCCGACGCCCGAGGTAATGAGATTGGTATAGAGACCGGCGGCTGCACCCGCTGCCGTCAGCTCGACCAGATCGCGCCGCGAGGCCGGTTCGCCGCCAGACAGATGAAGGTGGAGCACGCCCATCTTGGCGGCTTGCTGAAAGACGCGGATCCACTCCTCGGTCGACAGCTCTTCCTTGACGCCCGTGAGTTCCAGCGGATTGGAGCAATAGGGGCAGGCAAGCGGACAGCGATGCGTTAGCTCTGCGAGCAGTGCCATCGGCGGCGGCGCGACTGAAGACAGCGGAGCGACCGTTTGCTTGACGACCCTTGCCTCGACGCCCATCACAGCACCTGCAGCATGCGACGATTGGCGAGTTCGCGGATGAATGCCAGGACATCGGTCGCGATCTGCTCGCGCGGCGCCTGGAATTCGGCGGCGAAGTCGTCGGCGATTGTGTCGAGATCGCGCTTGCCATCGAGCGCTTCGACGATTTTCACGGCGATCTCGTCGACCGCCATCGCGAGTTCGGGTGCGAGCAGAACGGTCTGCCCGCGCACCGGATCGTGGCGCAAACGCACGCCACGGGCCAGCTTGACGACCATGCTGCCGGTTATCGCGACCGTGTCTTCGCTCATCACGCGATCTCCTCGAGCTCGCCGATCACGCCCTCGCGACCGTCCCAGCCCCCCGGCGGGATCAGGCCCGGCGTAACATAGGCGAAATGCAGCGCATCGAGCTGCGCCCACAACACCTCGGTCTTGAACGTCAATGCGGCCGCCGCCGCATCCTGCTTTTCCACCGTGTTCGCGTTGTCGAGCACATAGGCAAGGCCGAAGGCAACATCGACGGGTGCCTCGTTCAGACGCTGGCGGAAATAGGAGAGCGCCTGATCGTCGGCGAAGGCATAGTGCTGCAACAGCCCGGCGATACGATCGGCATGGATCTTCGGCGCGAAAAGCTCAGTCAACGATGACGCAACGGCCTCGAGCAGCGGCTTTTCGCGGACGAAGTGAACATAGGCTTCGACGGCAAAGCGCGTGGCGGGCAGGATGCCGCGACCGGAAGCCACATAATCAGGATCGAGACCGACGGCTTCGGCGAGCTTCAGCCAGCGGCGGATGCCGCCACCTTCGGTGAGCCCGCCATCGTGATCCTCGATGCGCGAGCGCCAAGCGCGCCGCATGTCGGCATCGGTGAGGCGCGACATGAAGGCGGCGTCCTTCATGGGGATATGGCTCTGGTAGCAGTAGCGGTTGATCACCCAGGCACGGACCTGCGTCATGGTGCATTGGCCGCCGTGCAGCATTTTGTGAAACGGGTGCTTGTCGTGGTAGCGATCCGCGCCGATCGCCATCAGCCGCGCTTCGAATGCCTGCCGGTCAGGTGTTTGCGTCAAAGTCGATCTCCATGCCGTCATGGCCAATCTGGAAGCCGCTCGCCTCGAGCATGTCGCGCTCGGGCCCGGCCCGCCAGATCGGATTGGTGTTGTTGATGTGGACGTAGATTTTCTTGGCTATATCGAGCTTCGACAGAGTGGCGAAGCTGCCATCCGGCCCGCTGATCGCCATATGGCCCATGCGCTGCCCGGTCTTTTGGCCGACGCCGAGCGTGATCATCTCATCGTCGGTGAACACGGTGCCATCGAAGAACAAGGCGTCGGCGCCGTCGATCCGCTCGAAGAGGCGATCGTTGATATGGGCGCAGCCCGGAATGTAATAGACGCGCTTGCCCTCGGCGATCAACTCGACGCCGACGGTCTGCTCGCCTTCCAGCTGAAGCTCGGGTTCGCCATTTTCCATGAACAGCGGCACCTTGCCGGGGACAGCGAACAACCGGGCCTCGACGCCCGGGAGCAGCGAAAACGGCTGCTCGAGCGTTATTGCGTGGCGCTTTACAAAGGCGGGATCAAGGGCGCGGAAGACGGGGTTGTCGTCGACGATCTCGGCAATCGCCGCCGTCACGAAGATTTCCAGCGGCTGCTTTTCGCGCAGGATCAACAGGCCGGCCAGATGGTCGATATCGCCATTGGTGATCAGCACGCTCTTGATCGGACTGTCGCGCAGCGCCTTGGGATGCAGCGCGCTGTTGTCGATGATCTGCTGCCTGATATCGGGAGAAGCGTTTAAAACCGCCCAGCTGTGGTTATCGAGACTGACGGCGAGCGATGATTGCGATTGTGGCCTGACACCGGATGCCGGATCGCGCGCAAGGCGGCAATTCTGGCAACCGCAATTCCATTGCGGAAGGCCGCCGCCCGCGGCGGCCCCAAGAACCAGACCGCGAAAGCCAGATGAATCTGTCACGCGCGGACCTCAAATATTACACGTCAAATTGGGTTTGGCCGACCTTAGAAAAGGATCGGTTCGTTGCCATCGGCAGGAGCGTAACGGTTGATTTCCATACCGCAACTGACTTCGATGAACTTAGGTGCGTGCCAAGACATATGCGTCTCCATTCATGCTGGTTTTCTTAACAAGGGTTCACGTATGCCCACTCATGCTGCACTGCAATAGCGTTTTCAGCATGGCTGCCCGCCCAATGTCGCAAGGCCATCACAATCGCGAGATCGGGCGGGCAAAGCGGCCAGATTAGGCTGCCGGGTCCCATTCAGGCGCCAGACCATCGGGGCTGACGATGCGGCCGCCGGACTGAGCGAGCGCATGGATGCGCGCCATGTCCTCATTGCTCAGGGTGAAATCGAAGATCGCGGCGTTCTCGGCTGCGCGGGTCTCCGAGACGGTCTTAGACAGCGTGACGAAGCCCTGCTGAACGATCCAGCGAAGCACGATCTGCGCGATCGAGCGGCCATGCGCGGAGGCGATGTCGCTGAGGACGGAATCGCTCAAAACCTTGCCATCGGCCATCGCGTAATAGGCGGTGAGCGACATGCCCATCTCGCGCGCCGCCTCGATGACCGGGCGCTGATCGAGATAGGGATGATACTCGACCTGATTGTTGGCGAGCGGCCGTTCGCTGAGACGCGCGGCATCTTTCATCAGCGTCGTGTTGAAATTGGAGACGCCGATGTGGCGTGCCTTGCCTGCCTTGGCGACTTCGTTCAGCGAGGCGATCTGCTCTTCCAGGCTGACGGCGGTGTTCGGCCAATGCAGCAGCAAGAGATCGACGTAGTCGGTCTTGAGCTTCGCGAGGCTTTCATCGACGGAGGCCAGGAAGGCGCTTCGCTCGTAGTTCGCGACCCAGACCTTGGTGGTGAGAAAGACGTCGGCGCGGGCCACGCCGGACGAGACGATCCCCTGCCCTACGGCAGCTTCGTTGCCATAGATCTGCGCGGTATCGACGTGACGGTAGCCGGTCTTCAGCACATGAGCGACCATCCGTTCGGTATCGGCGGCTTCCATGCGGAAAGTGCCGAACCCGAGCGCCGGAATGGAGGCGCCATTGGCGTTGACGAGTTTCATGAGGATTTTCCTTTCGATCATATCAGGCCGCGGAAGCGGCGGTCTTGGTTGAAGCAAGCGTGCGACGGTCGAGCGAGCCGCTCCAGAGCGTGAGAACAAGCGCGCCGACGACGAAGATGGCGCCGACCCATGGCGTGGCTCCGAGGCCGAGCGACGAGGCGACCACGAGGCCGCCGACCCAGGCGCCCGCCGCTATGCCGAGATTGAAGGCGGCGATGTTCAAGGCCGAGGCGACATCGACCGCTGCCGGGCGAACCACGCCGGCAAGCTGGACGACATAAATCTGCAGGCCGGGCACGTTGGCGAAGGACAGGAAGCCAAGGGCCGCCAGCGTCGGGATCGTCAGCCACGGCGACACAGCGGTGAAGCTGAAGATCGCGAGAACGATGGCCTGCGCGGTGAAGAGCCAGGCCAGAGCCTTGATCGGATCGCGGTTGGCGAGGCGTCCGCCGGCGATGTTGCCGATGGCGATCGCGATGCCATAGAGCACCAGGATCAGGCTGACGGCCGAGGCTTGGAAGCCGGTGACCTGCTCAAGAATGGATGCCAGGAAGGTGAAGGTGACGAAGGTGCCGCCGTAACCGAGAGCGGTCATCGCGAAAACGATCAGCAGGCGGCCGCTGCCGAGAACCTTGACCTGCTCGCCGATCGTCGCCGCCGGCGCTTTCTTGAGGTTTGTCGGCAGTAGGATCCAGAGACCCGCGAAGGCGATGACGCCGAGACCGGCGACAGCCGCGAACGTCGCGCGCCAGCCGAAGGTCTGGCCGATGAGCGTGCCGAGGGGAACGCCGGTGACGATCGCGACCGTCAAGCCCATAAACATCATGGCGATCGCCGAGGCGCGCTGGTTTTCGGGAACGAGGTCGGCCGCGATGGTCGAGCCCACCGAGAAGAAGACGCCGTGCGCGAAGGCGGAGAGAACGCGGGCGACGAGCAGGGGCGCGTAGCCCGGGCTGAGGGCGGCCATCGTATTGCCGAGAATGAACAGCGCCATGAGGCCGAGAAGCAGCAGCTTGCGATCGAGGCGACCGGTGAGCGCGGTCAGAACAGGCGCACCGAAGGTAACGCCGAGCGCGTAAACGCTGACGATCAGGCCGGCGAGCGGCAGATCGATGTTGAGATCATTGGCGACGGTGGGCAGGAGCCCGACGATGACGAACTCCGTCGTGCCGATCGCGTAGGCAGCGACCGTTAAGGCAAACAGGGCAAGGGGCATTGTGAATCCATCCAGTGACGATGCCGGACAAGCGGCGATTTGGGATGGCTGGAATATGGACCACTGACATTATCGCGATAAGCAGCTATATTGCCTCAATAGTTATGAATTAAATTCACAGGAGCGAGCAGTGGATAACACCGTCGGCGAGATGGAGGTCTTCGTGCATACGGCGAGGCTGCAGAGCTTTTCGGCGGCCGGACGCCTGCTGCGCATGTCGCCTTCGGCGGTCAGCAAGCTGGTGAGCCGGCTGGAAGAACGCTTGAAGACGCGCCTTGTCGTCAGAACCACGCGCAGTCTGCAGCTGACGCCGGAGGGTGAGGTCTATCTGGAGCGCGCGCAGCGTATTCTCGAAGACATCAAGGACGCCGAGCAGATCGTCTCGACAGGCGGCGAAGCTGCGCCGCGCGGGCGGCTGCGGGTGAGCGCCTCGGTCGCCTTCGGCGTTCGCCATGTCGTCCCGCTGGTGCCAGAGTTTCTGGCCCGCTATCCAAACGTCCAGCTCGACCTTTCGCTGACCGACGGGATGATCGACATCGTCGAGGAGCGTGCCGATGTCGCGATCCGCTCCGGCAATCTCAGGGATACGTCGCTGAAGGCGCGCAAGCTGATGGACAGCCGGCGCGTGGTCGTGGCGGCTCCGAGCTATCTTGAGCGCATGGGAATTCCCGAGAAGCCCGCCGATCTCGACCGGCACAACTGCATGACGTTCAATTTCCGGCAGACATGGGAAGAGTGGCCGTTTCGGGATCCCGCAACCGGGCAGACCTTCTCGAAAGCGGTTCACGGCAATGTCGAAGTGAACAACGGGCCGACCATTCGCAATCTATGTCTCGCGGGCGTCGGGCTGATCCGGGTGGGCGCTTTTCACGTGCAGGAGCATATCGACGAAGGTCGTCTTGTGCCGGTGCTGGAAGCGTTCAATCCCCAGGATATCGAGCATATCCACGCCGTCTATCCCGGCCACCCGCATCTCGCGAGCCGGATACGGGCCCTGATCGACTTTCTCGCCGAACGGATCTAGCTGCGAGCGTCAGCCAACCATGCGAAAACGGCGCACCCGAAGCGCGCCGTTTCCAAGTTCCGATTCCGGGCTCGTAACTTAGAGACCGGTCGTCTTCATCAACTGCTCCGGATAACGCTCGCCCTCGACCTGGATGGCGGCTGCCGCCGTCTCCATCTGCGCGAGATCGTCGGCGCTCAGTGCCACGTCGGCCGCGCCGAGGTTTTCTTCGAGGCGATGCAGCTTCGTCGTGCCGGGGATCGGCACGATCCAGGGCTTCCGGGCCAGCAGCCAGGCCAGTGCGATCTGCGCCGGCGTCGCCTTCTTGTCCTCGGCGATGCGCTTCAGGAGATCGATCAGCGCTTGGTTCTTCTCCATCGCCTCCGGCGTGAAGCGCGGCAGCAACTTGCGGAAATCGCCTTCGCCGAGCTTCGTGTCCTTGTTCATGGCTCCGGTCAAGAAGCCCTTGCCGAGCGGGCTATAGGCGACCAGCGCGATGCCAAGCTCTTCGCAGGCTTCGAGAATGCCATTGGTCTCCGGCCCGCGCGTCCACAGCGAATATTCGTTCTGCAGCGCGGCGACCGGCTGCACCGCGTGCGCGCGCCGTACGGTCTGTGCGCCCGGCTCGGACATGCCGAAGTGCTTCACCTTGCCTTCCGCAATCAGATCCTTGACCGTGCCGGCCACGTCCTCAATCGGCACGTTGGGGTCGACGCGGTGCTGGTAGAGCAGGTCGATGACATCGACACCGAGGCGCTTCAGTGAACCTTCGGCTGCCTTGCGGATCTGCTCGGGGCGGCTGTTGACGCCGGCCATCTTGCCATCGACGATATTGAAGCCGAACTTCGTGGCGATCACCACCCGGTCACGCATCGGCCGGAGCGCCTCGCCGACGATCTCTTCGTTGGTGTAGGGTCCATAGACCTCGGCGGTGTCGAAGAACATCACGCCGCGCTCGACGGCCTGGCGCACCAGCGTCACGCTCTCCTGGTTGCTCAGCGCATGGCCATAGCTGAAGTTCAGACCCATGCAGCCAAAGCCGAGGGTAGAGACTTCCAGTCCGCTTTTTCCAAGTATCCGCTTTTGCATTCTACGCTCCTTCCGGACGGCATTCGCCGTCTCACGTCGGTATAAAACAGGAGTGCCTCTGGTGCTTCCGAGCGAGCGCTGAGATGCATTCTCACGACCCAAGCACGCAGATACCCCTGAGCCGTTAAGGTAGCACCGGACCTTGCAGTGCATTAGATCATGATCTCGGCATGGACTTATATTTTTGGATCATAAGTAAGCGGGCAACAACCGATAATGACGCAAGCCCCAAACCGCGGCAGTCCGATCGGAGCCGACCCGCGCGAGGAGAAACAGGGGTGCATTGATGAACCGGCGATTGCGCCTACATCAAGCAGTATTGGCTGCTCCTACCGCACGCCTTTCAGAAGAGAGGGTCATCAATCATGAAGGGATCAAAGACGATTGTGCAAATGAGTGTCCGCGAGCGGCAGGACATACTGGCCGCAGTCGCCGATGCGCTGGAGACCAGTGCCCAAGAGGCATTGATCGAAGGCAACGCGAGTTTCGCCGCAAGCTCAGGTAACCTGGCGCTGACAATCCGCGGCAGCGTGCATGGCCTCGCCAATACTGACCTCAAGGCCGCCGAGTTCCTGTTGCAGCAAGCCATGACATTGATAGAGCAGTTCCGGTTCCGCGACCCGCGCCGGCCCGAGACGCTGACGCTTCATTAAACCCACCACGATGTTCAGCGGCCATCGTCAAACGTCTGCACGTACTGCTTCAGATGCGCCAGCAACATCCTTGCATAGCCCGGGAGCTGCATCTCGCTCCTGACGCAAACGTAGAGTTCGCGGTCCGCCCAGGGCTCCGCGATCGGTACGACCTTGAAATCCATGAAGCGCGCGTAACGTCGCGCAGCACTTTCCGGAATCATCGATACGCCAGCACCCTGCTCCACAACCCGGCACGTTGCTTCAAATCCCGCGATCAGCATCCGAAAGTGCGGCGTGCGACCAAGCTCGTTGGCGTGGCGGCCGATGAACTGCATCAAGGCCGGATTGCCTTGCTGGCCAATCAGCTTGAAATCCAAGATGCGCGGAAACGTGACGCTATCGGACGGCACGTCCAAGTCGCGCGGCGCGATCAGAACCAGACGATCGGGAACGAAACGAAAGCGCTCAAGGCCCGTCATATCGGCTGAAGAGGCGACGATGGCGATATCTGCCTGCCCCTGCTTCAGCAGGTTCACGGCCTCGAGGCTCGGCTTGTCTTCGACGCTGACACTGATATCTGGGCTTGCGGCAAGAAAGGCGCCGAGCGCCTGCGGCAAATGCTCGGCCAGCATGTTGGTGTTCGACAGCAACCGGACATGGCCGCTGCGACCATCCGCGAAAGCGTCGAGATCGGCCTCGATCCTGCGGGCATCGTCCAGGATCTGGCGGGCATGGCTCGCCAGCATCTCGCCCGCCAAGGTCGGCTTGATTCCCCGCCCCGTGCGCTCGAAAAGATCGAGGTCAAAAGCATCTTCAAGCCGCCTGAGGCGCGCGCTGACGGCCGCCACGACGACGTTGTTTTGTCGAGCGGCAGAGGTCAGGCTTCCACCGTCAACGGCGGCCAGGAACATACGCAAATCGATTAGATCGAATTTCACTATCAAGCTTTCATTTTCTGTGAAAACTGTTTGTATGACAAATTGATTTTCAAAGGCAGTATAGCGCGGCTATGACGATTGCCAAGTCGCGAACGTGACACTTCGACGCATAAAGCCATACCCTCATTTAGAGTGAATTTGTAAAGCGATATCAGTAATTTGCTTTGCTAACATTGGCTTTGATCGGCGCGTGTTGCAATTAGCCCTCGCGACGACGTGGATTGGCTACGCTCGTGGGAGGTGATGCAAAGCCTGTTGTCGTTTATTCATGCTTGATGAAAGCACGTCGATAATGCACTTGCACACCGCACCCTCTCGGCTTCCCCTCAAACGTCTGCGCTCAATCGCACTCTGTCTGTCCGCGCTGGTGTCGATCACCGGCGCAGCCTCGGCGCAAGATCAAACCGCGCAAAGCGACCTGATCACCAGGGGGCGTTATCTGGCGACGGCGGCCGATTGCGCCGCTTGCCATACCGCGCCGAACTCCGGGCAGCCCTTTGCCGGCGGCTATGCGATCGAATCGCCGCTCGGCAAGATTTTCTCGACCAACATCACGCCATCCAAGACCGACGGCATCGGCAACTACAGCGAAGAAGACTTCGCGCGCGCCGTTCGCGACGGCGTCTCCAAGGATGGCAGCCATCTCTATCCGGCGATGCCTTATACGGCGTACGCAAAGCTCTCCGACCAGGACATCTCGGCGCTCTACGCCTATTTCATGCAGGACGTGAAGCCGATCGACCACGCGCCGGAAAAGACGCAGCTGCCATTCCCGTTCAGCATCCGCGCCTCGATGTCCGCGTGGAACCTGCTCTTCCTCGACAAGGACCGCTTCCAGCCGGATGCATCGAAGTCCGCTGAATGGAACCGCGGTGCCTATCTGGCCGAGGCTCTGGAGCACTGCAGCACATGCCACACGCCGCGCAATCTCTTCATGGCGGAGAGCGGAAGCCAGGCGCTTTCGGGCGCTTCCATCGGCTCCTGGTTCGCGCCGAACATCACCTCCGACAAGGTTGATGGCATCGGCGGGTGGTCCGACGAGGAACTCGTGCAGTATCTGCGCACCGGCCATGTCGCCGGCAAGGCGCAAGCGGCCGGCCCGATGGCGGAAGCCATCGAGCACAGCATGCAGCACCTCACCGAAGCGGACCTCAAGTCGCTCGTCGTCTATCTGAAGGACACGAAGCCGATCACCACGGGCGAAGCCACGCCGCGCTACGATGTCGGCCAGGCCTCCACGGCCGAGCTCGATCTGCGCGGCCTGCCTGGTCAGGCCGTGACCGAGACGGGTTTTCATATCTTCAGCGGCTCCTGCGCCGCCTGCCATCAAGTCGATGGCGAGGGCAACGACCACTATCCTTCGCTCTTCCACAACACCGCGACCGGCGGCAACAACCCGGACAATCTGATCGCAACGATCCTGTTCGGCCTGTCGCGTACGATCGACGGCGTACCGACATTCATGCCGGCCTTCGGCGAGAACGCCGCCTACACGGACCGCCTCTCCGACAAGGACGTCGCCGATGTCAGCAACTATGTGCTTGGTCATTTCGGCAACGGCAAGGTGACCGTCACCGCAGCGGATGTCCTGCGTGTCCGCGAGGGTGGAGAGAAGCCTGTATTGGCCGCGGTTGCACCGTTCATCGTTCCGGCAGTCGCCGTGGCGCTGATCCTCGCCGCGCTCGTCATCGCGCTGCTCGTTGCTCGCCGCAGGCGGCAGCCGGCCCACGCCTGATCGTTTCACCCTTTCTCCCAGTTCTGACTGCCTCATCGAGGATATCAGCGATGCCAATCGACCCGAACAATGCGGGCTCTCTCATGAGCCGGCCCCTCCACCGCCGAGACCTCCTGCGCGCCACCGTGGCCGTCGGGGGACTGGCCGTCCTCTCCTCCTTCGCGGCGCCCGTATCGGCGTTCGCGGCCGACGATGACGTCCAGGGCTTTACCAAGCTTTCCGAATTCCTGACCGGCTACGAGCTCGACCCCGTGCTCGGCGCACGCTTCCTTGCGGCACTCTCCAAGCGTAGCAAGACGCTGAAGGCCGACATCGCCGCCCTGCAGCAGGCGGTGAGCCAGTCCGGCGCCAAGGACATGGATGGCTTTCTCGCGTCCAAGCCCGCCGAGCCTGAGATGAAGACTTCCGCGAAGATCGTCTCCGCCTGGTATCTCGGCGTGGTCGGCGAGCCACAGGACGCGGAACTCATCACCTACGAGAAATCGCTCATGTACCGCCCGACCAAGGGCCTCCTTCCCATTCCGACCTACGGTCCCGGCCCGAACGCCTGGGGACCGAAGCCCGGCAGCAAGATCTGACAGGATATAGACAATGGCAAACGACGCATATGATGCGGACCTGATCGTCATCGGATCGGGTGTCATGGGCGGCATCGTCGCCGCACAGCTCGCCAAGGCCGGCAAGAAGGTCATCATTCTCGAAGCCGGTCCGCGTGTCGATCGTCGCGAGATCGTCGAGACCTTCCGCAACGCTCCGGTCAAGCTTTCGCTGGCAAACGCCAAGCTGCAGGGCGCCGGCTCCCCCTTCCCGAGCATGCCCTGGGCGCCGTCCACCTATGGCGACTATCTGCAGTATGAAGGCCCGGTGAAATACAACACCTCCTACCTGCGCGTCGTCGGCGGCACGACCTGGCACTTCGGCTCGGCGCTCTGGCGCATGATCCCCAACGACTTCAAGATCCAGTCGCTCTACGGCCGCGGCCGCGACTGGCCAATCGGCTATGACGATCTGGAGGAGTATTACAACAAGGCGGAGCTGGAGCTCGGCGTCACCGGCACCGACGGCCAGGACGAAAGCGGCCAGGGCGGCGGTCCGATGCCGCCGCGTTCCATGCCCTTCCCGATGAAGCAGCTGAATTCCAGCTACATGTTCACGACGCTCGCCGAGAAGCTTGCGGTTGGCGGGTTCAACCCCGTGCTTGAGCCACACGGCCGCGCCTCGCGCCCCTATGGCAATCGCCCGGTCTGCGCCGGCAACAACAACTGCAACCCGGTCTGTCCGATCGGCGCCAAGTATGACGGCTCGATGCACATCGACGAAGCCGAACGCCATGGTGCCAAGCTGCTGGACAACTCGCCCGTCTACAAGGTGGAAGCCGGCGACGACGGCAAGATCACCGCGGTCTGGTACAAGAAGCCCGACAATTCCGAGCATCGCCTGACGGCGCGCTATTTCGTGCTTGCCGCCTATGGCATCGAGTCCGCCAAGCTGCTGCTCATCTCGACCTCGGACAAGTATCCGAACGGCATTGCCAATTCGTCGGATCAGGTCGGCCGCAATCTCATGGACCACACCGGCATCAGCATGAACATGCTGACCAAGGAGGACATGTGGCCGGGCGAAGGCCCGACCGAACTGCTGGTCTATCTCAACCAGCGCGACGGCGCCTTCCGCAAGGATTACCCGAGCTACAAGATCAAGGTGCGCAACACGGTACCGACAGCCCAGATGACCGAAGGCTTCATCAAGAAGGGCATCCTGGGCTCCAAGCTCGACGAACAGATCCGCAAATACTCGGCCCGCTCGCTGAACTGGGCGATCGATTTCGAACCGCTGCCGCTCGCCGAAAACCGCGTCACGCCGTCGAAGACCAAGTTCGACGCGCTCGGCATCCCGGTTCCGGTGCTCTACTATTCGGTCACCGACTACTGGAACGCCGGCCGCGACAAGGGGCTGGAAGATCTGAACAAGATCGCGCAGCTGCTCGACGCGGAGGTTCTGTCGACCGACGTGAAGTGGCAAAACCGCCAGCACGTCATGGGCACGACCCGGATGGGCGACGATCCGAAGGACTCGGTCGTCGACCGCGATTGCCGCACGCATGATCACCCGAACATGTTCATTGCAGGCACCAGCGTCATGCCGTCGGCATCCTGCATGAACCCGACACTGACGGGTGCGGCACTCAGCGTGCGTATTGCCGAGCAGCTGATCAAGGAGATCTGATTTCAGCGCTCACGAAGGTCCCGGCCGTACTGGTCGAGACCTTCCCGATCTCAAAAACGAAAACAGCGACCGCCTCGCAGGCCGGTCGCTGTTTTCGTATTCGCCGATGAAAGCGACGTCAGTCGCGATTGGTATAGAGCGCACTGGAGCGCTCGAGGTGTTTCAAGATCGCGGCTTCCGCACCGTTCGCATCGTTGGCGGCGAGACAGTCAAGGATATGTTCATGCTCCACCAGCGTGAACTTCTCCTTGCCGGTCCAGATCAGCATGTCCGTGTGATAGGCCTTCAGCCATGCCAGCATGGCCTCGCTGACGGCGACGAAGATCGGGTTGCCGGAGATCTGCGCGATCCGCGTATGGAACTGCATGTCGGCGGCGATGAAGTCTTCCGCGTTGCCAAGCGAGCGGCGCTGCTCTTCGATGATATCGCGAAGATCGGTGATGTCGGCGGGGGTGGCCTTCACTGCCGCCTCGCGCGCCATGCCGCGTTCGAAGAAGATGCGTGAGCTCTTGAGGTGATCGAGCGAGTCGGCCGATTGCGCGAGCATGATCTTCGCCGTCAGGTCCACCTGGCGGAAAATCGATCTTGCGGTCAGCTGCAGAACCTTGGCGCGCTCCCCGTGCGATATGTTGACCAAGCCCATGTTGGCCAGCGACTGCATCGCCTCGCGGATAGCCGGCCTCCCAACCCCGAAGCGCTCCATCAGCACCCGCTCCGAAGGCATCTCGTCGCCCGGGCGAAGCTCACCCGAGGTGATCATTCTCTCCAGCCGATCGAAAACCTCATCGGATAGTTTGCGACGCACGATCTGTTCGATTGGCTGATTCATGGTGTCTCGCTGGCTCACAATATCCCTCCTTTATGCATGCTAGCGTCCCGGCACGAAAGGCCGTCGTCTGAAATCGGTCTGTGCTCTTTCAAAAAATTTTCATTGCAGAAATTGGAATACTCATTATACCAGTTCACGAGTTGACGCCATGGCAAACTTTCGACCTAGGCAGGAGGAGCAACGAAACCTCATGATGATCACAGTTACCTACCGCATCGAAACGACCGGCAGCGTCGAGGCCATGGCCGCCAAGATCGCCAGCGATCAGTCGACCGGCACGTTCGTCCCCGTTCCCGGCGAGACGGAAGAGCTGAAGGCGCGCGTCGCGGCACGCGTTATCGCCATCCGTCACCTGCCCGATGCGGAATACCCGACCTGGCCGGAAGTAGCACCCGGCAGCGGCCCCATTCACTGCGCCGATGCCGATATCGCCTTCCCAATGGACGCGATCGGCACGGATCTCTCCGCCCTGATGACCATCGCGATTGGTGGCGTATTCTCGATCAAGGGCATGAGCGGCATTCGCATCGTCGATATGAAGCTGCCGGAAGCCTTCGCCACCGCGCATCCCGGCCCACAGTTCGGCCTGCCCGGCAGCCGCAAGCTCACCGGCGTCGAAGGGCGGCCGATCATCGGCACGATCGTCAAGCCGGCGCTCGGCCTGCGCCCGCATGAGACCGCGGAGCTGGTCGGCGAACTGATCGAGTCCGGCGTCGACTTCATCAAGGACGACGAAAAGCTGATGAGCCCGGCCTATTCGCCGCTCAAGGAGCGCGTAGCGGCCATCATGCCGAAGATCCTCGATCACGAGCAGAAGACCGGCAAGAAGGTCATGTACGCTTTCGGCATCTCGCATGCCGATCCGGACGAGATGATGCGCAATCACGATCTCGTCCTGAAGGCCGGCGGCAACTGCGCCGTCGTCAACATCAATTCGATTGGCTTCGGCGGTATGAGCTTCCTGCGCAAGCGCTCGGGCCTTGTTCTGCATGCCCACCGCAACGGTTGGGACATCCTCACCCGCGATCCGGGCGCCGGTCTCGATTTCAAGGTCTACCAGCAGTTCTGGCGCCTGCTCGGCGTTGACCAATTCCAGATCAACGGCATCCGCATCAAGTATTGGGAGCCGGACGACAGCTTCGTCGAATCCTTCAAGGCCGTCAGCACGCCGCTGTTCAGCAAGGCGGACTGCCCGTTGCCGGTCGCTGGCTCCGGCCAGTGGGGTGGCCAGGCGCCGGACACCTATAACCGCACCGGCCGCACTACCGACCTGCTCTATCTATGCGGCGGCGGCATCGTCAGCCATCCGGGCGGCCCGGCGGCCGGCGTACGCGCCGTGCAGCAGGCCTGGCAGGCGGCGGTCGCCGACATCCCGCTCGACGAATACGCCAAGGATCATCCGGAACTCGCGGCCTCGATCGCGAAGTTCGGCGACGGCAAGGCAGCTTGAGACCATGACCAAACCTCTGCTTACCTATTACGGTGACGATTTCACCGGTTCAGCCGACGTCATGGAAGCGCTCGCTTCCAACGGCGTGCCGACCGTGCTGTTTCTCGGCATCCCCAGCGCCGAGACCGCAAAGCGTTTCGCCGATTACCGCGCCTTCGGCATTGCCGGCACCAGCCGCAGCGAAACGCCGGAGTGGATGGAGAAGCATCTGCCGGCGATCTTTGAATGGCTGAAGGCGCTCGATGCCGACATCTGCCATTACAAGGTCTGCTCGACCTTCGATTCCAGCCCTGCGGTCGGCAACATCGGCAAGGCGATCGAAATCGGCAAGGCGCTCTATGGCCAACCGGTCGTGCCCGTTGTCGTCGGCGCACCGCAGCTGAAGCGCTTCACGGCGTTCGGCAATCTCTTCGCCGCCTACCAGGATCGCTACTACCGTATCGATCGCCATCCCGTCATGAGCCGCCATCCGGTGACACCGATGGCCGAAGCCGACCTGACGCTGCATCTCGCAAAGCAGACGGCTCTGCCCGTAGCGCTCGCCGATCTCGTCACCACCGCAGCCGCCGATGCCGACCAGCGCATCGACAAGACGATCGCGGACCTCGATGGCATCCTGCTGATCGACGTGGATAGCGCCCAGTCGCAGGCTCTGGCCGGCCGTCAGGTCTGGCGGGCCAAGCGCGACGGCGGCCTCTTCACGGCCGGCTCGTCGGGCGTCGAATACGCGCTGTTGCAGGCGTGGAAGGCTGAAGGCCTGCTTGGCGAACCGACGACCTTCGCCGAGCCCGGCAAGGTCGACCGCCTCGCCGTCGTCTCGGGAAGCGTCTCGCCCACCACGGAACGGCAGATCCGCAACGCAACTGAAAACGGTTTTGACGGCATTCCCGTCGATCCGCTCGATCTTGTCGGCGAAAGCGGCGATCGCGCCATCGAAACGGCTGTCGCCGAAGGCATCAAGCGCCTGAAGGATGGCCGCAGCGTCATCCTGCATACGGCGCTCGGCTCATCGTCGGACAAGGGAACCGATATCGATCGTATTCCTGGCTCCCGCCACCGCCTCGGCTCCGCTCTCGGCACGATTCTGCGCCGGCTGATCGAAACCGAAAACTTGCCCCGCGCTGTCATCGCCGGCGGCGACACGTCGAGCCACGCGCTGCAGCAGTTGCGTGTGGACGCTCTGACGACCCTGCTGCCGCTGCCGCAGACACCAGGCTCGCCACTCTGCACCGCGCACGGCAACTACGCGCCGACCAACGGGCTGCAGATCGCGCTCAAGGGCGGCCAGGTCGGAACCGACGGCTATTTCGCACAGATTCGCGACGGACGGAGGGCTTGAACATGCGCTACTGGGTTGGCACCAGCTTCAAGATGAACAAGACGCTTGGCGAAGCTCTGTCCTTCGCCGAAAAGCTGGCAGTCGCCGACGGCGATCGCCACGCCGATATCCAGCGTTTCGTCATCCCGCCCTTCACGGCGGTGCGCGAAGTCAAGAAGGCTCTCGCCGATGGCTCGGTGAAGGTCGGCGCGCAGAACATGCACTGGGACGCAGCCGGCGCGTGGACCGGCGAGATCTCGGCCCCGATGCTGAAGGATTGCAACCTCGACATCGTCGAGCTCGGCCACTCGGAGCGTCGCGAGCACTTCGGCGAGACCGACGAAACCGTCGGCCTGAAGGTCGAAAGCGCCGTCAACCACGGCCTGATCCCGCTGATCTGCATCGGTGAGACTCTTGCCGAACGCAATGCCGGTGATGCCGACGCGGTACTGAAGCGCCAAGTTGAGGGCGCGCTGGCGCGCGTCCCCACATCCGGCAAGGACGCGGAAATTCTACTTGCCTACGAACCGGTCTGGGCGATCGGCGTCAACGGCATTCCGGCGACCGCCGACTATGCCGACGAACGCCACGCGCGCATCGCCGACGTCGCCGCCAAGGCGCTCGGTCGCGCGGTTCCGGTTCTCTACGGCGGCAGCGTCAATCCAGGCAATTGCGAGGAGCTGATCACGCAGCCGCACATCGACGGCTTGTTCATCGGCCGCTCTGCCTGGGCTGTCGAAGGCTATCTCGACATTCTGAAGCGCGTTGCCGCGGTCATCTGATCACAGCCACCAATTCTACTCATCCAGCCCCCGAATGATTGAAAGGACACGGACCATGAAAATCGCCATCGGAGCGGATAGCGCCGGCAAGCCCTTGCTTGACGTGATCGCCGCCCACCTCGCCACCAAGGCGGGCCTCGAAGTGCACGATCTCAGCCAGGCTGGCTTCTACGCCGACCTGTCGCAGAACCTCGCGCAGACCATCGTCGACGGCCAGCATGAGCGCGGCATCCTAATCTGCGGCACCGGCATCGGCGTTTCGATCTCGGCCAACAAGGTTCCCGGCATCCGCGCCGCGCTGACGCACGACACATACTCTGCCGAGCGCGCCGCGAAATCCAACAACGCACAGATCATCACCATGGGCGCACGCGTGATCGGTCCGGAACTTGCCAAGTCGATCGTCGACACCTGGCTCGCCTCCGAATTCGATCCGAAGGGCGCTTCGGCAGGCAACGTCGACGCCATCAACCGGCTCGACGCGGTTAAGTAATACTTATTCTGGGGTGGTGATTGACTCATCATACCAGCAACGTTAACAATTCCAGCAAAACACGAAGTGAGGAAACATGACTTCCATTGCTCTGTTCGGCGCCGGCGGCAAAATGGGCTACCGGCTTGCAAAGAACCTCAAGGGTTCGCGCTACGACGTTCGCCACGTCGAAATCAGCGATATCGGCAAGGCACGCCTGAAGGACGATCTCGGCCTTTCGACCGTGGACGTGGACGTTGCGCTTGACGGCGTCGACGTCGTCATCCTGGCCGTTCCGGATACGCATATCGGCAAGGTTGCCGCCGGCATCAACGACAAGCTCAAGGCCGGCACCATGGTTGTCGCGCTCGACGCTGCTGCGCCGTTCGCTGGCCACTTCCCGGAGCGCCCTGACCTGACGTACTTCGTCACGCATCCGTGCCACCCGCCGATCTTCAACGACGAAACGGACATGCAGGCCAAGAAGGACCACTTCGGCGGCCTCTTCGCCAAGCAGCACATCGTTTCGGCGCTGATGCAGGGTCCGGAAGAAGCCTACGCCGTCGGCGAAGAAATCGCCAAGACGATCTGGGCACCGGTCATGCGCTCGCACCGCGTCACCGTCGAACAGATGGCGATGCTGGAGCCGGGTCTCTCCGAGACCGTTGCCGCTTCGCTGCTCGTCGTCATGAAGCAGGCCATGGATGAGTGCGTCGCACGCGGCGTTCCGGAAGAAGCTGCCCGCGACTTCCTGCTCGGCCACCTGAACGTACTCGGCGCCGTCATCTTCGGCGAAGTCCAGGGCGTGTTCTCGGACGCTTGCAACAAGGCTATCGAATTCGGCATTCCCGCCCTGATGAAGGACGATTGGAAGCGCGTCTTCGAACCTCAGGAGATCGCTGACAGCATCAAGCGTATCACCTGATACCGGTCCCGGGAGGGGGCAACCCCTCCCCTTTCACCGCCCTGCTGGGAACAGGGCTTCTTTTGGGAGGAAACCAATGAGACTGACACGTAGACTGACCGTCGCTGCCTTTGCCAGCGCGCTTGCTTTCGGCGTTGCCATGCCTGCCTTTTCGGCGGACCTGATCGCCATCATCACCCCCGCACACGACAACCCGTTCTTCAAGGCTGAAGCCGTAGGTGCTGAAGCCAAGGCGAAGGAATTGGGCTATGAAGCGCTCGTCATGACCCATGACGACGACGCCAACAAGCAATCCCAGATGATCGACACCGCCATCGGCCGCGGTGCGAAGGCCATCATTCTCGACAACGCCGGCGCTGATGCGACCGTTGCCGCTGTCAAGAAGGCCAAGGACGCGGGCATTCCGTCCTTCCTCATCGACCGCGAAATCAACGCCACGGGCGTTGCCGCCGCACAGATCGTTTCCAACAACTACCAGGGTGCCCAGCTGGGCGCGCAGGAATTCGTCAAGCTGATGGGCGAGAAGGGCAACTATGTCGAGCTCGTCGGCAAAGAATCCGACACCAATGCCGGCATCCGCTCGCAGGGCTATCATGACGTCATCGACGACTATCCGGACCTGAAGTCGGTTGCCAAGCAGTCGGCCAACTGGAGCCAGACGGAAGCCTACGCCAAGATGGAAACCATCCTGCAGGCAAACCCGGATATCCAGGGCGTCATCTCCGGCAACGACACGATGGCCATGGGCGCGATCGCCGCTCTCCAGGCCGCCGGCCGCAAGGACGTGATCGTCGTCGGCTTCGACGGCTCCAACGACGTCCGCGACTCCATCAAGTCCGGCGGCATCAAGGCCACCGTTCTGCAGCCCGCCTACGCGCAGGCACAGATGGCTGTCGAGCAGGCCGACGCCTACATCAAGAACAAGACTCTTCCCAAGGAAGAGAAGCAGCTGATGGATTGCATTCTCATCAACGCCGACAACGCCTCCAAGCTCGAAACCTTCGCGATCGCGAAGTAACGACAGCTTGAGACCAATGGCGAAGAGCGCACTCATCGGCGCTCTTCGTTCTTTATCCTATTCCATAAGATTGGAGTTTCGTGGATGGCGAGGGTCAGAAGCGTGGTTGTGATCGCATTGCTTGCGATGGCACTGCCGGGCTGCAAAATCATCAAAACGCCGACGGCGGAAGAAAAGGCGGCGGAAACCGCCAAGAGCGCCTTTGACCCAGCGGCAAAGGTCGACGCCATCTGGCAGTCGCAGGCAATTCCCTATCTGCAAAAGCGGGCTGGTGAGCTGAAGGACGTCGTGGCGCTTGCCGCGTCGAGCCCGGATCAGGCCGGCGAGAAATACGGCAATCCCCGCAAGCAGGCGAGCGCCCCCTGGACCTATGCGGTCAAGCTGAGCGGCAAGATCGTCGCGGCCGATACCGCATCGCGGGCGGCGACGATCGACGTGGATGCCGATGGAGACGGCAAGGCCGACGCCAAGGTGCAGATCGGTCCCGCCGTGCGCGGAACGGCGCTGCGCGATACGCTTGAATTCGTCAATTTCAACGAGTTCAAGAACCAGATCGAGTGGGCGCAATTCGGCAAGGCGTTCAACGAGAAGATCAACACCGCCCTCTTGGCGCCGCTACCGCGCGACGGTCTGACCGGCAAGACCGTCACGGTCACCGGCGCCTTCCCGCTGCCGGCATCCGGCCAATTGCCGCTGGTGACGCCGGCCGAATTGACGGTGGGGCCGTAGCGATGAGCGAAACGATCGAACACGACGTTATCCTTCGCCTTGAAGAGGTGTCCAAAGTCTATTCCGGCATCGTCGCCGTCAAGCGCGCCGATCTCGAGCTCAGACGCGGCGCGGTCAATGTGCTGGTCGGCGAGAACGGCGCTGGAAAGTCGACGCTGATGAAGATGATCGCCGGCGTAGAGCGGCCAACGCTTGGACGCATCGTCCTCGATGGCGAAACTGTCTCCTTCGACAGTCCGGCCGACGCCCAGGCGCACGGCATTGGCATGATCTTCCAGGAGCTCAACCTCTTCGCCAACATGACGGTGGCCGAAAACATCTTCACAACCCGCGAGATCACCCGCGGCATTCGCGGCATCGATCACAAGGCGCAGATCGAAAAGGCAAACGCGTTTCTGAAACGCCTGGATGCCGGCATTCATGCCGAGACCATGGTCGAGGACCTGCCGATCGGTCAGCAGCAGCTGGTCGAGATCGCCAAGGCGATGTCGCTCAACGCCCGCATCCTGATCATGGACGAGCCGACATCGGCGCTATCAGCGGCCGAGGTCGAAATCCTCTTCAAGGTTATCGCCGAACTGAAGGCGCAGGGTGTGGCCATCGTCTATATCTCGCACCGGCTGGAAGAGCTGATGCGGATCGGTGATTACATCACCGTGCTGCGCGACGGCCAGATCACCGGCCATGCGATGGTCCGCGACATCGACACCAAGTGGATCGTCCGCTCGATGATCGGCTCGGACGCAAAGGATTTCGCCAAGGCGGCCGACCATGAGCTCGGACCGGAAGCCTTTCGCGCCGAGGAGATCAGCCTGCCGCGCAGAACCGGCGGGCTGGCCGTCGACCACGTCTCGCTCTCAGTGCGAGCTGGAGAAATCCTCGGCATCTACGGCCTGATGGGCGCTGGACGCAGCGAGTTCTTCGAATGCGTGATCGGCCGCCACAAGCACTCGACCGGCAAGATCTTCATCGATGGCCAGGAAGTGCGCGCGCAAGATACGACGGGCCGGATCAGGAAGGGGCTTGCCCTCATCCCCGAGGACCGGCAGCGCGAAGGATTGGTGCAGGTGCTCTCCATCGCCAGCAATCTGACGCTCGCCAGCCTCGATCATTTCACGCGGATCTTTCACATCAAGGCCGGCGCCGAAAGGCAGGGCATCAACGACATGATCCGCGATCTCTCCATCAAGGCGCCGAACCCGGAATTCGAGGTTACCTCGATGTCCGGCGGCAACCAGCAGAAGGTGGTCATCGGTAAGGCGCTGATGACCAATCCGAAGGTGCTGCTGATGGACGAGCCCAGCCGCGGCATTGACGTCGGCGCCAAGGCGGACGTGTTCCGCACCATGCGCAGACTGGCCGCCAAGGGCCTTGCAATATTGTTTTCAACCTCAGACCTTGAAGAGGTCATGGCCCTTTCCGACCGCATCGCCGTGCTTAGCAACGGCAAGCTGGTCGCCGTCTTCGACAGAAGCGAAGCAACGGAAGAGGCTATCATCGCGGCATCTGCCAAAGGTCACGGACACCAGGGAAAGCTCGCGTCATGACGGCGGACACCTCATCCACATTCGGGGCAAAGCGTTCGAGCGGCTCCATTCTCCTCACCCTGATGAAGCTCAGAACCTTCATCGCCCTTTTTGCCGTGATCATCTTCTTCGCGATCTTCGCGCCGAATTTCACATCCACGGCCAACATGATCCTGATGTCGAAACACGTTGCGCTCAACGCGTTCCTCGCCATGGGCATGACCTTCGTCATCATCACCGGCGGCATCGACCTCTCGGTCGGCTCGATCGTCGGCCTGTGCGGCATGGTCGCCGGCGCCTTGATCCTCAACGGCGTGGAACTGCCGATCGGCTACACGATCTTCTTCAACATCTATGAGATCGTGCTGATCACACTGGCCGTCGGCCTGGCGATCGGCCTGATCAACGGCTTGTTGATCACCAAGCTCAACGTCGCGCCGTTTATCGCCACGCTCGGCACGCTTTACATCGCACGCGGCCTGGCACTGCTCTCCTCCGACGGCCAGACCTTCCCCAATCTCGTCGGCAAGCCGGAATACATGACGACGGGCTTCGACGTCTTCGGCGCCGGCCGCATGCTGGGCCTGCCGGTTTCGATCTGGATTCTGATCGTGCTAGCCCTAATTGCCGCCTACGTGGCGCGCTCGACGCCGATCGGCCGGCATATCTTCGCCGTCGGTGGCAACGAACGTGCGGCGCGCATGTCCGGTATCCGGGTCGATGTGGTGAAGATCTTCGTCTACATGTTCTCGGGCCTGTGCGCGGCCATCGTCGGGCTCATCATCTCGTCCGAACTGATGGCCTCGCATCCGGCCACCGGCGAAAGCTTCGAGCTCAACGCGATCGCCGCGGCGGTGCTCGGCGGGACTTCGATGTCAGGCGGGCGCGGCACGATCGGCGGCACGATCATCGGCGCCTTCGTCATCGGCATCCTGTCGGACGGGCTGGTCATGATGGGCGTATCGTCCTTCTGGCAGATGGTCATCAAGGGGCTTGTGATTATTATCGCGGTTGTGGTGGATCAGGCCCAGCGCCGTCTGCAACAGCGCGTGACTCTCATGCAAATGGCAAAGGCAGGATAAGCAATGACGGAATTGAATGGCGCACTCATCGGCTGCGGCTTTTTCGCGGTCAACCAGATGCATGCGTGGCAGGACGTGGCCGGGGCTTCGATCGTGGCGATCTGCGATCGCGACCCCGAGCGGCTGAAGATCGTCGGCGACCAGTTCGGCATCGACAGGCGCTATAGCGATGCGGCCCAGATGTTCGCCGACGGCGGCTTCGATTTCGTCGATATCGCCACCACCGTCCAGAGCCACCGCGCTTTGGTCGAGATGGCAGCCGCACACAATGTGCCGGCGATCTGCCAGAAGCCATTCGCAAAGACGCTCGACGACGCCAAGGCCATGGTGAAGGTTTGCGCCGATGCCGGGTTGCCCCTGATGGTGCACGAAAACTTCCGTTGGCAGACGCCGATCCAGGCTGTGAAGAAGGTTCTGGAATCGGGCGCGATCGGCCAGCCTTTCTGGGGCCGCTTCTCGTTCCGCTCGGGCTACGACGTTTTCTCGGGCCAGCCCTATCTCGCTGAAGGCGAGCGCTTCATCATCGAAGATCTCGGCATCCATACGCTCGACATTGCCCGCTATATCCTGGGCGACGTTGCAGCGCTCAGCGCCCGCACGAAGCGGGTCAACCCGAAGATCAAGGGCGAGGACGTCGCCACCATCCTGCTCGACCACGAAAACGGCGCGACCTCGATCGTCGATGTCAGCTATGCCTCCAAGCTCTCCACCGAGCCCTTCCCCGAGACGCTGATCGAACTCGACGGCACTGAGGGCAGCATCCGCCTGTCGCAAGGCTACAAGCTCGAAGTGACCGGAAAGAACGGCACCGAGGTCTCGGACGTGTCGCCGATGCTGCTCTCCTGGGCATCGCGCCCCTGGCACAATATCCAGGAAAGCGTCTACGCCATCCAGCAGCATTGGGCCGAGCGGCTGGCCGCCGGCGGCGAGGCCTCGACCTCGGGCGCCGACAATCTCAAGACCTTCGCGCTTGTCGAGGCGGCATATGATAGCGCCGCCAGCGGCCAGACGGTCGATGTCAAGGCGATGCTGCGATGAGCACGTCGTCGGAGAGCTTCCGGATCTACGGAACGCATGCGCTCGAGCAGAAGCCGGTCCGCCTCACCGCGGGCAGGCTGACTGCTGATCTCAGCGACGGCAATCTGCGTACGATCGCCTATGACGGCGTGGAAGTGCTGCGCGCTGTGTCCTATCTCGTGCGCGATCGCGACTGGGGCACCTACGCGCCCGAAATCGCCGACCTGACGGTCGAGCAGGGAGACGATGCCTTTTCGGTCCGCTACACCGCCATTTGCAAGGGGCCGGATGCGACAGGACTCGCGATCGGCGTGCGCATCTCAGCGCAAGCCGGCTCGCCTCTGGTTTTCGAAGCGGATGCGATCTCCGGCACGGGCTTTGAGACGAACCGTTGCGGTTTCTGTATTCTCCACCCGATCGTCGGCGTGGCCGGTATGCCCGTCACCGTCGAGCATGCCGACGGAAAGCGCGTCGAGACCCGGTTCCCTGATCTGATCGAGCCGTGGCAGCCGTTCATGAACATGAGCGCGATCACCCATACCGTCATGACCAACGTGACGGCGCGGTGCGGCATGGAAGGCGACGTGTTCGAGATGGAAGACCAGCGCAACTGGTCGGACGCCTCCTACAAGACCTATGTGCGCCCACTCGCTTTGCCTTGGCCCTACCGGATACCGGCGGGTGAAACGGTCAAACAGCGCATCGTCCTCGATATTGCCGACAGGCGCCCCAAGCCATTGGCCGCGACGACGAATGGGCATTCGCCGCTCACGACGCTGACGCTCGGCGAGCGGCGTGGGCGCATGCCTGCGATCGGCGTGATCGTCACGCCGGAAGAAGCAGGCGCCGTGGTCAAGGCGAGCGCCGTGCTCGACGAGATCAAGCCGCAGGAACTGCTCTTCCATTTCGATCCGACGGCCGGGCATGGAGCGGAAGCCTTCAAGCGCTTCGCCGAGGTGACCAGACTTCATCCCGGCATGTCGACGCTCGAGATCGCGCTGCCGTGCAAACAGCCACTGCTCGACGAGACCACGCTGATCGCAACGCAGATGCGCAATGCCGGCTTCAAGCCAGACGCGATCATCATCTCGCCATCGGTCGATCGCCGATCCACCCCGCCGGGCAGCAAGTGGCCGGAATGCCCGCCGCTCGAAGATGTCTACGAGGTCGCGCATGCGGCATTCCCCGATATCCGCATCGGCGGCGGCATGCTCAGCTATTTCACCGAGCTCAACCGCAAACGCGTTCCTTCAGAGCCGCTTTCTTTCATCAGCCATTGCACCAACCCGATCGTCCATGCCGCTGACGACCTCAGTGTCATGCAGACATTGGAGGCCCTGCCCTTCATCACCCGATCGGTCCGCGCCATCTATGGCGACAAGCCCTATCGCATCGGCCCATCGACCATTCCCATGCGGCAGAATCCCTATGGGAGCCGAACTATGGACAACCCGAAGGGCGGCCGGATACCGATGGCCAACACCGATCCGCGTCACAACGCTCTCTTTGCGGAAGCCTTCGCGATGGGCTATATGGCAAAGGTGCTGGACGCCGAGCTGGAATGCCTGACGCTCTCGGCGGTGACCGGCAGTTTCGGCCTCCTTGCCGGACAGCATGAGCCCTTCACAACAGATGGACGCCGCCCGCTCTTCAACGCGGTCAAGACGCTAGCCGGTCTCGCCGGAACCGAGTGGAGAGAGTGCCTTTCCTCCAACCCCTCGCAGGTTCTCGCTTTCGCAACGAAGGCGGCGACCGGCGCAACACTGTGGATCGTCAACATCAGCGGCCAAGACCAGGAGATTGATCTGGGAGCGCTCAGGCTCTCCGACGCGCTGATGGGCGGCGTGCTCACTCTTTCCCCATATCAGGCGACCTCCGTCGCGCTTTCGGATTGATCTTACGTCTGGAAGGCGTAGCTATAGCCTTCCAGACGCGGCAATCGGGAGGACCAGCGTGAAGACCAAAAAGCTTATCAATGACGGCGGCGCGGCGGTCGACGAAATGCTCGAGGGCATCCTCGCGGCACATCCCGATCATCTCTATGCCATTGACGGATCGCCACGATCGATCGTCGCGAAACACGGGCCCCGCGATGGCAAGGTGGGGCTGGTGATCGGCGGCGGCTCCGGCCATGAGCCGAGTTTCCTCGGCTTCGTCGGCAAGGGACTGGCGGATGCTGCCGCTGTCGGCAATGTCTTTGCCTCGCCTCCGCCCGATCCGATCATCGAATGTGCAAAGGCGGTCGATCACGGCGCAGGCGTTCTCTTCATGTACGGCAACTATGCCGGCGACGTGATGAATTTCGACATGGCGGCGGAAATGCTTGCCATGGACGATATCGACGTACGCACCGTGGTGACCACCGACGACGTCGCCTCCGCACCGCGCGACCAGCGAGAAAAGCGCCGTGGTGTCGCGGGCAATGTCTTCGTCTTCAAGGCGGCCGGTGCTGCCTGTGATCTGATGTACTCGTTTGACGAGGTCGAGCGTATCGCGCGCAAGGCCAACGACCACACCTTCACAATGGGCGTCGCGCTATCCCCCTGCTCGCTGCCTCAGACGTTGCGGCCGAATTTCGAGATCGGCGGCGACGAAATGGAAGTCGGCATGGGCATCCACGGCGAGCCTGGCGTTTCGCGCGAAAAGCTGAGACCGGCCGATGCTGTCACCGACGAACTGCTCGATGCGATCCTGAAAGACGCCAACATCGCGCCGGGCACGCGCGTCGCCGTGCTCATCAATTCGCTCGGCTCCACACCGCTGATGGAACTCTACATCATCATGCGCCGGGTGAAGGCGCAGCTGGACGAGGCTGGCCTTATCATCCACACCTCGCTCGTCGGCAATTATTGCACTTCTCTCGAGATGGCCGGCGCATCGGTCACGCTTATGGTGCTCGATGACGAGTTGCAGACTCTGATCGATCATCCGTGCGACTGCGCGATGTTTCGCAGCGGAAAGGCGATCTGATGGGTGATGT
Organism: Rhizobium sp. NPDC090275; assembly: GCF_044772225.1. Lineage (NCBI taxonomy): Bacteria > Pseudomonadati > Pseudomonadota > Alphaproteobacteria > Hyphomicrobiales > Rhizobiaceae > Rhizobium > Rhizobium sp. NPDC090275. The sequence continues at coordinate 481,951 of NZ_JBIVYL010000004.1, read as the reverse complement.
GACGACGAAGGATCTTCAGCGCCTCTTCCTGGACATCGCCGACGTGATGACCGCCGAGCGGGACAATCTGTGCCAACTGGACGGCATCATTGGCGACGCTGACCACGGGATCGCGATGGAGCTCGGCTTTACCGCTGCAGCCAAAGCGACCGACGCGCTTGACCCTACCGCCACTGACCCCACGACGGTGTTCAACACCGCTGCCAAGGCGTTCCTGAATGCTGTCGGCGCCTCGTCCGGCCCGCTTTACGCGACCGCCTTCATGCGCGCCGGCGCAGCGGTGAAGGGCAAGGCTACTCTCAGCGATGATGATCTGCTCGACGTCTTCACCGCGCTGGCGAGAGGTATTCAGGACCGCGGCAAGGCCGAGATCGGCGAGAAGACGATGGTGGACGCCTGGGCACCAGCCGCGGCGGCTTGCGAGGAGGCCAGAAAACGCGGCGACAGCTTGCGGCAATGCCTTTCGCAGGCGTTGCAAGCGGCCGAACAGGGACGCGATGCGACCAAGGACATGGTTGCCAGCAAAGGGCGCTCGGCGCGGCTCGGCGAGCGGTCGCTCGGCCATATAGACCCAGGAGCAGCGTCCGCCACCATGGTCATATCGAGCATCCGAAACGCCCTGTCGGCGGAATAGGCGTCCGACAAACCGCCGTTTGGGCAATCAGGAAACGGGCGACGTTTCGTTGGCGATCCGCCCGTGTTGCCTCAGCACGAGCGCCACCGCGCCCATGACAGTGTCGTCATTGCCCCGGAACGTGCCGACGACGAAGCGAGGCCTGCGCTTTTCCGGCGAATGCGCGGGCGGGGCGACAGAGTGGCGGGCGAAACTTCGCTCGAGGCCATCGATGAAGCTCTCGCCCACCTCCGCCAGCTTGCCGGCGATGATGAACAAGGGTGGATTGAGGATGGTGAAGGCAATCCCCATGCCCCAGCCCGCCATCTCGGCCGCGTCATCGACAAGCCGCGCATATCCTGGATCGCCATTGCGCGCGCGTTCGACGAATTGCTCGATGCTGACGGGCGCGCCGAAGGACTGCTCGGCATATCTCAGCAGTTGGAACCCGCCGGCGAAGGTCTCCAGACAGCCACGATTGCCGCAGCGACATAGCGGTCCGCGCGGATCGAGCGACATGTGGCCGAACTCGGCGGCATATCCATGAGCGCCGCGCTGCACCGTGCTGTCGATGACGATGGCGCCGCCGATGCCCAGGTCGAACTTGAAGAGGACGAAATTCGTCTCCCCCACGGCGGCTCCCCACGTCATTTCGGCGAGCGCGCCGCAATGGCTCTCGTTCTCGACGTGGATCGGGCAACCGAGCTGCTCGGAAAACACATCGGCGATGTTGGTGCCGCACCATGTCGGCAGGATGGAGCCGTTGAGAATTTCACCGTCATAGGAGACGGGCGCTGAAATCGCCAACCCCACGCCCAGCAGCTCGGACATATCAATGCCGAGCAAGGCGCATTGCTCCTCCAGACTGGCCCGCACGCGTCTGGCGGCGTCCTCGGGCGTATAGTCTGTATCCATCGCGAACCAGATGTCCGACAATACGGTGTGTGCGAGATCGCAGATCGCGATCCGAATTTCGCCAAGTCCGAGGAGCACGCCAGCGCATCGGCCCGCTGCCGGGTTCAACGACAGCAGCTGCGATGGTCGCCCGAAGCCATTGCTCTTCGTGTCAACGTCCAGAACGACGCCACCGTCCTTCAACTCGGTGAGAAGCGTGGATACGGTCGATCGAGCCAAGCCTGTCGACTTAACCAACTGTGTCGCGGTCGCGGATCCGATCGCCGCGATGGCACGCACGATGCGCCCTGCCGGCGAGGCCTGATCCTCGAAAAGTTCCCTGATGCCAACCATTCATAGCTCCTCCCCATGAGACTAGCCCTGACTCGCCGCTAGGTCGCAACATATTTCTAAGCAGAAATTATTGCAGCCTATTCCGTGAGCATAATCGGTCAACCCACCTTATTAAGCCCAAATATTCGCTAATATGCAATCGACTTTGTTCGGTTACGAAATAAGTGTTGACACAAGTCGTAATTTTCGAGAGTGTGAACACTAGCGGAGAGGACCGCACAAGGGAGGGTTTAATGACGATCAAGACTACACTCATGGTCACGCTATCCGTGCTCGCGATCACTGCGACGAGCCTGAAGGCGGAAGACCTGACGCTCTGGACACTGAACTTCGACAACAACGCCGCCAACGTCGCGCTCAAGAAGGTCGCAACCGACTTCGAAGCTGCAAATCCCGGCACCAAGGTTGAAATCGTTCAGCGCGCCATCGACGAGCACAAGACCGCGCTGCGCGTCGCGGCCGGCTCGAACAAGGGCCCCGACATCTACTTCAGCTGGGCAGGCCTTGGCCTGGGCGGCGAATATGTGAAGGCAGGCCTTTCGGCGCCGCTCGACAAGTATTACACCGAATACAAATGGAACGATGAGCTGCTGCCCGCAGCCGCCGCATTCGCCGACCTCTATCCGGGTGGCAAGCATGGCGTTCCCTTCACCTTCAAGGGCGAAGCCGTCTATTACAACAAGAAGCTGTTCCAGCAGGCCGGCATCACCGAAGAGCCGAAGACCTATGAAGAGTTTCTGGCCGACGCCGAAAAACTGAAAGCTGCCGGCATTCCCGCCTTCACCTTCGGCGGATCGGTCAACTGGCACGTCATGCGCCTGATGGACGTCATCCTGGAAACGAAGTGCGGTGCCGAAAAGCACGACGCGCTGAAGGCCATGAAGGCGGATTGGTCCACGGAGCCTTGCGCCACCGACGCCTTTACCGAATTTGCCAAGTGGACGAAGGATTATACGCTGCAGCCTTTCATGGGCATCGACAACAAGCAGTCCTACAGCCTGTTCACGGCAGGACGCGCGGCGATGATGCTTGAAGGCGACTGGCTGGTCAGCCAGCTGGAAACCAGCGGCGCCAACCTCGACGACTATGGCATGTTCCCGTTCCCGACCAACACGCAGCGTCTCTACGGTTTTGCCGAGTACAACTACATCAGCACCAAGAGCCCGCATCCGGATCTTGCCGCGAAGTTCCTCGACTACTTCCTGTCGACCAAGGTCCAGCAGGATCTCGTTGGTCAAATTAGCTCGACATCGGTCAACAAGAACGTCCAGTATGCGAACCAGAAGCCGCTGGAAGCCGAATGGCTGGATGTCTTCAAGACCTACGGCAAGGTCTACATGAACGGCGACCAGGCCTTCCCGCTTGACGTCACGACCGAGTATTTCCGCGTGATCAACGACGTCGCCGCCGGCAACACCGAACCGGCCGATGCAGCAAAGCAGCTGCAGACGTTCATCGCCGGTCGCACCTAAGTCCTCCCAGGACATCGGTCGGTCCCGCACCCCGCTGGGACCGACCACCGCTCAATCCAATGCCACTCGCCAGACACACGTCGCGCGGAGCAGATACCCATGTCATTGAAAAACCGAACACACGACCCGCGCTTCCAGGCGCTCCTGTTGCTCGCGCCCGCCATGGCGATCTACGCGGTCTTCGCGCTCTACCCGATGCTGAACGTCGTGGTCTTGAGCTTCCAGAAATGGAACGGCCTCGACCCACAGCGCCCCTTCGTCGGCCTGGCGAATTACCAGTACATCTTCACGCGTGATCCGGTGTTCTGGGTCGCCTTCAAGAACACGGTTATCTGGACCATCATGTCGGTGGCCTTCCCGCCGATGGTCGGCCTGCTTCTCGCGCTAACGCTCAATCAGAAGATCTTCGGCCGCAACACGTTTCGCGCTATCTTCTATCTCCCCGTCATCATCGCGCCGATCGCGGTCGCAACGATGTGGAAATGGATGTACGACCCCTTCTTCGGCCTGTTCAGCCAGCTCATGACCAATATGGGTCTGCAGATGTGGATCAAGGACTGGCTCGGCGACAAGAACATCGCGCTCTACTCGGTCTTCGTCGCCTATCTCTGGCAGTCCGTCGGCTTCTCGATGGTGCTGTTCCTCGCCGGCCTTCAGAACGTATCACAGACCTTGGTCGAGGCCGCCCGCATCGATGGCGCCGGCCGCTGGGCGATCTTCAAGCATGTGACCTTCCCGGCGCTGCGCACCACCATGACCATCGTGCTCGTTCTCTCGATCATCTCGTCGCTGAAGGCATTCGATATCGTCTACGGCCTTACCGGCGGCGGACCAGCACAATCCACGCAGATGCTGGCGCTCTGGGCCTTCACGCAGGCGATGCAGATCTTCGACTTCGGTCGCGGCGCCGCCATCTCGGTCGTCCTGCTGCTGATCACCATCGCGATCGTCGTGCCGTACCTGCGCTGGACGCAGAAGCATGAGGACACCGAATAATGACGATGACATCATCAGGACCGATATCCGTGTCTGAAACCATCACCACCACGAACAAGCCCGGCCGTGACCCCGTCCTGATCGGCCTGTGGATCGCGCTGATCATCGTCGCGCTCGTCTGGTTCGCACCTTTTGTCTTCATCGTTTTCACATCGCTGAAGACGAAGGCTGCGGTGACAAGCACCGGCGCGTTCATGCCGCCGGTCGAGTTCGCCTTCGAGAACTACGCCAGTGCATGGAGCCGCGGCAACTTCGCCGAGTCGTTCATGAACAGCGTGATCATCACCGTCTTCAAGGTGCCGCTCGGCCTCGCCATGTCGGCGATGGCGGCCTACGCGCTGGCGAAGATCAAGATGAAAGTAAGCAAGCTCCTGCTGCTCATCGTCGTCTTCGGAACGATGATCCCCTTCCAGGTGATGCTGGCGCCGCTTTTCACGCTCGTCAATTCGTTCGGCCTGATCGATACCTATCCCGGTGTCATCCTGCCCTACATCGCCTTCGGTGTTCCCTACCAGGTCTTCATCCTGCACGGCTTCTTCAAGGGCCTGCCGAAAGAGCTGTCCGAGGCAGCACTCATCGACGGCGCCACTCACTTCACCATCTTCCGGCGCATCTTCCTGCCGGTCTGCCTGCCGGTTCTGGCCGCGCTCCTCATCCTCGACTTCGTCTCCACCTGGAACGAATTCGCGATGGCGCTGGTGCTTCTTCAGGACCAGCACATGTGGACGCTACCGCTCGGGCTGATGTCCTTCCAGGGCCAGTTCTCCAGCGATTACGGCCAGTTGAACGCCGCCATCGTCATGACGGTCCTGCCCGCCACGCTCGTCTATCTCATTTTCCAACGGTACTTCGTCTCCGGCCTCACCTCTGGTGCGGTCAAAGGCTGAGCGACCGAAATTTAAAGTCTTTCGAGGAGATCTTTCATGTCCACAGCAACAGTCGAAAAATGGGGTGTGTTCGAAGCGGCCTTCAACGGCCCGTCTAGCGGCAATCCCTATATCGACGTGAGCCTCGACGCCGTCTTCACCCACAAGAGCCGCGAAGTCCGCGTGCCGGGTTTTTATGATGGCGATGGCGTTTATCGCGTGCGCTTCATGCCTGATGTCGAAGGCGAGTGGTCGTTTAAGACGCGTTCGCAGACCGCTGAGCTCAATGGCAAGACCGGCGCATTCGTCGCGACCGCACCGTCTGCGGGCAATCATGGTCCGGTTCGGGTGCGCAACAAATTCCATTTCGCCTATGCCGACGGCAAGCCGTTCCTCTCCTTCGGCACGACCTGCTACGCCTGGACGCATCAGCCGCTCGATATGCAGGCGCAGACGCTTGAGACGCTGAAGACCGCAGGCTTCAACAAGATCCGCATGGGCGTATTCCCAAAGGACTACCCCTATAACACCAACGAGCCGCTCTACCCCTCCTTCGAAAACGGCGCCGACGGCAAGGAAGATTTCGATCGTCCGAACCCGGTCATGTTCCGCCATTTCGAACAGCAGGTCGCGGCCCTTTGCGAACTCGGCATCGAAGCCGACATCATCATGTTCCACCCCTACGATCGCTGGGGCTATGCCGACATGTCGGCCGAGCAGGACTTCCGCTATGTCGCCTATCTCGCGGCACGCCTCGCCGCCTATCGTAACGTCTGGTGGGCGCTCGCCAACGAATACGACTTCCTGCTCGACACCAAGCCGGTGGAGCAATGGGACCGCTATTTCCACATCCTGGAAGAGAACGATCCCTACCAGCACCTGAAGTCTATCCACAACGGCGAAGTGTCGATGAACTTCGATCACCGTAAGCCATGGGTTACGCATACCTGCATTCAGAACCCCGACGTCAAGCTGACGCAGACCTGGCGCGACGCTTACGGCAAGCCCGTCGTCAACGACGAGCCGGAGTATGAAGGCAACATCGTGCAGTGCTGGGGCAACCTGACGGCGCAGGAACTGGTGCACCGCTTCTGGATCACCGTGACGCGCGGCGGCTATGCTGGCCATGGCGAGACCTACTCGCATCCCGACGATCTGATCTGGTGGGCCAAGGGCGGCGAATTGCACGGCGAAGCCTGGAAGCGCATCGGCTTCTTCCGCGACATCCTGGAACAGGACGTGACGCACGGCCTGGACCCCATGGGCGCTGTCGGCGAATGGCCCTGGACCCGCGTTTCCGGCGTGCGCGATGGCAGCACCGACCTGCGCTACATCTATCTCGGCGAGCATCAGCCCGTTGTCTGGTCCTCGGGCTTCCCTAAGGACAGCGACAACTACGACGTCGACATCATCGACACGTGGAACATGACGATCACGCCCGCCAAGAAGGTGGAAGCGCCGATCCCGCATCCGACACGCCACGGCGCGATCGTGCGCGGCGGCAAGGCCGATGCCGCCTTCGGTGTCGAGCTGCCGGGCAAGCCATATCTGGCACTTCGCGTGCGCAGCAAGCGTTGAGCAGGTCTCACAGGGAGGAATTCTATGTCCGGATTGGCCATTAGAAACGTCAAGAAATCATACGGTGCCGTCGACATCATTCACGGCGTGGACGTCGACATCGCCGATGGCGAGTTCGTCATTCTCGTTGGCCCGTCCGGATGCGGAAAATCGACCCTGCTCAGAATGATCGCCGGGCTGGAGGAGATCACCGGAGGCGAGATCTCGATCGGCGGCCGCGTCGTCAACAATCTGCAGCCCAAGGATCGCGATATCGCGATGGTGTTCCAGAACTACGCGCTCTATCCGCAGATGACGGTGGCGCAGAACATGGGCTTCGCGCTCGAACTGGCCGGCGCGAAGAAGGCGGAGATCGACAAGAAGGTCGGCGAGGCCGCCGGGATCCTTGGCCTCCAACCGCTGCTTGGCCGCAAACCGGCGCAGCTCTCCGGCGGCCAGCGCCAGCGCGTCGCCATGGGTCGCGCCATCGTGCGCGATCCGAAGGTATTCCTCTTCGACGAGCCGCTCTCCAACCTCGACGCCAAGCTGCGCGTCAAGATGCGCGCGGAAATCAAGGCCCTGCACCAGCGCCTGAAGACCACGATCGTCTACGTCACACACGACCAGATCGAAGCCATGACCATGGCCGACAAGATCGTCGTGCTGCAGGGCGGCAAGGTCGAGCAGATCGGCACGCCGCTCGAACTCTACGACCGGCCGCAGAACGTGTTCGTCGCGGGCTTCATGGGTTCGCCGGCGATGAACTTCCTTGAAGGCAAGTTGACGGGTGGCGACACACCGCGACTGGTACTGCCATCAGGCCAGCAGGTCGAGCTCTCGCAAGGCGCTGCAAACGCTGATGGCCGCGACGTCATCGTCGGCATTCGCCCTGAGGACCTCGCCTTCGCGCAAGACGGCGGCGTACCGGCCACCGTCAGCGTGGTGGAACCGACCGGGTCTGAAACGCATGTCGCGCTTGAGGTCGAAGGCAAGGAGATCACCTGGGTCATGCGCGAACGCGCCGACCTGACGCCAGGCCAGGTCGTCAAGCTCTCGCTGAAATCGCCGAACGTACATTTCTTCGACAAGGCCACGCAGCGCCGCATCTAAACTGCGATGCGACGAACAAGATCTCGCATCCGTCGTCTCAAGGTGGCGGATGCAGGGCTTTTGCAGGCAGTATTGCGTTCAAGGCATGTATTGTCCCCATCGCGCGGCTGGTAACCTTACCAGCTAACCAAGCAACGTACTTTCAGTTGCATGGTAACACGAAGCAATGCCATCAAACGGACAGCGGTCCCAAACACCGTGGTCCGTGGGGTTACGGATCGGTAAACCCGTCCCTACGGGGCGGGGACGGGTCCATAACTTTCGATTATGCGATGAAATGGCTTTCAACGCCCGAAACCGGGTGTTGACAGACAGTGGCTCAAGACGCCGTCTTGCCCTGTGTTTCAGCCTGTTCGGCACGCATACCGGCGCAAAACGCCGCCGATCCGTTTGCGGAAAAGGCATGCGCACGCTTTTTGGCTGCCGTTTCGAGCAGTTCGGCGAAAACGCCGAGGCTGATCCGATCGGCCCGCAGCATCTGGCGGATCATCGGATCCCTCAAGACTTCCGACATGGTCATGTCCTGCATGGCACACTCCTTTGTTGCAAGGAGGGATACTACGCGCATGTAACACCCAAATGTCGCCAGCGTGGCAGGATCAAGGCAAATGACACGTTGCAGTTGCCGCACGTTCTTCGCAGATGCCCCCGCCACACAGAGCGCGAGGCACCCTTTCAGTTGTCCGAACGTCTCCGTCAGTTGACCGGGGCCGAAGCCTTGAGCGAGGCAATGTATGCACGCCAGCCGCCATGCGACGTCACCTCGACGGCATTGGTGACGGCATGCGCTTCGCAGAGGAAGCCCGAGATGCTGGCGCCATCATCGAGCGCGATCTTGCCGATCCCGAGCGGGGCCGGGATTTTCTGGACGAAGCGGCCAAAGCCGTCGGCGGGCAGCTTCCAGACCTCGACTTCCAGCCCATTTCCTGCGAACCCGGGCTCGCGGATGAGACCGGGCTTCGCCGGCACCGTGCCGCTCAGCGCAAACAGCCTGTAGTCGCCGGCCGTCCGGCAGGTCTTCACCAGCCGCCCGCCCAACGTCGTGAGCTCGTGATTGAGCGGCATGCCGGTCAGATGCGCGCCGACCACCACGATCGGAATGCCCGCGGGCGCGGCTTCGATAGCCGGCGATTGCGGCATCACGGCCGACTTGTCCTTGCCCATGCCGCAGGGCGCTGCACGATGCAGCGCGTCGGCGACGAGTGCCAGCGCATCGTCTGTGAACGCCCGCCCGACGAGCGTTACGCCGGCAGGCAGATGATCCGCGCTGTCGAAGCCGGCAGGAATGGCGATCGCGGCGCAATCGAGCAGGTTGACGAAGTTGGTGTAGCGGCCAAACCGCCCATTCAGCTCCACCGGATTGGCGAGCATCTCCTCGACCTTATAGGTCGTGGGCGATGTGGGAAGCAGCAGGATATCGACCTTCGCCCACTCCTCTTCCGTCGCCCGCTTCAATTCCGCGAGACGATACTGACCGTTGAAGGCATCGACGGCCGTCTTGCCTCGGGCGCCTTCGATGATCGAGCGCACGGTTGGATCGAAATCATCGGCGTTGGTGGCCAGGAACCCTTCGACGGCAGCGAGCCTCTCGGCAACCCATGGCCCGTTGTAGAGCAATTCCGCCGCCTGGCGGAACGGCGCGTAGTCGAAGGTCACGATGTCAGCGCCAAGCGCCTTCGCCCGCTCGATCGCCAGATCATAGAGCCGCTCGACCTCGCGATCGCCGAAGAACTCGCGTTCCGTTTCGCCAAGCACGCCGATCCGCAGACGATCGGTCGGCAGCAACACCTCGCGTGGGTGGCGCGAGAAGGCGTCGCCGCGATCAAAGCCCTGCAGAACCTTGCGAACGGCAACGCCATCGCCGACCGTTGCCGCAAAGACCGTGACGCAATCCACGCTCTTGCAGGCGGGGACGACACCGGTGTTCGGCACCAGCCCCGGCGTCGGCTTGATGCCGACGAGATTGTTGAAGGCTGCCGGTACGCGGCCGGAACCGGCGGTATCCGTCCCAAGACTGAAGGCCGCGAGCCCTGACGCCACGGCCACGGCCGACCCCGAGCTGGAGCCGCCCGACACATAGTCCGCGTCGAAGACCGAGCGCGGCGCACCGTATGGCGAGCGGGTGCCGTTGAGACCCGTCGCGAACTGATCGAGATTGGTTTTGCCGATAAGGATCGCACCGGCTGCAAGCAATCGGGCGATGACGGTGGCGTCTTCATCAGGATCATAGGCATAGGCCGGGCATGCCGCCGTGGTCGGCAAGCCCTTCGCGTCGATATTGTCCTTGGCGGCAAAGGGGATGCCCCAGAGCGGCAGGCTGTTGACTTCCGGCGCCCGCGCCATCAGCGCCTTGGCTGCCTCGCGCAACGCATCGTCTGTGACCTTGGTAATGAAGATCGCCGGATCGGTCGATGCAGCGCGCCGTGCGATTACCTCTTCGATCACATCGAGCGGCGTCGATCCACACGCATAGGCAGCACGCAACGTCGCGATATCGAGAATGGTTGGCAACATGTCAGATCTCCTCCAGCACAACGATAATATCACCCGCCTTTACGTTTCTTCCCGTTCCCGCGCGCAATTCGCGCACGCGGCCGGGGGCGTGGGCCGTGACGTTGATTTCCATTTTCATCGATTCAATGATGGCAAGCGTGTCGCCCACGGCAATCGGCGTGCCGGGTTCAACCAGCACTTTCCAAATGTTGCCGGGTACGGCGCTGGCAACGCCGAAGCAATCGGCGGGGATATCGCCATCCATGCTTTCGGCGGCACCCTCATCGGCCACGAACGTGTCGAGCCCAGCTTCCTTCCAGCGATGGCGTTCGGCGTTGAACGCATCCTGCTGGCCGGCCTTGAAGTTGCCGATCGACGCCGCGTTGGCCTGCAGCTCCCGTTCATAGGCCGCGTAGGAGAATTCCGTCTCCTCGATCCTGATCGGATATCCGCCATGCGGAAAGGCGCTGCGCGCCTCCGTCAGCTCCTTGTGATCGACAGGGAAGAACTTGATCTGATCGAAGAAGTTCAAGAGCCACGGCTTGTCCTTGGCAAAGGCCGGTGTCTGGCGCCAGGTGTTCCACACCTGGATCGTGCGGCCGAACAGCTGATAGCCGCCCGGCCCCTCCATGCCGTAGATGCACATGTAGGCACCGCCGATGCCGACCGCGTTCTCCGGCGTCCATGTCCGGGCCGGGTTGTACTTGGTCGTGACCAGCCTGTGGCGTGGGTCGACCGGTGTGGCCACCGGTGCGCCGAGATAGACGTCCCCGAGGCCGAGCACCAGATAGTTGGCATCGAAGACGACGTCGCGCACCGCCTGCTCATCGGCCAGGCCATTGATCCGGCGGATGAACTCGATGTTATCGGGGCACCACGGCGCATTCGGCCTGACGAGTTCCTGGTATTTCCGCATGGCCAGTTCGGCATCCGGATCGTTCCAGGAGAGCGGCAAATGAACGATGCGGCTCGGCACCTTCACATCCTGGGCGGCGGGCAATGTCTTCTCGATCTCACCGAGCAATCCCAGTAGGCGCTTGCGGGTGATCGTCGTGCCATCATAGTGGATCTGAAGCGACCGGATGCCCGGCGTCAGATCGATGATCCCCGGCAGGCGGGATTGCACGAGGGCCTCCATCAGCAGATGCACGCGGAGGCGAAGCGCGATATCAAGCGTCATCGGCCCGTATTCGACCAGCAGGTTGTCGTCCCCCTGGCGCCGGTAAACCACGGAAACCGGCCCCTCGTCGCTCGCGCCGACAATAGGCGAGCCAGCATCGGCCCGTGGCCGATGAATAGCGGGCGTCGCGATCGGATCATCCGGGCGTGCCACCGGTACGAAGCGAACGCGGTCGCCCGGCTTCAGCTGGCCCATCTTCCATTGTTCGTCGCGCGCGATCACGGCAGGGCAAACGAAGCCGCCGAGGCTGGGGCCATCTGGCCCGAGGATGATCGGCATGTCGCCGGTGAAATCGATCGCGCCGATCGCATAGGCGTTGTCATGCAGGTTCGACGGATGAAGCCCAGCCTCGCCCCCATCGGTGCGCGCCCATTTCGGCGTCGGCCCGATCAGACGAACGCCGGTGCGGGCACTGTTGAAATGCACCTCGTAGGACGCCTGGAAAAGCTCGTCGATATCTCCATCCTGGAAGAAATCAGGCGCGCCATGCGGGCCATAGACCACACCGATCTCCCAATCGCCGGTCAAAACCGGCGCCTCGACCGCGACCGTCGATGAGGTCGTCTGCGCCGCACGCGCCAGGCGCAGCACGTGGCCCGCCTTCAACGTCCCCGTCGCATTGCCGCCGAACTGGCCAAGGCCGAAGGTCGCGCGCGAGCCGAGGACGACGGGAGCGTCAAACCCGCCGGAGACGGCAAGATAAGAGCGCTGCCCCGCCCCCGATATGCTGCCGATCGACAGCACGGCGCCGGCCGGAACCGCAATTGCCTGGCCATGCGGCACCTCAGCGCCATCAAGCATCATCGGCATTCTGGCGCCGGACAGGGCGACGGTGACATCGCGAAAGAATTTCAGCGTCGGGCCGGATACGGTGAGCTCCAATGCAGTGGTCGTCTCGTCATTGCCCACCAGGCGGTTGGCATGGCGGAAGGAGCGCTCGTCCATTGGCCCGCTCGGCGGCACGCCGACATGCCAAAGCCCCAGCCGGCCCGGAAGCTCCTGCATGCTCGACTGCGCCCCGGGCGCGAGCACCTCGACGACATCGGGCACAAATTCGAGCGTGCGCAGCGCGGTCGTCGATACGTTGCCGCTTTCCAGCAACTCGGATTTCGCGATAACGCGGAGATAATCGACATTGGTCTCGATGCCGTAGATCGAGGTCTCGCCGAGCGCCGCTTTCAGCTTTTCGATGGCCGCTGGCCGATCCTCTGCGGCAACGATGATCTTCGCCAGCATCGGATCGTAAAAGGGGCTCACCTCGGTACCGGTCTCGATCCAGCTATCGACGCGCGCCGTCTGCGGGAACTGCACCTGCGTCAGCAGACCTGCGCTCGGGCGGAACCCGGCATGCGGCATCTCGGCGTAGACACGAACCTCAATCGACGCGCCCTGCGGCTTCAGATCGTTCGCGCGCGCCAGGATGTCTTCACCGGCTGCCTGCCGGATCATCCATTCGACAAGATCGATGCCATACACCGTTTCGGTGACCGGATGCTCGACCTGCAGGCGGGTGTTGACCTCGAGGAAGTAGAACTCCTCGCGGGTCGGATCATAGATGAACTCGACAGTTCCAGCTGACGCGTAGGAGACCGACGCCCCAAGCTGGGTCGCCGCGCGATGCAGGCGCTGGCGCACGCTATCGCTCAATCCCGGGGCCGGCGTTTCCTCGAGCACCTTCTGATTGCGCCGCTGTAGCGAGCAATCCCGCTCGCCCAGCGCCACCACCCTACCCTCGCCATCGCCGAAGATCTGTACCTCGACATGGCGGGCATCGGCGACAAAGCGCTCGATATAGACGCGCGCATCGCCGAAGCTCGCAGCAGCGGTGCGCTGCACGCTTTCGAACGATGCCTTGAGGCTCTTAGGATCGGCGCAAAGCTGCATGCCGATGCCGCCGCCGCCGGCAGTACTCTTCAGCATAACAGGATAACCGATCCGTTCGGCCGCCGCCAAGGCCTCGTCAGCGGACTTGAGCAATCCGCTGCCGGGGAGCAGCGGAACGCCGCTTTTCTCCGCGAGTTCGCGCGCCGTATGCTTGAGACCGAAGACGGAGAGATGCTCCGGCCGCGGTCCGATGAACGCGATGCCTTCGGCAGCAAGCCGCTCGGCGAAGCCGATGTTTTCGGAAAGGAAGCCGTAGCCCGGATGCACCGCATCGGCGCCCGTCTCTCTGCAGGCGGCGATCACCGCGTCGACGTTGAGATAGCTCTCGGTGGCCGGCGCCGGACCGAGGCGCACTGCCTCATCAGCCATCAGCGCCGGCATGGCGAAGCGGTCGGCATCGGAATAGACCGCTACCGAGGCAATGCCCATTTTTTGCAATGTGCGGATCACCCGGACGGCGATTTCGCCCCGGTTCGCAATCAGAACTTTATTGAACATGGATCAGCCCTCTGCGTCCCAGATCAAGACCCGGATGGGCGTCGGATCGAAGCCGTTGCATGGGTTGTTGATCTGCGGGCAATTGGAGATAACGCAGAGCACGTCCATCTCGGCGACGAGTTCGACGTAGTCGCCCGGCGAAGAAATGCCGTCGACGATCGTCATCTCGCCATTCGGCTTGATCGGGACATTCATGAAGAAATTGATGTTCGGCACGATGTCGCGCTTGCTCATGCCGTGCTTGGTCACTTCGAGTACGAAATTGTCGCGGCAGGCGTGGAGATACTTGGTTGCGTGTCCGAAGCGAACGGTATTGCTCTCGCACGAGCAAGCGCCGGCGGAGGTGTCGTGGCGGCCGCAGCTGTCGGCGGTCATGCGCAGCATGACATTGCCTTCGCTCGACATCACCTTCGTGCCAACGCCGACATAGGCCGCACCCTGCGCGCGCATCGTATCCTGATTGGAATAGCGTTCCGAGAAATCGTCGGCACGATAAAACAGCGTGTCGATCGCCTGCTGGCCATAGCTGTCCTCAATGCGGATCGTCTGGCCTTTCCTGACGACGCCCGACCAGGGCGCCTCGGCCGGTATGAAATGATCCTGCACGGCGTTATCGAGCGTGCGGGCATTGGATGTCTGAATGAAAATGCTCATGATCGCCCCTCCTTACGCCGATGCCATCGCATTGTTTTCGAAGCCCCTCACGGCCTCCGCCGTCGCCGTGCGCGCCAGATCGTCGGGCGCAGGTGCGGCCGCGCGGAAGCGGGTGATGGTGACCGGTTGCGGCGCATAGATAGGGCTCGGGTCCAGCGGATGCGGGCAGTTGGAGAAGCCGACGAGCATGTCCATCTCGGCGCGCAGCTCTGTATAATCGCCACTATTGGAGCGCTTGGCGCGCCAGTGGAAACCGCCATCCTCATCCAGGCTGACGGGTGCGAAGAGATTGATCATGCCGGGAATGTCACGACGGTCGAGACCGAGCTTGCCCGCTAGCAGTACGAGGTTGTCGCGGGTGTTGCGGGTCTTTTCGCCCGGATATTTCGCGGCGTTGGTGGCTGCCGTGGAGCCGCCCATCAGGCAATCGTGAGCGCCGGAGCTATCTTCAACCAACGAAAACATCACGCGGCCCATATCGGAAAACAGCACGCGGCCTTTGCCAAGCGCCGTTGTCCATTGGACCTTGGCGGTATCGACCAGGTTGAGCCGCTCGCTCGTATCATCGGCGTTCCAGGCAACGACGGCCACCGTCGAGCCGCCCTCGCCCTGATCGACGCGAATGGCCTCGCCGCGCTTCAGCACGGTAGACCAATACCAGCCACCCGGAATGACCTCTTGATGAATGATGGCGCTGCTCTCAAGCGTTGGTGCCGGCAGCGGACTGGGCGCCGGGAGCGCCTTCGGTGCGAATTGCAGTCCTTTTTTCTGATGCTCTTCATAGCGGGCGCGGTTTGCCGCGATTTCTTCCGCAGAGCGGCTTACATGCATCATGCCTTATCTCCAGATGATGCCAGGTCGTCCTGGCGTTGCCCCGGAAATGCGATCGGGTCGTCCCGATCAGGGCTGAAAATGGATGGCGTGCCCGCAAGGCGCGGGGGCCAGATCGAAATGTCGTTGGTGATCGACGCGCCATAGCGCAGTTTCTCTTCCGGCCGGTCGCGCCGCCGCTCGAAGGCAATGACGCGGCTGGCCAGCGTGAAGGCTTCACGCATGTCGTGCGTGACCATGACCACTGTCATCTGTGTCTCGTTCCAGAGCCGCTTCATCAGCGTATGAATTTCGGCGCGGATGCCGGGGTCGAGCGCGCCGAAGGGCTCGTCGAGCAGCAGCACCTTGGGCTTCATGATCAATGCCTGCGCAAGCGCCAGGCGCTGCTGCATGCCGCCGGAGAGCTGTGATGGATACTTGCCCTCGGAGCCCGCCAGACCGACCTGCGCGATCAGGTGGCGAGCCTCCTCCATCGCCTGCCTGCGCGCGGCGCCGAAGAGCTTGGCTCGATATCGGGCGGCGGTGAATTCCTTGCCCAGCATGACGTTGCCGAGCACCGTCAGATGCGGGAACACCGAGTAGCGCTGGAACACGACGCCGCGATCGGGGCCCGGTTCAGCCGGCAGCGGCTCGCCATCGAGCAGGATCGTTCCGCGCGTCGGCTGCTCCTGGCCGAGAAGCATGCGCAGGAAGGTGGTCTTGCCGCAGCCCGACGGGCCAACGAGTGCCACGAAGGCGCGTGACTGCACCGTCAGCGACACATCCTCGAGCACGATCTGGTCGCCATATTCTTTCCAGACCTTTTCAATTCTCAGCTCGCTCATGCCGGCTTCTCCAGGACGGACCAGGGGAAGACGGCGGCCGAGATGCGGTCGAGCACATAGTTCATCGCGACCGCAAGCAACGTGATCCAGATCACATAGGGAAAGATGATATCCATCGAGAGGTAGCGGCGAACGAGGAAGATGCGGTAGCCAAGGCCGGAATCCGACGAGATCGCTTCGGCGGCGATGAGAAACAGCCAGGCCGGACCGAGCTGCAGCCTGAGACAGGTGATCAGCCGTGGGAGCACCTGCGGCAGCACGACCCGCAGGGCGATCTGCCAGGACGAGCCGCCCAAGGTCTCTGCCTTGACGATCTGCTCGCGCGGCAGTTCGAGCGCCTTCAGCGCCAGGTCGCGGATCATCGTCGGCGCGACGCCGATGGCGATCAGCGTGATCTTCGATGTCTCGCCGAGCCCCATGACGATGAAGAGGATCGGCAATAGCGCCAGTGGCGGCACCATCGATATCACCGCCACAAACGGCGCCAGCAGCGCCCTGAGATAGGGCAGCATGCCGATCAGCATGCCGACAACCAGGGCGATGACGGTCGAGATGCCAAGCCCTGACAGCAAGCGGATGAGGCTCGCCGATGTGTCCGACCAGAGCAGATACTCTCCCGTCCTCGGATCGGCGACGAAGGCCATGCGGTTGATCGCATCTCCAAGCACGGAGAGCGTGGGCAGAAGTTTGTCATTGGCGTTTTCCGCCAGCCGCGCCGCCGAGCCGAAGGCATAGGCGATCACCAGCAGCACGAACGGCAACAGCACCAGGGCGAGTTGCGCCCCTTTGCTCGGCCTCGTGTTTATCCAGCGCATGAAGATGCTCCGTTCACGTTAGACAACCAACCGGCGCGAGTTCCCGCGCCGGTATCGGCGTCGCTTAGAGCGCGCCGTCGGCGGCGGCCTTCATGTATGTTTCCGTGAAGCGAAGCTTGACGTTGCCGGCGTCGCCGAGAACCTTGCCATCCGGCATCTCGATGCCGATGACATCGGCGGACGGCGCGCCATTGCCGAGCAGGCCCTTCTCGAACAGGAAGTTGCGCACGAGGTCCATGGTCTTGGGCAGGTTCGGCGAAGCGGTGAAGGCCACGGCATCCGCCGCCTTATCGAACAGGCGGGTGACGGCCAGCTGCGCCTCGTATCCCTTGAGATCGGTACCGGATGCGGAGCCCATCGCCTCGCGCGCCGCCTTGCCTTCGGCGCTGTCGGCGGTCATCAGGGCCGTCGTCTCGTACCAGATGCCGGCGAGCGCCTTGCCGAAATTTGGGTTGTCCTTCAGCACGCCTGTGTTGGCGACCATAAGGTCGATGATTTCGCCTGGGATTTGCGAACTGTCGAACACCTTCTTGGCCGTCGGGTCTTCGAGGATGGTCGATACCAGCGGGTTCCAGGTCACGACAGCCGTCACTTCGGGCGTCTTGTAGGCGGCGACCATATCGGCATCCGACGTATTGACCACCTTAACGTCGCGCTCCGTCAGCTTGATGCTCTCTAGCGCACGCGCCATCAGGTAGTGCGAAACGGAGAACTCGACGAGATTGACGTTCTGTCCCTTGACGTCGGCGAGGCTCGCCTTGTCCTTCAGGATGACGGCGTCATTGCCATTCGAGAAGTCGCCGACGATGACGGCGGTGGTATCGACGCCGCCCGCCGCCGGAATGGACAGGCCGTCCATATTGGTGAGCGTAACCGCATCGAAGGCACCGGCGGTATATTGGTTCATCGACTCGACGTAATCGTTGAACTGCGTGACCTCGATCTTGATGCCGTATTTATCGGCCCATTTCTTGACGATGCCGTGATCGGCGGCGTAGCCCCAAGGCATCCAGCCGACATAGATGGACCAGGCGACCTTGAAATCGGTCTTCTGCTCGGCTCGGGCGCCAGTGCCGAAGCCGAGTGCCAGCGCTGTCGAAAGCGCTGCGACTGAAATGATCTTCGAAAAAGTCTGCATTGAAATTCCCCTTTTGCGTATAGAAAAAGGGATTGGCACAGACCATCGCACCGCCAATCCCTTGGCTTACGAGGTCTCCCGGGCTTTTGTCCCGCCGTGCACCCGGTGGGATTTCTCCCCCATCCGGTGGCAGCTCTCGGACCAGTCACACATTTAAGTGCCGGAACCCTAGCCACCAACTCTGCCCTATCAAATGCAACATGCGTGCCAACTCCAAAAACGCGGCATTTCCGCATGGCTTGCTCGCGCGTGCCAAAAAAAGCAGCGGTAGCGGCGGCGATTTTAGGCAGCTGCACCGAGGCTGGGATTTCTTGAGCGCAGCGGGTTGGCAGTTGAAAAGCTGAAAGCGATTGATAGTTCTGGCGCATGAGCAACGCGCGTACCGATTCAGGCGATGCAGACGGCATCGTCAAGACACTCCGAAAGCAACTGAACTGGCTGCAACGCGGAAGGGATATCCGTTCGCTCCAGTTGCAGGGTCTGCTTGCCTTCGTCGATCTCGCCATACTGGCCTTCTTCCTGTTCGGGCCATATCTGCGGACTGGGCCGTCCTATCTCATCATCGACTATATGATTGCCGTGTGGGTGGCGATCGAGCTGATCGCTCAGGCCATCGTCGCCGGTAGCGTGAAAGCCTTCGTGAAGCGGCCGATGAGTTGGATCGATTTCTTCATCTTGGCGACGCTGTTGCTTCCGGATCTCCTGTTCAACTTCACCTTCCTGCGGGCGATGCGGATCTGGGCGATCGGCAACAGCCCATTCCTGAAGGAGGGATTGCGGCGGCTCGGCTGCGCGCATCTGCTGGATGTCGTGCGCGCCTGCGTCAACCTCGTGGTCTTCCTCTTCATCGTCACCGGCTTCGTCTACACAACGTTCTTCTACGGCCAAGGCGGATGGGAAGGCTTCGTGGACGCCCTCTATTTCACCGTGGCGACGGTAACGACGACAGGCTTCGGCGACATCACCTTGCCCGGCGTCATGGGAAAGCTGACATCGATCGTGACGATGATCGTCGGCATTTCGCTCTTCGTCCGCCTCGCGCAGGCGGTCGTTCGTCCCTACAAGGTAAACTTCCCCTGCCCGCAATGCGGCCTGCAGCGCCATGATGCAGACGCCGTGCATTGCAAGGCGTGCGGACATCTGCTGAACATCCCCGACGAAGGCCAGTGACGGCGGCGCCATCAGCAACGACCGTTATATGTATAGATATGATCGCGGAAAGATGCTTTCCTCGGCGCAACATCGGAGGGATCACATGTCCGGACATTCATTCAATCTGAAGGGGCGGGTCGCCGTCGTGACCGGCGCCAGCCGCGGCCTTGGCCAAGCGATCGCCCTTGCGCTGGCGGACGCGGGCGCGGACCTCTGCATCACGGCGAGAGAGCTGGCGTCGCTGCAGGATACGAAGGCAAAGGTTGAAGGCCGTGGTGTCCGCTGCATCGCCGTCGCGCAGGATGTCAGCGACCTTACCTCGATCGACGCCGCGCTGGAACAGGCCTGCGCTTTGACGGGCGGGATCGACATCCTCGTCAACAATGCCGGCATCGAGCAGGTTGCTCCTTCGCTCGATGTGGACGAAGCGTTGTGGGACCGCATTGTCGGAACCAATCTCAAGGGCGCGTTTTTCTGGTCGCAGGCGGCGGCGAAGCGGATGTCCCAGCAGGAGAGTGGCGGCAGCATCATCAATCTCTGCTCGCTGACGTCCTTTGTCGGCGTTCCGACCGCCGTTCCCTACGGCTCATCCAAATCCGGCTTGCTCGGAATGACGCGCGCGCTCGCCGCCGAATGGGCCGAGGCCGGCATTCGGGTGAACGCGATCGCGCCCGGCTATTTCAGGACGGCGATGACCGACGGCTTCTATGAGGACGAGGACTGGCAGGCGCGCATGCTGACAAGGATCCCGCAGCGCCGCTTTGGCGAAGCAGCCGATCTTGGGGGCGCCGTCGTGTTTCTCGCCAGCGATGCGGCGGGCTATATCACCGGCCATTGCCTACCTGTCGACGGCGGCTTCCTGGCCTCCATCTGACGCATTCCTGTTGTCAGCTGCGGCGCACAATTCGCATCGTAAAGTGCGTTGACATGGCATGTATATACATGTTTCACTCGACCAAAATAAGTAAAGCGGAACATCAATCCTCGACCTGAGCCACTGGTTTGAGTAGACAGCCGATCGAACGGACATCGGCGGCGAAGCTGTGCCCACTGCTGGGTTTTCGCCGGCGCTTGCCCAAGACGCCAACAAGGTTACGTGCACAATGACTGAAGTCTCCTTTTACGAATATTCGAAGCTTTCTTCAGACGAGAAATCGGCTCTGCTTCGCCGGTCGGAGACGGACATCTCCGGCTTTATCGAGAAGGTGGGCCCGATCCTTGAGGCTGTCCGCACCGAAGGTGACCGGGCTGTCGCGCGCTTCGGCCGCGAGCTTGACAAGGCCGACGTGTCGGAAAGCTCGATCCAGGTAACCGAGGCCGAGTTCGACGCCGCCTTCAAGCTCGTCGAGGACGACGTCATCGAGGCGATCAAATTCGGCATATCGAACATCCGCACCTTCCACGAAGAGCAGAAGCCGGAGGCCATGTGGCTG
The DNA here is from genome assembly GCF_044772225.1 of Rhizobium sp. NPDC090275. Lineage (NCBI taxonomy): Bacteria > Pseudomonadati > Pseudomonadota > Alphaproteobacteria > Hyphomicrobiales > Rhizobiaceae > Rhizobium > Rhizobium sp. NPDC090275. The sequence continues at coordinate 461,187 of NZ_JBIVYL010000004.1, read as the reverse complement.
AAGGAAATTCGCCCGGGCGCCTTCGCTGGCGACCGCTTCACGCCGATCCAGTCCGTCGCGCTCTACGTGCCGCGCGGAAAGGGCTCCTTCCCCTCGGTCACGATGATGACCTCGGTTCCGGCCGTGGTTGCCGGCGTGCCGAACCTTGCAATCGTCACCCCGCCGGCGCCGGATGGAAGCGTGGACGCTGCGACGCTGGTCGCGGCCCGTCTTGCTGGCGTCAACACCGTCTACAAGGTTGGCGGCGCACAGGCCGTTGCGGCCGTCGCCTATGGCACGGAAACAATCAAGCCGGCGCTGAAGATCGTCGGACCAGGCAGCCCGTGGGTCGTCGCCGCGAAGCGTCTTCTGTCAGGCGTGATCGACACCGGCCTGCCGGCCGGCCCTTCCGAAGCGATGATCTTTGCCGATGACACCGTGCATGGCGGCCTTGCAGCGCTCGACCTCCTGATCGAAGCGGAGCACGGCCCGGATTCGTCCGCCTATCTCGTCACCCACAGCCGCCGTGTCGCCGAAGAAGCGATCGCTGCCCTTCCGGAGCATTGGGGCCGGATGACGGAACAGCGCGTCGGCTTCTCCAAGACGGTGCTCACAGGAAAGTGCGGCGGCGTCGTGCTGACCTCCTCGATCGAGGAGAGCTATGCCTTCGTCAACGCCTACGCGCCCGAACACCTCGAAATTCTCTCGACAGACGCGTTCGCGCATCTCGGCCACATCACCGAGGCCGCCGAGATCCTGCTCGGACCGCACACGCCCGTCAGCATCGGCAATTTCTGCCTGGGCCCGAACGCCGTTCTGCCGACCAGCCGGTGGGCGCGTACCTACGGCCCGCTTTCGGTGACCGACTTCGTCAAGCGCAGCTCGATCGGCTACGTCACGGCGCCTGCTTATCCCGAGTTTGCCGCGCATGCTCACAAGCTTGCGCTCTACGAAGGCTTCTCCTCGCATGCCAACGCCGTGTCGGACGTGCGCGACGCTTACCTGAAGACGAAAGGTTGAGCCCTTGAAAGCGGTGCGCCTCCACGATGCTGGGGATTTGCGGGTCGAAGCGATCGACCCGCCTTCGGCCCCACCCAGCGGCTTCGTCAATGTGGAGGTCCGCGCCGCCGGCATATGTGGCTCCGACCTGCACAACTACCGCACCGGCCAGTGGATCAGCAGGCGCCCGTCGACGGCAGGTCACGAGTTCTGCGGCCGAGTGACTGATGTCGGCGAAGGTGTCGAGCATCTCAAGGTCGGCGACTACGTGGCGGCCGACTCGCGCGTCTACTGCGGCACCTGCCCGGCCTGCACGTCGGGCCGCAGCAATATATGCGAGGCGCTGGGCTTCGTCGGAGAGGCATGCGACGGCGGCTTTGCCGAGTATGTTCAACTGCCGGCAAAGCTGCTCTTCAAACACGAGCCATCGCTGGCACCGAAGGTCGCGGCGATGGCGGAGCCGCTCGCCGTGGCGCTGCATGCCGTCAGACGCCTCAATGCAGTACAGAATGAAGCCGTTCTCGTCATCGGTTGCGGCACGATCGGCGGCTTGAGCGGGCTGCTGCTGTCGAAGCTCCATAAGGGCAAGCTTCTGTTTGCCGATACCAACGTCGAGCGCTCGGCGCTGGTCGCGCGTATCTGCAGTGGGACGGCTGTCGCTTTGGACAAGGCCGCGATCGATGCCGCGCTGAATGGCGAACGACTGCGCTATGCTATTGATGCGACGGGCAACATCCATGCGATTGGCGCCGGACTCGATCTGCTTGCCGGCGGCGGCGCCTTGGCGCTTGTCGGCATCAGCCATGGCAAGCTGGATCTCGATCCGAATATCCTGGTCGAAAGGGAAATATCGCTGGTCGGCTGTCACGCTTTCGCGTCCGAGCTGCCGGAAGCGATCGCCCTGCTGCCCGAGCTGGAGCGCGCGCTCATCGAATTCAGCGAGGTTCTGGCCTCGCTAGACGATGTCCCGGATGCCTATCAGCGGCTGCTCAAAGGCCAGAGCCAGAAATTGAAGACCATCGTCGAGATCGCGGATTGAGGTTCGCCACGCGATAGCCGTTCACGAGAACGAACTGGAGAGTTTGTCATTGAGTGCACTTTCGGATTCGGCATCGCCGCTCTACGAGAAGGTCAAGGACTTCGTGCTCGCGAACATCGGCAGCGGCAAGTGGGCGCAGAATGCCCGGCTGCCCTCCGAAAACGATCTTGTGAATTCGCTCGGCGTCTCCCGCATGACCGTCCATCGTGCGCTGCGCGAGCTCACCTCGGAAGGCCATCTTCGCAGGGTCCAGGGTGTCGGCACCTTCGTCGCGCCGCCCAAAGCACAGTCGACGCTGATCGAGGTCAGCAACATCATCAACGAGATCCATGATCGGGGCGGCAAGCATCGCGCCGGCGTCATCCTGCTGGAGCGCGTCGAACATCCCGCCCCCGCCATTGTCCGCGCATTCGAGTTCGATCGGGTCAAACCCGTCGACCACTCGCTCGTCGTGCATTTCGAAAATGACGTCCCGGTGCAGCTGGAAGAGCGATACGTCAACCCCGCTCTCGTTCCGCACTATCTCGATCAGGACTTCACCTCGATCGCGACACTCGAATATCTGCAGCGCTGCACGCCGCTGACCGAGGTCGAACACTTGATCAGCGCGCTTCCGGCCGGCCCGGAGCAGGCGCGCCTGCTGCAGATGCCCGAGCGCGACAGCTGCCTCGTTCTACACCGCAAGACCTGGACCGGCGCCACGGTCGCGACCGTCAACACATTCACCCATGTCGGCAGCCGCTATTCCCTCGGCAGCCGGTATCGCCCAGCCCACAAGCCTGCCTGATAACACGCATCAACACCCAGTTTATTCGAGAAGCGCATTCCATGAGCCAGACCAACAGCCGAACCGCCATTATCCGCGATCACGCCAAGAAGCGCGATGGCGTGGCCGAGACACTTCTCGCCGAGTTGCTCTTCGATCTGTTCGAGCTCGATGCGCGGAACCTTGCGATCAATTTCGACCAGTACAGCCTGAACTCGCTGAATGGCTTCTTCGAAAGCGGCGAGGAGAAATACTTCTTCAAATTCCACCAGGAGGAAGGCGAAGAGAAGATGGGCGGTGAATATTACCGCGCGGATATCCTGACGCGCGCGGGACTTCCCGTCGATCAGCCTGTGATGATGTCGACCCTGCCCGGCGAACAGATCCTCGTTTACAAGCGCCGCTTCGACCCCAGGTTCTCCGACGTCCTGCGCGCGATCGATCTCGAACCGGATGCGGCCGCCGCCGCGGAGGCGGTGGACGCCGAACGCAAGCTGAGCGAGGCCGTGCTGAAGGTCTACCTGGAGACGCTGCACCCGGTGACGCCGGAACAGGTGGCTGAGGAGCCCGTGCACCGGCTGTTTTCCGCCCGCCTCGTCAGCGAACCCGGCGCGACATTCCCAGGTGGGCGCTACGAGAGCTTTTACATCGGCAAGCGCTTCGCCTTCCCCGGTGTTTCGCTCGATTGGAGCGAATTTGCAGCGGCGCGTTTCGTCATCAACGGCGTCGCCTATGAAAAGACGGTCGGCGAGCTGTTTGACGATGCGCACAATCGCCTTGCGCCGCATCGCCTTGCCGATGCCGGCGGTGTCACCGCCCACGGCGACGCCCACAACGCAAACGTCTGGTATCGCAGGAGCGAGGACGGTGCGTCGCTCGCCTTCTTCGACCCGGCTTTTGCCGGCGAGCACATTCCGACGCTGCTTGCGGAAGTGAAAACCACCTTCCATAACATCTTCGCCCATCCGCTCTGGCTCTACGAGCCGGCTTTGGCCGAGCAAAAGTTCGAAGCCCGGGCGTGCTACGACAATGGCACGCTGCATGCCGACTTCGACTGGCAGCCGAGCCCGGTCCGTCAGGCCCTTCTCGACGTCAAGGCAACGGCGCTGTGGAAGCCGTTGCTTACGGAGCTGAAGAGCCGAGCGCTGCTTCCAGAGGATTGGAGGACGGTAATCCGGCTCGGGCTCTTCCTCTGCCCGACGCTGGTGATGAACCTTCGCGCCGGCGCGGCCACGCATAATCCAACCTCCTCGCTGATCGGCTTTTCAACGGCCGTCATGGTGGGCAGCGAGCCGACAGCGGGCGCGGATATCGTGACCCGGTTCCTCGACGCGATCGATCCGGAGCAGGCGTGAGATGAGCGTTTTGCACCATCACGAATTCGCCAAAACGCGACATCGGCGATTGCCGAAATCGACAGGTACATTCATAGAGAGGTAGAGGTTTTCTGGCTTTGCGAGGCGCCAATCGGCGGTATCGCGCAGATTCAGATTTACAAGTTCGGGCAAAGAAATGACTATACATAATGCTGTTCTGCCGACCGCCCAAAATATAGGCTGAGCATACAAAACACACGAATGACGTCTCGGCTTCGAGCCTAGCGAACACATCATCGTAGAAAAGAGGGGTTACCATGACATACGCATCCATCAAGTCTCACATGTCGCGCCTGGCCATCGTCGCCGGCGTCATCGGCGCTCTCACGCAAGCCGTCCCGGCTGCAGCAGCCGACATTCCCGCCAAGCCGGAAGCCGGCACGTTCAAGCTCGGTATCGAGCCATGGCTCGGCTACGGCCAGTGGCACGTCGCGGCCAACAAGGATCTGTTCAAGAAGTCCGGTCTCGAAGAAGTCGAGCTGGTCAACTTTACCGAAGACAAGGACCTGAACGCGGCGCTCGCCAGCGGCCAACTGGACGCAGCCAACATCGCGACCCACACCGCGATGGGCATGGTCGCCGCCGGCCTGCCGGTGAAGATCGTCTCGCTCCTCGATTTCAGTCTCACGGCCGATGCCATTCTCGCCGGCAACGACATCAACAGCGTTGCCGACCTGAAGGGCAAGAGCGTTGCCTATGAAGAAGGCACGACCAGCGACATCCTGCTGAACTACGCGCTCGCTGCCAACGGCATGACCATCGACGACATCACCCGTGTTCCGATGCCGGCCGCCGATGCCGGTTCCGCTCTGATCGCCGGCCAGGTCCCGGTTGCCGTGACCTACGAGCCCTACATCTCGACCGCACGCGCGCAGGACAAGGCCGTCAAGCTTCTCTTCGAAGCCGGCAAGGACCCCGGCCTCGTGTCCGACGTGCTCGTTGTTCGCGAAGACGTTCTGAAGTCCAAGCCGGGCCAGGTTCTGGCCATGCTGAAGGCCTGGGACGCAGCGCTCGCCGACTACAAGGCCAACACCGCCGAGGACCGCGCGATCATCGCCAAGGCCGTTGGCGCGTCGCCTGAAGACCTCGCAACCGCATTCGACGGCGTGCAGTATTACACGACCGCCGAAGCGTCCAAGGCCTTCGCCGGCGAGTTCAAGACCAGGACATTCGTCGATGTGCTCAAGGCCGCCAAGCTCGCCAAGATCCTGACCCAGGACGTGACCGCCGAACAGATGATCGACTCGTCCTTCGTCGACGCGGCCAATAAGTAACGCGCTACTCAAGACGGATCATCCATGTCGGCATCACAATCCTCGTCTGCCAGCACCGACACCCGCGCGTCCTCGCGCGCGGGTGTCGGGCGACCGCCCAGTGCATTCCGCATCGGTGATCCGCTCGGCGCAAAAACGTTCCTCCTGATCGCGGTGTGCGTCTTCGCGCTGTTGTTTGCCTTTTGGTGGGCGGCGACCGCGACCGGCTGGGTCAAGCCCATCTTTCTTCCAAGCCCGAGCGCTGTCTGGACCAAGATGGTGGAACTGACGCTCGACGGGACGCTGCTGAACGATGCCGGCATCAGCATCTATAGAATGCTCGTCGGCTTCGCGCTGGCATCCTTGATGGCGATCCCGATCGGCATCATGATCGGCTGCTACCGCACCTGGGAAGCGGCGATCGAACCGTTTATCGACTTCGTCCGCTACATGCCTGTCGTCGCCTTCGTGCCGCTGACGATCCTGTGGGCCGGAACAAGCGACATCCAGAAATTCGTCATCATCTGGATCGGCACTTTCTTCCAGCAGGTGCTGATGGTGATGGACAGCGTCAAGCGCGTGCCGCCCGACTTCGTCGGGCTTGGTCGAACGCTCGGTCTATCGGAACCGAAGATCCTCTGGCGCATCGTCCTGCCGTCGTCACTGCCGGGGATCTGGGATACGCTCCGGATCAGCATGGGCTGGGCCTGGACTTGGCTTGTTCTGGCCGAGCTTGTCGCGGCCACCTCGGGGCTTGGCTACCGCATCGTGGTCTCCCAGCGTTATTTCCAGACGCAGACGATCATCGGCTACATCCTGCTTCTTGGCATACTTGGTCTGATCACCGATCAGAGCATGAAGGCTCTCGAGCGTGTTTTCTTCCGTTATACGTCGAGACATTGATATGACTGAACCGAAACTGAAGATCCAATCGCTCAACAAGTGGTACGGATCGGGCAAGCGAAGCGTTCACGCCCTCAGTGACATCGATCTGGAACTGGCAGACAACGAGTTCGTGTCGCTGGTCGGCGCCTCCGGCTGCGGCAAGAGCACGCTTCTGTCGATCGTCGCCGGCCTGCAGAAGTTCAACGACGGGGTGCTATTAACCGATGGCGCGCCGATCGTCGGCCCCGGCCTCGATCGCGGCGTCGTCTTTCAGTCCTACACGCTGCTGCCCTGGCTGACCGCGCAGCAGAATGTCGAGTTCGCCCTTCAGGCGGCAGGCCTGTCGGCTGCCGAGCGCAGGGAAGTCGCGCGACACCATATCAATCTGGTCAAGCTCGACCGTTTCGCCGATGCCTTCCCCTCGCAGCTATCCGGCGGCATGAAGCAGCGCGTCGCCATCGCACGCGCGCTGTCCTACCGGCCGAAGATGCTCCTGATGGACGAGCCCTTCGGGGCGCTGGACGCTCTGACGCGCCATCAGATGCAGGAATTGCTGACGCAGATCTGGGAAGAGCATCGCCTGACGGTGCTGTTCGTCACCCATGACGTCGAAGAGGCCGTCTACCTCTCCGACCGCATCATTTCGATGAGCATCAATCCCGGCCGGATCAACGCTACCTTCCACGTCGGACTGGCGCGCCCGCGGCATCAGGACATGATCTCGACCTCGGACTTCATCTCCATCCAGAAGGAAGTGCTGGCGGCGATCCGCGCGGGTTCGCAGCAGGATGATGCGCTTTAAGCTCTGAACCGGCCGACGAGATTGAGCATGATGCGTCCGACGTCGTTGTCGTCTCCCGGCGCCGGCAGCGCGCCGATCCACGCGACGGAACTGGCGGAAAACACCAACCCGCCGGCCTCGTGTCGATAGATCGTCATATCCGATCGCCGCATCGCGGCCCGCTCCGCCTCACCATCGACAAGCCAGAGATCAGGACGCACCTGAAAGCTGTCGTCGAAGCCATCCGCGACCGCCAGCCGAACCAGGTTGGCGGGCGTGTCCTCCGAGCGCAGCACCGCATCCACCTCATACCCCGCCGCACCGCCGAGCACTGTGCCTCCGTCTCCGAAGACCTCGCCGACGCCATCGAACAGCCAGGCATATTCGGCGCCGTAGCTCCCTTTCAGCCGGCGGTAAGGTCGGGATGGGCCGAAGCTCATGATCACATAGGTGACGCCAACCAGCGCCTGGGGATGACGGTTGCCGCGATCTTCCCAGTTTCCGCCCGGCTCGCCCGTCATCGAGAGGTGCATCTCGCCCGGCCGGCCGCTCCAGATATCGTTCTTGCCGCGCCGCAGCTCCATCTTGTCGCCGTCAAAAGCGACCACCCAGTAAAAGCCGTTGCCGCCGAGATAGCCGAGGCTGCCGCCGGAGCCGAGATAGCGATCCAGCCCGTTCATCATCGCCGACGACCAGTATTCCGGATGACTGCCTGTCAGCACCAGGCGATAGGGCGATAGGCTCTCCAAGCCTTCGTCGTGCAGATCGCGATCGGTCAGCACGTCGACCGCGATGCCATGCCGCGCGTAGAATTTCAGCAGTTGCAGATCGACAGAGAGCAGATGCGGCGAGTTCGACAGGGGGTAGTGATAGTCGTCCCTCAGCGTCGCGCGCGGGCGGCGGCTTGAGGTCAGGCTGACGCCGCTGAGATCGCTGTGCGTGTCGTAGAGGCTGAGGAAATTGTTGTCGATCGCGAACAGATGCGCGCGGTCGCTCCCATGCCAGGGGTAGCGATGCGGCGGTAGTTGCTCGTCGGCGTAAGCGAGATAGGTCGCCGTCGGCAGCAGAACTGCCACGTTCGATTGAGGCACCCTCGGGCGAACGAAAAAAGGCAGCCTCTCCACGCCGCGATCGGTCTTTATCTCGAGCGCATAGACGCCGGATCGGGCATCCTCGTGGATGTGAACCGTCATATCCGCCGCCCAGTCGAAACCGCCGAAGTCATCGTCGTGCAGGTGGATGGCATCGAAATGATCGGGGGCCAGACGGGGATCATGAATCTCGCCGGTAAAGCGTGGAGAGGCGACCGCAAATGTCGGCGCATTGTGGAGGGTGATCGCAGGGCCGCCTTGCTGCACGGGCGGAATGTCGCTTACCGGACCGCGGGTGGGAAAGCGCCATTCCGTCTCGTGGTCGGCGCTGATTAGACGGATGCGGCTGAGCCTAGCGTTCAAGGTCTGGTGTGAACGATCCGAGACGCCGCCGATGCAGATCGAGTCGGTAATATCCGCCGCGACGCGCGGGATCGTGCATTCCGCTACGACCTGCTGGTCAGCACGCCTGACCCTGTAACCTACCCAGCCCGGCGAAACGGAGACGTCGAGTTGATACCATCGCTCGTTACGGACTTCGGCGATGGTATGGCTTTCGCCCTCGACCACGGCAACCAGACGGCCATCCGGCTCTAGGTTCAAGAGCAGCGGGCCGATCGCGATAACCGGCTTCTCTGTCTCGTTCCTTGTGAAGAGGATTTCGAGGGACAGTTCATACACGTCGGAATGAAGGGCTGTAGCCGGAATCTCGGCCCAGGAACCGAGGTCGTACTCGCGGATCGAAAGCGCATCCGAAAGCCGTGCGATCTCCCAATCGACTGCCTCCGCCTCGTCGCGATCAAGCGCGACGATCCTGACGCTTGCCTTCGGATCGACGCAGGACAGAAAGGCGCCCGTGACGGAGCCAGCCTTCACGCTCCACGGCTCGATGAAACCAACCGCAGCCATTGCGTCGTGGTTCAATCGCTTTCGCATGCCGGCACCCCGTATTCTCAAAGTCGGGGCGGCAATCCGATGGCGACCCAGTTATCAGCAGGAATTTTGTCTATACATCTTGGTGCCGTCAAGCACTGCGCTGACCGAGATATTCTTGTGATGCGTACCAAACCGACAGATTCTGGCCTGTTAACGACGCAGGCAATAGGCTAAGAGCGCTTTGGTCGCATTCTTTTTCCCCGATGCGGCCGAAACTTCAGCCTCGCCCTTCGCGAGGCTTTTTCTTTGTCCGCCTGCCCTTCGCCAAAAGGTGGACAACCCATTCAGCACATTGAACTTTTTATCTCCCTAATGCACGATATGCACAATGCGAGGGAGGCGCACATAATGCGTTCAGGATTGGGGACGATCACTATTGCCGATGACGGGCATAACGGCCATGTCGCCTACGAAATGACAGAAAAAGACGGGCTATTGTTTGCCGGCGAAGAATTACTGCGGCGCGCAAAGGCAGCCAAGCGGGTCATTTTCCGGCCGCTTTCAGCCGCGACCGAACACCGAATCCGCATCGGAAGCGTCGACGCGAGTTGCGCCAATTTCCTGATCCTGACCTGAGCCGGCTGGGCCGCCGGCACAGGTTGGAGCGATAGGGCTAGGCGAGGTCAGCGCCCGGCGAAAGCCAGTTCCGCGAAATCGTAGACGCGCGCGAAGGCGGCGTCCGCCCCGGCGATGGCCGCCAGCTCTTCGTCCTCACTCAGATCCACGCTATCGAGCGCTGCCGTGAACGTGCGCCAATGCAGGCCACGTCCTTCCGGCGCACCGGCGAGGTGGCGCGCGCCCATATTCTCGTCGAGGCCGAGCTTGGCCGCGTATTTCAACAGGAAGGCGGCGCCGAGATTGGAGCCTTCGATCACATAAAGCCAGCCGAGGGCTTCCCCAAGCGCGACCTTTTCTCCCCTGGCGAATATCGGTGCGCTATCCGCTTTCGGCATCGCGACGCCGAGATCGACAAAATCCTGCTCGATCAGCGCCAGCCTCCGGCGACCGGCGAGATCGGGAAGGAAGGCGTCGAGCTCTTCATTGAAGAACAGGGCATCGAGATCCCGGTGAAACAGGTACTGCATGGTGACGAGGCGAGCGTAGCTCTCCCGATCCGCGAAGGGATTGAGCTGCATGATGCGCTTATCCAGGCGCTCATGCGCTGCATGTGTCGCGGCTTTCAGTCGCTTGGTGCGGGTGTCCTCGGTTACCGGCGAGATCTCAGTCGCAATCGACATCCATTCAATCCTTCAATCAGTTTTGGCCTTCGATCAGGCCTTAGCGAATAAATCTATGAGCGGACTACCATCCATCCACCCCATAAGAACAAAGATCTCATGGAGACGGAGGGGCTTTATCACGGCGCCATCGCAGCGCCTTGATTCATGACAATATCACTCATATTTCTATCATGTACCCGTATATTTTCGTGGGCAATCTTTTGCACAGCGTGATGTAACGCCTACGCGTGGCGTCCTTATCGGCAATCGATCCGGACCGCGCCTAGCGTTTGGTCGCCCAGGCGCGCTCCACGGCTGATTTCAGCTCCATCTCGGAATAGGGTTTCCGCAGCAGGAAGGCTTTGGACGGAGCGCCGACCGGCAAACTGTGCTCACCGGTCGCGAACACGACGGCGACATCCGGATGCAGACGAAGCACGGCAACGGCAAGGTCGATGCCGTTGATATCTGGCAATCCGATATCCGCGACCAGCACGTCGATCTCGTTAGCCTGCAGGAACTCCAGCGCCTCCGCGCCATCCGCCGCTTCCGTCACCTGATGCCCCAGATCGAGCAGCATTTCCGCCGTGTTGGAACGGATCAGGAAATCGTCCTCGACCAGCAAAATGCGCGGACCCACCGCCGCAACGGGCTGATCGATCGGTGCCGCGTTGCGCGGCGAGGAGGCAGGGCTGACCTGCTTCTGGTTCGCGATCACGTGGCGAAGCCGGCGTGCCAGCGCTTCTCTCGTATAGGGCTTGGACAGCAGCTCGACGCCCGGGTCGAGCCTTCCGCCGTGAACGATCGAGTTTTCCGTATAGCCTGACGTGAAGAGCACGGCCACGCCGGGCAGCCGCTCCTTCGCACGCCGCGCCATCTCGCTGCTCTTCAGCGGTCCGGGCATGACGACATCAGTGAAGATCACGTCGATCTGCATGCCGCTTTCGATGACATTCAGCCCGGCCTGCGCGTCCTTGGCGGTCAATACGCTATAGCCGAGATCGGACAGCGTCTCGACGACGATCGCGCGGACCTCCTCGTCATCCTCGACCACAAGCACCGTTTCCGTGCCGCCGACCACCGGCCCGCCATGCACGGTCACTTCACGGTCCTCGTCGGCGACGGAACGCGGCAGATAGATGCGCACCGTCGTTCCCTGATCCACTTCGCTATAGATCTTCACATGCCCGCCCGATTGCTTGACGAAGCCATAGACCATGGACAGTCCGAGCCCGGTTCCCTTGCCCTCTGGCTTGGTCGAGAAGAACGGCTCGAACACCTTGTTCAAGATATCAGGCGACATGCCGGTACCGGTATCGGTGACGGCGAGCATCACGTACTGGCCGGGCATGACCTCCTGATGGCTGCGCGCATATTCCTGGTCGAGCGCGGCGTTGCCCATCTCGATCGTCAGCTTGCCGGAGCCGTTCATCGCGTCGCGCGCGTTGATCGCAAGGTTGAGCAGCGCGTTCTCCACCTGCGTGGGGTCGGCATAGGTGTTCCATAGCCCGCCGCTGGTGATGACTTCGATCTCGACCGCTTCACCCAGCGAACGCCGCAACAGATCGTCCATGCCGCCGATGAAGCGGGCGATGTTGATGACCCGAGGCTCCAGCGCCTGCCGGCGGCCGAAGGCGAGCAGCTGGCTTGCGAGCTTCGCGCCACGATTGACGCCGGCCAGCGCATTGGCCAGGCGCCGCTCCGCCCGCTCATTGCCCATCAGATCCTTGGACAAAAGCTGCAGGTTGCCGGAGACCACCTGAAGCAGATTGTTGAAGTCGTGCGCCACGCCGCCCGTCAGCTGGCCGATCGCTTCCATCTTCTGCGCCTGCTGCAGCGCGCGCTCGGTCTGATGGCGCTCGGCGATCTCGGCTTCGACCCGTGCCTCGAGGCTTTCGTTGAGCTGTCGCAGCTGCTCCTCGGCCCGCACGCGGTGGCGCACCTGCCGTTCGAGGCTGGTGGCATGTTCCTGAAGGCTGGCCTCGGCCTCGCGCTGCTCGGTGATATCGGTGTGAACGCCGACCCATTCCTCGATCTCGCCCGAAGCGTCGAAGATCGGAACGCCGCGAATGGCAAAGGTTCGGTAGACGCCATCGGCACGCCGGACCCGGTGCTCGTGGACATAGGTCGCCTTCGCCGCGACCGCGGCTTTCCAACTCTCGACCGAGCCTTCCTGATCATCCGGGTGAACGGCGTCCGCCCAGCCGTAACACTGGTAGCTCTCGAAGGGTTGCCCCGTCAGCGCCGACCATGCCGGCTGCTCGCCGAGCATCCGTCCGTCGGCGGCGTTCGTCCAGATCACACCATGAACGGCGTTTACCGCCGCGCGGAAGCGACCGTTGCTGCGCTGCAGGGCGACTTCGGAACGCTTGCGATCCTCGATGTCGATCATCACCACATAGATGCCTTCGACATCGCCGCCCGATGTGCGCCGAGGCACATAGCGTATCTCGACGTTGCGGTCGGTTCCATCAGGCCGGACGATCGATGTGTCGGTGATAATGCGGTCGCCGGCCATCGCCTGCTCGACCAGAGGGAGACGTGTCTGGTAGCTCGCCTGGCCGATCACCTCGGACACATGCTTGCCGACGACATCGGCCGCATCCAGGCCGAACCATTCCATGTAGCCCTGGTTGGCAAAGCGGTAGATATGGCCGCGATCGATGAAACCGACGAGGATGGGAAGCGCATCAGTCAGCCGTTTCAGTTCCTCGCGGCTTTCCGCGAGTTCGTTCACCGCTTTCACCTTGTCGGTGTTTTCAAGCACGGTACAGAGAACGCCGTTCACCTTGCCGTCGTCGTCGTAGATCGGCGTGTAGAACAGGTCGAAGACAACTTCCTCAGGCACGCCGTTGCGATTCAGGACCATCTTCTGGTCGCGGTATGACTGGACCTCACCGCGGAAGCCGGCCTCGAGAATCTTGCTGTTCCAGTCCCAGATCTCCGGCCAGATGCCGGGAACCGTCGCGCCAAGCGCGCGCGGATGATAGTTACCGGCAATTTCCACATAGCCGTCGTTATAGATCATCACATGATCATCGCCCCACATAAGCACCTGCGGGATGGGCGAATTTACGATCGAATTGACCTTGATTCTCAGGTTCTGCGGCCACTCGCTGATCGGGCCAAGCGAGGTTGCCGCCCAATCGAAACGGCGAACAAGTTCTCCGGTCTCGCCGCCGCCGATGGGCCAATGGCCGGACGTGAACTGATAAGTCATAAAGCCACCAAATGAACCAGAAATTCCCTTGTTTCATAGGGGACGGGAATGGCCCTGTCCATGGCGCTAGGGCGAGAACAAACACCCCGGCAGACATAATATGCTGACGCTGACGCGTGCCGGAAAACCGCAAAATGTAGGCGCTGAGATGACGTCCGCTGGAGTTGCACTTCGGTTGCCATCAGCAGAAAAAAGACGGGCGGCGCGATCACCGGCTTTTTCATTTAAGTTGACGCTGCTATGGGAGCATGATGTCGTCCGCTAGAACGAGGAAACAGGCGAGATGAGCGATAACGTCATCCAGTTCCGCAAGCCCGCGCCGCAGAAGACCCCGAAGCCGCCACGCCCATGGCTACGCAAGCTGATCTCGATCGTCGTGGTGATCGCTGCCTTTGTCGCGGCCTGGATCTATTTCACGCTGGCTGGCTGATTTAGGCATCCCAAAGGGCGCCTGCATTAAAACGACAACGGCTGGAGAGCGAAGAAAATCGCCCTCCAGCCGTTTTCACAAGTGCGGTCAGCTTACCACTTCTTGGCAAGCTTGAAGGTGAAGGTCCGCGCATCGCCGTAGCCGCAGGCGCCGTTGGTGCGGCAAGCCTCGACATATTCCTTGTCGAACAGGTTGGCGACGTTGAGCGATGCCGTCCAGTTTTCCTTTTCATAGCGGATGGCAGCATCGAACACGGTCGATTCCGGAACGCGAAGCGTGTTGGCTTCATCTGCCCAAGAGCGGCCCTTATGGCGAACCCCGGCGCCGAGGCTGAGGCCTTCGAGCGGGCCGTTCGTCACGGTGTAATCGACCCACATTGATGCCGTGTAGTCAGGCACGACATAAGGCGTCTTGCCGATCAGGCTGGGGTTCGGGTCATTCTGCTTAACGGTGACGTCGGTCGCGGCGAAGGCGCCGAGCAGCTTCCAGTTATCGTCGATGTTGACCTTGGCCTCAATTTCGAAGCCCTTCGATTCCACTTCGCCGAGCTGGTCGGTGAAAGGCGCGATCGGGATCGAAACAGAGTTGTTGCGCTTGTTGATGTGGAAGACGGAGGCGGTGAAGGACGCATCCATGAAGGTCGGCTCATACTTGATACCGGCCTCATACTGTTCGCCCTCTTCCGGCTTCAGCGGTCCGTGTCCGCCACGGCCGACCAGCGGGTTGAAGAAGGTTGCCGCGCTGACATAGGGCGTAAGGCCATTGTCGAACTCGTAAGCGAGACCCGCGCGACCACTCCAGGCGCCGTCGGATTTGTCGAAGCTCTTGGAAGCATCCAGGCGGTCGGTGAAGTCGGTGTTGACGTAATCGTAGCGGCCGTTGAGCGTTGCCAGCCAGCCATCGCCGAAATGGATTTGATCCTGAGCATAGACGCCCAGCTGGTTCATGGTCACGTCTTCGCTGTAAAGCGCTCCGGGCGTCGGCTGGGGCTGGCCATAGATCGGGTTCAATACGTCAAGATTGCCGTTGTAGGGCTGGGCCGGGTAGCCGGCGCCGAAGACGGAATTCTGCACGTTGTCGATGCGGTACAGCCGGTAATCAACACCAACCATCACCTTATGCTCAGTGACGCCGAGGTCGAACGTGTTTTCGATGCGATTATCCCAGGCCAATGTATTGACCCCGGTGTCGCCCTCGAAGTTCAGGCGCTGGAGTTCCGTCTGGCTAGCATAAAGCGAGGGATAGACAAGGTACTCATATTTATCGAGATGGCCGTAACGGACATTCGATGAGTATTTCCAGCCACCTTCGAACTCGTGCTCAAATTCGTAGCCGATCATCTGCTGATCGTAACGTCCGGTATCCAAATCCGGCTCGCCGGGGAAGAAGCGGCGCGAAATCTTGCCGATACCTGGCCGGTCAACGACCGTGCCTTCGTAAGGTAGGAAGCCGTTGCCTGTGTGAACCTGATCGAGACCACCGGCATAGGCCCAGACGGTCAGGCTCGTCGTGTCATCGGGCGAGATAGTCAGCTGCGGCATGACGAAGCCGCGCAGGTCATGGGTGTAGTCGGTGTAGCCATCACCGCCGGCGATCTTGCCGGTCAGGCGATAGGTCATCGTGTCGCTCGACCCGACCTTGTCGGAAACGTCGAAGCCGGTAAACGCGTTGCCGTTCGAGTTGATGCCGATCTCGGTATAATAGAGCGGATCGTCGGTCGGGCGCTTCCGGATCATATCGATGATGCCGCCGGCATTGGCGCCACCATAGAGAACCGAGGCCGGCCCCTTGAGGACGTCGACGCGCTCCAGCATGAAGGGATCGATCTGGAAGTTGCCGAAACTATAAGAAAACAGGTTGAGGCCATCGAGATAGATACCGCTCTGTCCGGCGTCGAAACCACGGATGTAGAACCAGTCGGTATCCGGATCGGTGCCGAAGGTCTGCGTGGCGACGCCCGCCGTGTAGCGCAGGGCTTCATCAACCTTGTTGACAACAGCCCGATCATCGAGCTCCTGGCGACCGACGACGGAGACGGACTGCGGTATTTCGTTGATTGGGGTATCCGTCTTCGAGCCCGCCGTGCTCTTCTTGGCCACATAGCCCTTCACGGGGCCGGTTGCCTCGCTGGCGCCGTCCGCCGCCGAATTGCCGGCGCCCTGGATAACAACCGGCTTCAGCTCGGTCGCATCCTGCGCGACCGCGAATGTGGCGCTCGCGCCGAAGATGGCGACACCCGCCAAAAGCTTTGCCTTGAAGATCACGCGGTCTGCTCTCGCACCCATATACATTATCACCCTACTCACGCCACCGTCGTCCCAACGGCCCGGCCAACATCAAGAATAAGATGAGTGATTAACTCAGTTTTAACGGTCCAGCTTGTCGCGATCGCGGACGAATTGAATGTTTTTGGGCAATTTTTCAAAGCACGTCCAAACGCTCACACGCTGTGTCGTTCAGGCAACGCGGGCCTTCTTCCACGTCGCAGGCGTCGTGCCGATATTCTTGCGGAAGACGCGCGTAAAATGCGCCTGATCCGAGAAGCCAGTCTCGGCGGCGATGACCATGAGCGACTGATCCCCCTGAAGCAGGAGCTCTTTCGCGCGCTCCAGCCGGGCATTCATCTGCCACTGATGCGGCGCCATGCCGGTGGAGGCCTTGAAGGCGTGGCTAAAGTGGGATTGCGAGAGCCCGGCCAGCGTCGCAAGCTCTTCCAGCCGAATATTGCGCATGCAGTTCTCGGTGATGAAATCCGTTGCCTTGCGCAATTGCCATGAAGCGAGCTTGCTGCGCTTGCGCACCTCGCTCTTCCCAAGCTTCATCACGTCGATGATCAGCGCCAGTGCCAGACCGTCGCCATAGAGATCGTGCAGCGGTGCCGGGTTCATGCATTCGGCCGCGATCATGCGCGACAGCGTCAGCACGCGTTCGTCGGAAAACAGCAAGCGTGGGCTCGTCAGCCGATCCGGATCGAGCTCCTCCATCAAACGGCGCGCCACGATCTCGGCGTCGAAATGCAGATCCAGATGACGAAGAAATTGCACGTTCTTCAGATTGGCCCAGAGCTCCATTCCCGCAGGCACATAGGAAATCGGCTGGTTTTCGTCCTCTTCCGCGGCACCCGCGCCCTTCGAGCTCAGCTTCATCGTCGAACGGCCGGCGCCATTCATGTCGAGAAGAATGAACAGCCTGGGGTCATTCGACACATAGTAGCCGCCGGCATAGGGCGCGCACTCCACATCCCAAACATCCGCAACGATGCCGTTCCAGCATCGCCTGTGAAGGCCGCCGACGACGGAGAAACCTTCGATCTTGTTCTGCATGCGGGGTTGAAATGTCATGGATGGGCGCGCATTATACCTTCTCGATAAACTCAAGTTTAAGGCAAGCGGCGCTCTAACGCAATCCCGCGCCAAAAAAGCCCCCATATTTTAAGGGCCGCAGTGTCTGTACCGGCTCGTTCAACCCTTGCGGATGGAACCGCGCCAGATGAGCTCGGCTTTCAAGCGAACCGAATGAGCCTCTTCCGGCTCTTCCTCATGGCCACCGGTGGCAAGCCACTTTACCGCCTGCGTGGCGATCGCCGTCACCGGCTGCGCGAAGGTCGTGAGATTGAAGGACGACCACGACGCCTGCTCGATATCGTCGAAGCCGGCGACGCACAGCTGATCCGGGATCGACAGCCCGAACTGGTGACGCGCGGCATCCATGAAGCCGCAGGCAAGCAAATCGGTCGCGCAGAACACGCCATCAGGCCGCTCGGCGCGCGTCAGCATGCGTTGCGCAAGCACCCGACCCGCCTCGTATCCCGTCGATCCATAGCGCTCGACGACGACCTCGAGACCGAGCTTCGTGGCTGCGGCGATAAAGCCGCGCTCGCGACCCATCAGGCTCGGCGTCCCGGCTTCGGAGTTCGCGAAGGCGAGCGTTTTGCATCCTGCCCGCACGAATGCGGTCGCGATCCTGCCGCCGGACTCATAGTCGTCGAGATTGATCTTCAACGGACCGGGCTGATCGTCGTCGCGGTTGATCAGCACAAGACGCTGGCCGCTGCGGAGGCAGAGCTGGGTGATCGACTTGTCCGGCAGGCCGGAGAGGATGATCGATGCATCGGCCCGGTAGCGGATCGCCTGCTGCAGCGCGCGATCGACGCTGCCATCCGAGCGATCGGTGTTGACGAACATCGCGACCTTGCCCGCATTCTGCAGCTGAATGGTCAGTTCCCGCAGCAGCGCCGAACGATAGGGCGTCGCGACATC
Source organism: Rhizobium sp. NPDC090275 (assembly GCF_044772225.1). Lineage (NCBI taxonomy): Bacteria > Pseudomonadati > Pseudomonadota > Alphaproteobacteria > Hyphomicrobiales > Rhizobiaceae > Rhizobium > Rhizobium sp. NPDC090275. Next base: position 442,953 of record NZ_JBIVYL010000004.1, on the reverse strand, counting down.
GGAAACGATCAAGCACACGATGCCGCTCTCGTTGCGCATCAGGCCGCGGGCAAGATGATTGACGTGATAGCCGAGCGCTTCGGCCGCTTCCAGCACGCGCCTGCGGGTGTCAGCGGATACACTGGCTCCGGGCGTGAAGGTTCGCGATACGGCGGAACGTGACACCCCTGCCCTCTCGGCAACTTCCTGCGCGCTGACGAATAATTTAGACGGCATGACAATCCTTTTGTTGCACGCACCTTTGCATCGAGTTGCACTTGCGTGCAATCCGTAACGACCTCGGCCAATATGAAGTTTTCATGACGAATATTGACATGACGCGCGGCGAAGTGTTCGCTTTGCACGCGCTTGCAACGGTGCCCTAAGCGGCTTGCGAGCGCGACTTTCAGCGGCTGTATCCAGCCATCGTTTCCGATAAAGGACTTGTTGCGATGACATTGCGCGTTATTCCAGGGCTCGAAGCACGTCAGGCCCTAGCCGAGGCCGTTGCCCGCGAGGCAGGCGCCGTGGCGCTCGACTATTTCAAGCGTCGTGACACCCTTGTGATCGAGACGAAGCGCGATCCCCAAGACGTCGTGTCGATCGCCGACCGGGAGGTCGAAAACCTGATCCGCGCACGGTTTGCCGAAGCCTATCCAGGAGATGGCGTTCTCGGCGAAGAGTATGGTCTCACATCAGGCACGTCGGGCTTCACTTGGGTGATCGATCCGATCGACGGCACCAGCCCCTTCGTCAACGGCATGCCGAACTGGTGCGTTTCGATCGGCCTGCTGCATGACGACGTGCCTGTCGTCGGCGTGATCGCCTCGCCATGCCATGATGAGATTTACGCCGCCGCGCTCGGCATGGGCGCAACCTTGAACGGCAAGAGGCTCGAGCTCAGCCCCGACCGCAATATCCGCAATGCGGTTACCGGCATCGGCGCGAACAGCCATGTTTCGCCCGCCACGGTCGCCAAGATGGTCGAGGAACTGCTGGAGGCAGGCGGCAATTTCATTCGGAACGGTTCCGGCGCGCTCATGCTCGCCTATGTCGCCGCGGGCCGCCTCGTCGGATATTACGAGCCCTACATGCATGCCTGGGACTGCTTGGCCGGATATTGCCTCGTCAAGGAAGCCGGCGGCTGGTTCCACTCATTCCCGACCAACGGCGAGGGACTGACCAAGGGCGCCAAGGTGCTCGCGGCGGGACCCGGCGCTATCGACGACCTCCGCAAGATCGCCGGCGTCTAAACACGTTCGCCTCGGCGGCGGGCGCGAGAACAGGAGCGACATCGCGCCTCTCGTCTGACGCGATTTTGCAACCTATATATACATGCGAAGAATGCCGGCGATCCGCGCCGGCTGAACGGAGACATGTATGAGCCGAGATCCGTACGAGCTTCTGGGCGTCAAGAAGGACGCTACGCAAAAAGAGATCCAGAGCGCGTTCCGCAAGCTCGCCAAGAAACTGCACCCGGACCTGAACCCCGGCGATAAGCAGGCCGAGGACCGCTTCAAGGAAATCTCGGCCGCATACGAGATTGTCGGCGACGAAGACAAGCGCAAGCGCTTCGACAGAGGCGAGATCGACATGACGGGCGCCGAGCAGGCGCAGCGCAACTATTATCGCGACTACGCCTCGCAGGCCGGCGCTGGCGGCCGCTATCAGAACAATGCCGGCTTTGCCGACTTCGGCGACAGCGACGACATATTCTCAAGCTTCTTCTCCGGACGCGGGCGCGGCGGTGGGCAATTCCGCTCGCAGGGGCAGAACCGGCAATATTCAATGGAAGTCGATTTTCTCGACGCCATCAACGGCACCAAGACGCAGATACGTCTTCCGGATGGCCCAGCACTCGACCTGCAGATCCCGGCCGGAACCCGCGACGGCCAGACGCTGCGCCTGAAGGGAAAGGGCGAGCCGGGAATCGGCGGCGGTCCGCCGGGTGACGCGCTGGTGGAGATCCGCGTTCGTCCGCACAAGTTCTATGTTCGCGATGGCGATGATATCCGCATCGATCTGCCGATATCGCTGCCAGAGGCGGTGCTCGGCGGCAAGGTGCGTGTGCCGACGCCATCCGGCGCGGTCAATCTCACGCTGCCCGCCAACTCCAGCACCGGCAAGGTCTTGCGCCTGAAGGACAAGGGCGCGCCGAAGCGCGGTGGTGGCGCCGGCGATATCTATGTGTCGCTGAAAGTCGTCTTGCCGGATGAGCCGGACCCGAAGCTTGCCGAATTCATGAGCGAGTGGACGCCGGCCAATCCGCAGAATCCGAGAAAAGGCATGGAGGAGTAGCCATGAATGATCTTGAATTCCGCCGAACCCTGAAGATCGACGTGACCGTGGTGGACGTGTGGATCGAGCAGGGCTGGCTGATCCCCGAAGCCCATGACGGCGACCGCGAGTTCCGTGACGACGATGTCGCGCGGGCGCGGCTGATCCTCGACCTCACCCGCGATATGGGCGTCAACGAAGCCGGCGTCGACCTAATCATGGATCTCGTCGACCAGATACACGGGCTGCGCGGCACCGTCCGTGACATGCTTGGCGCAATGGAGCAGCAGGACGACGACGTACGCCGCCGGTTGCGCCACAAGCTCGACGCGCTTTCCGCGCGAGCAGGCTGAACGGCTCCGGCTAAGCGCGATGCCCGCAGCCGGACAAGGGAAGGAGACCCGACTTGAGCAACGATCACGGCTCCCAGGACGCCGATCATTCGCATCAATCCATCGACTGGCGCGAGCACGGCGTGAAGGTCATCCCGGGCAATGCGCTCGATCCGAACACCGCGCAGACCCCGGGCATGAACCGCGCGACGGCGATCAACAATGCCCGCGCCGGCGCTGAGAAAATCTGGGCCGGTACGGTTACGATCCACGCCAACGCGAAGACCGGAGCGCACCACCATGGCGACCTCGAAAGCATCATTTATGTCGTGAAGGGCAAGGCGCGGATGCGGTGGGGCGACAATCTCGAATTTACCGCCGAGGCCGGACCTGGCGACTTCATTTTCGTGCCGCCTTACGTGCCGCATCAAGAGATCAATGCGAGCCAAAACGAGACGCTGGAATGCGTGCTCGTTCGGTCCGGGCAGGAACCCGTGGTGGTCAATCTCGATATTGAACCGGTTGAAAAGCCTGAAGACGTTCGTTGGATCGATCCGATACACAAATAATCCACTCTCGGTAGTGTGCTAATGAAGAATTGATCGACGGCCGCTCCCGCAAATTTCTTCAGATAAATCTTTGGTCCAGGCGAAGCGATGCATTGATCCCCGCGCTCGAAATTTGCGAGAAAACGACAGCCAGATTCATGTTTTCATCCAGCACCTTACGTCAAAAGCACTGCTCAGCAGGGGTTTTCGCTTTCCGGCGCGAACAAATGCAGATCACAACAATAAGTTCAGCAAGCACTAATCCAATCGTCAGTTTGCCGCGTACACCGTTTTGTTACCGCGCGGAAAAGCCCTAAAAGGAACGTTCCCAGCGGATATAACGGCCTTCGATGCTAATCTCAAATTCCGGCGATTTATCTACCGGAGGATGTATATGAGCCTCGTTTGGTCAAAATGAACTGGAATACTTACTTATGATTGCATTCGACGTCGCACAAATTTGCTGATGCAAGGGCTGTTTTCAGTTGAAAGTCAGGGTCTTCAGGCACATGAGCTGGCGGGAATAAAAATGGGCGGCACAATTGATCCGTTCAAATATCTTGGTAAGGTTGCCGCAGGGAATAATAAGCACGCCGCACCGGCGTTAGAAGGATAAGGCCATGAAAGAAGCTCCGCATACCGTCGACGTCCATGTAGGCAAGACGATCCGCATCAAGCGCCTGATGCGCAAGGTTTCGCAGACCGAACTTGGCGACCGCGTCGGCGTCACGTTCCAGCAGATTCAGAAATACGAGAAGGGCTCGAACCGCGTTTCGGCAAGCATGCTCGTCGAAATCGCCGGTGCGCTCGATGTCGACGTCCGCTCCTTCTTCGAAGATATTTCGGCCAACGCCAATGACAATCCGACCCCGAGCGACGAATTCGTCGTATCGCGCGACGGTGTGCTCCTGAACGCTGCCTTCCTGTCGATCAAGAACGAGCAGGTTCGCAAGAAGATCGTCAAGCTGGTGCAGGCAATTGCCGGCATGGAGCAGATCGAAAGCGAAGCCGCCGAATAAAGCGGCTTCGGCGGATCCCATCAACGATTAGTGGCGTTCCAGGACGACGAGATTTTCTCGCGCGTCTTTCATTGCCACTTTCGTCTTGGTACCGATCAGCTTTTCCAGATTCACGTCCAGCTCACGCTCCGGGTCGATTCCATCCCAATCGATGACGACCTGCAGCAGAGCCATGTTCGTCAGATGCGTCAGGTTGTTCAACTTGAGCTTCTGCGCTTCGTCCTTCGCGGCCGACAGCAAGCGGAAAATCCTCGCGTATTCGCTTCCGCTTCCCTCGTCCATCGTCTGAATGTTCATCTCGTCCGCTCCGCCTCTCTGAGACGCCCCAAACACCACTTTGGGGCTCCAGTGCTTCCATCATTCAGGCGTGGCGTTATTAGAGCGTTACAGGCGTTACCGGAGTGCTGATTTCCGCATGCAGCATCTCCCAATGTGACGTTGCCGCGAAGCCCCAGCTGCGCTTTCCAGCGGTGAATTTCACGCTTTCGAGGTAATCCAGAACCATATCGGCATCGGCGCGCTTGCGCTCGATCTTGTTTGCGCGAATCAAACGCACGATTTCCTTGGCGCGCGCGGCGTTGTCGAAGGCGCAGCGCTCCACTGCCTTCGGATAGGTCCGCTCGGAGAAATGCAGCGCCCGGCCCGCAAGCAGAAGCTTCTTGTATTCGCCCGACAAGAGCAGGCCCTGCCGGTTCATCGCGTCGATCGTCGGCTGATAATCGACCCACGGAACGGAGAGCGGCAACCAGCCCAGCTCGGCCGGTGCGTGAACCAGCGCCACCGCTTCATCGTCGATAAGCCGACCGTCGGCGTAATCGTCATAGATCGAGCCGATGCCGACCATGCCGAACGCCGAGCATTCGGCGGCTCTGAGCGCCCCCATGCTGGCGCCGCCGGCGACGACGACGTTCTGCTCGAGCGCAAAGAGAATTTCCTTGTGCCAGACGGACGGCATCTCGCCGAAATAGCCATCGACGATGCCAATGGCGCGGGCGCCATCACGAACCGCCTGCAACATATCGCCGCGAGCGGCTGGCCCCCGAAACTCGATCGACGGATGCTCGGCCTGAAGCCTGTCCAGATCGCGGCCGAAGCTTGGTCCTGCGAAAATTACTCTCATGCCTGGGCTCCCTGCATGGCGCCGATGGCGCGCAAGCCAAGTTGAATGAATTCGCCGCTGACATCGACCTCGAGGCCCGGCACGATGACGCGGACGACGGAGACCGGAAGGCGCGGATGCGGGATCGGCACGGCCACGACCTGCTCGATGCCGCGCGCTCGCAGCCGATCCAGAATGTGGCGGATCGTCTGCTGGATGCTGCGCTTGGCAGGCTCGGCAAAGCGCGGCGCGACTGGCGTCTCGTCGCAGAGCTCGATCAGCTGCTGCATCGGCCCGTCGCCATCGAGGCGCTGGTAGACGCGCGGCGAGAAGTCGTCGCGGCTGCCGGCGATCGCCGTCAACCGGCTCTGCGCTGCCTCGGTGATGGCGCGCAGTGCTGCGCGGACAGGATCGGGATGGCAACCGCAGCCGCCGCAGACGTTCGTCCAGCGCGCGTCGACGCGGTCGCCGAGATCGCCGGGAACGATGACGGCGAGGAAGCTCGGCACGCCGATATCGGTTGTCATATCAAGAAGCAGCAGCCGCATGCCGGCGCGCGCGATGCGGTCGGTGATGATGTCGATCACGGGATCGCCGAAGCCGGCCGGATCGATGCGCGAGCCGCGCAGTTCATCGAAGGGCCGCAGCTGCGTCAGCGCCCATGCATCGCGCTCGACCAGTTCGCACAGGCCGTGCAGCACGGCTTCGGCAGGGCGATTGCCCGATGCCAGGCCGTCGCTGGACTGCTCGAAGCCGGAGGGTCTCGTACCACGATGATCAAGGCCAACAAGCGACCACGGCACGAAAACCGGCGTGTCGTTCATGATGTCTAGGCCCTCGCTCCAGGCGAGCGGGCCAGTATCGATTTCGTCCGGCACGCAGCGAGCAACGCAATCGAGATCGATCAGCGGCGCGCGCTCAGCCTTCATGCCGGCGAGCGTGGCGATGACCAGATCATCCGGCTGCATCTCGGCAACGCGGGTTTCGACCGCCTCCATGGCAGCCGAGGTCATTGCGGCGTCCTCGTCGATGCCTTTGCCCTGGAAGACTGACAGCGTGTAGCTATTGGGGCGGGTCGCGAAGGCGACCGGAATTTCAAGAAGATCGAGCGCCGTCAACAAGCCGACGCGCGTTATTCCAAGCTCGGCAAAGTGCGGCTTGATCGCCGCGAATGTCTGTCCAGGCGTCAAGGAGCGGTCGTGGTAGGCGCTGACGCCCGCCGCGGAAAGACTTAGATCCCCAGCCAGATCCGTGAGTGCTGCCTGAACAGACATTCGCAAAAACCTCAACGGAACTTCAGAGCGTGAACGATGTTCGCGGTCGCATTGGTGTCGAGCTGAACGGCATTCTGCTTCAGGACGGCCTGGGCAGCAGCGGAGAGGCGAACGGTGGACTTGATTGCGTTGGTCATGGTTTTCTCCTTTTGGTGGCAGCATTTGCTGCGGACAGGAGAGACTGTGACCGGCCGGCGTTATTCCGGTGTGACTGAAAATTTCGCTAATTAACGGTCAAAACCGTCATGTGTCGCACTTCAGGACAGACCAGCCATCCTGAGTCCGTCTATCAGCTGGCGAGTATCGTCAGGGTTGCGATCCGGCACGAAACGCCAGACATCTTCCGTGCGAAAATCCGGAAAATTCTCGAGGACAACCGAGGCATAATGGGCTGCGGTGGCCTTATCGCCGTTCTTGGCGTGCGCTGCGGCAAGCAGACGCGAGGTCGCCGGCCGGTCCTTGACGCGGTCGAGCACCTCGATCGCCTTGGCGTAATTTTCCTGGACGAAATGAATGCCGCCCAGGTTCCAGTAGTAATAATCCGGCGGCAGCGGATTGAGCTTCAGCGCGGCGTGGCTGAGTTCCAGTGCCCGATCGCTCTGCCCGTCGTGCAGAAGCGCATCCGCGTGATCGGCCAGGATATCAGCGTCATTCGGATTGAGCATCTGCGCTTCGGCGAAGAAATCGAGGCTATCGGCAAAGCGGCGGCGATAGAGCGCGACGAAGCCAAGCTCGCGCATGGCTCTTCCGCTGTTCGGATCGCTATCGCGCGCCTGCCATGCCGAGCGATCGGCCTCTTCCAGAAGTGCCGTGTCCTTCATGCCGCGAACGAGCCATTCCATGCCCAGCACCCGGGCCATGCCGGCATGGGCGGAGGAGAAGCGGTCATGTCTCGACAGCGCCGACTTGAACCATTTACGCGCCTGCCGCAGATGCTGCAGATCGGTCTTCGATACGAGCCGCTTGCCCTCGAGATACAGCCGATAGGCCGAGGGCGAGACATCGTGCATCATATCCGTCAATTCGCGCCGCTCGATCGTATCGGCGAGCGTCATGACGATGCGCCGCGCCAATTGGCCGAAGGACTGGTTGACCTTCTGCATCGCAAGCGGCAGGTCGATCGCCCAAAGCACTTCGGCGGTCGATGTCTTGGTCAGCCGGCAGGTTGCATAGATCTCGTCCTCGCGGCCGTGGATGGTCACATAGACGGTGTAATCGAACCGCAATTCCGGCGGCATGGGCTGCAGTTCGCCGGTAGCCAAGCTGCGGTTCAGGATTTCGACGCTCGTATGCGCGGCGATCACCTTGAAGCCGCGCTGCTGGCTGAGGCCGATCGTGACGTCTTCGAGGAGCGCCCGGCCGACACGCTGCAGCAGCGGCTCCGACAACATCGTTTCCGGCGGAAGGATGAGCACGCGGGGCTGGCCGAGCGGATCGGCGGTCGCGGGCCGGACGGGGGCGGCTTCGGCTACGGCAGGGGCCGCCGGCGCGATGATGCCCAACTCCAGCGCAAGCGCCTGCGTTGCCGCATCCGGCTCGGCGCCGTACTCGGCCTTCAATTCGTTGCGGCAGCGGAAATAGGCTTGCCGCGCCGAGCCAAGATCGCCCGCCGTCGCATGCGCCTTCATCAGCGCGCGGCAGGCCGCCTCGTTCGCTGGATCGGTAGCCACGAGCAGCCCGGCCAGCAACACGGTATCGGCAAGCGTCAGTTTTTCGGGCGAATCAAGCAGCGTCATCAGATGCGCATCGCGGCATTCGGCGATGCGGCGGCGCTCGATCGTGACCCACTCATCGGCTTCCATCGTCGGTGCGCGGAAACCCTCAAGCAGCTCGCCCTGAAGCAGAGCCCAATCGCTCCGCGCCAGCGGATGCGTAGCATCGCGCAGCAGCAGGACATCGGTGGCCCAGTGCTCGGCATTGAGTGTGATATGCGTATTGGTGGCGGTGATCAGGCGGGGAAAGCCTTCCGGCACGCTGCGATCGATGCGGGCAAGCAGCTGTCTGAGGCTGCCGGCGCGCTGTTTCGACACATCGGACTGCCAGAGCATGCCCCGCAACGTCTCGCGCTCCATCGAAAACTGCGACGAGGCAGCCACGAAAGCCAAGAGCGGATAGGCTTTTTCCGGAAGCACGATTTCGCCGTCATTGGCGAAAAGCGCGGGCTTTCCGAGCAAGCGAAGCAGGAGGCTGTGCTTAGCCACTGACACCAAGGGTAACTCGCGTTTGGATGATCCAACACAAGTATAGTGAAAAGAGACTATAACGCAAAAGGAATGCGGCCGTTCGGTTGAGTTTTTCAACCGTTAGACGATGGCGATCACGAACAGGGTTTAGAAACATCGGGATCGGCGGGAAGAAATCGCGACCTTGGTCGATCGCCGTGCCAATGCGAGGCACATGAGGCGCAATCCAAAAGAAACGGCGCCGGCCTTCCGACCGGCGCCATCACAATCAATCAGGATTTGGCTTAGGCAGCAGCCGAAGCGAAACCAGCCGTCGGAACTTCCGAGATCGTCTTCAGAACCTGGGAAGCGATCTGGTAAGGGCAACCCTGCGAGTTCGGGCGGCGATCTTCCAGGTAACCCTTGTAGTCGTTCTTGACGAAGGAGTGCGGAACGCGGATCGAAGCGCCACGGTCGGCAACGCCGTAGGAGAACTTGTTCCACGGAGCAGTCTCGTGCTTGCCAGTCAGACGCTTGTCATTGTCAGGACCGTAGACAGCGATATGAGCTTCCAGGTTCTTGTCGAACTGGGCCATCAGAGCTTCGAAGTAGGCCTTGCCGCCAACTTCGCGCATGAACTTGGTCGAGAAGTTGCAATGCATGCCCGAACCGTTCCAGTCGGTGTCGCCGAGCGGCTTGCAGTGATACTCGATGTCGATGCCGTACTTTTCAGTCAGGCGCTGCAGCAGGTAGCGTGCCATCCAGATCTGGTCGGCGGCGCGCTTCGAGCCCTTGCCGAAAATCTGGAATTCCCACTGGCCCTTGGCCACTTCGGCGTTGATGCCTTCGTGGTTGATGCCGGCAGCGAGGCAAAGGTCGAGGTGCTCTTCGACGATTTCGCGTGCGATCGAGCCAACGTTCGAGTAGCCAACGCCGGTGTAATAAGGACCCTGCGGAGCAGGGTAGCCCTGTTCGGGGAAGCCGAGCGGACGGCCGTTTTCGTAGAAGAAGTATTCCTGCTCGAAGCCGAACCAAGCATCTTCGTCGTCGAGGATGGTTGCGCGGGCGTTGGAAGCATGCGGGGTAACGCCATCAGGCATCATGACTTCGCACATGACGAGTACGCCGTTGGTACGGGCCGGGTCCGGATAAACGGCGACGGGCTTCAGCACGCAATCGGAGCTGCGGCCTTCAGCCTGCATCGTGGAGGAGCCATCGAAGCCCCAGAGCGGCAGCTGCTCGAGCGTCGGGAATTCTGCAAATTCCTTGACCTGCGTCTTGCCACGAAGGTTCGGTACCGGGGTGTATCCATCGAGCCAGATGTACTCGAGCTTATACTTGGTCATTTGCGAGTCTCTCAAAACAAAGGTGTCAGCAGGTCCCAGGGACGCGGAAGCCGAAGCCGCCTTGCCCGTGGAGGGATGCCAAAGAGTATGCATGTAGCGTGCCAGTTCGCGACGAGGGGTGAAAAGACCACGCGGAAAGGGCCGATACAGTGCCGTTCAGGCAGGCGCCCGGCAATCGGTGCGGGCCCTGAAGTGCCAGTGGACTCAAGCCTTTACGCCGCCTATCGATCGAGCGTCTCGCTGGAAAAAGATGAACGGCGGCGCCGTCAGTTTTTTCCGCACAATACCCATCTTGAACATTTATTATGCAAATGCATATTTTATGTATTCTGCTAATTTCTGATATAAAGCTGTTCAAATCGCGTTTGCCCATGATTCAAACATTTGCTGCACTTTTTTCAATCAAATAGCGCATTCTCTGTGCAACTGTGTTATTGTCTCTCTTAACGCTTTAGGGCGGACTCAATTTGGAGGCATGACATGGTTACTGGTGTGCATCACGAGTCGGCAACGATTTACGCTTTCCCGACGAAGCGCTTCGCTTCATCGGCGCTTCGCCAGAAGGTTGACCTGGAAAAAGATCTGGAACCCTGCGTCTACGACAGCTGCTGGTACCACGAAGACGCCATGAAAGAGGAAGAAGCCTCGGCCCAGCCGCGCTTTACCCCGCGTTTCGTGGACTGACGTCTTTTTTTGTCGGGCTTGGTGCGTTCCGTTCGCATCAAGATCTAACGTGATTGCACGCGGCTCCGCCTTGGCGGGGTTGCGTATATTGAGCGCACGCGTCATGACGGGCCTGCGAGTTCAATTGCGGGCGAATACATGTCGGACAAAGAGGTAGCCATCATCGGCGGTGGGCCGGCGGGGCTTATGGCGGCGGAGATTCTGTCTGCAGCCGGGCATAGGGTCACGGTCTACGAGGCGATGCCGACGGTCGCGCGCAAATTCCTGCTCGCCGGAAAATCCGGCCTCAACATCACTCATTCCGAAGACTATCAGCGCTTCGCGACGCGCTTCGGCAGCGCCAACGAGCGCCTGCGCAATGCGCTCGACGCTTTTCGCCCTGACGACATGAGGCAATGGGCCGCCGATCTGGAGACCGAGACCTTCGTTGGAACCTCGGGGCGCGTCTTTCCCGTGGCGATGAAGGCCTCGCCTCTCTTGCGCGCGTGGATCAGGCGACTGGACGCGCAGGGGGTGACGATCCGCACGAGACACCGCTGGCAGGGTTTTTCCGACGGCGGCTATCTGTTCGAAACGCCCGAAGGCGACCGCGTTGTGCGGCCCGATGCCGCCCTGCTCGCCCTCGGCGGCCAGAGCTGGCCGCGGCTTGGCTCGGACGGTCGCTGGGTCGATTGGTTGCGAAATGAGGCCGTTACGGTTCACGATTTCCAACCAGCCAATTGCGGCTTCGATATCGACTGGAGCGCGGTGTTTAGCGAGCGCTTCGCCGGCGCTGCGGTCAAGTCCGTGGTGGCGACCTCGCCGGCGGGATCGACGCAGGGAGAGTTCGTCGTCACCAAACACGGCATCGAGGGTAGCCTGGTTTACGCCCATGCCGCGGCATTGCGAGACGCGCTGGCATCTGGACAGCCTGTCGAACTCATTGTCGACCTGATGCCCGGGCGGGCGCTGGAGCGGATCGAGCGCGATCTCGCCCGGCAGGACGCCAAGACGAGCCTCGCCAATCGGCTGCGCAAAGGCGCCGGCCTCGATGGCGTGAAGGCGAACCTCGTTCGCGAATGTGGTGATGATGCCGACCTACGTGACCCCGCTCGACTGGCGCGGCGGATCAAGGCACTGCCTATCCAGGTCGTCGCTCCGCGCCCGATCACTGAAGCCATTTCGTCGGCGGGCGGCGTCGCATGGGATGGGATCGACGAGCATTACATGCTGAAGCAGCGGCCCGGCCTGTTCGTCGCGGGCGAGATGATCGACTGGGAAGCCCCAACGGGCGGCTATCTGCTCACCGCGTGTTTCGCGACCGGTCGCGCCGCCGCGCGCGGCATCGCAGACTGGCTGCGGGCCTGATCAGCCCGCACCTCCAGTCACTTCCTTTTCCGCAACATGCTCATCGCCGTCCGGTCGCTTGATCCTGAACCAGGCAAGATAAAGCGCGGGCAGGAAGAGCAGCGTCAGCACCGTGCCGACGATGATGCCGCCCATCATGGCATAGGCCATCGGCCCCCAGAACACCTCGCGGGAGATGGGGATCAGCGCCAGGCTCGCCGCCGCCGCCGTCAGCAGGATCGGCCGCATTCGATGCTGCGTCGCCTCTCGCACCGCATCCCAGGGATGATGCCCCTCTCGCCTGAGCTCCTCGACTTGGACGACAAGGATCACCGAGTTTCGGATCAGGATGCCGATCAGGGCGAGGATGCCGAGGATCGCCACGAAGCCCATCGGCGCACCGCTCGATAGAAGCGCGATCACCACGCCGATCAAGGCCAGCGGCGCCACCGCGAAGACCAGAAACAGCCGCGAGAAGCTCTGCAGCTGGATCATCAGGATCGTCGCCATCGTAAACAGCATCGGCACCACGGCTGCGATCGGCGCCTGGCTCTTGGCGCTCTGTTCGACGCTGCCGCCCACCTCAAGCGTAAAGCCGGTCGGCAGCTGGGCGGAGTAGGCGTCGATGTCCTTGGCCAGCTGATCGACGACCGTCGCCGGCTGCTTGTTGTCGATGACGGCGGCCTTGACCGTGACCGTTGGCAGGCGGTCGCGGCGCCAGATCCGTGGCGGCTCGGTCTCGTAGCGGAAGTTCGCGATCGCCGCCAAGGGAACGGAGTTGCCATTGCTGGTGCGCAGCTGCAGGTCGCGCAAGGTCTCGATCGACCGCCGCTCGGATGCCTGGGCGCGCGCCAAGACGGTGATCAGATAGATATCGTCGCGCACCTGCGTCACCGACGCGCCGCCGACGATGCCGTTCAACGCCGACGCGATATCCTCCGAGGTGACGCCGAGCTGGCGCGCCTTGTCCTGGAGGACATCGACCTTCACGACACGCTGCGGCTCGTTCCAGTCGTAGACCACATCGCCAAGTGACCGATTCTGGCTCATGATCGCGCCGAGTTCCAACGCGCGCTGGCGAACACCCTCGATATCAGGACCGCTGAGGCGATAGGCAACCGGGCGGCCGACCGGCGGGCCGATGTCGAGCAGCTTCACATAGGCGTCGGTGCCGACGAAGGTCTTGGTAAGATACTCCTGAAGATCCACGCGCAGCTTGTCGCGCACTTCAAGGCTCTTGGTGATGATCACCACCTGGCCGAAAGAGGGGCTCGGCGGCTGCACGTCAAAGGACAGAACGAAGCGCTGCGCGCCCTGCCCGACATAGGTGGACCAGCGCTCGATATCGGGATTGCCTTGCAGCTTCTCCTTCTCGAACTGCGCCATCTGCTTGTCGGTTTCGTTGATCGAGGCGTTGTTGGGCAACGAGAAGTCGACGATCAGTTCCAGTCGGTCGGACGACGGGAAGAATTGTTCCTGGACGAAGCGCATGCCGTAGACCGCGCAGGCAAACGCGATGACCGTCGCCGCGATGGTGATCCAGCGGAAGCGCATGCAGACATCGAGGATCTTCGCGAAGCCGTTTGCAAACCAGCCGCTCTTCTCCTCGTGCCGCTTCATTGTCTTGGGTAGGATGGTTACCCCGAGCAAGGGCGCGAACACCACCGCCACGATCCACGACACGACCAGCGACACCGCGATGACAACGAAGAGCGAGAAGGTGAACTCGCCGGCCGCGCTGTTGTTGAGACCGACGGGCATGAAGCTTGATACGGTGACCAAGGTTCCGGTCAACATCGGGAAGGCCGTATGCGAATAGACGTAGGTCGCAGCCTTGGTGATCGGATCGCCGGCCTCGAGCCGCGCGACCATCATTTCCACGGCAATCATCGCGTCATCGACGAGCAGGCCGAGCGCGATGATCAGTGCGCCAAGCGAGATGCGCTGCAGCGAGATGCCGTCATATTCCATGAAGACGAAGGTAATCGCCAAGGTGAGCGGGATCGCGAAGGCAACGACCAGCCCCGCACGCCAGCCGAGACTGACGAAGCTCACCAGCAGCACGATAATGATCGCTTCCGCGAGCGCCCGCGTGAACCCCGACACTGCCTCCTCAACGATGACAGGCTGGTCGGCAACGAGATGCGGTTCGATGCCGATCGGCAGGGTCGCATGTACCTTGCGCAGCTCGGCCTGCAGCGCCTTGCCGAACTCAAGCAGATTGGCGCCCTGCTTCATGCCGATTGCGAGCGCGATCGCCGGCATGCCGTTGACGCGAAACAGCGCGGTGGGCGGATCGGTATAGCCGCGCGTGATGGTGGCGATATCGCTCAGCCGGAAGAAGCGGTTGTTGACCTGCAGATTGACGCTGCGCAGGCTGTCTTCCGAGGTGAACTGTCCGCTGACGCGCAGACTGACGCGCTCGCCCTGCGCCTGCAGCACGCCCGATGGCGTGATCGCGTTCTGCGATTGCAGCGTGTTGAGCACATCGGCCTGGCTGATGCCGAGGGCAGCGAGCTGGCGCGTCGAAAATTCGAGGAAGATCACCTCGTCCTGCGCGCCGACCAGATCGACCTTCCCGACATTCGGTACGGTCAGGATGCTGCGGCGCACGCTCTCGACATAGTCGCGCAGCTGGCGCTGCGTGAACCCGTCGGCGGTGAAGGCATAGATGTTGCCGAAAACGTCGCCGAAGCGATCGTTGAAGGTCGGCGTCTGCACACCGGAGGGGAATTGACCCTCGATATCGCTGACCATGTTTCGAACGTTGACCCAGATGCCCGGCACGTCGCGCGCCTTGGTGGAATCCTTGAGGTAGACGAAAACCGTCGTCTGGCCCGCGATCGTGATCGAATTCGTATAGTCGAGCGATTCCAGTTCTTCGAGCTTGCGCTCGATGCGTTCGGTGACCTGCCGCGTGGTCTCCTCGGCGGACGCGCCGGGCCACTGCGTCGAGATCGTCATCGTCTTGATGGTGAAGTTCGGGTCTTCCTCGCGCCCGAGGTTCATGTAGGAGAAAATCCCAAGTAGCGCGAAGACGATCATAAAGTACCAGATCATCGACCGGTGTTCGAGCGCCCAGTCGGAGAGGTTGAACTTGTTCATGAGCGCGCACCACCCTCGACCTTGATCTTCTGCCCCTCTTTCAGGCTGTGGACGCCAGCGATGATGACGCGCGTGCCCGGCTCCAGACCCGAGACGACCTCCGGATGCGCAGACGTCTTGTCGCGCAGCCGCACCTCCTGAGATCGAACGGTTTCGGCCTTCTCATCGACGATCCAAACCATGGTCTTGCCGTCCTGATTGAGGACAGCCGAAGCCGGCAGGAACAGCTTCTTGACGTCGCGAGCCTGCCGGATCGCCGTGATTGTTGTTCCTATCCTGAAGGCATCGGGCGGGTTCTGCAGCGCGATCTTGACGCGGCGCGTGCGCGTCGCGGCATCGGCTGCCGGCGCCACTTCGCGCACGACACCTGCCGACGTGATCGACGGATTGATCTGCAGCAGGATGGAATAGGCATCCCCTATCGCGGGGATCAGTTCGCCCTCGGGAATATCGATGACCGCATCACGCTCACCTGGCATGGCGACGGTCAGCACGGATTCGCCGGCCGATACCACCTGCCCCACCTCGACGGAGGTGGCGGTTACGACCCCGTCGAAGGTCGCGAGAAGCTGCGCGTAGGAAAGATCCTCGTTCGACTTGTCGAGCGCGGTCTGTGCCTGCACCACGGCCGATTGCGCGGTCTGGGTTGCCTGCACGCTGCTCTCAAGGCTGGACTTGGTACCCGTTCCGCCTTGGAAAATCGCGCGGGCGCGCTCCTCGGAGGACCTTGCATTGGCGAGCTGCGCCTGCGCATTGGCAAGCTCAGCCTGCGCCGATCTCACCGCAAGCTCCAGCGAGGTGGGTTCAAGCGACGCCAGGAGCTCGCCCTTGCTCACGACATCGCCCGCATTCACATCGCGCGCCACCATCAGGCCGCCGACGCGAAAGCCGAGCGGTGTCTCCGTCTTCGGCGCAACCGTTCCGGCGAAGCTCGGCGTCGGCAAGTTCGAGAGCTCGATGATGCTCGACAGGACCGGCCGTATCGGAGGCGCCGTCTCCTTTTCTTCACTGCAAGCGCTGAGCGCGATGATCATGGGGATGGCAAGAAGCTTCGGGATAGAAGACCGCCGCATCAGCTCTGCCCTCCTTCGACCGTCACCTTCTGTCCCGGGCGCAGCATCTTGCCTCCATCGGTAACGACCATTTCGCCGACATCGAGCCCGCCCGATATGATCACGCGACCGGTCTCATAGGTCGCGACGTTGACCGGCTTCAGGCTGACGGTTTCATCCTTCGGATCGATCACCCAGACAGCCGGTTTGCCGTCGATGGCAAACAATGCCGTCCAGGGCAGGATGATCATCTTCGTCGGCGCCGATTGCGCGAAGCCCGTCACCGGCGCGCCCAGCGTCATCCTTGGCGGTGTCTCCTCCAGAGTGATCTTGACGCGCACCGTGCCGGTGGACGTATCGATCGTCGGCGAGATCTCGGTGACCTTGCCGAACGCCGTCACATTGGGATCGCTAACGAGCGCCACCTCGATCCTCGGGGTATCAGGCCTCGACTGCAGCAGGGTCTCGTAGATGTAGAACACCGCATCGCGCGGCCCGTCCTGCGCCAATGTGAACGCGGTCTGCGCCGCCTGCATCACCTGCCCGACTTCGACATTGCGGGCGGTGATGATGCCATCGGCATCCGTCCTCAGCTCTGTATAGCCGAGCGCATCCTTGGTCGTACCGAGCTGCGCCTTGGCGTTGTCGAGCGAACCCTTCGATGTATCAAGCGCCGTTGCCGCCTGATCGTAGGATTCCTTGGAGATCGAACCGCTTGCGAGCAGCGTCTTGCGCCGCTCGAACTCCGAGGTTGCCTGCTCGACATCGGCTTGCGCGGCGACGAGTGCGGCCTGCGCGGCCTCGACATCGGCCTTCTGCTGCTGCGGATCGACCCGCGCGATCACCTGTCCGGCGGTCACATGCGCGCCTACATCGGCGGTCCACTCGGTGACCTTGCCGCTGACACGGAACGAGAGATTGGATTCGATATGGGCGGCGATCGCGCCGGTGAGCTTGATGCTGTAGCGGAAATCCTGGAGAGCGACCGGTTCGGCACGCACTGGAATGGTCAGTTCGGCGGGCTCCCTGCCTTCTCTTTGGCAGGACGTAAACAGGACGCATAGAAGAAGCAGGCTGAACGTCTTGATGTGCATCTTAGAAGTTCCCCCGAATTCCAAAACTGACACAAGCTGAGTAGACCTTATCGGCGCTGCGGAGCTTTCGGCTGATGGCCGGAGGCTACAGCAATGAATTCACTCCTAAAAATCTTATAACCGCCGCGAACGCGGCGGGATCGACATCGCACCGTCCATCGCTTCACCAGAAGGCGGCCTGCGATCGATATCATCAGGACGCAACTCGCACATGAAGCAAGTTGAATGTAGCGCACTTCCGCGAAGATGCAATTAAGCGCCGATTTCCGCTACCGAGGCGCGAGCGCGCAAAAGGCGTACGCGTTTACTTGCGCGGCTGGAAGGTGTGCTCGGTGCCCGGAAAGCGGCCGGCGCGGACGTCTTCGGCATAGGTTTCCACCGCCTGCGACACGAGCGGACCCAGCTCGGCGAAGCGCTTGACGAAGCGCGGCTTGAAATCGCTGAACAAGCCGAGCATGTCGTCCGACACGAGCACTTGGCCATCACAGGCGACCGACGCGCCGATGCCGATGGTGGGGATGGAAAGCGATGCGGTGATCTCGCGCGCCAGCGGCTCAACCGTTCCTTCTATGACGACCGCAAAGGCGCCGGCATCAGCGACCGCCGCCGCATCGCGGCGGATCTTCGTCGCCTCCTGCTCGGAATGCCCCAGCGAGCGGAAACCGCCGGCGGTGTTGACCAGTTGCGGCATCAACCCGACATGGGCGAACACGGGCACACCGCGCGATGTCAGGAAGGCGATTGTCTCGGCCATCTCTTCACCACCCTCGAGCTTCACCCCGTCGCAGCCCGTTTCCTGCAGGATGCGGACGGCGTTGCGGTAGGCCTGCTCCTTGGATTCCTGATAGCTGCCGAACGGCAGATCGACGATGACGCAGGCATGCGACACGCCGCGCATGACCGCGCGGCCATGGGCGATCATCATGTCGAGCGTAACGCCGACCGTTGTCTCCATCCCATAAAGCACCATGCCCACGGAATCGCCGATTAAAAGTAGATCGCAATGAGGATCCAGCAGGCGCGCGATCGGCGTCGTGTAGGCGGTGAGGCAAACGACGCGGTCGCCGCCCTTCATTGAGCGGATCGAGGCCGTGGTCAGTCGCTTCTGCTTGCCCTGCGCGCTCATCAGGCGGCCCTCGACTGTGCCGTCAAGCCGATGACGCGGTTATCGAGCAGGCGCGTGCTTCCGATCCGCACAAAAAGCGCCACGAGCGCCGGCGCCGATTGCAGCGAGGTCAGCGGTTCGAGCGTTTCGGGATGCCTGACGGCGACAACCTCGGCACTCGCGAGCGGTTCCGACGCCACAAATCGGGTCAAAGCGGCTTCCAGTTCCACGGGATCATCGCATCCCTCGGCATAGAGCCGCGCGGCCTCGTCGAGCGTTCGCGGTACGATGATGGCAGCGGCGCGCTCCGTCTCGCTCAGGTAGACATTTCGGGAGGAGCAGGCCAAGCCATCGGCTTCGCGCACCGTCGGCACGGCGACTACGTCAACCGGATGCGCGAGATCCTCAACCATCCGCTTGATCAGCACCACCTGCTGATAATCCTTCTCGCCGAAATAGGCGGCATGCGGCTGGACGATATTGAAGAGCTTGGTGACGACAGTGGCGACGCCGGCAAAATGACCCGGGCGGACCTCGCCCTCCAGCTGCCGGCCAATCTCCGGCACATCGACAACCGTCAGCATCGGGCGCGGATACATGTCCGTCACCTCGGGCGCGAACAGAAAGTCGACGCCGGCATTCTTGAGAAGCGCAGAATCCCGCTCGAGATCACGCGGATAGCGGGCCAGATCCTCGTTCGCGCCGAACTGCAGTGGATTGACGAAAATCGACACCACGGTCACGTCGTTTTCAGCCTTGGCGCGCAAGACGAGTTCCATGTGACCGACATGCAGAAAGCCCATCGTCGGCACCAGGCCGATCTTCTTGCCCTCACGCCGATAGATCTCCAGGCACGCCCTAAGATCCGCTATCGATTTGATAATACGCACGAAACCGTCCTCCGAAGCTCTCCGCCAGCGGGGCTGGCGCAAGAAGGTGGCGGATAGAACTCGATTTGACTGACAGCGTCAACGCAGGTGCGGCTATAATATCGATTAAGCTTCATCGCGACATGCGATTTTCCTAATGGATTGATTCTCGCGCGGGAAAAGACGTGGCAAGCGCGTGCGCCTCATCAAGCTGTGGACAGGGAGTGGACGGCATCGCCAATCCGGGGGTTCACGCAAACTTATGCATTCTTTTGTCCAAACTCTGCCCCAGTGATGGTAGAAGAACGGCATTGATAGACGAATGCCCTTCACGGGTGTCACGACGATGTCCGACAGCAGCGGAGGGACAGTGACCAATCCATACGAGATTCTCGGTGTCCGCAGGGACGCGAGCGATGACCAGATCAAGTCGGCCTACCGCAGGCGCGCGAAGACGACGCATCCGGATTCCGGCGGCGATCCCAGTGCTTTCGGACGAGTGCAGAAAGCCTATGAACTGCTGCTCGATCCCGTTCGTCGCAAGGTGTTCGACGATACCGGCTATGACGTCGAGCTCGCCGATCCCGTCGATCTGCAGGCGCTGATCGTCATCGAGAAGCTCGTCAATGAGTTGACGCTGGACGAGCGCGAGCCGGGCACTTTCGATCCGCTCGCGCGCATGCGCGACGATCTCTCCGAGGACATGCGCAAGGCGCGGTTTTCCAAGCGCGAACTTGAGCGCCACGCCGCGCGTATCGAGCATCATCTGGAGCGCCTGGAAAAGCGCCCTTCGACCGATATTCTCGGCTCGATGCTGCGCGCCCGCGTCAAGGCGATCGCCTCTGCGATCAGCGAGACCGAGGCCAAGATCAAGGCCAGCGAGCGCGCCTGCGAGATGCTTTACGACTATGCCTATGAAGTGGACGTCAGCGAAAACGAAGACGGCCTCCTCACCGAAGAGGAAGCCGCTCCAACGATTGCCGCGCCACGGCGCGAAGATCGGCCGCTTTGGGTCGTGCCTGCTGCAGCCCAGGAGGGCTGAGGCAGGGGTTCAACTACATAGATCTCAGGCTGCGCGCTGTTCGGTGCCCTGGATAGCTGCAAGCTTCCAGTCGGTGCCGGATTTACGCACGAAGGTCCAGACCTCGGTGCTCTCGGTCGGCGAGCGCGTGTCGCCGCTCACCACCCGGCCGCCATCGCGCTCGATGACAGCATCGATGGACTGATAGCGCATGGCGAGCGTCGCGTAGTCGGAACCGTCTTCACGCCAGGCTTCGGCGACATCGCCCTGCAGCAGCTTGACGTCGCTGACCTGGTTGCGAACGCCGTTGGTGGCGTTCTCGCCCAGTTCCTCGGCGAGATAGGACATCGCTTCCGGCGTCGTCAGCTTGCGTAGCGTGCCGTAATCTTCAGCACCGTAAGCGGTCTGAACCTCGGTCAGGAGCTGCTCGAACCGGTCGAGGTCATCAGGCTTGATGCCGATTTCATCACTCGGCTGATCGTTGCGCGGCTGCTGCGGGGCGGCATTCGAGCCGCCGAGGCCAAAGCCGGCCGCGCCCGAGCCGATGCTCGGGATGCGGAAGGACGAGTTACCGTTCGATGCCATCGGGCTGACGCCGCTCGGACGCGCCGAGCCATAGGCGGGCTGCTGGCCGCGATTGGCGAAGAAGCGGACGGCGAGCATGATGGCGCCGGCGATCAGCGCGAACTGCAAGAGCATGCCGAGGAAGCCGAAGCCGCCGCCAAACCCGTGGCCGAGCAGCATGCCGAGCAAGCCGCCAGCAACCAGGCCGCCGATCATCGACCGGCCGAAGCCGCCAAACAGGCCACCACGCTGCTGAGCACCACCGAAGGCCGGCTGCGTCGCGGCGCCAGGCGCGTTGGTTTCAGGGCGCTGGCTCATCGAACGATCCATGGGAGCTGCAGGAGCTGGCGCTGTGCGGGTGACCGGCGGCGCCTGGAACGTGCGCGTGCCGCGGCTGCCGAAACCGGAGCTTCCTGCCCGCCGCGCATCCGCATCCCCGATGGACGCAAATACGGTAACGCCTGTCAGGGCGGCGATCGCCGCAACCTTGGCAAAACGCGAAACGGCACGAGGCATCTAAAGTCTCCTATATGGCAGCAATTGAGTTTCGCCTTCTTATATAGGTTTCTTTTTCCGCGTTTTAAGCTTTGCGTTGAATCTGGTTCAATTGTTTGTGTATTGGCCTACTGGCAGACGTCGACCCAGGTTGCCTTGGTCAGCTCCGCCAGGCGATCTGTTGCGATTCTGACGGCCGAATTCGTCGATCCCGCGGCGGGCACCACCACGTCGAACTGCTTGAGGGAGACGTCGCAATAGATGCGCAACGGCGACGGAAGCCCGAACGGGCAGACCCCGCCAACAGGATGGCTGGTCGCCTCGACGACCTCTTCGGCGTTCAGCAGCCGCGCCTTGGTGCCGAACGTGTCCTTGAACTTGCGATTGTCCAGCCGCGCCAGACCGCCGGCAACCACCAGAATCGGCGCGTCATCTAGCCGCAGGCAGATCGTCTTGGCGATCTGCGCCGGATCGACCCCATGCGCTTCAGCCGCCTGCGCGACGGTCGCGGAGCTCATCTCGGTTTCAATGATGTCGATATCGGGAGCAGATGCGCTGAGGAATGCGCGGACGGTCTCTAGGCTCATGGGCAACAATCATCCTTGATGAGAATATCGGAAAGCGTGTCACGCCAGCTCGGCCTGCGGCTGCCTTTGCGTGCTGGTCTCGATCAACCGCACATCGTTTTCAAGACAGAATTGCCGCACGGATGGAACCGGGCAGTGATCGGTAATGAAGGTGTGCACCTGTGAAAGCTGGGCAATCCTGACCGGCGCGGTGCGCTCGAACTTGGTGGAATCGGCGACCAGTATGACATGGCGGGCATTCGCGATGATCGCCTGCGCCACCTTCACCTCGCGGAAATCGTAATCGAGAAGCGCGCCGTCCTCATCGAGCGCGGAGGCGCCGATCACGGCATAATCAACCTTGAACTGCCGGATGAAATCGACCGCCGCCTCGCCTACGATGCCGCCATCGGCACTGCGCACGACGCCGCCTGCAATCACCACCTCGATGGCCGGCAGCAGCCTAAGCCGGTTGGCGACGTTGATGTTGTTGGTGATCACCATCAGCTCGTGGTGATTGATGAGGGCCTCGCCGACCGCCTCGGTCGTCGTGCCGATATTGATGAACAGCGACGCATTGTTGGGGATGAGGCTGGCAGCGGCGAGGCCGATGGCCTGCTTTTCGCTCGACGCGATCTGGCGCCGCGCCTCGTATTTGACGTTCTCGGTACCGCTCGGGAAGACCGCCCCGCCATGCACGCGGGTCAATATCTGGGCATCGCAAATGTCGTTGAGATCCTTGCGAATGGTCTGCGGCGTCACGGAGAAATGCGCTGCCAGGTCCTCGACGAATATCCGGCCTTTTGACTTGGCCATATCGACGATTTCGGTTTGACGGTCGCTCAGGAACATTGTGCGATTGCTTTCGCTTCAGTTTCGTTTTCTGCCAGAATATCCATAACAGAGCCGAAGCCGCCACGCAAAACGACGGTGGTGACTTTCATTTATGACAAAAATTCGCGGCGCGGGTCACTTTACTGTGTATCGACGCGCCGGTGGTACCGGGCTAGTGAAGCGCCGCGTCCCAGCCCTGCGGCGGACCACGCAATGCCTCCCAAGGCTCTTCCGCGATCGGCAGCTTGTCCGAGGACAAAGCACGGCCGATCGCGGTCGAAATTCCCCTCAAAACCACCCAGATACCGGCCCGGAGAAGAGCATCAGGCCTGAGGTAGACGCCGGCTCAGCGAGCGCGAAATATACTTCGCCTCACATCATTAAACTCTTGTAATAAATGACGAAAACGTAACCATTACCTAATCTATATTTAATTTGAAAATACAGTTCGGCCGGCAGATATGTATCTCACGCGTCTACTACTGGTGAAAGCCATCACGCGATCGAGCAACACATCCAAAGGACAGACATCATGTCAAACATCCTCAATCGCCGCCGGTCAGCAGCCCTTCTCGGTGCGGCAATCATCGTTGGCGCGGCATCGCTGCCCTATGCATTCGAAACGTCTTCGGCGGTAGCGTCGCCGGCGGCCGTCGCCACCTCCCCCAACGGCAGCGGCTCGTTCGCCGATGTCGTCGATGCCGACAAGCCGGCGGTCGTGACCATCGTCACGACGATGAAGGCATCGGGCGCCGACGGCGGCACCGACAATTCCGAGATGCAGCAGCAGTTCAAGCAGTTCTTCGAGCAGCAGGGCATTCCGGTCCCGCATCAGGCACCGCAATCGGGTGAACATGCGCAGGCCCTCGGCTCTGGCTTCATCGTAAGCCCTGACGGCTACATCGTCACCAACAACCACGTCATCGCCAACGCCACCGATATCAAGGTAACGCTCGACGACGGCACGGAACTGCCAGGCAAGCTGATCGGCGCCGACGCCAAGGCTGATCTGGCCGTGGTCAAGATCGAGGCCCCGAAGGCCCTGCCGACGATCGCCTGGGGCGATTCCGGCAAGCTGAAGCTCGGCGACCAGATTCTGGCGATCGGCAACCCCTTCGGCATCGGCACGACCGTGACGGCCGGCATCGTCTCGGCACGCGGCCGGGATCTGCACAGCGGCCCTTATGACGACTTCATCCAGATCGATGCGCCGATCAACCACGGCAATTCGGGTGGCCCGCTCGTCGATCGCGACGGTCATGTCGTCGGCATCAACACCGCCATCTATTCTCCGAACGGCGGCAGCGTCGGCGTCGGCTTCGCGATCCCATCCGATGAAGCCAAGACGATCGTCGCCAAGCTGCAGAAGAACGGCTCCATCGAGCACGGCTATCTCGGCGTTCAGATCCAGGGCGTTACCCAGGATGTCGCCGATGCGATCGGCCTTGCCAAGCCGCAAGGCGCGCTGGTTGCCGACGTCTCGGAAGGCTCGCCCGCGGCCAAGGCTGGCCTCAAGGCCGGTGACGTTGTCACCAACGTCGGAAGTGACAGCGTGGCATCGCCGAAGGATCTCTCGCGCCTCGTGGCCGACCTCTCGCCCGGCGACAAGCAGACCGTGACGGTCTGGCGCGGCGGCAAGAGCGTCGACTTGAAGGTCGCGATCGGCGGTGGCGACGACGGACAGCAGCTCGCAAGTGCCGGCGGCACTGAAAAGCATGCGCAGAGCGGACCGAGGATCGGCGTCGCACTTGCCGACCTCACCCCGGATATCCGCGCGCAGCTTGGCCTGTCGCAGAAGGTGGAAGGCGCTGTCATCGCCAACGTGGCGCCGGACAAGCCCGCTGCAAAGGCCGGCCTGCAGACCGGAGACATCATCCTGTCGGTGAACGACAAGACCGTTCACGACGCGAGCGAAGCTAAGAACGCGGTGGCGGATGCAGCAAAGACCGAGAAGAAGTCCGTGCTGCTCCTCGTACAGCGAGGCGGCAACAAGACCTTCGTGGCTGTTCCCTTCGCTGCGGCCTAGCGTTCGGAAGGACCGGCGCCACCACACGCCGGTCCTTTTATTCATTGATATAGCACCACCAGAAGCCGGGCGGCCTTCCGCCTGGCTTATTGCACGCCGAAGACACCGACGAAGTTCCTCATGCGCTCAGTCGCCAATTCCGGCCGATCGAGCACGCTTGCGTTGTCGGCCAGGCGGAAGATATCCGCATAGTGATTGATGCCGCGTGCCGATTGCATGCCGGCGGGCAGGCTGAAGTGGCTCTGGTGGCCGTTCAGCCAGGCCAAGAAGACCACGCCCGCCTTGTAATATTGCGTCGGCGCCTCGAAGATCTTGCGCGACAGCGGCACCGTCGGCTCGATCACCGAGCGGAATGTCGTGGTATCGCCCGTAGCCAGCGACGCGAGCGCCTTGGAGGCCGATGGCGCCACGGCGTCGAAAATGCCGAGAAGCGCGTGGCTGTAGCGCTTGCCATCACCCTCGATCAGTTCCGCGTAATTGAAATCGTCACCGGTGAAACACATGACGCCCTCGGGAAGCCGGTCGCGAAGCTGCACTTCCTTGGCGTTGTCGAGCAACGAGATCTTGATGCCTTCGACCTTGCTCCGGTTTTCCCTGATGATATCAAGCGCGCACGCAAGCGCCGGCTCGAAATCAGCGCTTCCCCAATAGCCGGCAAGGTTGGGATCGAACATGTCGCCCAGCCAATGAAGGACGACCTTGTCCTTCGCCTGCGAGAGAATGCGGCTATAGACCTTGATGTAATCGTCGGGCGATTTGGCGACGCGGGCAAGCGCGCGGCTCGCCATCATGATGGCGCGGCCACCGTGCTTTTCCACGAATTCGATCTGCGTTTCGTAGGCCCTGATCACGTCATCCAGCGAGCGCGCATCGGCAGCCGCGAGATGGTCCGTACCGGCGCCGCAGGCAAGATCGGCGCCCTCGACATGGCGCGCCTCTTCCAGCGAACGGCGAATGAGCTCCTGCGCGCCTGCCCAATCGAGCCCCATCCCGCGCTGCGAGGTGTCCATGGCTTCGGCAATCTTGAAACCCAGGCTCCAGAGATGGCGCCTGAAAGCGATCGTCGTATCCCAGTCGATCGCCGGCTTGCCCCAGGGGTCCAAATCCCGGCGCGGATCGGAAACGACGTGGGCCGCGGCGTAGGCAATCCGATTGAATACCGGTGGCTTGGACGGCCGCTCGATCGGGGTTCCGACAAGGCGATATTCGCGAACGGCACCATCGGCGTCAGGCAGATTCAAGGTCAAGCTCATGGGGTCCTCCTCAAGACGTGGACAATGCAATAATTTGGATCGTTCCAAATTGCAAGCCTGTTTTCGACATCAAAAGCAAGGCGCCACTTACCGCTTTCGACACGAAACTCAGCAAAGAAATTGATTATTTTGCGCCATTTTGCACCGCAACAGATGCTTTTCGGTGAATTCGCCCACATGCATCGGCGCCACCCGATTAACTCCGCTTGACAAAGTTGGAACGTTCCAATTATTAACAGTGGAAATTGGCGCAGACCAAGGGAGGACATTCATGGGCAAGGGACGGGTCACCGTCATCGACATCGCGAAAGCTGCCGGCGTTTCCAAGTCGACAGTTTCGCTGGTGCTGCAAGCCTCGCCCCTGGTGAATGAGAGCACCCGCACGAAGGTCAACGCCGTGATGCGGGAGCTGGGCTATGTCTATAATCGCGGCGCGGCGAACCTACGCCAGGCGAATGCGCGATCAAAGATCATCGGCATTGTCGTCAACGATCTGACCAACAGCTTCTTCGCCGAACTCGCCGTGGGCGTGGACACGGTGGTGCAGTCGGCCGGCTTCGTGCAGTTCCTGTCCAACACCAGCGAAAGCATCGATCGCCAGCGCGAGGTCATCGCCTCGATGCGCGAGCATGGCGTCTCGGGCCTGATCATCTCGCCGGCGCGCGGCACCGAAGCGATTGATCTGAAGCCGCTTGTCATGGCCGGCATTCCCGTCGTGCTCGTCGTGCGCAACATCCCCGGCGCCAAGGTCTCATCGCTCGTCTCCGATAACCATGCCGGCACCTTTGCCGCCGTCGAACATCTGGCCGCACTCGGCCACAGCCGTATCGCCTTCGTGGGCGGCTTTCCCGACACCGCCGTCTTCGACGAGCGCCTGGGCGGCTATCGGGACGCCATGTCGAAAACCGGCACCGGCTTCCAAGAAGAGCTGGTCGTCTCTTCCGCGCCATCGCGCGCCGGCGGTGTCGATGCGCTGGCCCGCGCCATGGCCATGCCCGAGCCCCCGACGGCCGCCGTCTGCTTCAACGACGCGGTGGCCTTCGGGGTCTGTGACGGGCTGAGAGCGCGCCGCATCGAGCCCGGCAAGGACTTCGCGGTCGTCGGCTTCGACGATGTGATCGAGGCGAAGACCACGGTGCCGGCACTGACCACCATCTCGGTCGATCCGCAGGGGATCGGCCAACGCGCAGCACAGATGCTGCTGAAGCAGATCAACGCCGGAAAACCGGAAGCGGAATCGGCCGTGAGCTCGGTGCGCCTGATCGTGCGCGAAAGCTGCGGCGCGGCGATGAACAAGCCTGGGAGGAAAATGGCATGACGGTTCGTTGGGGTCTCATCGGCGCGAGTACGATCGCGCGCGAATGGGTGATCGGAGCAATTCGCGCCACCGGCGGCGAGGTCGTCTCCGTCATGAGCACCAGCCCGGAGCGCGCCCGCTCCTACGCCGCCGAAAATAACATCGGCAAGCATGTCTCCGATCTCGACGCTCTGCTCTCCGACCCCGATATCGATGCCGTCTACATCTCGACCACCAACGAGTTGCACTGCGCCCAGGCGATCGCTGCCGCGCGTGCGGGCAAGCACATCCTCTGCGAAAAGCCGCTGGCCCTTTCTCTCGATGACGCCCACGCAATGGCGAAGGCCGCCGATGAGGCAGGTGTCGTTCTCGCCACCAATCACCACCTGCGCAATGCCTCGACCCACACCGCGATGCGTGACGCGATCGCGGCCGGCAAGGTCGGAAAGCCGCTCTCGGCTCGCGTGTTCCACGCCGTCTACCTGCCACCGCATCTGCAAGGCTGGCGGCTCGACAAGCCGCAGGCCGGCGGCGGTGTCATTCTCGACATCACCGTTCATGACACGGACACGCTCCGCTACGTGCTCGGACGAAACCCGGTCGAGGTGATCGCGTTCTCGCAGGCCGGCGGCATGGGCAAGGAAGGTCTGGAAGACGCCGTCATGGGCGTCATGCGCTTCGAGGATGATATCATCGCCCAATTCCACGACGGCTTCACCACGAAATACGCCGAGACCGGTTTCGAGGTGCACGGCACCGAGGGATCGCTGATCGGTCGCAATGTCATGACCCAGCGGCCGGATGGCACGGTGACCTTGCGGACTGCCGAAGGCGAGCAGTCTCTGCCGGTTAGCGGCGGCAATCTATACGAGACCGCGCTCACCGCGTTTCACGCCGCCGTCGCCCGCAACGGCAGGCCGTCGGCAACAGCCAAGGATGGCATCTGGTCGCTCGCGACGGGCCTTGCGGTCGCGCAAGCCGCGCGCACCGGTACTGCGGTGCCGGTCAAGACAGGACTCTGACACAGATGAGCAAGCACATCACCCCATCGCAAGCCGCTGACCTGATCCCCGATGGCGCCGTCGTTTCGGTCTCCTCGTCCAGCGGCCTCGGCTGCCCCGACCTGATGCTGAAAGCGATCGGCGAGCGCTTCGAAGCAACAGGCCATCCGCGCGATATCACCACGCTGCACCCGATCGCCGCCGGCGACATGAGCGGCATCAAGGGCATCGACCACATCGCGCGCAAGGGTCTCCTGAAGCGGATCATCGGCGGCTCCTACCCTTCCGGCCCGTCAACCGCCGAGCCGCCGCTGATTTGGCAGATGATATCAGGCAACGAGATCCCGGCCTACAACATACCGTCCGGCGTGATGTTCGACATGCACCGCGAGGCGGCCGCCAAGCGACCCGGCGTTCTGACGAAAGTCGGAATGGACACGTTCGTGGACCCGAAGCGCCAGGGCTGCGCGATGAACGCCGCCGCTCAGGAAACGCCCGTGGTCAAGCGCGTCTCCTTCGAGGGAGACGACTGGCTGTATTTCCCGGCGATCACGCCCGATGTCACGATCGTCAGGGCGACGACGGCCGACGAGCACGGCAACCTGACCTATGAGCACGAAGGCGCCTATCTCGGCGGGCTCGACCAGGCGCTCGCGGCGCGCAACAATGGCGGCATCGTCATCGCGCAGGTCAAGCGCATCACCAAGCAGGGCTCGCTGAAGCCGCATGACGTGCGCGTACCGGGCATGCTGGTGGATTACGTCATCGTCGATCCCGAACAGAAGCAGACGACGCAGACGCTCTACGACCCGGCGATTTCAGGCGAGATCTTCCGCCCGCTAGATACGTTCCGTGTGCCCGAATTCAACATCCAGAAGGTGATCGCGCGTCGCGTCGCGCAGGAACTGCAGGCCAATAGCTGCGTCAATCTCGGCTTCGGCATCTCGGCGAATGTACCACGGATCCTGATGGAAGAGGGTCAGCACGGGGCCGTCACCTGGGTGATCGAGCAAGGCGCGGTCGGTGGCGTTCCACTGCTCGACTTCGCCTTCGGCTGCGCCTCCAACGCCGACGCGTACATGCCATCGCCCTACCAGTTCACCTATTTCCAGGGTGGCGGCTTCGATGCGTCGCTCCTGTCCTTCCTTGAGATCGGCCGGGATGGCTCGGTCAACGTCTCCAAGCTCTCCTTCCGCCCGCATGTGACGGCTGGAGCCGGCGGCTTCGTCGATATCACCGCGCGTGCACGCAAGATCGTCTTCTCCGGCATGTTCAATGCCGGCGCAAAGCTCGGCATCGCCGACGGCAAGCTCGTGATCGAGAAGGAAGGCAAGCTGAAGAAGCTGGTCAACGAGGTCGAGCACGTGACCTTCTCCGGCCGCCGGGCGATCGAGCAGGGACAGGACATCACCTATGTGACCGAGCGTTGCGTGATGAAACTCACCCCCGACGGGATCGTCCTCACCGAAATCGCACCCGGGATCGACCTGCAGACGCATATTCTGGATCAGTCGGAATTCCCGCTCTTGGTCGCCAAGGACCTCAAGGTGATGGACGCCAGGCTGTTTGCGGAAGAGCCGATCGGATTGTCGCTTCCGGTAAAAAGCGCGCGGGTTCTGGAGGGCACCTTCCATGACTAGCGGAACCGTGCGCGTCGATATCGACGGCTCTCTCGCCATCATGACCGTATCGCGGCCCGAGAAGCTGAACGCGCTCGACCTCGACATGCTGAAGGCTCTGTCGGAAGCCGCCGACGCGGTGGAAGCCAATCCGGATGTGCATGTCGCGATCCTCACCGGCGAAGGCAAGGCCTTCTCGGCAGGTGGAGACATCAAGGCCTGGGGGCATATGGCGCCGCAGGAGTTCGGGCATGCCTGGGTCCGCTACGGCCATCGTGTCTTCGAGCGGCTCGCCACGCTTCGCGTTCCCCTGATCGCGGCGCTGAACGGACACGCGCTCGGCGGCGGGCTGGAGCTTGCCGGCCTTGCCGATATCAGGATCGCCGAAGAGCAGATCAAGATCGGCCTTCCGGAAACGGGCCTCGGCATGATCCCCGGCTGGTCGGGCACGCAGCGCCTCGTCAAGCGGTTCGGCGCGCAGATAGTGCGCAGGATGGCGTTGGGCGGCGAGATCTTCACCGCCGAGGAAGCCCGCCAGCTCGGCATGGTCGATATGGTCGTCGCCACCGGCACCGCTGTCGACGCGGCAAAAGACTACGCACGCCGCGTCGCGACACGCGGACCCGCCGCACTCGAGATCACCAAGCTGATGATCGCGTCGGCCAATGGCGAGGACAACGGCACGGCGGTTGAGGCGCTCGGCTCGATCCTGGTCGCCAAAACCGGCGACCTCAAGGAAGGCGTTACCGCATTCAGCGAGAAACGCCCGGCACAGTTCAAGGGAGAATGGTAATGACGGTTCTGGTCAACCCGAAGGCGCTTGCCAATCAGACGGTTCGCGACTTCAAGATGCTGATCGACGGCAAATGGATCTCCCGCAATGCCGCGCCGATCGAGCGGATCGCGCCGAGCCACGGCGTCGTCGTCAGCCGATTTCAGGCAGGTTCCAAGGCCGACGCCGAGCGCGCGATTGCCGCTGCCCGCAAGGCGTTCGACACCGGCCCCTGGCCGCGCATGACGGCATCGGAGCGCTCCGCCATCCTGCTCAAGGCCGCCGATCTCATTGCCGCCAGGGCCGATGAACTCGCCTATCTCGACGCGATCGAAGCCGGCAAGCCGATTAGCCAGGTCAAGGGCGAGATCGCAGGATCGGTCGATATCTGGCGCTATGCCGCCGCCCTTGCCCGCGACCTGCATGGCGAAAGCTACAATACGCTCGGCGACGGCACACTGGGTGTCGTGCTGCGCGAGGCGATTGGTGTTGTCTCGATCATCACGCCGTGGAATTTCCCCTTCCTGATCGTCGGCCAGAAACTGCCCTTCGCGCTTGCGGCAGGCTGCACCTGCGTGGTCAAGCCATCGGAACTGACCTCGGGTTCGACGATCGTGCTCGGCGAAATCCTGCAGGAAGCCGGCGTTCCCGATGGCGTCGTCAATATCGTGACCGGAACGGGCGCCGAGGTCGGCGCGATCATGACCTCACATCCCGACGTCGATATGGTTTCGTTCACCGGCTCGACAGGTGTTGGTAAGCTGACAATGACCAATGCAGCGCAAACGCTGAAGAAGGTATCGCTGGAGCTCGGCGGCAAGAACCCGCAGATCGTCTTCCCGGATGCGGACCTCGACGCCTTCATCGACGCGGCCGTGTTCGGCGCCTATTTCAACGCCGGCGAATGCTGCAATGCAGGCTCCCGGCTGATCCTGCACAAGTCCATCGCCAGCGATATCGTGGCACGCGTGGCGGCGCTCGCCAAGCATGTGAAAGTCGGCGATCCCCTCGACCCGACGACCCAGGTCGGCGCGATCATCACGCCGCAGCACTTCGACAAGATCGCCGGCTACGTCGCGGCGGCAAGGAGTGCCGGCGCTGAAATCGCCCATGGCGGTGAAGCGCTTGATCTGGGCATGGGCCAGTTCATGGCACCGACCATTCTCTCTCAGGTCACGCCGGGGATGACGGTCGCGCGCGAGGAGGTGTTCGGCCCCGTTCTCTCGGTCCTCACCTTCGAGACCACCGAGGAGGCGATCGAGATCGCCAATTCCATCGATTACGGCCTCTCGGCCGGCGTCTGGAGCAAGGATTTCGATACATGCCTGACGATCGGGCGTAGAGTACGCGCGGGAACCGTCTGGATGAACACTTTCATGGACGGCGCATCGGAGCTGCCGTTCGGGGGATGCAAGCAGTCCGGTCTCGGACGAGAACTCGGCCGCCATGCGGTTGAGGATTACACCGAGACGAAGACGCTCAACATGCATATCGGCAGCCGCACCAACTGGTGGATGCCAAGGAACTGACAGCCGGCGGGGAGCCGGTCTGCAGAAACCACGCTCGAGGAGGGCGGGGGATACGGAACGAGAATGGGTCTCGTTTCGCGAACTTGAAAACGGGAGGTTTTCAAATGCGCAGATTTCTAACGGCGACCGCCGTGGTCGCATTGGCAGTGGGTGCCGTGGGTGGTTTGGCCCGCGCTGCCGATGTCAAGGAAGTGCAGATGCTGCATTGGTGGACGTCGGGTGGCGAAGCCGCCGCGCTCAACGTGCTGAAGGGCGACCTGGCGAAGGAAGGCTACGCGTGGAAAGACGTGCCCGTCGCCGGCGGCGGTGGCGACGCCGCGATGACCGCGCTGAAGGCGATGGTTGCGGCAGGCACCTACCCGACCGCTTCGCAGATGCTCGGCTACACCGTTCTCGACTACGCGCAAGCCGGTGTGATGGGCGATCTCACCGAAACGGCGAAGAAGGAAGGCTGGGACAAGTCTGTTCCGGCAGCGCTGCAGAAGTTCTCCGTCTATGACGGCAAGTGGGTCGCAGCTCCAGTCAACGTTCACTCCGTCAACTGGCTCTGGATCAACAAGGCCGTGATGGACAAGATCGGCGGCACGCAGCCGAAGACCTTCGAAGACCTCGTTGCCCTGCTCGACAAGGCGAAGGCCGCCGGCGTCACGCCACTCGCCCTTGGTGGTCAGAACTGGCAGGAAGCCACCATGTTCGACAGCGTCGTGCTGTCGACCGGCGGACCGGAATTCTACAAGAAGGCCTTCAACGAACTCGATGAGGAGTCGCTGAAGTCCGACACGATGAAGAAGTCCTTCGACAACCTGGCCACGCTGATCAAGTATGTCGATCCGAACTTCTCCGGCCGCGACTGGAACCTTGCGACCGCCATGGTCATCAAGGGTGATGCGCTGGTGCAGGTCATGGGTGACTGGGCCAAGGGCGAATTCGTCGCCGCCAAAAAGAAGCCGGACACCGACTTCCTTTGCTACCGCTTCCCCGGCACCGACGGCAGCGTGATCTACAACTCCGATATGTTCGGTATGTTCAACGTTCCCGAAGACCGCAAGGCCGCCCAGGTGGCGCTTGCGACGGCAACGCTGTCGAAGAGCTTCCAGTCGGCCTTCAACGTCGTCAAGGGCTCGGTTCCGGCCCGTACCGACGTGCCGGACACCGACTTCGACGCCTGCGGCAAGAAGGGCATCGCCGACCTGAAGGCAGCCAACGAAGGCGGCACACTGTTCGGCTCGCTGGCACAGGGTTATGGCGCGCCTCCGGCCGTTGCCAACGCCTACAAGGACGTCGTCTCGAAGTTCGTTCACGGCCAGATCAAGACCTCCGACCAGGCTGTCGAGGAACTCGTGAAGGCAATCGACGACGCCAAGTAATCGGCTCCAAGCATGGTCTTCCCCGCCTCAGATGGCGGGGAAGATGTCGACTGCCAACGTCACCCTTGGGAGGGGGATGAATGTTATGAGCACTATCGCTACCACCAAACCAGAAGTCACAGCGCAGCGCGGAACCTCGTTTTCCTTGCGCGGCTGGCTGCAGGACGCGCTGCCGAAAATCGTGCTCGCGCCAAGCTTCGCCATCACGCTGGTCTTCGTCTACGGATTCATCCTCTGGACGGTCTATCTGTCCTTCACCAATTCAAAGACCTTTCCGTCCTACGCGCTGACCGGGCCTCGCGCCTATCAACGGCTCTGGCGCTGGACTTTCGAGAGCGATCCGCCGTCGTCCTGGTACACGTCGATCACCAATATGGGGATCTTCGGCTTCCTTTATATCGCGATCTGCCTGGGCCTCGGGCTGCTGCTTGCCATCCTGCTCGACCAGAAGATCCGTGGCGAAGGCATTCTGCGGCCGATCTTCCTCTATCCGATGGCGCTCTCCTTCATCGTGACAGGCGTTGCCTGGAAATGGTTCCTCGATCCGGGCCTTGGCCTGGAACAGACGCTGCATCATTTCGGCTGGACGAGCTTTCACTTCGACTGGATCAAGAACAAGGACTTCGTGATCTACACCGTCGTCATCGCCGGCGTCTGGCAGGCCTCGGGCTTCGTCATGGCAATGTTTCTGGCGGGCCTTCGCGGCATCGACAGCGAGATCATGAAGGCGGCGCAGATCGATGGCGCCTCGACGGTGCAACTCTATCGCCGCATCATCATTCCGCTTCTCCGCCCCGTTTTTCTCTCGGCCTTCATCGTGCTCGCGCATATGGCGATCAAGTCCTACGACCTTGTGGTCGCGCTGACCTCGGGCGGCCCCGGCGGCTCCGCCTGGCTGCCGTCCAACTTCATGTACGAATACACCTTCAAGCGCAACGAAATGGCCGTCGGCTCGGCCAGCGCCGTGATCATGCTGATGACCATCTCGGCGATCATCATTCCCTATCTCTATTCGGAACTGCGGGAGAAATCGCGATGAGCACGATCACATCGGATGCCTCCAGCATGGCACGCATGCGGCTGTTCAACCGCATCTTCATCTACGGCGTACTGGCGATCTTCGCGATCATCTACCTGATGCCGCTCTTCGTCATGCTCGTCACCTCGTTCAAGACGATGGACGAGATCCAGAACGGCAACATGCTGTCGCTACCGGCGGCGCCGACGCTGGAGCCCTGGTTCAAGGCCTGGGGCGAGACCTGCGTCGGCCTCACCTGCGCCGGCATCAAGGGCTACTTCTGGAACTCGATCAAGATGGTCGTCCCCGCCGTCGCGATCTCGACCATCCTCGGCGCGCTCAACGGCTACGTGCTCACCAAGTGGCGCTTCCCCGGCCACACGCTGGTCTTCGGCCTGATGCTCTTTGCCTGCTTCATTCCGTTCCAGTCGGTGTTGCTGCCGATGGCGACCATTCTCGGCAGCCTCGGCCGCTTCGGCAACACGCTCACCAACGAGATCGGCATGTCGCTCGGCTTCGGCAATCCGACGGTCAACCTCGTCATCGTCCACGTCGTCTACGGTCTCGGCTTCACGACGCTCTTCTTCCGCAACTACTACGAAGCGTTTCCGACGGAATTGGTGCGCGCGGCGCAGGTGGATGGCGCGAGCTTCTTCCAGATCTTCCGCCGCATCATGCTGCCGAACTCGCTGCCGATCATCGTCGTGACCGTCATCTACCAGTTCACCAACATCTGGAACGACTTCCTGTTCGCATCCGCCTATGCGGGAACCGGCGAGTCCATGCCGATGACGGTGGCGCTGAACAACGTCGTCAACACCTCGACCGGTGTTGTCGAATACAATGTCAACATGGCCGCCGCGATGATCGCCGCCATGCCCACGCTTCTCGTTTACATCCTCGCCGGCCGCTACTTCGTTCGCGGTCTGATGGCGGGCGCGGTCAAAGGATAATCCCATGGCTTTTCTCGAAATCTCAGGCCTCAGAAAGCGTTTCGGCGCACTGGAAATCCTCAAGGGCATCGATCTTGAGCTGGAGAAGGGCGGCTTCCTGGTGCTGGTCGGCCCGTCCGGCTGCGGCAAGTCCACGCTGCTCAACACCATCGCCGGGCTTGAGGCCATCACCGAGGGCGACATCAGCGTCGATGGCCGCAGCATTTCCGATCTGCATCCATCCAAGCGCGATATCGCCATGGTGTTCCAGAGCTACGCGCTCTATCCGAACATGACGGTCGCGGGAAACATCTCCTTCGGCATGGAGATGCGCGGTGTGCCGGCCGACGAGCGAAAGGCTGCGATCGACAAGGTGGCCAAGGTGCTGCAGATCGGCCATCTGCTGGACCGCAAGCCGAGCCAGCTTTCCGGCGGCCAGCGGCAGCGCGTCGCCATGGGCCGTGCGCTGGTGCGCGATCCCAAGCTCTTCCTGTTCGACGAGCCGCTCTCAAACCTCGACGCCAAGCTGCGCGTCGACATGCGCATCGAGATCAAGCGCCTGCACCAGGCGACCGGCAAGACGATCGTCTACGTCACGCACGACCAGATCGAGGCGATGACGCTCGCAACCAAGATCGCCGTGATGAAGGACGGCGAGGTGCAGCAGTTCGGCACGCCAGCCGAGATCTACAACAACCCCGCAAACATGTTCGTCGCCGACTTCATGGGCTCTCCGGCCATGAACCTCTTGTCCGGCACCATCGAACAGGGCGCGACGGGGCTCTCCGTCTCACTCGCCCGTCCGAGCGGCGAGCCGATCCGCCTGCCGATCGCGCCGGGCCGCGAAGCGCTGCAGGCGCATGCCGGCCGACAGATCGTCTTCGGCATCCGGCCGGAAGCGCTGACCGACCCCGATGGCGCCGACCGCAACGCGCGAACGCTTGCCGAGGGCGATTGCCTCATCGACGTCGTCGAGCCGGCTGGATCCGACACCTTCGCGGTGACGAAACTGGGCGGTAAGGAGGTCGTTGCGCGACTGCGCGCCGATGCACGCATTCAGCCCGGCCAGAACGCGCGGCTGGCATTCAACCTCGACAAGGTGGTCTTCTTCGACCCGCAGAGCCAGGCGCGGATCGCGTGATCTGACGGCGGGACAGCAATATGAACAGAACACCTGATATCGTCATCATCGGCTCGGGCATCGGTGGCGCGACCGTCGCTGCCGGGTTGGCTCCCACCGGAGCCGAGATCCTCATTCTCGAAGCCGGCGAACGGATCGCCGACCATCCCGTCAACCGCGACCAGCGGGCGATCTTCCAGCGCGGCCATTTCCGCCCAAAGGAGACCTGGTACGAGGCCGACGGCACCGGCTTCAATCCCGGCAACTACTACAATGTCGGCGGCAATTCGAAATTCTTTGGCGCCGTGCTCTCGCGCTACCGCCGCGAGGATTTCGAAGAGATCCATCACCGCGAAGGCGTCTCGCCTGCATGGCCGTTTCCCTATGAGGAACTGGAGCCGTGGTATGGCCGCGCCGAGAAACTGTACCGGGTGCGCGGTGCGCTCGGCGACGATCCGACGGAGCCTTCCCACTCGACACCCTATGATTACCCACCGGTGCGCGAAGAACCAGCCATCGCCGATGTCAGGGCGCGGCTGAAGGCGAAGGGGCTGCACCCCTTCTCGCTCCCCCTGGGTGTCGATATCGACAAATGGCTGGCCAAGGCGCCAACCCCCTGGGACGCGCATCCGAATTCCGACGACGGCAAGATGGATGCAGAAACGGCCGCACTGTCGCAGGCACTGAAACACGACAATGTCCGCCTTCAGACCAACTCTCCCGTCATCAAGCTGGAAGCGGATGCCGACGGCCGCATCTCTGGCGTCACCTACCGGCAAGGCGGCGAAACCCGCACACTGCATCCCAAGCTCGTCATTCTGAGCGCCGGCGCCGTCCAGTCCGCCGTGCTCTTGCTACGCTCGGCAAATGACCGGTTTCCCGAGGGGCTCGCCAATTCGTCGGGCCAGGTCGGGCGCAACTTCATGAACCACAACTCCTCGGCCGTAATCGGTGTCTCGCCCCGATATCGCAACACTTCGATCTACCAGAAGACCTTCGCCTTCAACGATTTCTATTTGTCCGACGGCAATGGCGGACCGCCGCTCGGCAATGTCCAGCTGCTCGGCCGCATCTCCGGCAAGGTATTGAAGGGATCGCTGCCGAATGTCCCGGAATGGCTGCTCAATCGGATCACCGGCCATGCGATCGATTTCTACGCCATGAGCGAGGACGTTCCCAATCCGGAAAGCCGGGTGATGGTCGATGGCGACCGCATCGTCTTGAAATGGCATCGCACCAACTGGGATGCCCACCTCTCGCTGGTCTCCAAGCTCAAGGACATCCTGCGCTCGATCGGTTTTCCTCTGGTGCTCAGCCGGCCGTTCGACAAGCGCACGCCATCGCATCAATGCGGGACCATCAGGATCGGCCGCGACCCGGCGTCGGCTCCGCTCGACATCTACTGCCGCGCCTTCGATCACCAGAACCTCTTCGTCGTCGATGCGAGCTTCCTGCCGACCTCGGCGGCCGTCAATCCGGCCCTGACGGTGGCGAGCCAGGCGCTGCGCGTCGCAGACCATATCGCTTCAAAGGATTTGAGAGCATGACGACGCATTCGGACAAGCCCGTCGCCGTGGTCACCGGCGGCCGTCGCGGCATTGGCCTCGGCATCGCCGGCGCGCTAGCCAAATCAGGCTTCAATGTCGTGATAACAGGCGTCGGCGCCGCGGAGACCGCGGACGAGACCGTTGCGCAGCTGAAGCAGCACGGTGGCGATGCGATCTATCTGCAGGCGGATATCTCCGCTGTCGAAAAGCACGAGGAAACGGTTCACGCGATCCTGCAGGCCTTCGGGCGCATCGATTGCCTGGTCAACAATGCCGGAATGGCCGCCGTGGTCAGGGGCGATTTCCTCAGGCTGACGCCTGACAATTTCGACACGATCATGGCCACGAACCTACGCGGCACGGTGTTCTTCACCCAGGCGGTGGTGAAAGCGATGCTTGTCTCGGGCGACAAGCCGCACCCGCGCTCGATCATCAACATCACCTCGGTATCGGCAGAGGCAAGCTCGCCGGAGCGCCTGGACTACTGCATCAGCAAGGCGGGTCTTGCGGCCTTTTCTCAGGGGCTCGCGCTGCGCCTGGCGGAATCGGGCGTCTCCGTTTTCGAACTCCGACCGGGCATCATCCGCACCGACATGACGGCAGGCGTGACCTCGAAATACGACGCGCTGATCGAAGGCGGGCTCGTGCCGATGAAGCGCTGGGGAGAGGCCGACGACATCGGCCGGATTTGCTCCGCCCTTGCCTCCGGCGCCTTCGCCTTTGCGACCGGCACCGTCATCGACGCCGATGGCGGCCTTTCCATTCCCCGCTTGTGACAGGATAGAACCAATGGGCTTTGACTATATCATAACGGGCGCGGGTCCCGCCGGCTGCGTGCTCGCCAGCAGGCTGAGCGAAGATCCAGATGTCAGCGTGCTGCTTCTGGAAGCCGGTGGCGGTGACTGGAACCCGCTGTTTCATATGCCGGCCGGTTTTGCCAAGATGACCAAGGGTGTGGCCAGCTGGGGATGGGAAACCGTTCCGCAGAAGCACATGAAAGGCCGGGTACTGCGCTATACGCAGGCAAAGGTGATAGGCGGCGGTTCGTCCATCAATGCCCAGCTCTACACAAGGGGCAATTCAGCCGACTACGATCTCTGGGCCAGCGAGGACGGCTGCGAGGGCTGGGACTACCGCTCGATCCTCCCCTACTTCAAGCGCGCCGAGGACAACCAGCGCTTCGCCGACGACTATCACGCCTATGGCGGACCGCTCGGTGTCTCGATGCCGGTCTCCGCGCTGCCGATCTGCGACGCCTATATCCGTGCCGGCCAGGAGCTCGGCATTCCCTACAATCATGACTTCAACGGCAAGCAGCAGGCGGGCGTCGGCTTCTACCAGCTGACCCAGCGCGACCGCCGCCGCTCATCCGCGTCACTCGCCTATCTCTCGCCCATCAAGGACCGAAAGAACCTGACGATCCGCACCGGCGCCCGCGTGAGCAGGATCGTGATCGAGGGAACAAGAGCGGTCGGCGTCGAAGTCGTGACGGACAAGGGCTCCGAAGTGATCCGCGCGGAACGCGAAGTGCTGGTGTCATCGGGAGCCATCGGCTCGCCGAAGCTCCTGCTGCAATCCGGCATCGGCCCGGCCGATCATCTGACATCCGTTGGCGTCAAGGTGCACCACGATCTCCCCGGCGTCGGCGGCAACCTGCAGGATCATCTCGACCTCTTCGTCATTTGCGAATGTACCGGCGACCACACCTATGACGGCGTCGCCAAATTGCACCGGACGGTCTGGGCGGGGCTGGAATACATCCTCTTCCGCACCGGCCCGGTTGCGTCCTCGCTCTTCGAGACTGGTGGTTTCTGGTATGCGGACCCGAATGCGCGTTCTCCCGATATCCAGTTCCACCTCGGCCTCGGCTCCGGCATCGAGGCGGGCGTCGAGCGGCTGAAGAATGCCGGCGTGACGCTGAACTCGGCCTATCTCCACCCGCGCTCGCGCGGCACCGTCAGGCTCAAATCGTCCGATCCGGCGGCAGCGCCGCTGATCGATCCGAACTACTGGTCCGACCCGCATGACCGGACGATGTCGCTGGAAGGCCTGAAGATCGCGCGGGAAATCATGCAGCAGGCGGCGCTGAAGCCCTTCGTGCTGGCCGAGCGGCTTCCCGGACCGAAGGTGATGACCGACGACGAGCTCTTCGACTATGGCTGCGCCAACGCCAAGACCGACCATCACCCCGTCGGAACCTGCAAGATGGGTACGGGCGCGGACGCGGTCGTCGGGCTCGATCTCAAGGTGCACGGACTGGAAGGCCTACGCGTCTGCGATTCCTCCGTTATGCCGCGCGTTCCCTCCTGCAACACCAACGCGCCGACCATCATGGTGGGCGAGAAGGGCTCGGACATCATTCGCGGCAAGCTGCCGCTTCCCGGCGCCATCTTCGAGCACGAGCGCAACGACACGCGGCCGCGCGCACGGGCCGGGATCCGCTGACGCCGATCACGAAGCGCTGGGCAGCCTCACCAGCGCTTCCTTCAGGCCGACGCCGCTCACACCTGTCTTCGTCATGTCGGCGATGAGACCGGCGATGGTCTTCGCCGCCTGCTCCATCGACAGGCCGCCCTCGCGCATGTTCGAGACGCAGTTCCGCCGTGAATCCGGTGTGCCGACGGATGGCTCGTAGGTGATATAGGCGCCGAGACTGTCGGCAGCGGAGAGACCCGGCCTCTCCCCGATCAGCACGATCGTCATCCGCGCACCGAGAATTTCGCCGACCTCGTCCGCAAGCGCCACGCGCGCCTGCCGCGCGACGGCGATCGGGCCGATCGACAAGCCGGCTAAGCGCAACAGGCCCGCGAGTTCGCGCACGAGCGCGACCGCATTGATATCGACCGCGCTTGACGAGAGACCGTCGGCAATGGTGATGACGACGTCGCACCCTTTGCCCTCAGACGGCAGAGCATCCAGCCGCTCGACCGAAGCGCGCGACAACTTGCGGCCAAGATCAGGCCGGCGCAAATAGCTGCCGCGATCTTCAGCCATGCTCTCCACCGACACGACATCCAGCCCGAGCGCATCGAGATCGCTCTTCAGCCGATCCTCGTCGACCGTCGACCATACGGCTTCGCGGGCCCGTGCGTGATCGAGCAGGAAAGCCAGCTGCGCCTTGGTCGGCGCTCCGGACCCGAAGCGCCCGAGCGCGACGCGCGCATCGGTCATCTCGGCCAGATCGACGGTGGTCGGCTGGTAATCGGCTCTGAGTTCGGTGGCGGTGGATTTAGACAAGAGCGGCCCTCGACAGGTAATCGGTCAGCATGGCGGGCGCGCCCGATAGCGCCCCGGCATCATTGGTCAGTCCGACATCGCGCAGCCACGTCTCGAACTCCGGCGCCGGTGGGCGGCCAAGGGTCTCGCGGCAGAACACCGCGTCGTGGTGGGACAGCGACTGGTAGTTCAGCATGATGTCGTCGGCGCCGGGCACCGTGATGACGAAATTGACGTTTGCCGCGCAAAGCAGCGTCAACAGCGTATCCATGTCTTCCTGGTCGGCATCGGCATGGTTCGTGTAACAAACATCGACGCCCATCGGCAGGCCGAGCAGCTTGCCGCAGAAATGATCCTCGATACCGGCGCGGATGATCTGCTTTCCGTTGAAAAGATATTCCGGACCGATGAAGCCGACCACAGTGTTGACCAGCAACGGATCGAACTCGCGCGCGACCGCGTAAGCCCTGGTTTCCATCGTCTGCTGGTCGACGCCGAAATGCGCGTCGGCCGAGAGCGCTGCACCCTGCCCTGTTTCGAAATACATCAGGTTGGCGCCCGGCATTCCGCGTTTCAGCGACCGTCCGGCATCCTGCGCCTCCTTCAGCAACGCCAGATCGATGCCGAAGCCTTCATTGGCCTTCTGCGAACCCGCGACCGACTGGAACATCAGGTCAACCGGCGCCCGCGCCTCGACAGCGCGAATGGCGGTGGTAACGTGGCCGAGACAGCAAGTCTGTGTGGGGATGGCGAGCCGCTCGCGGATTTCGTCGAGCAGCGAGACGATCCGCACATAGTCCTCGACGCTGTCAGTCGCCGGGTTGACGCCAATAACCGCGTCGCCGGAGCCCATCAGCAGGCCATCGATCGCCGAAGCGGCGATGCCGCGGCTGTCGTCGGTCGGGTGGTTCGGCTGGTTGCGGGTCGACAGGCGGCCGGTCAGACCGAGCGTGTTGCGAAAGCGTGTGACGACCTGCCGCTTGGCGGCGACAGCGATCAGATCCTGCAGCCGCATGATCTTCGAAACGGCCGCCAGCATTTCCGGGGTGATGCCATATGTGATCGCTTCAAGCGTCCGCTGGTCTGTTTCCGGCTTCAGCAACCACTCGCGAAACTCGCCCACAGTGAACGAACTGATCGGCGCGAAGGCTTGCGCGTCGAACTGCCTCGCGATCAGCGCCGAGACCTCATCGCTCTCCGATGGGATAACCTCTTCAGCCAAAAACGCCTTCAGCGGCAGATCGGCAAGCGCCATTTGCGCGGCGAGCCGCTCGACTGGTCCGCTGGCCGCGATACCGGCGAGCTGATCGCCGGAGCGTTCCGGCGTCGCTTTTGCGAGGAGGTCCTTGAGATCGCGAAAGCCGAAGCGCGTTCGTTCGATCGTCGTGCTGTATGCCATTCCGGGAGTCCTAGCGTTCAAGGGTCTCAGCCCATCCCGATCCGATCGGGCTGACTGACAGGCGTATTCCTCCCTTGAGACTGCCGGCGCTCGGCCTTTCCAGACGG
This sequence comes from Rhizobium sp. NPDC090275, assembly GCF_044772225.1. Lineage (NCBI taxonomy): Bacteria > Pseudomonadati > Pseudomonadota > Alphaproteobacteria > Hyphomicrobiales > Rhizobiaceae > Rhizobium > Rhizobium sp. NPDC090275. Next base: position 399,999 of record NZ_JBIVYL010000004.1, on the reverse strand, counting down.
TGATCCGGCCTCCCGTGCCGATCACCGCAAGCATGAGCGCCATGCCGTTATGCGCAGATGACCTCGTCTAGCCGATAACGTCAACATGCTGCGATGGCAACAGGCTGCAGAATTCGCAATTCAGCTGTTGCTACCTTATGAAACGCCTGCGGATTTCGCGACGAGAATGAAGCGCCGATAGACCAGCGTCCTGAGCTTGTTGCGCAGATTGGCGCCACGCCGCTGGGCTTTCGCGATCGGTCCATGCGACGATATCTCGAAATCCACGAAGCCGGCCTGCTTCAATTGCGGAACGAGATCATCCGGCCGCAGCCCGGCGCCGAAGGGGAGTCCAGCCATGATCGCCGAGTGGCGCTCGCTCATCGCGCCGTCATAATGCCGGTCAGCGCCGCAGAAACGATCGATCCGGCGGATGAGCCATGCCGCAGCGCGGCCGAGCCTTGTCGGCTTCGCCCAATCACCGTCGAAGACAAGAAGTGTGCCACCCGGCTTCAACACCCGATGCCACTCGCCGAACGCCTTTGCAGGATCAGTCAGCGTCCACACCAGATGCCGGCAGATGATCGCGTCGTAGCGGCCATCCGGCTCCATCGGGTTTTCAGCGTCCGCCAGCACGAAGCGCAACCGTTCCTTGCCGGCGTGCTTGGCCTTGGCGATGGACAGCATGGCCTCCGAGAAATCCAGCGCAGTCACATCGTGGCCGAGATCGTGGATCACCGCCGTGACCTCACCAGTGCCGCAGGCAAGTTCGAGGACCCGCAAGGGCTTCGGCCCCAGATGATCGCGCATCGGCTGCTGCCAAGCATCGAACTCCGGGCCGCGCGGTATCCTGTGGCCGAAGGCAAGATCGAATGTCTGCGAGCGCTTGGACCAGTAGTCCCTGATCTCTTCCTTCAAATCGAAATTGGTTTGTCTGATGGACATCGGACCTCAAGAAATACAGGCAAGAAAATGGATATGCTGCCGACCATGATGCGGCGAGCGCTCGATATGGGCGCGCACCCCGAACACGTCGGCGATCAAGCCTTCGGTCAATACCTCGTCCGCCGGTCCGACCGCAACAAGTCGACCCTGGCTAAGCACAGCAATCCTGTCGCAAAACATGGCGGCGAGGTTCAGATCATGCAGCGCAACGATGCTGGTGATCGGCAGCGTGGCAACCAGCGACAGGATTTCGAGCTGATGCTGGATGTCGAGGTGATTGGTCGGCTCGTCGAGCAGAAGCTCGGTCGGCGTCTGCGCCAGTGCGCGGGCGATATGCACACGCTGGCGCTCGCCGCCCGACAGTGTGTGCCAGAGCTGCCGCGCCTTCTCGACCATGCCCACCTGCCGCAGCGCGTTCTCGACCGCCTCCTCGTCATGGGCGCTCCAAGGCGCCAGCGGACCGCGATGCGGCGTGCGCCCGAGACGGACGACCTCGGTGACCGTCACCTGTGTTTCGGTCGTGGCCTGCTGCTCGACAAAGGCAACACGCCGGGCGATATCGCGGCGTGCAAGCGTGTCGATGCCGGTATCGCCGAGCGCGATGACACCGCTCTTCACCTTGCGCAACCCGCCGATCAATCGCAGCAGGCTGGATTTTCCCGAACCGTTCGGCCCGATCAGGCCGAGCGTCTGGCCAGTGGGGACCTCGAGGCTCACACCCTTGACAACAAGCACGCCTGACGTTGCCCAATGCACATCGCTGATGGAAATGCTCATGCGGGCCGCCTCGCCTTGTAGAGAATGAGCGCGAATGCCGGCGCACCGAAGAGCGCGGTGACGACGCCGATCGGCAGCACCTGCTGCGGGATGATGACGCGCGAGACGATATCGGCGACCACCATGAAGATGGCGCCGGATATCGCCGTTGCCGGCAACAGGCGCCCATGCCCCGGCCCGACCACAAATCGCGCTGCATGCGGAATGACTAGGCCGACAAAGCCGATCGAGCCAACGATGCTGACCATCGTCGCGGTAAGGAGCGCCGTGAGCGCGAGCAGCACGATCCGGATACCGGCAACGGGAATGCCGAGCGCTGCCGCCGCATCCGTGCCGAAGGCGAAGGCGTCTAGCGCACGGGCGTAAAGCATGCAGACGAGAAAGCCGCCAATCGCCACGGGAGCGGCAAGATAGACATCCGGCCAGCGCACACCGGAAAGGCTGCCGAGGAGCCAGAACATGACACCTCGCGCCTGCTCGGCATTGGCCGATGTCGTGACGATATAGGATGTCAGCGCGTTGAAGAGTTGCGAGCCGGCGACGCCCGCGAGAATGATGCGGTCCGTCCCACCGCCCGATCCCGCCGCCAGCAAAGACACCAGCAGGAACGCCGCGACGGCGCCGACGAAGGCGCCGGCCGAAAGCGTCAGGACGCCATAGCCGAAGCCGAGGATCATGACGGCGACGGCGCCGGTGGACGCGCCGGCGGAGATGCCGAGCACGTAGGGTTCAGCCAGCGGATTGCGCAGCAACGCCTGCAGCACCGCGCCGCATAGCGCCAAAGCCGCTCCGGCGCTGGCGGCGACAAGCGCGCGGCTCAGGCGATAATCCCAGATGATGCCTTCATGGATGCGGCTGAGTTCGAAGCCGGTGCCAAGCACGCGGTTTGTAACTGCCTTGGCCGTCGTGCCGACAGGAATGGAGATCTCGCCGATGGATACGGCGAGACTGATGACAAAGCCCAATGCCACGACGGCAAGGACGAAGAGCACAAGCAGCGCTCTCCATCCTCGGTGGGCTATCGACGCGTGCCTCACTTGGAAAGACCGAAGGACTTGATGCCGGCGGCGAGGCGTTCTAGACCATCGATGGTACGGATCGTCGGGTTCATCGACTGCGCATCCATCTCGACGAAGTGCCTGTCCTTGACGGCATCGAGCTGGCTGGTGACCGGGTCTTTTTCAAGAAAATCGATCTTCACCTTCGGATCGTCGGCGGCATAGCGGCGGCGGTCCATGGTGGCGATGACGATGACACCAGGATTAGCTTGCGCGATAGTTTCCCAGCCGACCAGCGGCCACTCTTCCTCGGTGCTGACGACATTGCGGGCGCCGAGCGTCTTCAGAATATAGGCCGGCGCACTGTTCTTGCCGGCGATAAAGGCATCGCCTTGCACTTCCTTGCTGGAAAACCAGAAGGCGACGGGCAGATCCTTCGCGGACCCGCCGAGCGATGCCACGGCATCCGATTCGCGCTTCTTCAAGTCAGCGATCAGGGCCGCGCCGCGATCCTGGATGTCGTAGATTTCCGCCAGTTCGGCGATCTCCTGATAGATCAGCTCCATGGTGAAGAGCTCGCTGCGCACGCCGTCACCACCATCGGTGTTGACCTTCGCGACGCAATCGGCCGGCGAGACATAGGTCTTGATGCCGAGCCCTGCAAACTGCTCGCGCTTGCCGACCGAGCCTTGCGTGCCGACATGCCATTCGAACTCGGCCGCAACCAAGTCCGGCTCCTGGCCGACGACGGATTCGAAACTCGGATCATTGTCGGCCAGCCGCTTGATCTTCTGGTTGACCTCGGCATAGGCGGGCAGCACCGGCCCGACCCAGACCGCCGTGCCGACGATCTTGTCGGCGAGGCCGAGCGAATAGAGAATTTCGGTCATGCCCTGGCCGATCGAGACCGTCTTCGTCGGCGCGCTGTCGAATGTCACCTGCTGGCCGCAATTGGTGATCGTCAGCGGATAGGTCGTTGCCGCTGCATGGGCGGCGGGGAGAAAGGTAGTGAAAGCGCAAGCCGTCGCGATCGAAAGCAGCGCGGTTCGCAGGATGATGCGGTTCATATTGGTCCTCATGTATGGCTGAAGCCCGCAGCCGACTGGCTGTGGCTGTGAAACTCGAAGCGGGGACCGCCGCGGATGATGCAGGACGAAACAGCAAAGCGCTCGCCTGACATCATGCGGCGGCGAACGCTAGCGCAGGATCACGGACATGAGATTTGCGGAGGGGAATAAAGCGGGACCGCGCCAGCGGCTGACGTCAAAAACCATCATATGATGCTCCTCTCCGGACAACCCCGTCCGGGATGGTGGACACTATTTTGACGGCAGGTCTCCTGGCTTGCGAATATGCACCCGACATCTGCCTTCCCACGAAGAGCTTCGCAGTGGCATGGTGTTCAAGACGAACACCACAAGGACATCAGGCAATCCGCTTACAGTTGCGGGGGCAGCCACGGTCTTGGCCCCATTCGGGTCATCCGCACCGTGTTCCCTATTAATCCCGTCGGAAGTCATCCCTTCGGGAACCATCAAGTGTGACTTAGGCGATCCGGCGCCGAGACGTCAAGTCGTGGTGGGCCGACATTTGCGGCATCTAGGGATTGGCTCGGAGATAGGCGATAAGGTCGGTGATTTCAGAAGCCGTCCAGAGGCCGCCGAAGCTCATCTTCGTTCCCGGCACTTTCTTCTTCGGGCTGGATAGAAATTCCGAGAGCGCGGCCTCGTCCCAGACAAGTCCGCCGGCACCGGCCGTCTTCATCGCATCTGAATATCGGTAGTCGGGCAAGCTTCCAGCCGCACGACCGAAGACACCCTTCAGATGCGGGCCGAAACCGTTGCGATCGGAATCGACCGTGTGACAGGCAACGCACAGCCTGAACACCCGCCGCCCATTCTCGAGATCCTCGGCGGATGCCGCGGATGTCATGACGAGCAGGCTGGCGATCGAACAGATCGAAAGGATTGGGCGTTTTTTCATGTGTCGATGGCCTGTCGTGTTGGTTGCCAAATGCATCGTATCGTTTTTACACGGCGCGATCCGCGAACGACACTGCTTACCCAACAAACCGCATAGGCGCCCAGACCAGACTGGTGCGACATGGGAGCACAGCTCCCATGTCGCCTGGCACCTTTACTGCGCGGTCTTGATCTTGGTGACCTCTTCGGCGCTCAATTCGCCGACCGTCGTCACTTCGCCATTGGAGATCTTCCACAGCCGGAAAGGACCGGTGATGTCGCCGTACGTGTCGAAGCTGACAGGACCGATAACCCCTTCATACTTCACCGGCTTGCCCTCCTTGATGAGCTGCAGCGCCTTGGCGAACTCCTCCTTGCCGGCATGGATCGGCGTGCCACCCGCGGCGACAACTTCCGGCATTGCTGCCTTGATGGCTGCCGCATCGGCCTTGCCGGCCTTGGCGATCGCCAGCGCCACGATCGCACCCGCGTCATAAGAGCGATCGGCGGCTGGGGCAGAAGGCGAGATGCCGCCGGAGAAGGCCTCGTAGTTGCCGTTGAAATATTCGGTCGACGCCGTCGGGCTGGTGCCCGAGGAGGTGCCGTAGGCGTTCTCCAGGTACTGCGCGCCGACGCTCTCGATGAAGTCCTTGGAGTTCATACCGTCGTTCAACAAGAAGGTCTGCTTGCCACCGCCGGAAACCCAGGCGCGGGCGATGGTCGCGCCATCGACCGGCGTGCTAACGAGATAGAGCGCATCGGGATCGCCGGCCATGGCGGCGCTGGCTTCGGACGCGTAGCTCGACTGCTTCTCGTTATAGGGCGTCGTCGAGGTGATCGTGCCGCCGAGCTTCTGGTAGGCGGTCGCGAACTCCTTGACCATGTTGACGCCGAAGTCGTTGTTGACGTTGATGATCGCGATCTTCTTCAGGCCCTGATCCATCGCGAATTTCGCGGCCGCCGTGCCTTGCAGCGCATCGGACGTGATGGTGCGGAAGAAGACGCCGTTGGTCTTGCCGCTGCGGCCAAGCTCGGTCAGCGTCGGCGAAGAGGATGCGGGCGAGACCTGCACGACGCCAGCCGGCGCTGTTACCGATGTCAGGATCGGGATCGATACCGACGAGATGATACCGCCGATGATGACGGGCACCTTCTTGATGTTGACGAGCTGGGTCGCCTGATCGACGGCGACGTTGCCCTGGCTCTGGCTGTCGCGCGTGTCGGCAACGATCTTGCAACCGTTGACGCCACCGGCGTCGTTGATATCGCGGAAGGCCATCTCGACGGACTTCGCGCCCGCCTGGCCATATTCACCGGCAGGGCCGGTCAGTTCCATGACGAGGCCGACGGTGATGTCGCAATCGGCAGCAAACGTCGGCGCCGTGGACGCCGCAAGGGCAGCAACCATGGCGGAAAGCAGGAATGTCGTTTTCATTTTTGTTCCCCTTTGTTGAGATTGTATTTCATGATGCTGCCGTGGCGGCCTTCCCTGTCCCGCTCCAGCGTATAGACGTCGCCGTCGAGCGGCTTTGATCGCGCAAGGATCGCATCAATCTCGGCTCTATCCGTTTCGCTGAGCGCGATATCGGCGATGGCGAGATTGGACTTCAGATGCTCCCTGTTGCGGGCGCCGACGATCACCGCCGCGACGCTTGGCTTGGTCAGCATGGCGGCGCTGGCAACGGTGGCGATATCGGTGTCGTGCCGGTCGGCGATCCCTCGCAGCGTCGACAACAGAGCCTGGAACAGATCCCAGCCGCCGAAATCGTCGATGATCAGCTTGTATTTCGTCAGCGAGCGGTTTTCGAGCGGATGCTCCGGCTCCGTTTGGCCGAGCCAGCGATCGCCGAGAAAGCCGCCAGCCACGGTGCCGTAGCAGAACAGCGCGAAATTCTTCTCCTGAGCAAGCGCCACCATACGCTTTTCCGGGCGCCGGTCGAGCAGCGAGTATTGCAGCTGCAACGAGGTGAAGGGCACGCCCGAGCCGATGATCTTGTCGATATGATCCGTGTCGAAATTGGTGCCGCTGATCTTGCCGATCTTGCCGGCCTCATGCAGTTCCTTTAACCAGCCGGCCGTCTCGAGCCAGCCCTCGATGTCATAGGCCCACCAGTGGAATTGCACGAGATCGAGGCAATCGAGGTTAAGCCGCTTGCGCGAGGTATCGATGACGCCTTCGACGTAGGCCTTGCTGATGTTTGGCAGGACCGTGAGATCGGGCACGAACTTGGTGTGGACGCGGATGCGCGACAGCGCCTCGGCGCCGCGCAGGTTCTTGTAGGCGACGCGGAAACGGCCGATCAGTTCCTCGACGCCGGTATAGATGTCGGCGCAGTCGAAAGTGGTGATCCCGGCATCGGCAAATGCGATCATGTCCTCGACGGCGCTGTCGCCATCGATCGTACCGTGCCCGCCAGCCAGCTGCCAGCCGCCGCGGATGACGCGGGAGATTTCGTAACCGGGGGCGATGGTAATGCGCTGCATATCTTTCGGCCTATTCGTCATTCAAGGGAACCGCCGTGGTGGCGGCATGGCTGAAACGGCGGATACCCGTGCGGGTGATCCTGAGCCGTGTCGAGCAATTGGGGTCCGGGCAAGCGATGTCGGCGTCCGTCGTCATCCAGTCGTTGCGATCGGTCGGGCGCTGCTTGGCCGCGAGCAGCGGCAGCACGGAGGAGAGCGAGTAGATTGAGATCCCCTGCCCTTCCGGCAGGTGCAGCATCTCGCCTCTGAGCTCGAAATGATCACCCGGCCTGGCGCCGCAATAGACGGCACCGCCGTCTGGAATGATCACGTCGACCCTCAGATCGAACAGGTCGAAGCCGTCGTTGATGGGTTCAGCCATGATCGTCTCCCGATGCATTGCCGTCGGGTTCGGCATCCAGCCGCCCGCGGATGAGATCGAAGGAGCGGCTGATATCGTTGGAGAGCGACTGCATCGCAGCCTCGACATCGCGCTTTTCCAGCGCATCGATCAGCGCCCAATGATGATTGGTGGCGGCAAGTCCGCCCTGTTCGTCGTGAATATGCGCGGCCTTGCGAATGATCGCGCCCGATTGCAGCCACAGGCTCTCGACGATCGGGATCAGCACCTGCGAGCGCGCCGCATGATAGATGTGGAAATGAAACTGCTGGTTCAGCGCCGAGGTGACATGGCCGATATCCTTGCCGTGCTGCTCGAAAGCGAGGTCGCAGTCGATATTGATCTGCTTCAGCACAGCGAAATCGTCATCCGTCAGATTGGGCAGCGCCAGCGCAACCATTTGGCCCTCGATCAGGATGCGGGCGCGGGCCAGATCGTCGAGACGCTCGCGAGTGATCAGCGGCACACGCACCGAGCGATTGGGCAGCGATTCCAGCGCCTGCTCGGACACGAGGCGGCCAAGCGCCTCGCGCACCGGCATGGTGCTGGTCTGCAGCCGCTCGGCAAGATCGACGATACGCAGCACGTCGCCGGCATCGAACATGCCGTTGATCAGCGAATTGCGCAGCTGCGCGTAGACGCGGTCCTGCAGCGTTTCGCGCCCGACCGGCGACAGTGCGTCGTCGCGATCGGCCGGCTTGCTCGCATGGGCTCCTGCAGAGGGGACTACCATCGAGCCTGCTCCGTGGAACGCTGCTTTTTTCGGTTGCTTTTCACCATGGGGTGAAGTTTGATCAAACATCACCAATCAAATCAAGAGACTTCTTTTTTCCATGCCTTTGCCAGTGCCAGACGCCCCACCGAAAGTGGCAGAACCTGCCAGAGCCGTGATCGACGCGCGCGAGCTGGTGAAGTCGTTTCAGGGCAACGTGGCCGTCGGCGGCATGTCGCTCAGGCTCGGCGAAGGCGAAATGGTAGGCCTCATCGGCCCGAACGGCGCCGGCAAGACGACGCTGTTCAATCTGATCGCCGGCAGCCTCAAGCCGACATCGGGCGAGATCTGGATTGGCGGCCGCGAGGTCTCGCAGGAAAGCCCGGAACAGAGAATTGGCCGCGGCGTCGGCCGCACCTTCCAGATCCCGAAGCCCTTTCTCGAGATGACCGTGCTCGAAAACGTGCTTGTCGGCGCGCAGGCGCAGGACGGCGAGCGGCTGTTTGCCAACTTCCTGCGCTTCGGTCATGTCAGGCAGCAGGAACGGCTGGCGATCGAGAAGGCGCGCGCGCTGCTGGAGTTCGTCACCCTCTCCGGCCTCGAAGGACAGCCTGCCAAGGTTCTCTCAGGCGGGCAGCGCAAGCTGCTGGAGTTGGCGCGCATCCTGATGGCCGACCCGCAGGCGATCCTGCTCGACGAACCGGCGGCGGGCGTCAATCCGGCACTCTTGGAAACGATCATGGAACGCGTGCTGGAGCTCAATGCGCAGGGCAAGTCGATCCTGCTGATCGAACACAATATGGATATGGTGTCGCGGCTCTGCTCGCGCGTCGTGGCCATGGCGCTCGGCAAGCCGCTGGCCGAGGGCACGCCTGCCGACGTCGCCTCCAATCCCGATGTCATCGAAGCCTACCTCGGAGCGGCCGCATGACCGCGCCGGCGCTTGAAACCCGTGCGCTGGTCGCTGGATACGAACCCGATCTGCCGATCGTGCGCGGCGTCGATCTCTCGGTGGCACCCGGAGAGCTGTTGGTGCTGCTCGGGCCGAACGGAGCTGGGAAATCGACCTTCGTCAAGGCGATCGCCGGCGTGGTGCCAATCCACTCGGGAAGCGTCCTGCTCGGCGAGCGGGAGATCACCCGCGTCGCGTCCCACCGCAAGATCGCCGAAGGCCTTGCCTTCGTGCCGCAGACAGAAAACATCTTCGCGACGCTGACCGTCCACGAAAACCTGCAGCTTGCCGCAGCCGTCCTGCCGAAGGCGCAGCGAGCCGAACGGATCGCCGCGCTCTATCGTCGTTTCCCCGATCTCGCCAGTAAGCCCTCGCGCCTTGCCGGCGCGTTATCGGGTGGACAGCGGCAAATGCTGGCGGTCGCCCGCGCGCTGATCGTCGATCCCTCCGTCCTTATCCTCGACGAACCCTCCGCCGGTCTGTCGCCGAAGATCGTCGGCGAGGTGTTTTCGATGCTGAAGGAGATCAACGCCGGCGGCGTCACCGTCATTCTCGTCGAGCAGAACGTCAAGGCGGCGCTCGCAATCGCCAGCCGCGCCGTCATCCTGGTCGAAGGCAGGATCAGGCACGAGGGCGAGGCCTCTTCGCTGCTCGGCGACCCGCTGATCGCCAAGCTTTATCTCGGCACCACCAAGCAGGCGTCGGAGGCACCATGAACCCGCAATTTCTCATGGACGGCCTGGTTGCCGGCGCGATGATCGGCCTTGGCGCCATCGGCGTGACGCTCACCTATTCGATCCTGCGCTTCGCCAATTTCGCCCATGGCGAGATGCTCTCCTGGGGCGCCTATCTGGCGCTCGCCGTCAGCGGCGGCCTCGGCCTCCTGTCCACGTCGCTGACCAAGCCGATCGGCCCCTTCTCCTTCGGCTGGTCGCTGCCGCTTGCGGCCGTCATCTCGATCCTGCTCACGGGCTTGCTTGCGCTCGCCGTCGATGCGGTGCTGTTCGGGCGCCTGCGGGCGCGCGGCGGCGCGATCATCATCCTCGTCATGGCGAGCTTCGGCGCCTCGCTTGCGCTGCGCAGCCTGCTCGAATTCATCTTCACCTCGAAGCCCGCCTATTACACGAAGGCACTGCAGATCGCCGTGAAGATCGGCGGCGGCCTGCGCGCCACGCCCGATCAGCTCCTGTCGCTCGGCCTGTCCTTGGTCGCGGTCGTCGCCATCCACCTGTTGATGACCCGCACCGATATCGGCCGCTCGATGCGCGCCGTCAGCGAAAATCCGGCTCTGGCGGGCATCGCCGGCGTGGATGTGCGCCGCGTGATCCGCGTCGTCTGGTTCGTCGGTGCTGCCCTTGCCTGCATCGCCGGCATCATGACCGGCCTTCTGGTACAGATCCGCCCCTATCTCGGCCACGACCTGCTGCTGCCGCTGTTTGCAGCCGCGATCCTCGGCGGGATCGGCAGCGTTCCCGGCGCGATGATCGCTGGATTGATCGTCGGCCTGTCGGAGGCCGCGGCCGTTCAGATCGTCGGCGCCGAATGGCGGGCGGCTGTTTCCTTCGTCATCCTTGTGGCGGTCCTGCTTCTTCGCCCGCGCGGCCTGTTCGGGAGAGCGGCATGAGCCTTGATCTGATCGCCTACGCCGCCTTCTTCCTCACCATGGCGCTGACCTATGCCATCATGTGCCTCGGGCTCAATGTCCAGTGGGGCCAGACCGGCCTGTTCAACGTCGGCATCGCCGCCTTCGTCGCGATCGGCGCTTACGTATCGGCGCTTTTGACAACGCCGGATGCGCCCGGCCGCTTCGGCGGTTTCGAAATGCCGATCGCCATAGGCTGGCTCGGCGGCGCGCTGTTCGCGGGGCTTGCCGCCTGGCTGGTCGGCGCACTGACCATAAGGCTGCGATCCGATTATCTCGCCATCGCCACCTTCGGCGTTGCGGTCACGGTGCAGCTTTGCGTGCTCAACCTGCAGCCGCTGACAGGCGGCGCCTTCGGCATCGGCTTCATTCCGCGCCCGTTCGGGAGCCTTGCCGCCGATCCGCTGGCATTTTCCCTTTCCAATCTCGCGCTGATGGCGGCCGTGGTGCTGGCGCTCTATCTGGCGCTCCAGCATCTCGCGAAGAGCCCCTGGGGCCGTGTGCTGCGCGCGATCCGCGAGGATGAGAGCGCGGCGCAGGCGCTCGGCAAGCGGCCGATCCGCTTTCGTCTGCAGGCCTTCACCATCGGCGGCGCGATCATGGGGCTTGCCGGTGCCGCGCAAGGCCATTTCATCGGCTTCATCGCGCCCGACAACTATCTGCCGATCCTGACCTTCCAGGTCTGGGCGATGCTGATCGTCGGCGGCTCTGGGAACAATCGCGGCGCCATTCTCGGCGCGGTACTGGTCTGGGGCCTGTGGGCACTGTCGGCCGCCGCCGTCTCCGCCTTCGTGCCGCCCGAACAGCAGGCGCGTGCGGCATCGCTGCAGATCGTCATGATCGGCGTCGGGCTCTGCCTCATCCTGCTCCTGCGCCCCCGCGGCATTCTTGGCGCTTCCAACGCGCTGGCCTCGCTCACCGGCAAGCGCAAACAGACATCCAGGGAATAGAAACATGACCACCACGCCCCCACGCATAGCGCTCACCAAGGATCTCTCCATCAGCCGCATCGTCTGCGGTCTCTGGCAGGTGGCCGACATCGAGAAGAACGGCACGATTATCGATCCCGACAAGGGCGCCGATGTGCTGCAGGCCTATGCGCGCGACGGTTTCGACACGTTCGACATGGCCGATCACTATGGCTCGGCGGAGTTGATCACGGGGCGACTGCTGTCGCGCTATCAGAATGGCCAGCGGCCTGTCGCCTTCACCAAATGGTGCCCGGAGCCGGGACCGATGACGGCTGATGTCGTGCGCCGCGGCGTCGAGGAGCGGCTGACGCGGCTTGGTGTCGATAAGGTCGATCTCCTGCAATTCCACTGGTGGAGCTTTGAGCATCCGGCGTGGCTCGACGCCCTGCACGAGATGCGGCGCCTGCGCGAGGAAGGCCTGATCGGCGCGCTCGGCCTCACCAATTTCGACGCCGGACATCTGGCGCTGGCGCTTGCCGACGGCATCGAGATCGCCAGCAATCAGGTCTCGTTCTCGTTGGTCGACCGCCGCGCTGCGGGTGCGCTCTCGAAGCTCTGCGCCGAAAGCGGCGTCAAGCTTCTCGCCTATGGGACGCTATGTGGCGGATTTCTCTCCGAGAAGTGGCTGGGCCAACCCGAGCCGACGTCGATCGCCGATTGGAGCCGCTCGAAATACAAACGCTTCATCGACACCGCCGGCGGCTGGGAGGCCTTTCAAGGCATTCTCGGCGCCGCCCAAACCATCGCGGCCAAGCATGGTGTGTCGATCTCAAACGTCGCGAGCCGCTGGGTACTGGAACACGACGCCGTCGCCGCCACGATCGTCGGTGCGCGCATCGGCGAGAACGAGCATCGCGGCGACAATCTCAACGTCTTCTCCTTCGCGCTCGACGAAGAGGATCACGCCGCGCTGAACGCCGCATTTACAAAGACGCAACCCATCCCCGGCGATTGCGGCGACGAATATCGCAAGCCGCCGTTCCTCACCGCCTCCGGCGATCTCAGCCACCATCTGGATGCCATTCCATCCGTCTATACGGCTCAGCCAGTGCCCGGTCGTCCAGGGCGCTCGCGGGTGTCATCCGGCAGCATCTGGGAGCCGATCGCCGGCTATAGCCGCGCCGTCAGGGTGGGAGATCGTATTCTCGTGTCCGGCACGACGGCGACGCATGGCACGAACCGCTGCGTCGCATCAGGCGACGCGGGCGCGCAGGCGACCTACATCCTCGACAAGATCGCGGCTTCGATATCGGCTCTCGGCGGCAAGATGGAAGACGTCGTCAGAACGCGCATCTATCTGCGCGATGCCAATCAGTGGGAGCCCGTCTCGCGCGCGCACGGACGCGCCTTCGCTGAGGTCCTGCCCGCCAACACGCTGATCGAGGCCGGCAATCTGGTCGGCGATTACGAGGTCGAGATCGAGGCGGAAGCGATCTGCGATTGATGCGGTCCGCGCTCCGGCGTGACCGCGTCAGGAAAGCGCCGCCCCACGAGGGGCAGCGCATAGCTATATTGCGTTCAAGGACGCTTTTGCCTCAGTCGTGACGCGACAGGAATTTCGAAACCGTGGCGAGGCAGAGTTCCTTTTCCTCGACATGCGGCATGTGGCTCGACTGTTCGAACAGCACCCACTCGCAATCGGGAACGTTATCGACGTAAGGCTTGACGACGAGCGGAGTGGCTTCGTCGTACTTGCCTGAGATCAGCAGCGTCGGCGCCTCGATCCGGCTCAACCGGTCCTCGATCGTCCAGTCTTTCATCGTGCCGATGACGTGGAATTCGGTCGGGCCGTTCATGTTGCGGTAGACGGTGTTGTCCTCGTCCATGATCGCGAAGGTGCGGGCGACTTCGGAGGGCCATGGCGAGACACGGCAGACATGGCGATCGTAGAAAACCCTTGATGCGGTGATGTATTCGGGGTCTGTCAGTGTGCCGACCTGCTCGTGCTTCAAAAGCGTGTCCTGCACCTCTCTCGGCAGCTCCTCGCGCAAGCGATTGGCCTCGGAAACCCAGGTGTGCATGTTGGCCGGAGAGTTGGCGATCACCAGGGCTTTCAGGCCCTTCGGCTTTCGAACCGCATGTTCGGCACCCAGCATGCCACCCCAGGACTGGCCGAGGAAAGCGTAGCGATCGGCAATGCCGAGATGCGCTAGCAGTGCATCGAGTTCCTCAAGGAACAGTGCCGGCGTCCAGAAATCCGGACCCTTTTCCGGCAGACGTGTGGAATTGCCATTGCCGAGCTGGTCGTAGTGGATGACGGCGCGGCCATCAAGCGCGGAGATACCCTTGAAGGAATCGACATAGTCATGGGTGCAGCCTGGCCCGCCGTGGGCGACGATGAGCGGCAGCTTGCCGCTGTCGAGTGAACCGGTGATGCGATACCAGGTGCGGTAATCGCGAAACGGGAGGTAGTCTTCCTTCGACGTGACAGCGGTCACTGATAGCTCCATCTTTGGGTATTCGATGGAAAACCATAGCGTGGCCGCTGAAACCGTGGCAGCTATCACAAGTTATAGGATGGCCGGTCCTCGAGAAGGCGGTAGTGCGTGGCGCGCACAACCGCCTGGGTGCGGTTCTTGGCGCCGAGTTTCTTGGCGGCCGCATTGAGGTGCATGACAACAGTCGGCACCGAGCGCTCGATGATGCGGGCGATCTCCTTGGCCGAAAGCCCTTCCGCCGAATAACGCAGGCACTCGCGCTCCCGCTCGGTCAGTCGCGCCTTGCCGGCGCTGCAGGCGTCCGCGTCGAACAGCGGAAAGGCGGCCTCGTGGAAGACGTGGGCGAGCAGCCCGAAATCGGCGATGTAGCGCAAAGCCTGCTTCTGGAAGCCCTTCTCGCGACCGTAGCGAATGCCGGTGACCGTCGCGTAGTCGCCGCGCGGCATGTGGATCGGCACCGTCACGCCCGTCGACATGTCGCGCTCGCTGAGATAGCGCGCCACCGGCTCGGTATTCTCGCCCATGAAGCGGTTGATCAGCGTTTCGGCATTGGCATCGTAATTCCAGAAGAACGGCGTCGACGTGCGCAGCGCCACTTGCTGAACCGGATCGATACGGAAATAGCCGCGGTTGAACCAGTAGTCGTGCATGTCGTCGGAAATGTTGCGCAGCTTCAAGAGCGAGGGGATCATGATCTCGCCGTCCAGATCGTAGGGGATCGGCGTGTAGTCATAGATCAACGCCTCGAAGCCGAGGGCCTTCATTTCCTCGAAGACCTGATCGATACGCCCATCCAAAGTCTGGTGATCGGTGAATTGTGTTTTGATCGCACGGATCTCATCAAGCATGGCCGACTCCCGGTGAGCGAAGCGCCACCTATCACTTCTTATAGCTGGCGCGAAACGCTGTTTGGGATAAAAATTTAGCCTTGCCCAATTAATGAGCAAGAAGAATCTTTTGCCGGAGACATCAATGTGGCGTGAAATCGAGCCGGACCAGCGATACGACATCGAGGTCGATGGCTTCAAGGTTGTCGCCTACAGCTTCGGAAGCGGCAGCGAGACGGTGCTCTGCCTGAACGGCGGACCCGGCCTTCCCTGCGATTATCTGCGTGAAGCGCATTCCTGTCTCATCTACAAAGGCTACCGTGTCGTCGCCTTCGACCAGCTGGGAACCGGCGCGTCGGCCCGGCCTGACGATACGGCCCTTTGGACCATCGGCCGCTATGTCGAGGAGACGGAAACCGTGCGCAAGGCGCTCGGCCTCGGCAAGGTGCACATGCTCGGCCATTCCTGGGGCGGCTGGCTGGCGATCGACTACGCGCTTACCTACCCCGAGCACCTGCAGACGCTGATCCTCGAGGATACCGTCGCAGACATGCCCCATCTCATTCTGGAGCTTGAACGGCTGCGCTCAGCACTTGGCCCGGAAACGGTAGCGATGATGCAGAAGCACGAAGCGCAGGGCACATACGACCACCCGGAATACCAGGCCGCCGTGACCATTCTCAACTATCGCCACGTCTGTCGCCTGCCCGAGTGGCCGGCCCCGGTCCGCCGCTCGCTGGACGATTGGAACATGGGACCCTACGGCACGATGCAGGGACCGAACGAGTTTCTCTATATCGGCAACCTCAAGGATTGGAACCGCATCCCAGACCTGCCTCGCGTTACCGTCCCCACGCTGATAACCACCGGCGAGCATGACGAACTGACGCCCGCCTGCGCGCTGCGCATGAAGCTTGCGCTGCCGAACGCCGAGCTGAAGGTCTTCGCCAACGCCAGCCACATGCCCTTCTACGAGAACCCCGGCGATTATTACCCGGCGCTTCTGGACTTTCTGTCGCGGCACAAGGCAAGCTGATGCATAGAAAGCCAACAAGCATCATGCGGATGGAAAGGGGCGATCGCCACAATGCATCGCTATAGATTTGTTCTCACGCGTCCGCTGCAGTTTCTGCCCGTCATTTTCGGCATCAGCGTCATCACCTTCATTCTGGTCCGGCTGATCCCCGGCGATCCCGCGCGCAACATTCTCGGCACCCGCGCGACGCCTGCGGCCATCGCCAATATCCGGGCGCAATATGGCCTCGATGAACCGATGTGGCTGCAGTATTTCTACTTCCTGCGCAATCTCGCCAATGGCGAGATGGGAAAATCCATCCTCTACAAGATCGACGTGCTGAAGCTGATCCTGACCCGCATCGAACCCACCGTCGCGCTGGTTCTGACGAGCGTCATCCTCTCGGTGCTGATCGCGGTGCCGATGGCAGCGATTGCCGCACGTAACCGGGGCGGCGCGGCTGACCATGCGGTGCGGGTGATCTCCACCTTCGGCATTGGCTTCCCACCGTTCTGGCTCGGCCTGATGCTGATCATCGTCTTTAGCGTGCAACTCGGCATATTCCCGGTTTCCGGCTACGGCGCGACGTTTGGTGACAAGCTCGCTCACCTGGTGCTTCCGAGCCTGACGATCGCCTTGTCGCTCTCCACTGTCCTGACTCGCAGCCTGCGGGCCGCGATGATCGAGGGGCTGAAGTCGGATGTCGCGACGGCGGCGCGCGCGCGTGGTATGCCCGAGGGCATCGTCTTCTGGAAGCACGTGCTTCCGAACTCGCTGGTTCCGACCATCAACCTTCTGGCAGTCAACATCGGCTGGCTGATAGGCGGCACCGTCGTCGTGGAAAGCGTCTTCGCTTTGCCGGGCATGGGGCAGCTTCTGGTGCGCGCCATCTTCTCGCGCGATTATATGGTCGTGCAGGGCGTGGCCATGGTGTTTGCCTGCGCCACCGTTCTTATCAATTTCATCGCCGACATCGTTACCGTCACCGTCGACCCCAGAGTGACGCTATGAGTGCCATAGTATCTTCTCCCGCATCCTTCAGCTGGCGCAAGCTCATCGGCAAGCGCCCGGCGCTTTGCGTCGGCGCCGGCATCCTGCTGGTCTTCCTGATCCTTGCCATCGGCGCGCCGCTGATCGCGCCCTATGACCCGATATTCCAGAACGCCGATGTGCGCCTGCAGGCGCCGTCGCTACTGCATCCCTTCGGCACCGACAATTTCGGCCGCGACATCCTCTCGCGGGTCATCTGGGGAACCCGGATCGATCTGCAGATCGCCATCATCGGCGTGGTCTTCCCTTTCATTATCGGCACGACGGTCGGCACCATCGCCGGCTTTTTCGGCGGCATCGTCGATGCGCTGTTCATGCGGCTCGTCGACATCATTCTAGCCTTTCCATTCCTGGTGCTGATGCTGTCGATCATTGCCATCCTCGGACCGGGGCTCAGCAGTTTCTATATCGCCATGGCGCTGGTCGGCTGGGTCTCTTATGCACGACTGATCAGGGCACAGATGTTGGTGCTGAAGAAGAGTGACTACGCGGTGGCCGCCGTCAGCCTCGGTTTCAGCCGCTTCCGCATCATGTTCCGCCATCTTCTGCCGAACGCCATTGCAGGCTCGATCGTGTTCTCGATGTCCGACGCCGTGCTCGTGCTCCTGAGCGGCGCCGCGGTTAGCTATCTCGGGCTTGGCGTTCAGCCGCCGATCGCCGAATGGGGTGTGATGGTGGCCGAGGGCCAAAGCTTCATCACTACCGCATGGTGGATCACGCTCTTCCCTGGCCTGTCGATCGTCGTCTTCGCCTTCGGTTTCAGCATGCTCGGCGATGCGCTCGGCGAAATTCTGGGAGTCCACGAATGAGCGCTCCCCTTCTTTCCGTTCGCGACCTGACAGTCAAAGCCCATGGCGACGAGACCGTTCGCACGCTGATCGACGGCGTGTCGCTCGACCTCGGCCGTGGCGAAATCCTCGGGCTCGTCGGTGAAAGCGGCTCCGGCAAGAGCCTGTTCTGCCGCTCGCTGATACGACTACTGCCCTCTTCGCTGTTGAAGATCGATGGTGGGCAGGTGCTGCTAGAGGGCCGCGATCTGACCGGGATCAGCGATGCGGACATGCTTGCCGTGCGCGGCGGCGAGATCGGCATGGTCTTCCAGAACCCGACCAGCCATCTCGATCCTGTCATGCGGATCGGCGATCAGATCGCCGAAGGCATCCGCTATCATCAGGGGCTGAATGCCCAGGATGCGCGCGCTGCCGCGATCGAAATCCTGACGCAGGTCGGCTTTCCCGATCCGACAAGACAATATGAAAGCTATCCCCACGAGTTTTCCGGCGGCATGCGACAGCGTGCGATGATCGGGGTGGCCCTGTCGTGCAATCCCAAGATCCTGATTGCCGACGAGCCGACCACCGCTCTCGACGTGACCATCCAGGCGCAGATCCTGCGGCTGCTCATGGATATCCGCGACAAGCGCGGCCTGTCGATCATCCTGATTACCCACGATCTCGGCATCGTCGCCCAGACCTGCGATCGCATCGCCGTCCTGCGCGGCGGCCAGCTCTTGGAACAGGGACCGAAGCGCGCGATCCTGACGCATCCGCAGCACCCCTACACGGTAAGCCTGATCGCCAGCCACCCGTCGATGCCCGACGAAACAGCCACACCGTCGGCGGAGACCGATCGCACGGGACATGCGGTCCAGCCGCTTCTGGAAATCGACGACCTGCATGTCCGTTTCAATACCGGCGGCAGTCTCTTCAAAGGCAGCTCGAAGACAGTGAGCGCGGTGGCGGGTGTCAGCCTCCGGGTCATGCCCGGCGAAAGCGTCGGCATCGTCGGCGAATCCGGCAGCGGCAAGAGCACGCTGGCGCGCGCTATCCTCGGCCTGACGCCGCTGTCATCAGGACATGTCACCTTCGACGGCATCGATCTCGCGCAGCAGACGACAGCCGGTTTGGCGCGGATATGCCGCGAGGCCGCGATGGTGTTCCAGGACCCCTTCAACGCGCTCAACCCGCGCATGACGATCGGACAGACGCTGTCGGAGGTCCTGAAGGTCCAGGGCAAGATCGCCCCCTCGGCCATTCCCGAACGTGTAAACGAACTGCTCGACCTGGTCGGCCTCGAGCGCGAATTCGCCGGCCGCAAGCCGCGCAGCATGAGCGGCGGTCAGTGCCAGCGCGCCGGTATCGCGCGCGCTTTGGCTGTCGACCCGAAGATGATCATCGCAGACGAGTGCGTGGCCGCTCTCGACGTGACCATTCAGGCGCAGATCGTTGAGTTGTTCCAGGAACTGAAAGCAAAGATGCAGCTGACGCTGCTCTTCATCGCACATGACCTCGCCATCGTCCGCAATCTCTGCGAACGCGTCGTGGTCATGTATCGCGGCGAGATCGTCGAGGAGGGGCGTTCGGCCGACGTTTTCGCGCGACCGCAGCATCCCTATACCGCGGCACTGATCGCCGCCATTCCCGACATCGACCCCGACAAGCGCCTTCTCGGCGACGCCTCCGCCGCCGAGCGCGAGAACTATTTCATACCGCCGCAACCGAAGAAACATTCACGATAACAACAAGGGAACACAGAGATGAAAAACAGATGGAAAACCGTAGGGCTCGCAGCCATCATGGCAGGCCTGACACTCAGCGCCAGCTATGCCGAAGCCGCCGGCGTGCTGACGATTGGACGCCGCGAAGACTCGACGACGTTCGATCCGATCAAGACGGCGCAGAACATCGACAACTGGGTCTTCTCCAACGTCTATGACGTCCTCGTGCGCGTCGACAAGACCGGCACCAAGCTCGAGCCCGGTCTGGCCGAGAGCTGGACGACCTCCGACGACGGCCTCACCTACACCTTCAAGATCCGTGACGCGAAATTTTCCGACGGCTCGCCGCTGACCGCCGAGGACGCGGCCTTCAGCCTGCTGCGCATCCGCGATGACGCGGCTTCGCTCTGGGGCGATTCCTATAAGGTCATCGACACGGCCGTTGCCACCGACGCGCATACGCTGACGATCAAACTGAAGAACCCCTCCGCACCCTTCCTGTCAACGCTGGCCTTGCCCAACGCATCGGTCATCTCCAAGAAGGGAATGGAAACGCTGGGACCGGACGCCTACGCTGAAAAGCCGATCGCTTCGGGCGCCTTCACCGTCGAGGAATGGCGCCGCGGCGACCGTGTGATCCTGAAGAAGAACCCCAATTTCTGGGAAGCCGACCGCGTCAAGCTCGATGGCGTCGAGTGGGTTTCCGTTCCCGATGATAATACGCGCATGCTGAACGTCCAGGCCGGACAGCTCGACACCGCGATCTTCGTGCCCTTCTCCCGCGTCGAGGAGATGAAGAAGGACCCGAACCTCAACGTCGATATCGATGCCTCGACCCGCGAAGACCATCTGCTGATCAACCACGCGCATGGCGCGCTTGGAAAGAAGGAAGTGCGTCAGGCGCTCGACATGGCGATAGACAAGAAGGCGATCGTCGATGCCGTCACCTTTGGCCAGGGCACCGTCGCCAACTCTTATATCCCGAAGGGCGCGCTCTACCACTACGCCGACAACCTGCAGCGGCCTTACGATCCGGCCAAGGCAAAGGAAATGCTGGCCGCCGCGGGCGAGCCGAACCTGACGCTCAACTACCTCGTGCGCGCAGGCGACGAAGTCGACGAACAGATCGCCGTTCTGCTGCAGCAGCAGCTGCAGAAGGCAGGCATCACCGCCAACCTGCAGAAGGTCGATGCCAGCCAGGAATGGGACATGACCGTTGCCGGCGACTACGACATCTCGGTCAATTACTGGACCAACGACATTCTCGACCCCGACCAGAAGACAACCTTCGTGCTCGGTCACGACAGCAACAACAACTACATGACCAACTACAAGAGCGATGCGGTGAAGGATCTGGTGGCGAAGGCACGCCTGGAACTCGATCCGAAGAAGCGCGAAGCGATGTATGTCGATATCCAGAAGATGGCCAAGGACGATGTCAACTGGATCGACCTCTACTACAGCCCGTACATCAACGTTTCGCGCAAGAACGTTGAGAACTTCTACCAGAACCCGCTTGGCCGCTTCTTCCTCGAAGACACCGTCAAGAACTGAGATCGGTAGAGCTTAGCTCTTCAATAGCAACGGCCGCCGCAGGTTCCTGCGGCGGCCGTTCGCTATCAAAAGTTACGCCGCTGAACCCAGTGCGGGGCGAACCAGACGATCGCCCTCATCCGGCGCCGGCGGTTCGGCAGCGTTCAAGTAAAACCGTGCAGGCGCCGTCAGCGAGAACCAGAGGCATGCGCCGAGCATGAAATAGGCGCTCGTGACATCGTCGACGGGCTTGGCGAGCGGCAGAACCAGTGCGCCGACGAGGACCGCAAGCCTGAGAGCCCATTCGTTTTCGCGCTTCTGAAGAGCCGTCGCGCGTAGCGCCTTGTAGTCTTTCAAGTCGTACTCGGCCGATGCCGCGCTCGCCTTGTAGAGCTTCAGCACCGATGGCAGCGCGAGCATGACGAGGGCAGCCTCGCTCAGCCACAGCGCTTCGCCCGCCAAGCATTGCATAGCTGCGATCAGCAGAAACGCGATGGAGAGAAGGTTCCAGACCGGCTCGAGGAGATCAGGTCGCTGGCCGGTAAGGCCGTGCCAGAGTTTCATGACCGTTGCGGCGCCCTGCAGCAGCGGTTCATCAATATAACGATTTATCCAGTTCATGCGCTCGCCCAAGACGCGTTGCCGACGGTTTCTCATCAGCAAAAGATTGGGTCGGCATCATGGCGCGGGCGGGATGTTTGCGCCGATTGCACAAGATTCGACGCACGCGATGCCGGCAGGCATCACGCACGTCGAGAATTCAATCCACCCGGCTCGACCGGTTAGCGGCAACGCGCCTCGTAGGTGCGGCCATAGCGGTCGCGATAGACGCAATAGCCGCGACGTTCCTGCGATTGGCCGATCAAGGCACCGACCGCACCACCGGCGACAGCACCGACGGCTGCGCCGCCCCAGCTATTGGTGGCCACGCCACCGATGACAGCGCCGGTGCCCGCACCGATCGCCGTCCCTTGTTCTGTCGCTGTGCACGACGCAAGACTGCCCGCCACCGCGGTTACCAACAGAATAGCTCTGATCATGATTTTACTCCTCGGCTCATCCTCTACCGTGAAGTAAACAGTTGAAATGGCTTTTCGTTCCGCGATCGTTTTCAGGTGATGCTACCACCCCGATACCGGGCCGGGAAATACGGTGCACTATGACGGAACAAGTCACCCCTTCAAGCGTTACGGCCACGTCAAATACCAAGCGGGGCGCCGGACAGCAGAATGACAGAATTTCAACCTATCGCCGATCGACTGAAGGCGTCTAAGGCAACCGAGTTCCTGAAACGCGCAACCCGCAAAGTAGAAGCTTCTCTTCCCGCTTTGCCGGGCGGCATCATTCGCCAGCGACGTAACGCTTGGCAGGTCGGCAAGGTCGAGAAGGCCGCTTTCCTGATAGATGGCGCCGCCTATTTTCTGGCGCTCGACCAAGCGCTTCGCAAGGCGGTTCATACAATCTGGATCGTCGGCTGGGACTTCAACCCGGATATCAGGCTCAGACCGCATCAAAGCTCCGAGACGCTGGGTGAGCTTCTGCTGTCGCTCGCCGATGAGAAGCCGGATCTGCGTATCCGCATACTGGTATGGGGTATGGGCCCGATCTATTCCGGCAAGTCGCTACGGCTCTTCCGCGAGAGCGAGTTCTCCGCCCATCCGCAGATCAGCATGCGCTTTGATCTGCGCCATCCGATCCGCGGCTGCCATCACCAGAAGCTCGTCTCGATCGACGACAGTCTGGCCTTCCTCGGCGGCATAGACCTGACCGCCAGGCGGTGGGACGAGCCGGACCACAAGATGACCAACACGCTGCGGAAATCGCCGGATGGCACGCCTTACGATCCCGTGCACGACATGCAGTCGATGGTATCGGGCGACGCGGCTCGGCTGATCGGCGATGTTGCCCGCAGACGATGGAAGCGCGCCACGGGCGAGCGCCCAGAGCCTGCTCCGGCAGTCGGCGCCTCATGGCCGGCAGGCGTCAGCGCCGATCTTGCGAACGCGACCGCCGCGATCGCGCTGACGGAACCCGGGCTGATCGGCAAACGCGGCCACTACGAGGCCTTCCGGCTGACGCGCGATGCGATAAAGGCCGCGCGACAGTTGATTTACATCGAGACGCAGTATCTCGCCTCCTTCGGCGTCGCCCGCACTATTGCCAAGCGGCTGAAGGAAAGCGACGGCCCGGAGATTACCGTGCTCGTCACCAAAAGCTCCCACGGCTTCCTCGAAAAGCTCACGATGGGCAACAACCGGGACAGGCTGATCCGTAGGCTGAAGCGCATCGACCAATATGATCGGCTGCGGGTCATGTACGCGGTGGTGCCCGACAAGCAGGGCGGCGAGAAGGAGCTGGTCATTCACTCCAAGCTGCTGATCGTCGACGACCACTTCATCCGCATCGGCTCATCCAACTTGAACAACCGCTCCGAGGGGCTGGATACGGAATGCGATCTGGCGATCGAAGCCTCGACCGACGCACATCGTGAGGCTATCTCGACGCTGCGCTACCGGCTGCTTGCGGAGCATCTTGAGACGACGCCGGAGACCGTGCGCGACACCGAACGCAGCATGCGGTCGCTGAATGCCGCAGTGGACGCGCTGAATGTTGGCAGGCGCGGGCTGCGGCACTTCGCGATCGATGTCTCGAAAGGCGAGACATCGCCGCTGACGGGCACCACGCTCGTCGACCCGCGACGTCCGTACTGGCCGCTACAGAAGCTGCGCCTGCGCGTCGGACGGCTGGCCGCCGCGATCTTCTGATACCGCCTTGCCGCGCTTGCGCAGCACCACCTCGCTGATCGCGAAGACGGGAATGCCGATCAACAGCGGCACGATGAAATAGATCACTCTGAAGGCCACGAGCGCCCCGATCGACGCCGCGCCCGGCAGGGCGTGACTGACGGTTGCTTCGAGTACACCCAGACCACCCGGCACATGGGTGAGAAGGATGGCGATGTTGGCAAGCACGAAGGCCGTCGCCGTCTGCACGAAACCGACATCGCCCTGCGCCGCCAGCATCTGGTGAAGGCAGGCGGCGACAAAGACGAAGTTAAGCGTACCGATCACGACCTGACCGATCGCAAGCTCGAGACGCGGCATCTCGAAGCTCCACTTCCACAGGTGCAGCGGCGCGCGCACGGTGGCAGCGAGAAGGACATAGGCGGCTGGGACCGCGAGGCACGCGAGGCCCAGCATGAGCAGGCCATTGGCGCTCATGGCGAGCAGGTTCACCGCATCGCGTGGATTGATCAGCAGCGCCAGTCCTGACAGTACCGACAGGCCGATGCCGACAGTTACGCCGCAAAACAGGATGACCTTCGCCACTTCCTCGGCGCTCAGGCCCCACCGCGCATAATAGCGATAGCGAACCGCGCCACTGCTCAAGGCGGCGACGCCGAGATTGTGGCCGATGGAAAGACCGGTGAAGGAGGCGATCGCCGCTTTCGGATAACTCAACGGCTTACCGGCATAGCGCAGCCCCATCCAGTCAAAGCCCGTCAGGCAAAGGTAAGAGAGTGCGGCGAAGCCCAGCCCGGAGAGCAAACGTGACACTGGGATTGCGGCGATCGACCGTGTGATCTCATCGATCGAGTAGCGACTGAAGACCTTGTAGAGGAGATAGGCCGCGAGCAGCAGTCCGAGAACCAGGGTTGCATTAATGAGGACACGCTTCGCCGACATGAACATTCCATTCCGATTGATCTTCAGCAATGGAACGAAACAGGATGAAATCGGGTTCCCTGTCGATGAGCGTATCGACAGAGACTTCGCACCGAACTGAAGACCAGGAACTGAGAATCCTCACCTACAATGTGCACAGCTGCATCGGCACCGACCGGCAGCTTGATCCCAACAGGATCGCCGACGTCATCGCGCAATCGGGCGCCGACATCATCGCGCTGCAGGAGCTCGATGTCGGCCGCAAGCGCACCGGCGGTATCGACCAGGCGCATATGATCGCAACGCTTTTGAAGATGGAGGCCCATTTTAACCCGGCTCTGCATGTGCAGGAGGAAAAATACGGCGATGCAATACTGACCGCTCTGCCGGCACTGCGGATGAAGGCCGGCCCCCTGCCCTCGGTCGGCGAGACGCGGGGGGCGATCTGGACGCAGGTGGATGCGGGTGGACGAAAGCTCAATGTCCTCAATACCCATCTAGGCCTGCGCAACATCGACCGCATAAAGCAGGTGCGGACGCTGCTCTCGGACGAGTGGATCGGGAGCCCGGATTTTCATGCGACACCATCGGTGATCTGCGGCGACCTCAATGCGCGACCGTCATCGCCGGCCTATAGGATGCTGGCCGGCCAGTTTCGCGACGCTCAGCTGAGCGCGGCGGGCCGGCCGAGGCCAACTTTTCCGTCCCGCTTTCCGCTGTTGCGGATCGATCATGTGTTTCTATCGCGGGAGCTGAAAGTCAGCGCCGCAAATGTTGTATCCACGCCGCTGACAAAGCGCGCCTCCGATCACCTGCCGTTGCTGATCACGCTGAAGCTCTGACTGCCTCGAAGCCTCAGGAAGTTGACGGGGAACAAAAAGCGCGTTGGCGCTGTTGCTGTGTCGCGATCCCATCAGAGGCGACAGATGCACATACCGACATCGACCTACAGGCTACAATTTCGAGATGGCATGACATTCGACACCGCCATCGATTTCATCCCCTATATGAAATCGCTCGGCATCAGCCACCTCTATGCCTCGCCGATCTTCACCGCCACCTCGGGATCGACGCATGGCTATGACGTCACCGATTGCAACGAGATCGAGCCGGCGATCGGCGGCAGCGATGGCTTCGAGCGCCTGAGCGCCGCACTGAAAGCCGAGGACCTCGGCCTGATTCTCGATATCGTGCCGAACCACATGGCTGCCTCGACCGAGAATGCCTGGTGGGCCGATGTCCTGAAATTCGGCGCGGACAGCAAATATGCCGGCCACTTTGACATCGACTGGAGCCAGCGGCTGACGCTGCCGATCCTCGGGAAGAGCTTCAACGACGCGCTCGCCGACGGCGAGTTCGAATTACAACGGGATCCGCGAACCGGCGAATGGTCGCTCGCTTATTTCGAGACCCTGCTGCCTCTCAATCCTCAAAGCGCCGCTGAGATATCCGGTGACCTCAGGGACCGATCGCTGATATCTAGCGTTCACGATCAGCAACCCTGGCGGCTGACCTTCTGGCAGGATGCCGCGCGGACGCTCAGCTATCGGCGCTTCTTCGAAGTCACCGGGCTGGTCGGCCTGCGGGTCGAGGATGAGCAGGTCTTTGCCGACAGCCATGCGCTGGTGCTCGACTTGGTGCGCGCCGGCCACGTGCAGGGGCTGCGGCTCGATCATATTGACGGGCTCGCCGATCCTTCGGCCTATCTCGACCGCCTGCGTGCGGCCGTTGGCCCCGAGATCTATATTGTCGCCGAGAAGATCGTCGGGCATGGCGAGACGCTGCCGGCCGATTGGCCGATCGAGGGCACGAGCGGATACGAGTTTATCTCGGCGCTCAGCAATCTCTTCATCGATGCCAATGGCATGCGCGAACTTGGCAATGCCTATGTCAATCTCTCGCCGGATGCGGCCGATTTCGCCGCTGGCCTGCGCCAGGCCAAACTGCTGATGATTGAGCGCAATTTCGAGGGCGAGACGAGCCGACTTGTGGCAATCGCGTATTCGCTTCTGGCCGATACCGATGAACAGCGTCTTGCATCCGCGATCAAGGAGTTGCTCGTCGCTTTTCCCTTCTATCGCACCTATGGCCGTGCGGGAAAATTGTCAGACGCGGATCAAAGGCTCATCGAGCAGGCCATTGGCGAAGCCGCCAAACAAATCGGAGACCGGGATGCATTGGAGGCCGTAGCGGGGCTTCTCGATGGCGGCCCTCGCGCCGAAGAGTTTCAGCGACGCTTCCAGCAGCTGAGCGGCCCGATCATGGCGAAGGCCATGGAAGACACGCTGTTTTATCGCCACAACCTGCTGCTTGGCGCCAACGAAGTCGGCGGCGAGCCCGACAGGCCGGCAGGCGGCGTCGATGCATTTCACGAGTTGATGCAACAAAGGGCTAAGTTGCAGCCACAGGGACTGTCTTCCACCTCCACCCACGACACCAAGCGCGGCGAGGATGCGCGTGCGCGGCTTTACGTTCTGAGCGAGGAACCTGATGTATGGCGGCTCGGGGTGGAGCGCTGGCGGGACATGAACCGCAGCCACCTGACCGAGCTGCCGGCGGGCCTGACGCCCGACGCCAATGCCGAATGGATGCTCTACCAGGCACTAGTCGGTATATGGCCGCAGGAGTTTCGCGATGGTGCTGCCGCCAACCTGACGGATCGTTTCGTCGCCTATGCCGAGAAGGCGGTGCGCGAGGCGAAGCTTGTCACGGACTGGAGTGCGCCCCACGAACAATACGAGGCAGCGGTCAAAAGCTACGCGTCGGCGCTCACCGCATCCGCCAGCCTGACCTTCCACGAGGACTTCGCCGAAACGCTCCGGCCGGTGATGGCCGCAGGCTACCTGAACAGCCTGTCGCAAACGCTGATCAAGCTGATGGCCCCCGGTGTGCCCGATATCTATCAGGGCTCGGAAGCTTGCGACTTCAGCCTCGTCGATCCCGACAACCGGCGCCCGATCGACACCAAGGAGTTGGCACGCATGCTGGCAACACGGGACCCGATTTCGGAGCTCACCGTTCCAGCACTAAAACAACGCATCATCAGCATCGGCCTCAATCTGCGCAAA
This sequence comes from Rhizobium sp. NPDC090275, assembly GCF_044772225.1. NCBI lineage: Bacteria > Pseudomonadati > Pseudomonadota > Alphaproteobacteria > Hyphomicrobiales > Rhizobiaceae > Rhizobium > Rhizobium sp. NPDC090275. The sequence continues at coordinate 372,106 of NZ_JBIVYL010000004.1, read as the reverse complement.
CGCCTGCCCGGCCTGTTTGCAGATGGAGATTATGTGCCGTTGTCGGCGACAGGCAGCCGCAGCCACCACGTCGTCGCATTCGGCCGGCGGCTGGGCGATGCCTTCACGATCGCGGCGACGCCGCGCATGATGCTGGGGCAGCTGGAGCCTGGAAAACTCTATGCCGGGCCAGAATTCTGGGGCGACACCACCATCATCTTGCCTGCGGAATTACAGGGCCCGAAACATGATCTCCTGACGGAAAGGCCGATCGACACAGCAACATCAATTCCCTTGGCACGGCTGCTGGGGACACAGCCGGTCACTCTACTCCGGAGCGGGTAACCAGTCCAACCGCATCGATAACGCCGTCGTGAGGATCGGTCGGCTCCACCGCCGCGAACTTTTCGGCCTCGGCTGCGTTGAGTGCTGCCAATCATATTTGTCGAAAGGCCTCACGTGACTGACTTGCAATTCGGACCCGTCATTTCCGACAGGGGTGTCACCTTCCGGCTTTGGGCGCCTCTTCTCAACAACATCCGCCTGAAGCTGGAAGACCATGAGCTCCAACCCATGCGTCAGCTCGCGGACGGGTGGCACGAACTGGAGGTCGCAGGCATCGGTGCCGGCGCGCTTTACCGGTTTGTTCTGCCTGATGGATTACAGATGCCCGATCCGGCCTCACGCTTTCAGCCGCACGACGTGCATGGCTTCAGCGAGGTCGAGGACCTCGCGACCTATGATTGGAAAGAAGAGACCTGGCGTGGGCGCCCATGGGAAGAGACCGTACTCTACGAATTGCATATCGGCACCTTCACCGAGGAGGGCACCTTTCTCGCGGCGATCGGGCGTCTCGATCATCTCGCGCGGCTGGGTGTGACGGCGATCCAGATCATGCCGGTTGCCGATTTTCCGGGACGTTACGGCTGGGGCTATGACGGTGTGCTGCCCTATGCGCCCGATAGCAGCTACGGCAGGCCCGAGCATCTGATGGCGCTGGTGGATGCTGCCCACGAACGCGGGATCTCGGTCTTCCTGGATGTCGTCTACAATCACTTCGGCCCCGACGGCAATTATCTTCCGCTCTATGCGCCTGTCTTCACCGACCGGCACAAGACACCGTGGGGAAACGGCATCGATTACGATGGCGCGATGGCGCGGCCGATGCGCGAATTCGTCATCCAGAATGCCATCTACTGGATCACCGTCTTCAGACTGGACGGCCTGCGGCTCGATGCCGTTCATGCCATCAGTGACGGCAGCGAGGAACATCTGCTTCTGGAACTCGCACGGCGCGTGCGCGTAGCCGCCGGCGATCGCCATATCCACCTGATCGTCGAGAACGAGGAAAACGACAGCGATCTCCTGAAGCGCGCGAGTAACGGCGAAACAGGCCTGTTCACGGCACAATGGAACGACGACGTCCACCACACACTGCATGTCGCCGCCACCGGCGAGCGCTTCGGCTATTACGCCGACTACGCTGAGGATAGCGCAGCGCTTGCGCGTTCGCTCGCGGAGGGATTTGTGTTTCAGGGCCCGCACATGCCCTATCGCGGCGGAAGCAGAGGCAAGAGCACCAGCGAACTGCCACCGACGGCCTTCGTCTCCTTCATCCAGAACCACGACCAGATCGGCAACCGCGCGATGGGCGACCGGATCATCGCCGTGCAGCCCGTTCCCGTCATGAAAGCGATGGCGGCCGTCTATCTGCTCGCGCCGCAGATACCGATGTTGTTCATGGGCGAGGAATGGGGCGCGCGGGATGCGTTCCCCTATTTCTGCGATCTCAATGAAGACCTGAACGAAATGGTGCGAAACGGACGCCGCGAGGAGCTCTCGCGTCTGCCGGGCTTCGACACGGACGACCTGCTGGACCCGACCGCACCATCGACGTTCGAGATGGCCAAGCTCGATTGGTCCAATCTCACCGAGCCCGACTGCGCCGATATGCACGACTTTTACGCCTCGCTGCTTGCGATCCGCCACCAGAAGATCGTTCCGCTTCTGGGCGGGATGCAACGCGGCGAAATCGTCGCCGAATCCGGCTTCACGGCAGTCGCGGTCGATTGGCCATTGGCGAGCGGAGGGCGGTTGTGCCTGCGGGCGAACCTTGGAAGCCAGGCGATTGCGACGGACCCCGCCCCGGATGGGGCCGAGGCAATCTTCGGACTTGGCGCGTCATCTGGCAGCAACCTGTCGCCTTGGTCTGTCTATTGGAGCGTAAGCCGCGGGTGACGGAGTTTTATCGGGCCGCTGATCGACCCAAAGAAGCAACCGCTCAAGACACCGACTTCAGCCAGCCTAGCACACGGGCCTCTTCCGCATCCATCCACTTCAACAAGCGCTTGCTTCGCGTTGGCCTCGCGCGCAGCAACTGGGCCAATCTGCCGGTCTTGAATTCATCGAACACGGCGGGATGGATATAGGACGATCGACAGACCGCGCGCGTATTGACGAGCATGGCCGCAACCGCGTCGATCACCTCATTCATCTGCCGCGCGATCGCGGCCTCGGTGGCGGCCACACTCAAAGGTGTGAGGGCGGTGACGGCCGCGCAGGTCGCGCCCCATGTTCGAAACTGGCGGGAGCTGAACTCGGCGCCGGATACGTCCCGGATATACTCGTTGACGTCCTGTGAGGATATCTGCCGGCGGCTTCCGTCCTCGCAGACATACTGGAACAACTGCTGCCCCGGAAGTTCCTGCAGGCCGCGGACCACGCGCGCGATCCTGCGATCCGTATGCACCAAGTTCCATTCCTTGCCGGATTTTCCCTTGAAGCGGAACTTCACCTTGGAGCCGTCGATCTTGACGTGCCGGCGGCGCAAGGTCGTCAGGCCGAAGGAGCCGTTATCCTCCGCATAGGCGGCATTTCCGATGCGGATGTAGAGATTGTCGAGCATCCAGACGATGGTGGCCAGTGCCTTGTCCATCGTCGGCGCACGCGCCCGCAGGTCGGCGTCGACACGTTCGCGGATGTCAGGCAGGCGCTCGCCGAACTCGAGCAGCTGGTCGAACTTGGCGCGTGCGCGCTCCGAATGCCATTGCGGATGATAGCGATACTGCCGGCGTCCACGCGCGTCGATGCCGATCGCCTGCAGATGCGAGAGCGGATTGGGAGAGATGCGGACGTCGACATAGGCGGGCGGGATCACCAGTGCGTTCAGCCGTGAAATTTCGGCGCTATCCGTGATCCTACGCCCATCGGGAGCATAGTAGAGGAACCCATTTTTTCCCACCTTGCGCCTAATGCCGCGCTCGATATCCGTGGTGTAAACCAGTCGAGACGACACCAATGAGGCGGAGGTGATTTCCGGTTGATTGATCGCTTGGTCCATGTCGCAGAAACTCTGCGAACAGCGATTCAGTTCCCGCCGCAACTTCAAAGGCTTGGCTTATCTACCGTTGCCACCTTTTGGCGAAATCGCCTGCCGCTATTCGCATGCCGCGCCAGCGTTTGAATGCCTAGAACCCCAACCTCAGAACTCTTGCATGCGAAGCAACGCAAACATATCGGCGCAGACATTCAAATAAAATCCATTTAGAACACTTCGAACCAAGTAATCAAAACGAAGTACAAACCGCTTTTCTGCATACCACTGATTGCCGTCGTTTCCTGCAGCGCGAAAGATGGCACCATGGCCACTCGTCGGGGGATGTGTGGCATATGATTAAAGTACGCGGTCGTAGTAACAGTTATCTCAGTGCGTTCGGTGGAGCCACGACAGTCTATGCCGCAGCCCAGACCTGGGGCACTGGCGCCGCGCCCACCGCTTCCGATGCCACCAGCGGCCAGCCGAACCCGGCGGCCACGGCCTTCCAGGTATCGTCAAATGTTGCGGCGACCAGCACGGTAACCGCGTTCAGTTCTGCCAGCAGTGCTGCGACGACCACGGTTTCAGAAACCGCAGCGCTTGTCGACACGTCCACGACGACGGTGCCGACCACAGAGCCGCGGACGGTCCTGCCGGTCGATGCCGCGCCCGTCACTACTCGCCTCGTGACGGCAACCACGAATGTCGCCCTTCCGGAAAGCAGCACCAGTACGTCATCGATCGATGCCTCGACCTCCTCTGTTGACACTGTTACCCCCATCGTTTCAACCGTCTTGCGCGTAGCATCGACCAGCGTGGCATCGGTGGAGAGCACCAGCGAGCCCACCGCGTCGGCAAGCGCGCTGGTAGCGCCGACGGCTGCGGTGACTGCCACGCCCAACAAGATCGCCCTCGAGAACATGAAACAGGGCACCTCGCGCAGCGAATGGGCGCTTGAAGGAGATGGCAACGGCACCATCCAGGGCTTCGCCACCGAGATCAGCACCAACATCGGGCAAACCGTCGACTTCAAGATCGCGACGGATTCGACGCACTACCGTATCGATATCTATCGCATGGGCTATTATGGCGGCGACGGCGCCCGCAAGGTCGCCTCGATCGACAAGTCGCTGACGACAGCGCAAATCCAGCCGCACCCGATCGTCGACATGTCGCTCGGCCTGATCGACTGCGGCAACTGGTCTGTATCTGCCAGCTGGGAGATTCCCGCGGATGCGGTATCGGGTGTCTACTTCGCCAAGCTCGTGCGCGAAGATGGCGTCGAGGACGCCGGCATCATCCCGTTTATCGTGCGTGACGACGCCTCGACCAGCGACATCGTCTTCCAGACATCGGATACGACGTGGCAGGCGTATAATGCCTGGGGCGGCGCAAGCCTCTACTACGGCGAAGTGCCGGTCGATCCGGCCGACATGATCGGCTATCTGCCGCCGAATTGCAGCTGTGGCCTGACCGCGATCGGCCGCGCCTCGGCGGTGAGCTACAACCGCCCGATCATCACCAACACCAGCCCCGTCGGCGGTGCCCACGATTACATTTTCGGCGTCGAAGCTTCCGCCATCTCCTGGCTGGAGCAAAACGGCTACGACGTCTCCTATATCTCCGGCGTCGATTCCTCACGAAGCGGCAGCCTGCTGTTGAACCACGACGCCTTCCTCTCCGTCGGTCATGACGAGTACTGGTCGGCCGAACAGCGCGCCAATGTGGAAGCGGCGCGCGACAGCGGCGTCAACCTGGCCTTCTGGAGCGGCAACGAGGTCTATTGGAAGATCCGCTGGGAGACCAGCATTGACGGCAACGGCACGCCCTACCGCACGATGGTCTGCTACAAGGAAACCTGGGGAACCAGCAGCGACCCAAGCGATGTCGGCACCGGTACATGGCGCGATCCGCGCTACGCCGACCCAGGCCAGCAGCCGGAAAACGCCCTGACCGGAACCATGTTCACGGTCGACAGCTACCGCGCGGATACAATTACAATTCCATACGACTATTCGCAGCTGCGCTTCTGGCGCAACACCGATGTCGCCAACCTGCAGCCCGGCGAAACCTATAGTCTGGTGCAGAATCTTCTCGGCTACGAGTGGGATTCCGACGTGGAGAACGGCTTCCGGCCGGCTGGTCTCATCAACCTGTCTCTGTCGAGCGTGTCCGTGGACACCTATCTGCGAGACTACGGAACGACCGTCGGCAGCGCCATAGCGACACACAGCCTGACCATGTACCGCGCCGAAAGCGGCGCGCTCGTGTTCGGTGCTGGCACCGTTTTCTGGTCATGGGGCCTCAACGCCGACCACGAGGGTCCAGCCACGCCGACAGATCCGAATGTCCAGCAGGCCATGGTCAACATGTTCGCCGACATGGGCATTCAGCCGACGACGCTGGATGCGAGCCTTGTGCTAGCCACGCAATCGACAGACACCCTCAAGCCGACGTCGACCATCACGTCGCCGACACTCGGCGGCAGCTTCCTTGAAGGTCAGCATGTCACTGTTACCGGAACCGCGGTGGATTTCGGCGGCGGCATCATTGCCGGCGTCGAAGTCTCGACCGATGGCGGGCAGCACTGGTTCAAGGCTACGGGTCGCGAAAACTGGAGCTACAATTGGGTCGTCCAGGCGAGCGGCACCTACACGATCATGTCGCGCGCGGTGGATGACAGCGTCAATCTGGAGACGCCATCGGCCGGTACACAGGTGACCGTTTCGCTGCCGGAGACGCAGGGGCTTTGGACGCTTGCGTCAAAGCCTGCGACCGAGACCGCGATCGATCGAGATTCCGTCGAACTCGGCGTTCGTTTTCAGGCGACGACCGGCGGTTTCGTCCAGGGCATCCGCTTCTTCAAAGGCTTCTACAATATCGGCGAACATGTCGTCAGCCTTTGGAACGCCGACGGAACGCTTCTGGCAACAGGCATTTCCACCAATGAATCGCTCTCGGGCTGGCAGACCGTCATGTTCTCGAGCCCCGTACAGATCATGGCGGGGACGACATATACCGCCTCCTACCACAGCAATGGCTACTTCTCGGTCACCGAGAACTATTTCGGATCGTCATACAGCAACGGGCTGTTGAAGACCGTCGATGGCGGCGGTGTCTTTGCCTACAGCTCCAGTTCCGTCTTCCCGAACCTCAGCCCAGGCGGCTCGAATTACTGGGTGGACGTCGTCTTTGACGCTGGCCCAAACACTGCCCCGGTCGCCACCGACGACAGCGGCTTCACGATCGGCCGCAACGGCTCCTTGACCATCTCGATCGCGGCGCTAGTCGCAAACGACACGGATGCCAATGGCGACGCTCTGACGATAACAGCTGTCGGCAATGCGGTGAACGGGACGGTGTCATTGAACACCCAGACCGGAACGGTAGTTTTCACGCCGACCGCTGGCTACACCGGCCCGGCCACGTTCAGCTACACCCTGTCGGACGGACGCAATGGCACCAGCCAGGGCAATGTCAGCCTGACTGTCCAGGAGGGACCCGCGGGCGTCGGGCTGTTTGCAGCTGGCGAAGGACCAACCGGTTCGGCAATTCACGAAAATGCGCCGGTGGAACTCGGGTTGAAATTCGTTTCATCGGCAAGTGGCACGATCACCGGCATCAGCTTCTACAAGGCGGCCGGGGATACCGGCGCCCATACCGGATCCATCTGGACCGTGGATGGACAGCTGGTCGGAACTGTAACCTTTGCCAGCGAATCGTCGAGCGGTTGGCAGACTGCGACGTTCGGCAGCGCGATCCAGATTACGGCCGGCGTCACCTATATTGCGTCCTATCATACGACTGGCTCCTACGTCGCAACCACGAATTATTTCACGACCAACCACACGAACGGCGTGCTGACCGGACTATCCAGTGCCGCAAGCGGCGGCAATGGTGTCTATGCCTATGGCGCGAATTCGCTGTTTCCTAACTCCAGCTATCAGGCGTCAAATTACTGGGTGGATGTCGTCTTCAACCAATCGACGGTCAGCAATACCGCGCCAGTCGCCGCGAATGACAACGGACTTCAGGCCTATTCAAACACCGCTCTATCGATCGCCGCCGCTACGCTGCTTGCAAACGATACGGACGCGGATGGAGACGCGCTTTCGATAACAGGCGTGAGTGGCGCGACCAACGGCACGGTCACCTTCAACAGCCAGACCAACTCCGTCATCTTTACCGCGGCGAGCGGCTATGTCGGCGCAGCAAGCTTTACTTACACGATCTCGGATGGGCGCGGCGGCACTGCGTCGGCGCAGGTGAATCTTACGGTCAGTCAGCCAACCACCTCGCCAACGATGAGCAGCCTATTTTCCTCATCGCAGGCGCCAACCGTCGCAGCCGATACCGACCCCAATTCCGTCGAACTCGGCGTCAGGTTCGTCGCCTCTTCCGACGGGCAGATCACCGCACTTCGTTATTACAAGAGCGCTCAGGATGCTGGAACGCATGTCGGTTCGCTCTGGAGCAGTACGGGCACTCTGATCGCGTCCGCGGTCTTCACCAACGAGACGGCAAGCGGGTGGCAGACGGTCACGCTGTCTGCCCCGATCACCATCACCGCCGGCACCACCTACGTCGCCAGCTACCACTCGAACGGCTATTATGCGGCAACGCCGAACTACTTCACGGCGGACTATTCGAACGGTGGACTGACCGCGCCGAGCGGCAACAACGGCGTCTACGCTTATGGTTCGACAAGCCTGTTCCCGACGGCGAGCTACAACGCGACCAACTACTGGGTCGACGTGGTCTACCAGAGCGGCAGCGCGCCGACAGTCGCGAACACTGCGCCGGTGGCGATGGATGATACAGGATTCCAGACGTCAGCAGGCACAGCTCTTACTATCCAGCCGTCAGCGCTTCTCGCCAATGACACGGATGCCGACGGCCACACCTTGTCCGTCACGGGCGTCAGCAACGCCGTGAACGGCACCGTGGCTTTCAACAGCCAGACGAACGCCATCACCTTCACGCCGACAGCCGGCTATTCGGGTGCGGCCAGCTTCTCCTACGCCATTTCCGACGGAGCAGGCGGGACGGCGTCCGCGCAGGTTTCGCTGACGGTCAATCCGCAGTCGACAACACCCACGGAAAGCGTCTTTGCCGCGAACGCGACGCCAACTGTCGTTTCGGTCAACGACAATTCGCCCGTCAATCTCGGGATGAAGTTCCAGGCCGACGCCGCAGGCTGGATCACCGGCATCAGCTTCTACAAGGGCGCCACGAATACCGGCACCCACACCGGGTACCTCTGGACTGCGACCGGCGATCTGCTGGCAAGCGCGACTTTCACCAACGAAAGCGCCAGCGGCTGGCAATCCGTCACGCTGTCGAACCAGGTGGCGGTCTCCGCAGACACCACCTACGTGGTTTCCTACAGCACCAACGGCAACTACTCGGCGACCGCCAACTACTTCGACAACAGCGTTTCCAACGGCAATCTTGAGGCGATGTCGTCCGCTCTCAGCGGCGGCAACGGCGTCTATGCCTATGGCACGTCCGGGCTGTTCCCGACCAGCACCTACAACAACACCAACTACTATGTCGACGTGGCCTTCCGGCCCCAGCTGGCGGCTTAGAGGTGGTCATGGAACGGGACGCACACGACAAAAGGCTTCCGGTAACGGTTTTGGCGGGCTTCCTCGGCGCTGGTAAAACCACCCTGCTCAATCATGTGCTGCGCAACCGCGAGGGACGCCGCGTGGCCGTCATCGTCAACGACATGAGCGAGGTCAACATCGACGCGGATCTCGTCCGGGGCGGCGACGCCAACCTGTCGCGCACCAACGAAACGCTGGTGGAACTCAGCAACGGGTGCATCTGTTGCACGCTGCGCGACGACCTGTTGACTGAGGTCCGCCGGCTCGCCGCCGAGGGACGCTTCGACTACCTGTTGATCGAGGGCACCGGCATTGCCGAGCCGCTGCCGATCGCCGCCACCTTCTCGTTTCGCGACGAAAACGGCGCCGCACTCTGCGATATCGCCCGCCTGGATACGATGGTGTCAGTTGTCGATGCGGCCAATCTTCTCGCGGATTTTTCGAGCACGGATTTTCTGAGTGATCGCGGCGAGGTGCGCGACGATGAAGACAACCGCTCGCTGATCGACCTTCTGGTTGACCAGATCGAATTCGCCGACGTCATCGTGATCAACAAGATCTCGGAGGTCGATGCGGCAACGCGCATCATGATCCGGCAGATCGTGGCGTCGCTGAACCCGGACGCCCGCGTGGTCGAGACGAACTACGGCGACCTGCAGCTTGGCTCGATCCTCGATACGCGCCTCTTCAGCGAAGCGAAATCGGCGCGCCATCCTCTGTGGCACAAGGAGCTCTATGGCTGGGGCGACCATGTTCCGGAGACGGAGGAATATGGCATAGCGAGCTTCGTATACCGCGCGCGCCGGCCGTTCGATCCGGCAAAGCTTCAGCGTTTCCTTGCGATGGAATGGCCGGGCCTGATCCGCGCGAAGGGCCATTTCTGGCTCGCCACACGCCCCTCGGAAATCGGCCAGCTGTCTATCGCCGGCGTTCAGCGCCAGATCACCGCCAAGGGTTACTGGTGGGCGACGGTTCCGAGAGCGCAATGGCCGCGCTACCCGCAATTCCGGCAACTGCTGGACAAGCACTGGAACGAGACCTGGGGCGATCGCCGCCAAGAACTCGTCTTCATTGGCGCGGGGCTTGACCAGGATGCCGTGTGCGCGGCGCTCGACGATTGCCTTGTCGGCAACGAAACGACCTTCGATCCGCATCTGGCACGAGGCATGCACGATCCCTTTCCAGCATGGCAGCACGGCCATGCGTGACACTTTCTGAAACAACCAAAACAGAGGGCATACAATGAGCAGCGAACTTTATTCCGACGGCATCGGCGAAATCACGGTAACCGGATCGATCGTCAGGATTGACCTGATGTCGCTTTCGGCGACCGAACGCGATGCCAGCAACAACCCGAAGCCTGAATTCCGTCAGCGCATCATCATGCCGGTCGAGGCATTCGCGAACGCGGTGGATCTGATGCAGAAGGCGCTCGGCGGCCTCGTCGAGGCAGGCGCCGTTCGCCGCATCAGCGACATGCAGGCTCCGGCGGCGGATGCGGCTCAGTCGCAGAACGCTTCGCCGAATTTCAACTAAACGCTATCGCTATTCCGGGTGGGCCACGCGTATGTTTTTGCACACCAATCTCCACTGTCTCGCTCTCGTCGCGCGTCACCACGGCGTCGATCTCTCGCCTGAGCGTCTACAGCATGACTACGCCGTAGGAGAGGAACCTGTCGCCGTGCGTCAGCTTCTGCGCATGGCAAAGGACTCCGGGCTGAAGGCCAAGCACCTAACGCTAACCTGGTCATCGCTCTTCGAACTCGGCAACGCCTACCCCATTCTTGCCGAACTTGAGAACGGCAACTGGGTCGTGGTGGCCGGCGCGGTCGATGGCGACGAAAAGCAGGTTCGCGTGCTCGATCCTCTGGCGACCCGGCCGGAATTCATACTGCTCAGCGAAGAGCAGTTCACCAAATCGTGGCGCGGCTCCGTCGTGCTGATGAAGCGCAGTCATCGCATGAGCGATGATGACCAGCCGTTCGGCTTCCGCTGGTTCATTCCAGAGGTGATCAAGCAGCGCAGTTTCTTCCGTGATGTCGCGCTCGCCGCTTTCGTGCTCTACGGCCTCGGGCTGACGACGCCGATGTTCTTTCAGCTGGTCATCGACAAGGTACTGGTCCACCAAAGCTATGCCACGCTGACCGTGCTGACGATCGGCATCGCCGTCGCCCTGATCTTCGACGCGACTTTCAGTTTCCTCAGACGCTATCTGCTGCTCTATGCGACGAACCGGATCGACATCCGCATCGCCACCCGCACCTTCGGGCACCTGCTCAATCTTCCGATCGCGCTTTTCGAGCAGGCCTCCGCCGGCGTCATCGTCAAGCATATGCAGCAGACCGGGCGCATCCGTGAATTCCTCACCGGCCGCCTGTTCCTGACGCTTCTCGACGGGCTGTCGCTGTTGGTATTCATCCCGATCCTGCTTCTTTACAGCGTCAAGCTCACCTTCGTCGTGCTCGGCTTTGCTGCTCTCGTGGGTCTCGTGGTGATGCTGCTCGTCGGCCCGTTCCAGCGGCGCCTGCAGGCGCTTTACAAGGCCGAAGGAGACCGGCAGGCGCTCCTGGTGGAAACCGTGCACGGCATGCGCACCGTCAAGTCGCTCGCGCTTGAGCCGCGCCAGCGCAAGGTGTGGGACGACCACTCCGCCCAGGCGATCTCGGTGCGCTTCCGCGTCGACAAGATCTCGACGGTCGCTCAGTCGCTGACAGGTCTTCTGGAAAAGCTGATGGGCGTGGCAATCATCGGTCTCGGCGCGCTCGACGTCTTCAACGGCTCGATGACAGTCGGTGCGCTCGTTGCCTTCAACATGCTGGCAGGCCGCGTCTCAGGGCCGCTGGTGCAGATCGTCACCATGGTGCACGAGTACCAGGAAGTCGCGCTCTCCGTTCGCATGCTCGGCGAGATCATGAACCAGCGTCCGGAACAGTTCGGCCGCGGCCGCGGTATTCGTCCGCAGCTTCGTGGCCGCATCGATTTCGACAAGGTCACCTTCCGCTATGCGCCCGATGGCGCGCCGGCGCTCGACGATGTCACCTTCAGCATTCCGGAAGGATCGGTCTTCGGCGTTGTCGGCAAGAGCGGCTCCGGAAAGACGACGATCACCCGGCTGATCCAGGGCCTCTACCAGAGCCAGCAAGGCCTGGTGCGCGTCGACGGCTATGACAGCCGCGAGATTGACCTCGTGCATCTGAGAACCAGCATCGGCGTCGTGCTGCAGGACAACTTCCTGTTCAAGGGCACCGTGCGCGAGAACATCGCCGCCGCAAAGCCGGATGCCAGCATTGAGGAGATCGTCGAAGTCGCGCGCATTGCCGGCGCCGAGGAATTCATCGAGCGCCTGCCGCGCGGCTTCGAGACCATACTCGAAGAGAATGCATCCAACCTTTCCGGCGGACAGAAGCAACGGCTGGCGATCGCCCGTGCCCTGATCACCGATCCCAAGCTGCTGATCTTCGACGAGGCGACCAGCGCGCTCGACCCGGATAGCGAGGCGATCATCCGGCAAAACTTGAGCCAGATCGCGGCCGGCCGGACGGTGATCATCGTCTCGCACCGTCTCTCCACGCTTGTCGACGCCGATGCCATTCTCGTGGTCGAACGCGGCAAGATCGCCGATATCGGCCGCCACGATCAACTGGTCACGCGCTGCATGACCTATCGCCATCTTTGGTCGCAACAGATGAGGCAGGTAGCATGAACGCGCACGCTGGAAAGCCAAACCTTCCGGTTCCTGTGGGACCGCACGACAATCAGCTGGCGTCGCGCGGCGCCTTCTCTCCCGTCATATCCGAGTTCCAATCGGATGCCGTCGAGCTCGAGGAACGAGCCCCGCCACGTGTCGCACGCATGACGCTCTACTGCGTCACCGCGCTGATCGTCTCGGCGATCGTATGGGCCTCCGTGTCGTCGATCGACGAAGTGGTGATCGCGCCCGGAAAGCTCGTGACAACACAGCCGACGATCGTCGTCCAGCCGCTCGAAACCTCGATCGTCAGAACCATCAACGTGAAGGCCGGCGATCTCGTGCATACCGGTCAAACGCTGGCAACGCTCGACGCGACCTTCAGCCAGGCGGACGTGGATCAATTGACCGCGAAATTCGCCGCACTCGACGCACAGGTGAAGCGCATCGAAGCCGAACTCTCGGGCGTCGATTACTCGTCCATCGCCGGCGCCACGCAAAACGAGATCTTGCAGGCACAGCTCTTCGGGCAGCGCCGCGCATTCTACATGGCGCAGCTCCAGAACTTCCAGCAGCAGCTCGCAGGCCAGGCCTCGACGATCGCCGCCAGCAAGGCGCAACAGGCCGTTTTGGTCGACCGCCGCGAGAACCTTTCGCGGATCGAAGCCACCCGCGAGCGTCTCTATGACCGTGAAAGCGGATCGCTGATCACGCTGCTCGCCTCCCGCGACGCCCGGCTCGATGTGGAGGCAAGCCTTTCGATGGTCAAGGGTCGCGCCGATGAAGCCGAGCATGCCTATGCGAAGCTCGAAGCCGATCGCCAGGCCTTCATCGAGGACTTTCGCCGCGCGTCGATGGAGCAACTTGTCGATTTGAGAAGCCAGCGCGACACCGCCGGCGAAGAGTTGAAGAAGATGGAACTGCGCCGCAACATGGTCGTCCTGACCGCGCCCGCCGATGCCGTGGTGCTCGATCTCGCCCAGCGCTCCGTCGGCTCCGTGGTCAAGGAAGCAGAGCCGATCGTGACTCTGGTTCCGCTGAACGTGCCGCTCGAAGCCGAGGTCTCCGTCAATTCGCGCGACATCGGCCGCATCGAGACGGACACGAAGGCACGCATCAAGTTCGACGCCTATCCGTTCCAGAAATACGGAACGGCATCAGGCACCGTCCGAACGATCAGCCGCGATACCTTCACCCCGACACAGCAGGACGCCGTCGCCACCCAGTCCAACCAGCCATTCTTCAAGGCCCGCGTTCTCCTGGCCGACAAGAGCCTCGGCACCGACAAAAATCCTGTGCGGCTTCTTCCCGGCATGGCGGTTACGGCGGAGATCATGGTCGGACAGCGGACGGTGATTTCGTATTTCCTGTATCCGCTGCTGAAGGGCTTGGATACGGCGATCCGGGAGCCCTGAGGTGAGCGGATCGGTGAACCGCGCATCAGCCATACGCCCAAATTGTACTTTTGTTTAGCTACCTTCCAGCAGCGCGTGATGACTAAATAAAAACGGGCACCGAATGTGACGACGGGATCGCCGGATGGTCGGGGATACGAGCAGACGTCGGTACAGGACAATAGATGGGGTGAGGACGAAACATGTCAGGCAAAGCACAACGACATCGGCAAGACGGCCAGACGAGTTTGGCTGTGGTGATCGTGACGTACAACAGTGCCGACGCTCTGCTTCCGCTTCTCGATTCGATCCCCTCCGGCTTGGAAGGGGTGGACGATTTTGAGATCGTGATCGCGGACAACGCCTCTCATGACGGATCGGCAGAGTTGGCTGAAGCACATCCCGCCGGCCCGAGAGTGATCCGCATGGGGCGCAATGCGGGTTATGCTGCTGCAATCAACGCCGCCGTCGCGACCGTGGACGACGATCGCGCCATTCTCGTCCTCAATCCGGATTTGCGTCTCTACCCCGGCGCGGCAATGCCGCTGCTCGAGGGACTTTCCGACCCCTCCGTGGGTGTCGTTGTGCCCACGAACTATAGCGAAGAGGGGCATGTCGATCCAAGCCTAAGGCGGGAACCGTCGATGATGACGGCTTGGGCGGACGCGCTTTTGGGTGGTGGTATCGCGGGACGGCTCGGTCTGGGGGAGACGATAACCAAAGCCAGTTCCTATGATAGGTCCGGTCTGGTCGACTGGGCAACGGGTTCGGCACTCCTCGTATCGGCGAAGGCCCGCAAGGCAGTCGGTCAATGGGATGAGTCTTTCTTCCTGTATAGCGAGGAAGTCGATTTTCTCCGGCGCGTGCGGGAGGCCAGGTTCGGTGTTCTTTACGAGCCGCGCGCCAAGGTGATGCACGCCGGTGGAGGCAGCGGTCGAAATCCCAAGCTTTTCGCGCTTCAGACCGCCAATCGTATCCGTTATTATGCCCTGCACCACGGCACTCTAGCAACATTGGTGTTCCGCGCCGCCGTTGCCACCGGCGAAGCGCTACGTTGCTGGCGCAATCCGTCACACCGCGCAGCCTTCTCGAGTTCCTTACGGCCGCTGCTGAAAGGTACCGATTTCATGCTGCTCAGGAACTGACGGATGAGACGGGCTGATCGCCGACCATTCGTTCCTATGGTTTCGCCCTGGCTTCGCAATCGTCTTTCCTGCTCGACCAAGGCGGTGGAACGAGACCAGCCTGGGGCAACCGTGCTGGATGCAGGCGAGCCACTCCATGTCTAGGCGCACGCTGTCCTACGTGCAGGAAATCAGTGGCAAGCTGGAGAACCAGACGGATCACGACGACAATCGAGAGCGGTGTCTGGGCCCCAAACGCAAAGCGTTGGATTCGCTTCAGTTCGTTCGCCAGCGAGTATCCCGCGCATGTGATGTCAATTGGCAGCCGCCATGGCGCCAGCGCGAAAGGCGTTGCAGCCGGCTTGCCAAGGCGTCAGAAGTCCAATGTCACGTCTGTAGCGAAGGTTCGAAGGGCAAGATCGGATGGTACGAATTCCGTTCGCCTGAGGCGACACGTGGCGTTCCAGAATAGTCGACCCGGCGGCAGAGCACTTCTTCCGCAATGCTTGTGCCGTGAATCAAGCGCCGGGACCTGTTCGGACGGTATCCGTCTTCATTGCGGGCGCGAGCGATCGGTCCTCACCCATTCGTGACGGCCGGATGAGAGCAGCATCCGGGGATACTTGTATAGCTTCGCTATGGCATAAGCCGGGAGCCTGATGAGCTGCCTCGGCGGCAGAAGTTCGGTCGCGAATGCCGCCCAGCTAAGGCCGATTGCCAACAGAAAAAGCAAAGCAGCCGCCACCGCGATTGCCAGCGGCAGCAAGCCGATGCCCAAGAGAGCCGCGCATGCCGCGACCAATGTCATGAAGGCAACGGCGGCGGCAAGCAGCGTCAGCGGCGGTACGAGCACGTCAAGAAGGAGGGAGCAGTAGGCCGCGCTGCGCCATGCGCTCGGACGGGAAAGCGCGCCGACTGCAAAACGCATCATTGCCAGATGCCCCCCTTCCCAGCGTCGCCGCTGCGTTTCCACGGCTTCCGTGGATGTAGGGAAAAGACTTGTCACCAGGGCCCGCTCGCAAAAACGCGGTGGCGCGCCCTTCTGCGCCAACTCGAGCGCAAACTTCATATCTTCCACGAGATGCCCGGTCGCAAGATTCGCCTGTTCCACTAGGTTCCATGGCAGCGCCATGCCGGTCCCGGTCATCAGACATGGCAGGCCAAGCCTGCTCATTCCTAGTGGTCGGACATGATTCTTGATGCGGAAGGCGAATTCGCTGATAGCCAGGCCTATGCTGGCGCCCGGCTGTGCCACCTGCAGGTTCCGCGCTTGCACCGGGCGTTCGAATGCCATGACATCGGCGGCCAGCGCATCCAGCGTACCGTTTGCAATCAGGCAGTCCGCGTCGATGAAGACGACGATCGCCGGCGGCGCCTGCCGCAGATGCGCAACGCCGGCAGCCAGCGCGTGGCCCTTGCCGCGGTTGACGGAATCGCGCCGCTCCACCACCTCAGCTCCGAAACTGCGCGCAATCGCCGCCGTCTCGTCATCGCAATTGTCAGCCACCACGACGATCCGGTCGCCGCCGCGGATCTGGTCGCCGATGCTTCTCAGCGTCGCGGCAATCCCAAGCGCTTCGTTGTGGGCCGGTATCAGAACGGCAATCGCGGGCCGAATGGAAAGCGGTCGTTCGGGGCGCCGGCTGGAAGGCCAGGCGCCGGCGACACACTCGATTGCGAAGATGGCCACAAGCGCCAAACAGGCAATGCCGGCCACCGCGAGTGACAAAAGCGCTATCATGTATAGCAAAAGTATTGCCTCTCCGTTTGGACGCAATTTAAAATTAATACCACAGGTATGAACGGTTATCACATCGCTCTACGGTAATTCCTTGTGATGAGCCGGGTTATATCACGCAGAAATAATTACATCCAATTGCTGAAGCTCGGCCAATTGCTCGAATTCGCCGATAAATTATCTTGGAGATAGAAGAGAAGTTTTTTGCTGTGTCGCGCTGCACCGACGCTTGCCTGCGCACAAGGGAGGGACAGATGCCGCTACTGGAAGTTCATTCTCCGCGGGCTGCCCCGCCGACAAGCAGGACACGCCATTATTTTCTCGGCGCACCATTCGATACGATTGCGCAGGATGCGGCTGTCGATCTCGTGAGGAACACTGAATCTCAGGACCGCTTTCGGTATATCGTGACGCCGAATGTCGATCATGTCGTCCGCCTAAACGGCAATCGGTTGCTTGCGCCTTATTATGACGATGCCTGGATGTCCCTCTGCGACAGCAAGCCGATCTCGACGCTATCGCACGCCGTGGCGCTCGACTTGCCGCTCGTCACGGGATCGGACTTGACTGCACGTATCTTCAAAACAGTAATCCGGCCGGGCGATCGCATTACCCTGATCGCAGCCAATTCGATAGTCTCGGAGCAGATGGAAACAATGTTTCCCGGTGTCCGTTTCCGAAGCTTCGTTCCTCCTCCAAATGTCCTGAAAGACCCTGCCGGCTTGCAGGCCTGCGTGGATTTCGTGGCTGCGGAGCCCGCACGCTTTGTCTTCATCGCAATCGGATCGCCGCAGTCAGAAAAGATTGCCTATGCGCTTGCCCAACGGCCGGAGGCATGCGGCGTGGGTCTGTGTATCGGCGCATCGCTGGAGTTTCTTCTCGGGGCCAAGGAGCGTGCGCCGATATGGATGCGCCAGTTGGGGCTGGAGTGGGCGCATCGGCTGGCATCGGATCCCAGACGGC
Organism: Rhizobium sp. NPDC090275; assembly: GCF_044772225.1. NCBI lineage: Bacteria > Pseudomonadati > Pseudomonadota > Alphaproteobacteria > Hyphomicrobiales > Rhizobiaceae > Rhizobium > Rhizobium sp. NPDC090275. Next base: position 354,295 of record NZ_JBIVYL010000004.1, on the reverse strand, counting down.
TGTGGCGGCGATATGTCTTCGCCGTCGGTCCACTGTTGCAATTGTTCGCCAAAGAACTCTTCACCCGTCGTCACCAACGCCAGTAAACGGATCGCTCCGCCACAGGGATAAGATGACGGTGTCGGCGCCGGCAACGAAGCGGTTGATGCGCGTTTCCAGACGGTGACTAGGCAGATCAATCGGAACAGGCGATAACCAGTCAGCTCTTGGTTAGATCCGTTACCGCATAGCCTCGTTTGCATTCGTATGGCTGGAAATTGACCTTATCCAGCCCCCATGCTTCGTAAGTGAGCTCAGCCGGTTCCGGCGACAGGTTCTGGATAATCTTGTATTCGCCAGAGTTAGTCGGTATCATCGATGCTTCAAATGGAAAAGGAAGCGCGCCGTCCGGCTGTTTTTCCGTCGTCCGGACAGACTTGAGCAGCGTGTAGGGCCGCCTGCCGCCCTTCACCTTGTCGACAAGAATGTCTTCAATCTCATCGATTTCCGAGTGAAACGTCAGCAGCTCCTTCTGCAGGTCCTCCGGCGTCGCATCGTATGAAAATTCCGGGGAGAACATGAACGGAAAATAGATGATCCCGACGGCGCCGTGAATGATGGAGGACCACGCCTGCGCCCGGAATTCTGCCGGCGTTGTATTCCTTCCCGGCGACGACGCATCGTATTTTGTCAGTGCTATGAACGAAAACTGCGGACGGCCACCGCTCCACCGTGACAGCCGGTCAATCGCGTGGCCCTGCTGTGTTGAAGCATAGTCATCGATATCGATGACAAGATCGTTTCCGGTGGCGATCGGATAAGAGTCGTGTCCCAGCCAATCGATGTATGGACTATCGGCGTAGTCGGACATGATCTTTTCTAGATAGACGTTGATGACGTGGTTTCCGACATGATTTATCCACAAGGGTTTCCCGCCACGGGACAAGACCCGCGCAACGGTGTCAACTTGAGCGGGCGTAACCGAGACACCCTCATAAGTGATCCCTTGGCCGCCCTCTTTCAAATTGGACGGCTCATCGACCATGGCAATAGCCAAAAAATAAGGGTTGGCAATGTCTTCTTTGAATGCCGCGGGGTCTGTGAGAACGTAATCACCATCGACGCCGGCTGGCTCTCGGACCATATAAAGTCCATACTTTACCGCCTCTTTCGTCCATTCTGTGCGGTCAGCGCCACCGTTCATCGTGAAGATGGTGTTCACTCCGAGAGCTTTCCAGTGCGCCATCTTTTCAACCGGCTGCTGGTAAGCTCCGCGCACAAAGAAGCTCGGCCCGGGAAGCAGAGAGCGCTCTGCTGCATGGACGGCGTTCATGCCTCCCATCCACAAGCCGAGGTTTGCCAGCGGCAGCGAAGCCATTGCCTTTAGAACGTCACGTCGCCTTGTCTCATTCATCTAGTGCCTCATTTTTCTCTCAGGTCGCGCGGGCGAGGTCGTAAGTCGCACCGGTCGCAGAAAATGTCTCGGTCGCATTGAGTGTCGGACCAAAACAGCGGAAAATTCGATATGGCGCAGGCAGGCCCATTCGGCCGCCGACCGGAATGGCACGACGTGTATCAGTCAGAATGCATTCTGGCAGGCGGTGAGCGAGCGATGCATACCCTTCTCCAACATACTGTCACTCGCGGCCGAACCACACGAAAACAAGAACAAGAACAAGAACAAGAACAAGAACAAGAACAAGAACAAGAACAAGAACAAGAACAAGAACAAGAAAGTAATAACTTAATCGAATATAAAATACAAATCAGTAATAATTCTGAAATTGATAGGCAACAATACCTCTAGAACCAGCCTTGCGCAGGCTACCAAAATTGATGATGCCGACGGCCACGCCGCAGAAAGCGGCCCAGTCCGGCTTTCGTGATCAGCATGCATAAATAGTACTGCTGCGTTTGTGGCGTAAGGTGCAGTTGTTGCAACCCAAGCAAGGCCGACGCGGCGCGCGCCCTGAGGAACCATCGGGGCGACAAGTTTGATATCACGTGTGTGTGTGCGAACGGGTGCGTTACTGACCGCTATCCATCCTCAAACTGGAGAGCCGTTGTTCACCTATGCCGAATTTCCGTGACCCCGGTGATGCGGCCGATACGCTGCCGCCTTGAGTGCGCGAGCCATGCGCCAAGCTTTCTGTCCGAGCGCCCGTCTGACGGCAAGGCGCAACCATGCCGGACTCAGCCGGATATTGGAATCCAGTTTGCGAGCGAGCTTTTCCAAGGCGAGCGAAATATTCGTGTCTCCTTCATTGAAGGCGCTGCAAGCGTGCGACAATGCCTCCCTTGCAAGAGCTCTCGTGAGCACACCACGTGTCGCCTCCACATTCGGCAACTGACTGCCGCTCAAGTTCAGGAAATGCTCGAACGCAGCCAACCGTTGCTCGATGTCCGGCAGCCAGACAGATGAGTAGGCGCGGGACATATTCTGAGCGTGAACTCTGTAGACCGCCTGCGGCTCGTTCACAAAGCCCACTGGCCCCTGCGCTGCCAACAGGAGCCACATTGCGAGGTCGCCGGAGTGAGGCAAGTCTTTGCGATATCCTCCCGCGCGCTTTTGCGCGCTCGTCCTGACAACGGCAGTTGGCGTGGGAACGATGTTTCGTCCCTTCAACGCCTGGACAAATTCATCGCAGCGTAAGAGCAACGGCGGCGCTGTCGCAGAGCCGCCAAACGGCTCACTGTTGATCTGGCTGCCATCATCCGAAAGAACAACCGCGTTCCCGAACACGAAACTGATATCAGCGTGCTCGCTCATAACCTTTGTTGCATGATAAAGAGCCCCCGGGAGCAAATAATCATCTGCCGACAAGAGGAGAAAGAAGTCAGAACAGGCCCACTCGATACCCTCATTGTAAGTATCTATATGCCCTTTATTATTTACATGCCGACGAAACTCGACTTGCTCGTTTCGAAACGCCAGATCCGATCCGATTTCCTGTGTATTGTCAGGCGAGCAATCGTCTATTATGAGGATTCGCACATCCACACCATCCTGAGACAATACACTTTCCACGCATTCGGAGAGGAATTTCCCGTAATTATAACAGGGAATTACAACGTCAACTGTACTTCTCATCGCCTCACCCAGATAAGATTAGTCAGATCTCAATAAATCCATTTCTTATTACATCAATATAGTATAATTTGAAGATAGGCACTTTGGATGCTCGCTTGTCAGAAGGTATTTTTGTTAAATGCGTATAGGCATAATATATCCAAGCAATGATCCGACGTCCCCGCAGAACTGGTCTGGAACACCCAACGGACTATGTGGGGGGCTGCAAGCACTAGGCATAGAAGTGGTACCCGTTCCCTGCGTCTTGCCTGTCTGGCGACGTATCCCGCGCGGTGTCCGCGCCCGGCTGCCGCACTTGGGCTACATGACATTCGATCGTTCACCCGGCTATGTACGCGCCCGCTCAAACCAGATCGCAAAGGCGCTCGCCAAGTCGCTTCCCCTTGACGGCGTGATTGCCATGGGCACCGACGTCTATGATCTGGAACTGGCAGCGAAACAATGCACCGTTCCGATCGCCACCTATGACGATGGCACCTTCGCGCTTTTCTTGCGTTATCCGGACTCAGATATCAGCGCACTGAAGCTGCCTGATGAAGAGGTCAACGAATGGGTCGAGCTCCAAAAGGTCGCCTGCCGTCGCGCGGACGTGGCTTGCGTGAGCACGGAATGGGCCAAGAGATCAGTCATCGATGATTTTGGCTTGGCGGAAGACAGAGTACGCGCCGTGGGCATGGGTCATAAGCCCAGATCGCATGTCCGCGCCGATCGAGATTTCGATAGACCTAGCTTTTTGTTTGTCGGCGTCGATTGGAAACGCAAGAACGGCGATGCTGTCCTCGCTGCCTTCGCGCGAGTACGCGAGCAAGTTCCCACTGCAACGCTTTCCATTGTGGGAATGCACCCCGCCCTAGACCAACCCGGCGTCCGCGGATATGGCTTTCTGGCTCGAGAAAACCCCGAAAGCCAAGAATGCCTGAACAGGCTCTTTGCTAAAGCGACGGCCTTCGTTCTCCCGAGCCTGTTCGACCCCTCACCGATCGCTTATCTGGAGGCCGCCTCCGCCGGCCTTCCCGTTATCGCCACAACGTGCGGCGGCGCAGGGCAACTGCTTGGCGACGCCGCGATCAGTGTGAACCCCTACGACCACGACGCGTTGTTTCAAGCAATGTTGGCATTGTCTGATGGTCAGTTGGCACGCTCAATGGGCGCAAAGGCGTTGGAACGTTCAGCTAGCTCCAGGTGGCAGGACGTTGCCGGGCGCATCGTTGACGCCCTGCAAGCCAGCGGACGCCGGATCGCTTCACCTGCAAGGCGAGAGAGGCTCGATGCCGCTTCGTCATACTAATCCAGCGAACTCGCCATACATCGCCACAACGTCGTCCCGCTCCCGCGCGACCGAATATTCACCAAGTATATACCCGCTTGCTGCCTGGCCCTTGGCCTGACACCAGCCGGGCTCTGCGCGTTCGGCCTGCATGGCGTCTTCCAACGCCCTCGCGAAGCCGAACACGTCTGCGGCCTCCACCGGCTTGCTGAATTCCGGACGGAAGAATTCGCGGCCGCCGAAGCCGTGCTGGCCGATCACGTAGTTGCCGCAGGCCATTGCCTCGGCTGGCGGCAACCCGAAGCCCTCCTGGTGCGTGAAGGCGAGATAGATCTTGGTGGTGCGTAGCTGCGCGGCAACCTCGCTCTGCGTCAGATTATGCAAGGGAACGACCGTCCACCCATCCAGCACGCCGCGCTCCTTCAGAATCTGCAGGACCCTGTGTGCATCCTGCGCCATTCTGCGCGGCATGTAGGCGATGCGGTTGTCGCGCGGCCCCTCCGGCACATGGAACAGGCGGTCGTCGATGCTGACGTGCACACGCCGCACGCTGCCTTGCCCAAATGTGTAGCTCAGCGCCTCCCTATCATGCTCGGAGACAGTGACCACGGCTTTCAGATCGGCGCTCGGTCGATAGTGGCGTGCAACCGAGAGATCCGTGCCGCGCCAGGTCAGATGGCTGTTCTGGTTGAAGATAACCCGCGCGATGCCGGGTGGGACGTTGTCCAGTACGCTGACGCAAACTTCCGGGATCACCAGCAGGTCGCCCTTAAGGACGGTCGTGTCCGCGACGTTTGCGATGCGGGTGTCGTTCTCGAACCACGAACAGCGAAAACCGCGGCGCTGATGCAGCACGGCTGCATCGATCCCCGCCGCGTTCAAAATGTCGACATGGCGATAGATCACCCGCAGGCCGCCTGCTGCCTCGCGATAATCAGGCGTGAGGAAATAGATGGTTGGGTTTTTCGACGGTTGCAGACCGGTCGAAACGCGCATTCGGTTGAGCCGCGCCCGACGCGCCGCTGCCAAGCGCCGCAAGGCCTGCATGCCGATCCTGCTTATCACGCCTAACGCCCTTCCCTCTTTGCACGTACCGGCGACAAAAAGCCCGCAACGCCCTGCACGCAAACCCTAGTCTCGGAGCATTACCCGATCCCGTCGTAATAATCACGGAATTACTGCGATTAATATTGAATCTATTTTGATTAACACTTCAATATACGCCTTTCGAAGCAGAAAATACCTATTTTTGTTTCCTTTACGCCCAAGGCAAAAACCGGTCTTCTTGCCATGAAATACAGGCTCAGTCCTTAGATCACAGTGAGTAAAGAGTACGTCGCGGCAAAGATCGATTTCCTGGCAGCGGCGACACGGAAACAGGGGCTCCACAGCATGATCGCTTCGAGCGTAAAACTGGGTGAAGGCGTCGTGATCCATCACCCGGATCTTGTAAATCTCTATGGCTGTTCGATCGGCTCGGGCTCTCGGGTCGGCACCTTCGTCGAGATTCAGAAGGGCGCGCTGATCGGTGAGAACTGCAAGATCTCCAGCCACTCTTTCGTTTGCGAGGGCGTGACGATTGAGGATGGCGTCTTCATCGGCCACGGCGTGATGTTCACCAACGATCTCCAGCCGCGTGCCGTCAATCTCGATGGCTCGCTTCAGTCGGATGCCGATTGGGCGGTCGTCCCGACGCTCGTCAAGCGCTGCGCCTCGATCGGCAGCAACGCGACCATCGTCGCCGGCATCACGATCGGCGAAGGCGCGCAGATCGGCGCCGGCGCGGTCGTGACCAAGGATGTTCCGGCATACGCAATTGCAGCAGGCGTTCCCGCGCGGGTCATTGGCCGCGCCAAGGACGCTCCAGTCGAAATTCTGTCATCTGGGAGGGCACGATGATCGGTATCGCCGTCGTCGGTTATGGCTATTGGGGACCCAATCTGGTCCGAAATTTCGCGGAAACGCCAGGCGCACAGCTCTTGTGGGTTTGCGATCTGAAGAAGGACAGGCTCGGCGCCGTGCAGATGCGCTATCCGACCGTCCAGATCACCGACGATTTCGACGAGGTCCTTCGCGATCCCCGCGTCGACGCCATCGCGATCGCGACACCGGTTTTCGCCCATTACAAGCTTGCTATGCAGGCCATGATGGCCGGCAAGCACGTGTTCGTCGAAAAGCCGATGGCTTCGACCTCGGAAGAGGCGCGGCGGATGGTGGAAGAAGCGACCCGCCGGGGCCTGATCCTCGCCGTCGACCACACGTTCATCCACACCGGTGCAGTCCGCAAGATGCGCGAGATCATCGAGACCGGCCTCGGCGACGTCTATTATTATGACTCCGTACGCGTCAATCTCGGCCTCTTCCAGCATGACGTCAGCGTCGTTTGGGATCTGGCGGTACACGACCTGTCGATCATGGACTATGTGCTGCCGGAAAAGCCGGTCGCGGTCTCCGCCACTGGCATGGGGCATGTGGCCGGCGAGCCCGAGAATATCGCCTATCTCACGCTGTTTTTCGAAAGCAAGCTGATCGCCCATATCCATGTGAACTGGCTGGCGCCGGTGAAGGTGCGGCGTACGCTGATCGGCGGCAGCAACAAGATGATCGTCTATGACGATCTTGAGCCCAGCGAAAAGATCAAGGTCTACGACAAGGGCATCACGCTGAACGGCAATGCCGAGCAGAATGGCGACAAGGTCTACGAGATGCGCGTCGGCTACCGAACCGGCGACATGTATGCGCCACAGCTCGACATGACGGAAGCGCTCGGCCGCGAGCTGAAGCAATTCGTCGATTGCGTCGCCAACAACAAGCAGCCGCTCGCCGATGGCCACGCCGGCCTGCGCGTGGTGCGCATTCTTGAAGCCGCGACGCAATCGCTCGCCCAGCGCGGCCGTGTCATCGAACTCGAACAGGCAAGGCTGATAGCATGATCCCGTTGCTCGACCTGAAGGCTCAATACGCGTCGATCAAGGACGATGTCGACGCCGCGGTTCTCCGCGTTCTTGCTTCCGGCCACTATGTTCTCGGCGAGGAAGTCGCGCGCTTCGAAGAAGAGTTCGCGCGCTATTGCGGCACGAAACACGCCATCGCCGTCAACACCGGCACCAGCGCTCTGCACCTGTCGCTGCTCGCGGCCGGCGTCGGGACTGACGATGAGGTCGTTACGGTATCGCTGACCTTCGTCGCTACCACCGCCGCCATCTGCTACACCGGCGCACGGCCGGTTTTCGTCGATGTGGAGCCGGTAACGCTCACCATGGACCCGGCGAAGCTGGAAGCGGCGATCACCCGCAAGACCAAGGCGATCGTCCCGGTTCATCTCTATGGCCAGATGGCCGACATGGATGCCATCCAGGCGATTGCCGACAAATATGGCCTGCCGATCATCGAAGATGCCTGCCAGGCGCATGGCGCCGAATACAAGGGCAAGCGCGCAGGCAGCATCGGGCTTTCGGGCAGCTTCAGCTTTTATCCTGGCAAGAACCTCGGCGCCTGCGGCGAAGGCGGCATCATCGTCACCAATGACGACGAGCAGGCCAAGGCAATGCGAATGCTGCGCGATTGGGGCCAGGAGAAGCGCTATCATCACGTGATGAAGGGCTACAACTACCGGATGGACGAGATCCAGGGCGCGATCCTCAGGATCAAGCTGCGGCATCTCGAAGACTGGACCGAGGCCCGCCGCGCGCGCGCCGCGCGCTATTCGGCGCTGCTTGCCGGATCGAGAAGTGTCCAGGCGCCCCTTGCTGCAAGCGACCGCCGCCATGTCTACCACGTCTATGCGGTTCGCACCCCTGATCGCGATCATCTGCAGCAGGCGTTGCGCGACGAGGGCATCCATACCGGATTGCACTATCCCGTACCGGTTCACCTGCAGGAAGCCCATGCCGATCTCGGCTACCAGATCGGCGACTTCCCGGTTTCGGAAGCGGCGGCGCGCGAAGTGCTCTCGCTGCCGATCTATCCGGAGCTGACGATGCGCCAGGTCGAAGAGGTCGTGGCCGCGGTGGAGCAGGACGCCTATGTCAGCTGACCCAGCCCCACTCGTCCGGCTTGTCCAATCGGTACACGGCCTGAAGGAAAACGCTACGGATCCGCTCTATCAGACCGAGCTCGCCAAAGAGTTGCGCCAGACATACGGACTGGCGGGGTTGGTGGAACTCTATGCGCGTTTCGCCAATGGCGACGGCTTCGTCGACGCCTTCATGCGCAAGGTGATCTGGAACAGCTTCACGCGCTCCTGCGGCTCGGGCCTGCAGGTTGGCAGCGGCGCCGGGTTCAAGCACCCCGAAACCTTTGAAATCGGCAACGGCGTGTTCATCGGCGCGCAAGCTTACATCCAGGGTCGTTTCGACGGCACCTGCAAGATCGGCGACAATACGTGGATTGGCCCGCAGGCCTATTTCGACGCCCGCAACCTCATTCTTGAGGAATGCGTCGGCTGGGGCCCGGGGGCCAAGGTTCTCGGCTCCAGCCACACAGCCCTTCCGATCGACGTGCCGATCATCCGCACCGATCTCGAAATCAAGCCGGTGCGCATCGGCGCCTGGGCCGATATCGGCACCAATGCCACCATCCTTCCGGGCGTTACCGTCGGCAAGGGCGCGATCGTCGGCGCCGGCGCGGTTGTCGTGGCGGATGTGGAACCGTTCTCGGTCGTTGCCGGCGTGCCGGCCAAATTCATCCGGTGGCGCGAAGACTCCGATCCCTCAACTGTAAAAAGCGTGGAGTAGTCATGAAGAACCAGCGAATTCTGATCACCGGCGGCGCGGGCCTCATCGGCTCGCATATCGCGGACCTCGTTGCGCTGGAAGAGCCCCGCGAGATTGTCATCATCGACAACTTCGGGCGTGGCCGCCGGGAAAATCTGGCCGAGGCGATCAAGGCAGCACCTGTCACGATCATCGAGGGTGACATCCGCGACCGCAAGCTGCTCAAGGAAACATTCGCCGGTATCGACACCGTATTCCACCAGGCGGCCATCCGCATCACCCAATGCGCCGAAGAGCCGCGTCTGGCCTTCGACGTTCTGGCCGGCGGCACGTTCGATGTGCTCGAGGCGGCCGTTGAAGCAAAGGTTTCCAAGGTCGTCGCGGCATCGTCCGCCTCGGTGCTCGGCCTTGCCGAGAGCTTCCCGACCACCGAGGACCACCACCCCTACAATAACCGCACGATCTACGGCGCCGCCAAGGCCTTCAACGAAGGGCTGCTCAGAAGCTTTGCGGATATGTACGGCCTGCGCTACGTCGCGCTTCGCTACTTCAACGTCTACGGACCGCGCATGGATGTGCACGGCGTCTATACTGAGGTGCTGATCCGCTGGATGGAGCGCATCGCCAGCGGTCTGCCGCCCATCATCCACGGCGACGGCCTGTCCACGATGGATTTCGTCCATGTCCACGATATCGCCCGCGTCAACATGCTTTCTGCGAAGTCCGACGTGACGGACGAAGTGTTCAACGTCGCCAGCGGCGAAGAGACCAGCCTGCGCGATCTCGCGGAGCTGCTGATGAAGGTCATGGGCGCGTCGATGGACGTGCAATATGGGCCGGCGCGCAAGGTCAACGCCGTTCCCCGCCGTCTTGCCTCGACGGCCAAGGCCGAGAGCATGCTCGGCTTCAAGTCCGAAATCAGCATGGAAGAAGGCCTGCGCGATCTTGTCGCCTGGTGGCGGAATGAGAAGATGCTGAGCACCGGAGAAGCGGCATGAGCCAAATTCCCGTCGCAAAACCGGTTCTCGATGAGCAGGAAGTAGAGGCGGTCCGCCGCGTCATCCTGTCGGGCTGGGTCACGCAGGGCCCGGAAGTCGCGGCCTTCGAACGCGAGTTCGCCGATTTCGTCGGCGCCTCGCATGCCTGCGCGGTTTCGAACTGCACCACGGCGCTCCACCTTGCCCTGCTCGCGGTCGGCGTCGAAGCCGGCGATGAGGTCATCACCGTCAGCCATTCCTTCATCGCGACCGCCAACGCGATCCGCTATTGCAACGCGACGCCCGTCTTCGTCGATATCGAGGCCGATGGGTTCAATATCGACCCCGAGCTGATCGAGGCGGCGATTACGCCGCGCACCAAGGCGCTAATCTGTGTGCATCAGCTAGGGATGCCGTGTGATCTGAGCCGCATCGTCGAGATCGCCGAGCGGCATTCGATCCCCGTGATCGAGGATGCGGCCTGCGCAACCGGCAGCGAGATCCTCTGGAAGGGACGCTGGGAGAAGATCGGCAAACCGCATGGCGATATCGCCTGCTTCTCCTTCCACCCGCGCAAGGTGGTGACCACGGGCGACGGCGGCATGCTGACGACCGCGAACCCGGAGTATGACCGCAAGTTCCGCCTCTGGCGCCAGCACAGCATGAGCGTCACCGACAGCGTGCGCCACGGTTCCAAACAGGTGATCTACGAAAGCTACCCGGAAGTGGGTTTCAACTACCGGATGACGGACATGCAGGCCGCGGTCGGCCGAGAGCAGCTGAAACGGCTGCCTGACATCGTCGCCAAGCGGCGTGCGTTGGCGGCCGGCTACACGCAGGCGCTCGAAAAGCTGGACGGTATGCGCGCTCCCTTCGAGCCGGATTGGGCACGGAGCAACTGGCAGAGCTATTGCATGACACTGCCTGATCATCTTGACCAGCAGGAGTTCATGCAGGGGCTGCTCGATCAGGGCATTTCGACGCGACGTGGAATCATGAACAGCCATCTCGAGCCAGCCTACGCGGCAGAGACTTCGCACCGGGTCTCGGGCGATCTGCAGAACAGCGTCAACGCTCAGAACCGGACGGTCATTCTGCCGCTGTTCGTGCAGATGACCGACGCCGAACTCGGCGAGGTCGCGGACGCCATCGCGGGCAGCCTGGCGTCTTCCACACCCGCGATCGCCAAGGCCGGCTGACCGACACTCTGGACATGGGAACGGCGAGGCAGCGGCGCGGCGTCATGCCTTGCGCTCAAGACGTTCCCGATGTGGCGGCAATCCCGAAACACAATCAATCGAGGCAGAAGAGCGCCTAGCGGCCGGAACGGCGGCCAGCAAAATATCTCTTATAAGTTGTCCATCTCGAGACATTCGCGTGACTTTCCGCACGCTATGTTACCTACCGCTATTTGAGTAGCTTTGAACCTATTCGGCTGAGTTTATCGCGGATGAAGTTGGTGTAGGATGGTTAACAGCAATCAGAAATAGATAGGTGTAACCCAAAAGACGGAGAGCATTATGTCATCGATGGACCCGGAAGAAACACCCTCTAACCGTGCACGCCGGCATTTTCTCGGTGTTGCTGCGGCTACCAGCGCAAGAGTTGCCGGAATCGCTGTTGCGACCATGGCAATCGCCTCTTCGCCCGCGAAAGCAATGGGACGTAATTGGGGCGGCGGTCGCGGCGGCGGACATGGCGGTGGCGGCGGTGGTCACGATGGCGGCGGCGGTGGCGGTGGCCATTCCGGTGGCGGACACTCGGGTGGCGGCGACGGCGGAGCGAAGTGCCTGCTGCGTGGAACACTGATCGCGACACCGACTGGCGAAGTCGCGATCGAGGATCTGCGCCTCGGAGATCTTGTCGAAACGATCTCGGGCGAAGCAAAGCCTATCCGCTGGATCGGCCGTCAGACATTCCGCAAGAGCGTCGCATCCTGGCATCCATCCGTCATGCCGGTGCGCATCTCGAAGGGTGCGCTGGATGACGGCATGCCGAGCCAAGATCTCTACATTTCGGCTGGCCACGCCCTTTACGTCGATGGTGCTCTCGTCCGCGCGAAGGATCTGGTCAACGGCAGCTCGATCGTATCGGCCTTGCGCGATGACAGCGAAACGATCGAATACTACAACGTCCTGCTCGACAGCCACGACGTGGTGATTGCCGATGGCACGCCGGTCGAGACGTTCCAGCTGCGCGGCAGTCACTACGAGAGCTTCGACAATTTTGTCGAACTCGAGAAGCTCTATCCGGTCGAGCGCCGGCCCAGCATGGCGCCTTACGCGCCTGTGGTCGGCGAAGAAAGCGGACGGCAGCATCTGAAAGCTCTGCTGATGCTTGGCGTTTCGCCCATCGTACCGATGCGTGATCCGTTCAAGGCCGTCTCGCGACGCATTTCGAGCCGCGTCGGCGAACTGGTCGGCTAATCGCAGCCAGCCAACAGCTCAAGCTCTCCATAGCGGATTGGCGCGGTCCCGTGCCAATCCGTTTTCATGTGATTGCACAGCATCCACCACCTCGTCTTCGCTCCGCCGGAACCGATGGGCTCTAGCCGTTTTCGTATGGCATTCGCATATCTGCGGCAAACCGCTCGGCGCATCTGGCGGCGTCAGGCAGCGCTTATAGAGCTGTGGCAACGTCCTATGCTTGGGTATAGTGCAGCGCAGCACCGACTGGTGCTAAGCTGACTGGAAAGAGCGTGGAGAAGCAGGACCATGGCGAAGAAGCGGCCCGAGGGAATTGAGAAGTATGACGCACCGGCCGGAGGATGGGGCGCTCTGCGCGCTGTCGCCAAGACGCTTGCCCACCAACAGGTGGTCGCCCAGGGGTCTGCGACGCTTCTGAAGGCCAATAAGCCCGAGGGCTTCGACTGCCCCGGTTGCGCATGGCCGGATCCCAAGCACACGTCGTCCTTCGAGTTCTGCGAAAACGGCGCCAAGGCCATTACCTGGGAATCGACGGCCAAGCGCGTCGATCCGGGCTTTTTCGCCCGGCATACGGTGTCTGAATTGTGGGAATGGACGGATCACAGTCTCGAAGACGAGGGCCGCCTGACGCATCCGATGATCTACAACGCCAAGACCGATCGCTACGAGGTGATCGAATGGGACGATGCCTTCGCGCGCATCGGCGCCGGGCTCAATCGGCTCGAAGATCCGCATCACGCGGAGTTCTATACCTCCGGGCGCGCGTCCAACGAGGCCGCCTTTCTCTATCAGCTTCTGGTGCGCGCCTACGGCACCAACAATTTTCCCGACTGCTCGAACATGTGCCACGAGGCGACCAGCGTCGGCCTGCCGAAGTCGATCGGCGTCGGCAAGGGCACGGTTCTCCTCGAGGATTTCGACCACACGGATGCGATCTTCAGCTTCGGCCACAATCCGGGCACCAACCATCCGCGCATGATGGCGACGCTGCACGAGGCGTCGCGGCGCGGCGTACCGATCATCGTCTTCAATCCGCTGAAGGAGCGCGCGCTCGAGAAATTCGCCTCGCCGCAGGACCCGGTCGAAATGGCGACGCTGTCGTCGACACGGATTGCTTCGGCCTATCATCAGGTCCGCACCGGCGGAGACCTCGCAGCGCTCAAGGGGCTGATGAAGTGGGTATTCGAGATCGATGACGCCGATCTCGCCGCCGGAGGTGCAGGCGTGCTCGACCGCGCCTTCATCGCCGAGCATACGACTGGCCTTGAGGCTCTGCGCGAGGATATCGACAACACCAGCTGGGACAGCATCGTCACTGTCTCCGGCCTGACCAAGGAGGCGCTGAAGAGTGCTGCCGATGTCTATGTTAAGGCCAAGAGCGTCATCCTTTGCTACGGCATGGGCATCACCCAGCACAGCAACGGCACGGGCAATGTGCAGCAGCTCGCCAATCTCTTGATGCTGCGCGGCAATATCGGCCGCCCCGGCGCCGGCATCTGCCCGCTGCGCGGCCATTCCAACGTCCAGGGCGACAGGACGGTCGGCATCACCGAAATCCCCAACAAGGCGCTGATCGACGGCATGGAGCGGGCCTTCGGCTTCCGCCCGACCGACATGAAGGGGCACAATGCGATCGAATCCGTCGAAGCGATCATGGAGGGTAAGTCCAAGGCGCTGATCTGCCTCGGCGGCAATCTCGCGGTCGCCATGTCCGACACCGATTTCACCTTCGAGGCGATGCGCAAGCTGGATCTCGCGGTGCACATCACCACCAAGCTCAACCGCTCGCATCTGCTGATCGCCAAGACCTCGATCGTTCTGCCATGCCTCGGCCGCACCGACCTCGACACCCAGGCGACTGGTCCGCAATCGGTGACCGTCGAGGATTCCATGTCGATGGTCCATGCGTCGCGCGGCTTCCTGAATCCGCCGAGCGATATGCTGAAATCCGAACCGGCCATCGTTGCCGGTATCGCCAAGGCGACGCTTGGGGATCGCTATGGGATCGATTGGGATGGCATGGTCGCCGATTACGACAGGATCCGCGACAAGATCGAAATCGTCTTTCCCGATTTCTTCGACTTCAACAAGCGTGTGCGGGTTCGCGGCGGCTTCCGGCTGGACGTGCCGGCCTCGGAGCGTCGCTGGAAGACGGAAAGCGGCAAGGCGAATTTCCTCATCGGCCGTGGCCTGCATGAGGACCCGCTGGTGAAGAACCCCGACGCACTCGTACTGACGACGCTGCGCAGCCACGACCAGTACAACACCACGATCTACGGCATGGACGATCGCTATCGCGGTGTTTTCGGCCGCCGCGACGTGATCTTCATGAACAAGGACGATCTCGCGAAACGCGGATTGGCGGATGGCGACATCATCAATGTCGTCTCCCTGCCGTCGGCGGATGGAAAGTCGCGCAGCGCGCGCGGCCTGACCGCGATCGAGTACAATATTCCGCGCGGATCGATCGCCGGCTATTACCCTGAGATGAACGCGCTGATCGCGCTCTCCGCCTACGACCGCACTTCGGGCACGCCCGCTTACAAGGGCGTCCCGGTGACGGTCACCGGCGCGACCGCGCAGTAGGCTCGATGCGTGTTTCGGGCCTCGTCAAAACGAGGCCCGAAACGAATTGATCAGGCTGCGCGCTTCAGCGCGTCGCCGATAATCGAGACGATGGTCTCGATCTGATCCTTTTCGATGATCAACGGCGGCGAAAGCGCGATGGTGTCACCGGTGACGCGGATCAGCAGACCCTTCTTGAAGCAATCGACGAAGACGTCGTAGGCGCGGGCGCCGATCGCACCTTCACGCGACGAGAGCTCGATGGCGCCGACCAAGCCGAGGTTGCGGATGTCGACGACATTCGGCAGGCCCTTCAGCGAATGAAGCGCTTCCTGCCAGGTTTCCGTGAGACCAGCACCGCGCGTCAGCAGGCCTTCTTCGGCGTAAATCTCGAGCGTGGCGATGCCGGCAGCGCTGGCAACCGGGTGGCCGGAATAGGTGTAGCCGTGGAAGAGCTCTATAGCGTTCTCAGGGCCGGTCATCATCGCGTCATAGACCTTACGGCTTGCAAACACCGCGCCCATCGGGATCGCGCCGTTGGTCAAGCCCTTCGCCGTGGTGACGAGATCGGGCACGACGCCGAAGTAATCGGTGGCGAATGGGGTGCCGAGACGGCCAAAGCCGGTGATGACTTCGTCGAAGATCAGCAGGATGCCGTATTTGTCGGCGATCGCGCGCAGGCGCTCAAGATAGCCCTTCGGCGGCAGGATAACGCCGGCGGAACCGGACATCGGCTCGACGATGACAGCCGCGATGGTTTCGGCGCCATGCAGGGCGACCAGGCGTTCCAGATCTTCGGCAAGCTCGATGCCATGGGCCGGCAGGCCCTTGCTGAACGCATTGCGTTCGACGTCGAGCGTATGGCGCATGTGATCGGCAGGAATCTGCGGGAAGACGCGGCGGTTGTTGACGAGGCCGCCGACGGAGATGCCGCCGAAGCCGACGCCGTGATAGCCTTTTTCGCGGCCGATGATGCGGGTGCGGGTGCCCTGGCCGATGGCGCGCTGATAGGCGATGGCGATCTTCAGCGCCGTATCAACGGATTCGGAACCGGAACCTGTGAAGAACACGCGATCAAGCTGCGCGCTCGGGCCACCGGGGGCGATCTTGGCTAGGCGCTCGGCGAAATCAAATGCAATCTGATGGCCCATCTGGAAGGTCGGAGCAAAGTCCATGGTCATCAGCTGACGCTCGACAGCCTCGGCGATCCGCTTGCGGCCGTGGCCAGCATTCACGCACCACAGACCGGCGGTACCATCCAGAACCTTGTTGCCGTCGACATCGGTGTAATACATGCCTTCGGCGGAAGCGAGCAGACGCGGGGCCGCCTTGAACTGGCGGTTGGCCGTGAACGGCATCCAGAAGTTATCGAGCGACGGGCTGTTTGCTTTGCTGATCTGGTCCATGAGGTCTCTCCGGAATGGTGATGATGAAGTGATCGGCCAATTCAGATTCTCGAACAAGCCCTTTTCTGGCTGTTTTCAACCCATTGAAAATCATGGCTTCCCAAATCGAATGTTGTTATATTTCGAACACTCGAAACCTTGGAAACGCCATGTCCGTCGATATCGGTCAACGCCTGCGCCATTTGCGCATGCTTCACAATCTTTCGCAACGCGAACTGGCGAAGCGGGCGGGCGTTACCAACTCCACGATTTCGCTGATCGAATCCAATTCATCCAACCCATCGGTGGGTGCCTTGAAGCGCATTCTCGATGGAATCCCGATCGGTCTGGCCGAGTTCTTTGCCTTCGAACCGCAGAAATCGCGCAAGGCGTTTTACGCTGCCGAGGAGCTGGTCGAGATCGGCAAGGGACCAATTTCCTATCGGCAGATCGGCGAGAGCCTGTTCGGTCGACAGCTACAGATCCTAAAGGAATGCTACCAACCCGGCGCCGACACAGGAAAGGTAATGCTTGTGCATGAGGGCGAAGAAGGCGGCATCGTGCTTTCGGGCCGCATGGAAGTGACGGTCGAGGACGAGCGCCGCATTCTGGGCCCTGGCGACGCCTATTATTTCGAGAGCCGGCGCCCGCATCGCTTTCGCTGCGTCGGACCGGTCCCATGCGAGGTGATCAGCGCCTGCACGCCGCCGACGTTCTGATGCGACGTCAATCGCGAGCCTGACGGCCACAAAGACCCCAAACCTAAGTATAGTGTGGCCGACCTTCATGTCTGGCTATGGTTGCTTCGGTTTGAGGATGCGGGCACAACGTGCAGGGACGAGCACGCCCGCATTCGAAGCGACAGGATGAGGGAGGCTCCGCGAAATGACCCAGCTCTGGAGACATACCGTGAGTGACATGCGACGAGCGACCGTGGTGCAGCCGGCATCCCCCATGGTGTTGATCGTCGACGACGACATTTCCGTTCGCGAGGCGCTTGTCGATCTCTTTCAATCGGTCCGGATCGATGTGTCCGCTTTCGACAGTCCCGCAGCGCTTCTTGCCGGCGCAGACTTGAAGCGGCCGGGATGCATCTTGCTCGACGTTCGTCTCCCGGGGCTGAGCGGCCTCGATTTTCAGGGGCAGCTGGAGCGCATGGGAAGCAAGCTGCCGATCGTCTTCATGACCGGTTTTGGCGATATTCCGATGAGCGTGCGGGCGATGAAGGCCGGCGCGGTGGATTTTCTCGTCAAGCCGTTTCGCGACCAGGACCTGCTCGATGCCGTCTCCACGGCGATCGAGCGCGACGCGGTGCAACGCCGAGACAGCGCCGAGGGCGATGCCGTCGTTACCTTGGCCGAGACGCTGACCCCGCGCGAGCGTGAGGTGATGATGGCGGTCAGCAAGGGGCTGATGAACAAGCAGATCGCCTATGATCTCGGGATCAGCGAGATCACCGTCAAGCTCCATCGCGGCAATGTGATGCGCAAGATGGAGGTTCGCTCAGTCGCCGACCTCGTGCGCAAGGTCGAGCTTCTAGCAACGCGCCAGCCGTAACAACTGACATCGAAAGCCCACTGCCGGTTGACTTGACGGCCGGAGCAGGACTAGCTGCGCGCGATCAAGCCGCGACTTGATTGCTGAAAAGGCGACTCGTACACGCCGACAAACAGCGCATCCATATCAAGAGGAATAGCCATGTCGGCCACACCCCGCCCCGCCCCGATTTCCGAAACCGAACGCCGCGAGCGGCTTTCGACGCTGCGCAGCCGCATGGGTGCCGCCAGCGTGGACGCCGTGCTCCTCGGCTCGACGGAGAGCCTGCGCTATTTCACCGGCCTTGTCTGGCACCAGAGCGAGCGGCTGGTCGGCGCGCTGATCACCCAGGCTGACCTCTTCTACATCGTGCCGGGTTTCGAGCGCAGTCGCGTCGACAGTCTGCCGAAACTCGACGGCGCGATCGTGACCTGGGAGGAGGATGAAAACAGCGCCGAGACCGTAGCCGGCCTGCTTTCGGCGAAAGGCCGCGTGGCGCTCGACGACTCCTTGCCGCTGTTCGTCTACCACGCGCTTGCCAAGGCGCTCGGCGCGGAGCGCCTTGTCGATGGCGCCCGTCTGATCCGCGATATCCGTCTGCGCAAGTCCGCAGCCGAAATAGGCATCATCCAATACGCGATGAACCTGACGCTGGAAGTCCACCGCCGCGCGCACGCCTTTATCAAACCTGGCGTCCTGGCGTCGGATGTCGTGCGCTATATCGACGAACAGCACCGCGCGCTCGGTGCTGCGGGCGGATCGAGCTTCTGCATCGTCTCCTTTGGCGAAGCGACCTCACTGCCGCATGGCGCCGACGGCGAGCAGACCTATGCGGCCGGCGATGTCATTCTGGTCGACACCGGATGCCGTATCGACGGCTATCATTCCGATCTGACGCGCACCTATGTTCTGGACGAGCCGAATGCGGACTTCGCGCGCGCCTGGGCGATCGAGCGCGAGGCGCAGCAGGCCGTTTTCGACGCCGCCAAGCTCGGCGCCGCCTGCTCCGGCCTGGATGACGCGGCCCGCGCGGTCATGGTTCGTCATGGCCTTGGGCCTGATTACGCGCTGCCCGGCCTGCCGCACAGGGCCGGCCACGGTCTCGGCCTGGAAATCCACGAGGAGCCCTATATCGTGCGCGGCAACAAGACGGCGCTTGAACCCGGCATGTGCTTCTCGAACGAACCGATGATCGTTTTCCCCGGCCGTTACGGGATCCGCCTCGAAGATCACATCCACATGACCGAGACCGGCGCGGCATGGTTCACGCAGCCGGGCAAGAGCCCGACAGAACCGTTTGCGTGACTTGCACGACATCGTCTGACTGAGCTGTCGGGCACCGGACAGAATGGAAACGAGAGGCCGCTGCCCGCGCAGCGGCCTCTCGTCGTTTTACGGCGACGGTCCCTACTGCCCCCTGTTCCAAGCGGCATTTGCTGATAAGTCTTGCTCTCAGGGAATGGAGGAGGATGTGATGAGCCGCAATATTGTTTTGGTGGACCCTTTGCCACGAACGCTCGATCTGATCATGAAGCCGGATGTTCGCCGCCGGCTGGAAAATCTCGGCGAGTTGGTGATTTCCGAAGATCGGCAGATGCCGGCTGAGCAGGTCGATGCATTGCTGTCCGAGACGGTGCTGATCTTCGGGCAGACGGATATGCCGCGGGAGCGGTTGGACCGGGCGCCGAAGCTGAAGGCGATCATCAACGTCGAATCCAATTTCATGCCTAATATCGATTACCAGGCCTGCGTGGAACGCGGCATCTGGGTGATCACCCCAGCATCGGCCTTCGCATCGCCCGTGGCTGAGGCAGCGCTCGGCATGGCGCTCGACCTTGCCCGCGGCATCACCCGGGCCGACCGCGATTTCCGGGCGGGAACCGAAGAATACGGGCTGGCCGGGAACGACGGCGTCTTCCGCTTCGCGGGCGCGCCGGTCGGAATCATCGGCTTCGGCGATCTCGGCAGGCAGTTGCGTGATCTGATCCGCCCGTTCAAGAACACAGTGCGCGTGTTCGACCCCTGGCTACCCAACGAGATCGTCGAGCGCCTGGATTGCGTGCCATCCAGTCTGGACGAGACATTGAGCGAGAGCCAGGTGGTTTTCGTCTTCGCCAGCGTGACCAGCGAGAACGAGGGCTTCATCGGCCGCCGCGAGTTTCGGCTGATGAAGCCGGGCGCCGCCTTGCTCTTGATGAGCCGCGCGGCGGTGGTCGATTTTCCCGCGATGCTGGAGGCAGTGAAATCCGGGCACATCATCGCCGCGACCGACGTCTTTCCGGAAGAGCCCGTGGCCGCAGACGACGCCGTGCGCGGTTTGCCGGGTTTGTTGCTCTCTGCACACCGCACCGGCGGCACGCGCGATGCCTTCTACGAACTCGGCACGATGGCCGTCGCCGATGCCGAGCTCATTATGAAAGGCCTGCCGCCGCAGCTTTGCCGGCGTGCTGATCCGGCAACGGCAAGCCGCTTGCGATCGAAGCCTGTGTCGGTGTCCTGAGATAGCCTTGGGATAGAGCAGAAAATAAAAAAGCCTGTCGCGGGAGGAGGTGCGACAGGCTTTTTAAAACAAATGAACAGCAGCTGGGAGGAGGAGTGCTACTGTTCGCGCAAGTCCCTCTGGGAGGAGGAGTGAGGCACTTGCAAAGTCGAAGCTCTGCGGGAGGAGGATGCATCGCTTCGATGGATATGTATATACACACCCCCGCGCCTAAACGGTAGGCAAGTTTGCGCAAGGCAGCCATGCGCCATGCGCTTGGCGCTTGGCGCGGAGCTCTCAAGATGGCCGTCGGAACACGAAGCCCCTGTACTGATCGACCGATCCAGCTATAGAACGAGCAGTCACGCGGAAATGCTTGTGAAAGGCGACACGGAATGCTGCGCTGGGGAATTCTCGGAACGAGTTTCATCTCGAACACGGTGGCCGACGCCATCAATGGCAGCGACGGGTCGGTGATCGGCGCGGTCTTCGGTCGCGATCCCGAGCGCCTCGCAGCCTTTGCCGACCGCTACGGCATCTCCGTCAGGCATTACAGCATCGATTCGATCGTCGACGATCCCGATATCGACGTGATCTACGTTGGCCTGCCCAACAACGTGCATCACGACGCGGTCATCAAGGCGGCGGCGCGCGGCAAGCCGGTGCTGTCGGAGAAATCGCTGACCGCCACGATGGAAGAAGCGCATGCGCTCGCCGCGGCTGTCGAACAGGCCGACATCTTCTTCCTCGAAGGGCTGATGTATCTCTGCCATCCCGTGATCGCCGAGCTCGGCAACATCATCCGATCCGGCCGTCTCGGCACCATACGCTCGATCTCGGGCGCCTATGCCGCGGATATCTGGCGGGTCGTCAATCCCGCGGGCGGCGGAACGCTCTACAATCTCGGCTGCTATCCGACCTCGCTGATGCACTACGTCATCCAGACGGCCTTCGGCGCCGACGCCTTCGCGGATCGCGTGATCTCGGGACACGGCAACCGGTCGAGCCACGACGGCAACATATGCGACGCGGCGCTCACCGCCCGCTTCGGCTCGGGCGTTTTGGCAACGCTGCAATCGACGGACAGCTATGGCATGTCGTTCGACTTCACCGTGCGCGGCGACCGCGCCTCCGTCCGCTTCCTGACCAATCCGTGGCTGCCCGTTGCCGGCGACAATCTGCTGGAGATCGAGGAATACGGCTTGCCGACTGAGCGCATCGTCGTTCCGTCGGACCACGATGCCTTCGGCCATCAGGTTCGCCTCGTGGAAGACTGCCTGCGCAAGGGGCTGAAGCAGGCGCCCCGCCCCTCGCCGCACCTTTCCGATTCGATCGAGATCATGCAGTTGCTGACAGAGTGGGAGCGATGCTGCCTGGCGTAAGACGGGATCGATGCAACTATATAGAGGCCAGTGCTTGAGCCGGATGCTCTAATATGTTCATGAAGAACGACGCACCTCCCGGTGCCGGCGGGTGAAGTTGAGGTTGAGGTTGGTGAAATGAGCTACGACTTTCATGTCGGCCAGAAGGTCGTATGCATCGATGACACGTTCAAGCATGTCAGCATCGACCAGGGTATTCGCAAGGGCGAGATCTACACGCTGCGCTGGGTCGGCGAATACACACACTATATCGACGGCACCTTCTTCGGCGTGAAGCTGGAAGAGCTGCATCGCGGCAACGACGACGGACCGGAGGGCTACGGCGCCGCCGACATGCCGTTTCGCGCTACGCGCTTTCGGCCGCTGGTCAAGGACAAGATCTCATCTCTGCGCAAGCTGCTTGCGCCGACGCCGGATGCGCCGGTGGAGCCGAAGGTGAAGGTCAAGAAGAAGGAAGAGGTCTGAGCTCGATGCCATCTGGCCTCATCGAACCGACCCATCATTTTGAGGACAATTCTTGAACAGCGTTTCCGATCTCGTCGCCTCCGCAAAGACCGTTCACGCACGCTATCTGGCAGGCCGCATGGAGCGTGAAACGGTCAGGGAGTGGGTCATCCGGCTTGGCGCCTATCCCCAGCCGCACGGCGACCGGGTGCGCGAAGCAGCCGAATGGTTTCGCGCCGTCCATACCGATCCCGTCCCTTTGGAAGTGAAGTTGGTGGACCTCGATCGGCTATCCGCCATCGTTTCAGGCTGACCGAAATAGGTAGCCTTCGCGCAAACGAACCCATAAATGGCGCTTGAACTTCCCAGAAGTTGCGTTACACTCAACTTACATAATTCGTCTCTGACGGCTGACCACGGAGGTACTGGCAGTCGTTGTCGAGACGGGTCGAGGAAGGTCGGTGCGGTTTCGCCCCGGCCTTTTTCTTTGCATGATTGCCTGAAAATGTGCGCCGGAAACGCCGCAATAGCGTTGGAAACAGCTACCGCGCGGCCCTGCTGCTCCTTGGCGGGTTCCAGGCGACAGCCTGATTACGACCGTCGCGCTTGGCTTGGTAGAGACCCTGATCGGCCTCGAGAATAAGCTCGGCGGCGCTTATCTGCTGCTTCCAGTTGGACTTGGCCGAAATGCCGATGCTGGCCGTCACCACGCCGTACTCACTGCCGGTGTGAGCGATCGCCCGCGTGAGCAAAGTGCTGCGGAATTGTTCCGCCAACGAGAGCGCCTTGATCTCGTCGGTGTCGGGCAACAGAACCACGAATTCCTCACCACCAAACCGCGCCAGCACGTCCTGGGGACGGTTCATCGTGTGGCGCAGGCAGTCCGCGATCGCCTTCAGGCACGCGTCACCCTCGGGATGGCCGTAGGTATCGTTATAGGCCTTGAAGCGGTCGACATCGATCATCAGCACCGCCATCGGCCGGCGCTCCAGGCGGCTTCGCTCGACCGCAACCGACATCGCGTGGTCGAAGGCCCGGCGGTTGAGAAGCCCGGTCAGGGCGTCGGTCTCGGCGAGGCTCTTCATCTGCTCGGCGACAGTTCTGAGCGCGAATTCGGCCTGCTTCATCGTCGTGATGTCTGAGACCGCAACGAGCGCCATGCCATTGTCGGCGACGCGTGTGCGCAGGCTCAGCCAACGCCCGTCATGGAGTTCGAGGTGCTCGTCCTTGTCAAAGAACAGCGCGGCCGAGGCTTCCGACAACCATTCATCGGTGATCTCTTGGCGGAAATCCCGCCGCTCGTTCGATTCAACGACCTTTTTCAGGATCTCGCGAATATTCGTTCCGGGCACGCGGACGTCGCCCGACAGAGGAAACAGCGCCGCATATTGGGTGTTGCTGAAGACAAGCGTGCCTGTACGATCGAACATGGCGAAACCATCCGACATGCCGGCCATGGCGAGCGACAGCAAATCCTTGCTCTCGCGCAGCTCCTGCTCGATCTTTCGTTCCTCGGTCACATCGCGCGTCGCGCCCGCAAGTCCGATGACAGTGCCGGTCCGGTCGCGTAGCGGCACCTTCGATGTCGAATAGCAACGATCGCGGCCGCCTTCGCTCAGATACTCGATCTTGTCGAGCTGCGACTGCCCGCTCTCCATCAGGGCCTGCTCTTCGGCATAGAGCATTTCGGCGCGGCGCTGGGTGGCAAGCTGGAAGTCCGACGCGCCGATCATGGCTGCCGGCGACGGGTAGTGGTGGTGCTCGGCAACGTTCTTGTTGACGATGACGAACTTGCCCTCGCGGTTCTTCACGTAGTGAAAATCGGGCGTCTGCGTCAGTGCCGCCGACAGGATATCGCGGTCATGCGCCATTCTTTCGAACTGGATCAGAACGAAGGCGGCAATCATGATGCTGAGGAAATTGAGAACAGTGATCGGGAACCCGACGAGCTCGACGGCCCGAGCATTGGCCTGCGAGGTCAGCACCGACATGACCACGAGCAGCGTGGCCGATACCGCGATACCGAGCACGGCCGCATCGGCCAGCCTGACCTTGCGCCTTCTCACGACCAGGTAGCCGCAGAGCCCGACCATGCCCACGACGCATATGCTGATCACGCCGTCGACCGCACCCGCTCCGCCCTCAGAAAGGCGAAACACCGAGGCAATAACGATCGTCAAGAGCACGGAGAATGGCCCGCCAAACAGAGCCGACACCGCCACCAGCGTGTAGCGAAGATCGACGAAAACGCCTTGATTTAGCGGCACCGCCAGCATCATCGAGCAGATCGCACCGAGACCCATGGCGATACCGAACGCCTGGTTGCGCCGGCGCTCGGACAGGGCACGCGTGTGATAATAGGCATGCGACCACAGCGATATTGCTAGCGCGGTGATGGCGAGGTTTCCGAGCAGTATCTGCCAAGTTGCGTTCATCGATGGTCTGGTCTGGAACTCAGGACAATAGAGAACCCAACTACATCAATTTTCTTTCCGTCCCTTTAATCCGTAGCGGCAGCTTCTCGCCTCGGCGGCAAGCTCATCCAGCCGCCGCTAGGGGGTCGAAGACATGGCGCAGCGTCGCCGCAGTCGGTATCATTGCCCGCGCAGGGCGCTCCAGAGCCGGTCGCCTTGCCCACTGTTTATGTTCGCTTCGGCCAACATTTGTCTGGAGAACAGCGCTCCGGGCCCAAGCTCCGCGCGCCGGTCCCTGACGTGGTCGAGCACCGTTCCCGTCTGCAGGTCGATCCTCAGCGTGTCGCTCACCATACCGTCGCGCGAGGTGCCCCATACGCGGATGTCGATCGAGACGGCACCGACAGGCGGCCGGCCGATGATCATGCCGCCATGCGTCACCGTCATCCAGTCCGGCAGCGCGCGGCCGTCGGACAGCGTCACGCTGAAGCTCGTCTTGTCCGTCTGGCTGCCGTAGGCGGGCAGGATGTAGAGGAAGTTCTCGTTGAAGATCGTATCGACCGTGAACCAGGTGCTGTCGTCACCCGATCCGGCGATGTGGATATTCGATCCGCCCTTGAAGAAGCCGATATGGATATCGTCGAGACGACGCCCGCTTTCGATCCATTCAGAGATCTGGCGCACGGCATGCAGCACCGCGCCGTGGCGCGGCAGCGAGCCGATGCCGTTCAAAGGTTGCGCGGCATTGACCACGGCGTCGATCGGACCATCCACGGTGATATCGTCCGATATGGCACCGAGATCGTCCATGATCTCCTTCGAGGCCCCGCCAATCTCCCTTTCGTCGTCACCGAAATCGGGCGCACCCGGATCGTTTGGATCGACGGGGAACACCACCGGCGGATCCCTTTCGAGCGGCGGACGCTCGCCTGGCGGTGTTTCCGGCGGCTCTGTCGGCGGCTCCGTGGGCGGTACGGCAGCACCCACGGCAATGGTCACCGTGTAGGTCGATGTCGCGTCGCCGTCGGAGACCGTGAAGGTGAAGCTGTCGCCACCCTCATAGCCGGCTGCCGGCGTGTAGGTGTAGCTGCCATCCGGATTGACGGTGACGACGCCGTGGGCTGCGGCCGATCCCAACTGGTAGGTGATCGGCGATCCTTCGACATCGAAGGCCGGCGGCAAGGTGCCCGTGACGGTCTGATCGCGCCCGACCGCAACCGCCGTGCCGGATCCGACAGGCGCGTCGTTGACGGGCGTGACCGTGACGAACACGCGGTAGATAACCGTCGCGCGGCCATCGCTCACCGAATAGCTGAACTGGTCCGTGCCGTTGAAATTGCCGTTCGGCGTGAAGACGTATCGCCCGTCCGCCGTGATCGTGACGACGCCATGGGCAGGCCCGGCGGCAACCGCGTAGCTCAGCGGATCGCCATCGGGATCGGTGGCGACGGGAAGCGTGCCGGTAAATGTCGTATCCTCGGCAATCGTCAGGTTCGTGTCGCTGCCGACGGGCGCGCCATTCGCCGCGCCGACGGAGACCGTGACGGTATAGACCGAGGTCGCCGTGCCGTCTGACACCGTATAAGTGAACTGGTCGGCGCCGCTGAAGCCAGCGTCTGGCTGGTAAGTGTAGTTGCCGTTCAGATCGATGGTGACGGTGCCGTGGACGGGATTGGCGCCGAGGCCATAGCTAACCGGCGACCCCTCGACATCGAAGGCCGGCGGCAGGGTGCCGGTGGCGACCGTTCCCTCCTGCACCGAGATTGACGTATCCGACCCGACGGGCGCATCGTTGACGGCGGTGACGGTGACGGTCACGCGATAGATGTTGGTGACCGTACCGTCGCTCACCGAGTAACTGAAGCTGTCGGTGCCGTTGAAGTTTCCGTTGGGCGCGTAGCTGTACGTCCCATCGGCATTGATGCTGACCGTGCCGTGGCCGGCGGCGGCCGCCAGGCCATAGGTGATGGCATCGCCATCCGCGTCGGAGGCCGTCGGCAGCCGTCCGGTGAAGGTCGTGTCCTCGGCGAGCGAGATCGCGGTATCCGATCCGACGGGGGCGTCGTTAACGGGCGTGACCGTAACGAACACGCGGTAGACCACCGTCGCCCGGCCATCGCTGACCGAGTAGCTGAACTGATCGGTGCCGTTGAAATTGCGATCTGGCGTGAAGGAATATTGCCCGTTTGCCGAAACGATAACGACACCGTGCGCCGGTCCGGCGGCGAGGCCGTAGGTCAGCGCGTCGCCATCCGCGTCGGTCGCGACCGGCAGCTGGCCCGTAAACGGCGTATCCTCGGAAACGGTCAGCGTCGTGTCTTGCCCTGTGGGCGTGCTGTTGGCGGCGCCGACCGAGACGGTGACGGTGTAGATCGATACCGCCGTTCCGTCGGAGACGGTGTAGGTGAACTGATCGCTGCCGCTGAAGCCGCTGTTGGGCTGATACGAGTAGCTACCGTTGGCTCCGATCACCACGGTGCCGTGCGCGGCCTGCGCGCCCAGTCCATAGGTGACCGGGCTTCCCTCGATATCGTAGGCCGGCGGCAGATTGCCGGTCGCGACCGTGCCCTGCTGCGCCGAGATCGACGTATCGGAACCGATCGGCGCATCGTTGACGGCGCTGACGGTGACCGAGACGCGGTAGACGTTGGTCGCCGTTCCGTCGCTGACGGAATAGCTGAAGCTGTCGGTGCCGTTGAAATTGCTGTCGGGGATGTAGCTGTAGGTCCCGTTGGCATTGATGCTGACGGTCCCGTGGCTTGCCGCGCCGGCGAGAGCGTAGGTGACAGGATCACCATCGGGATCGACGGCCGGCGGAAGCTGGCCCGAGAAGGGCGTATCCTCGGCAATCGAGATGGCCGTATCGGCGCCGATCGGCGCGTCGTTCACGCCCTGGACGTCGATGGTGACGGTATAGGTCACCGTCACGGTTCCATCGAACAAGGTGTAGGTGAACTGGTCCGGCCCGGCATAGTTTGCCTGCGGCACATAGCTGAAGGTGCCGTCGGGATTGACGGTGACGGCCCCATGGGCGGCCGCCGTGCCGAGGCCGTAGACGATGGTATCGCCATCCGCATCGGAGGCTGATGGAAGCGAGCCGGTAAAGCTCGTATCCTCGGAGATGCTGATTGCCAGATCCGAGCTCGTTGGCGCATCGTTTTCGGCCCCGACATTCACCGTCACCGTGTAGACGGACAGAACCGTGCCATCGGAGACCGCGTAGGTAAACGTGTCCGTCCCAGAGAAATTGGCAGCGGGGACATAGGTGTAGCTGCCATCAGCAGCCACGGTGGCGACGCCATGGCTCGGGCCGTTCTGCAGCAGATATGTCAGCGGATCGCCATCGACATCCACCGCGCGCGGCAGCGTTCCCGACGCGGAGCCGTCTTCGTCGACGGCAATCGAGACGTTGCTGCCAACCGGCGCATCGTTGACCGCGGTCACCGTGATCGCGACCGTATAGGTCGATACCGCCTGGCCATCGGTCACCTGGTAGGTGAAGCTGTCGGCGCCGTTGTAGTCGGCTGCCGGCACGTATCGGTAGGTTCCGTCGGGATTGACGGTCACCGAACCATGCATCGGCTGCGTGCCGACGCCATAGCGAACCGGATCGCCATCCACATCGCTGGCGGCCGGCAACACGCCGTCGAAGGGCACGTCCTCGGAGACGGTGATCGCGGTGTTCGATCCGACTGGGGCGTCGTTCACAGGCGTCACGGTGATCGAGACCGTATAGGTCGACTGATCGATGCCGTCGGAGACCGTGTAGGTGAAGCTGTCGGTGCCGTTGTAGTTGGCATTCGGCCGATAGGTATAGGTGCCGTCGGTGTTGACGGTGACCGTGCCGTGCGCGGCAGGCGCACCCAGACCATAGGTGAGCGTGTCACCATCCGGATCGGTCGCGAGTGGCAGCGTACCGCTAGCCAGACCGTCTTCGGCAACGGTGATCGCGGCATTGGAGCCGCTCGGCGGATCATTGACGGCGCCCACGGTGACATTGACCACGTAGGTCGTGGAATCCCTGCCATCCGAGACGCTGAAGCTGAAGGTGTCGGACCCGTTGTAGCCGGGGGCCGGCTTGTAGCTGTAGCTGCCGTCGGGGTTGATGACCACGGTGCCATTGGCTGCCTGGGCGGCGAGCCCGTAGGTGATCGGGTCGCCGTCGGCGTCCGTGGCCGGTGGCAGCTGGCCGGTGACGGTTTCGTCCTCCTCGGTGGAGATCGAGGTTCCCGAGCTCACCGGCGCATCGTTGACCGCGGTCACGGTGATCGAGATCGTGTAGGTCGACGTCGCCTGGCCGTCGGAGACGGTGTAGATGAAGCTGTCGGGACCATTATAATTTGCGGCCGGCACGTAGCTGTAGGTTCCATCAGGATTGACCGTCACCGTGCCGTGCGCCGCCTGCCCGCCAAGCCCGTAGGTCAGACTGGGGCTGTCCACGTCGGTCGCAACCGGCAGCTGGCCGTTCAGCGTCTGGTCCTCGGCCACCGTTGCAGTCGCATCCGAACCGACGGGCGCGTCGTTAACAGGCGTTACGGTCACCGCGATCGTGACGGTCGTGACACCGCCCTGTCCGTCGCTGACGCTGATGTCGAAGCTATCGGTGCCGTTGAAATCGGTGTTGGGCGAATAAAGGTAGCGTCCGGCGGCGTCGATGACGACAGTGCCGTTGCGCGGGCCTGTTGCGACCGCATAGGTCAGTGGGTCGCCATCCGGATCGCTGGCGGCCACCACGCCCGAAACCGGCACGTCTTCGCGCGTCTGGATCATCGAGCCGCTCGCGACAGGCGCGTCATTGACGGGCGCGAGAATGATCGTCGCCCGGTCGGTATCGGTCTGAACGCCGCCGGCGCCGCTATTGCCGCCATCGCTGGTGACCATGGTCAGCGTCACCGGCGCATTCGAATTGAGAAGCGGGTGATAGACCGGGGCCGACGCGCCGGCGAGGTAGGCGTTGATATCGCCGAGCGTACCCGTGAGCGTGATCGCGCCCGAACCGTTGCCGGTCACGGCCACATTGCCGCCGGCGGCAGCCGTGAGCGTACCGGCATCGACCGAGAGCGTCACTGTCATGGTGCCCGATCCGGCATCGACATCCGAGATCGACAGGCCGGCCAGCGGCAGCGCCGTGTCCTCGGTGCCGTTGAAGGTCGCCGGCAGACCGTTGACAGGCGCGTCGTTGACACCCGTCACCGTGCCGGTGACCGTGCCTTGCACGCTCAGGGTTCCGTCGGAGACCGTGTAGGTGAAACTGGTATTGCCGGCGAAATCGGGTGCTGCCGCAAATGTCAGCGTGCCGTCGGAATTCAGCGTCACCGTTCCTGACGCGAGCGCAACGATGCCGCCGACGCTGATCGGCTGGCCGTTGATCTCCGTTATCGTCAGCGGATCGCCATCGGGATCGCTGTCGTTCGCCAGGACCGGAATGACCACCTGACCATCCTCGGCAACGGTGAAGTTGTCATTGACCACGACAGGCGCGTCGTTGACCGGATTGATGGTGATCGTCACCGTCGCCGTATCGGTGCCGCCATTGCCGTCGTCGATGCGGTAGACGAAGCTGTCGGTGCCGTTGAACCCGGCGGTCGGCGTGTAGGTGAAGGTGCCATCCGCGTTGAGCACGAGGGCGCCATGCGCGGTATTCGTCACCAGCGAAACGGTGAGCGGATCATTATCGGGATCGCTATCGGGGCCATTGCCGTTGGCGTCGAGAACCGAGCCGCTCAGCTGGCCACCTTCGTTCATCGTGAAAGCATCGTTGACCGCATCCGGCGCCGGGTTGGTCACCGTCCAGGCGAAGCTGCGAACGGCTTCACCGCCGAGGCCGTCTCTCGCCGTGATCGTGACGTTATAGACCGCGCTACCGGTCGTGCCGGAGGCGTTCGGGAGGATGTTGCCGGTGATTTCGCCGGTCTGGGTGTTGTAGACGAGGCCCGGCGGCAGGCCGGTGATGTCGAAGGTCAGCGTATCGCCATCGACATCGGTGAACTGAGCACCGACAGGCAGCACGATGGCGGCACCATCGAGACTTGCCTGCGGCGGCAAGGCGGGCGCATTCGGCGCGTCATTGAGGCCGGTGACGGTGACCGTCAGCGTCGCGGTGGCGACGCCGCCATGGCCATCGGAGATCGTGTAGCTCACCGATGTCGTCGCGGTCGCACCGGCGGCAAGGCTGTCGAAGTCGGTGCCGGGGTCGAACGTATAGGAGCCGTCGGCGGCAATCAGGAAGCTGCCGCCGCCCTGGCCGGGGATTGCAGTGCCGACATTACCGGTGGCCGCACCGACGCCGACAACGGTCAGCGTGTCGCCATCCGCATCGCTGTCGGCACCCGGCCCACCGACAATCACATTGCCTGAGATCGCCGTATTCTCGGTGGTCGCGGCGGCATCGTCGACTGCCACGGGCGGGTCGTTGACCGCGCCGACCGTGATCGTGATCGTTGCCGTGGCGGTGGCGCCGCTGGGATCCGTGACGACCACGACAAAGCTGTCGGTGCCGTTGAAGTTTGGATTCGGGATGTAGCTGTAGGTGCCGTCGGGGTTGACGACGGCGGTCCCGCTCGCGGCGGCGGTTTGAAGGCCATAGACCAGCGTGGCCGGCGCGTCGTCGATGTCGGTGGCAACGATCTGGCCCGTCGCCGTGCCGTCTTCATTCATCGAGACCCCGACATCCTGCAGGACCGGCGCATCGTTGACCGGGTTGACGGTCACGTTCACCGTATGCGTGACGACCGCCGTGCCGTCCGAGATCGTGTAGGTGAAGCTGTCGGCGCCATTGTAGTCCGCAGTCGGCGTGTAGACGTAGGCGCCGGTCGGGTCGATCGTGACGCTGCCATGCGCCGGCTGGCTGCCGACCCCATAGGTCAGCGGATCGCCATCGACGTCGGTCGCAGCCGGCAGCTGGCCGCCTAGGGCGGTGTCTTCGGCGGTCGAGACCGCGATGTCGGAGCCGACAGGAAGATCGTTGGCGCCCGATACCGTCACCGTGAAGGTCGCGGTCGAGGTGCCGCCCTGGCCGTCGGAGATGGTGTAGGTGATGCTGGTGGTGCGCTGCTCGCCGGCCTTCAGATTGTCGAAATCGGTGCCCGGCACGAATGTGTAGCTGCCATCGGTGCCGATCACGAAACGCCCGCCCGCCGAGCCTGCGATCGACGCACCGACATTTCCGGCAACACCGTTGACGGCGCTGACCACGATCGTGTCGCCATCCGGATCGCTGTCCGCCCCATTGCCGTTGTCGGCGAAGACCGAGCCGGCGATATCAACGTTCTCGCCGGTGCTGGCGGCATCGTCGCGGGCAATCGGCGCCGGGTTGCTGACTGTGATGATAAAGGTCTGGTTCGCCGAGCTCGTGCCATCGCTGGCGGAAACCGTGACCGAGTAAGCGCCGCCGTTAAGCTGCGACGCGTCGCGGTCGACTGTCCCGGTGATGACGCCCTGAGACGAGATCGAGAGACCTGTCGGCAGGCCCGTCGCCGTGAAGGTCAGGCTGGGCGTATCGATATCGCTGAAGTTGCCCGAGACATCGAGGCTGATGGTCTGCGCATCCTGATAGGCCTGGTTGGCGATGGGCGTGCCCACAGGCGCATCGTCGACCGGCGTGACGGTGACGGCGATGGTGTAGGTGACCGTCGAGCGACCATCGGAGACGCTGTAGGTGAAGCTGTCGCTGCCGTTGAAATTGGCTTGCGGCGTGTAGCGATAGCTGCCGTCGGCGCTGATCGTGACGACGCCATTGGCCGGCGGCGTTGCGATGGCATAGGTCAGCGCATCGCCATCGGGATCGGTTGCTGTGGGCAGGAAGCCGGTCGCAACCGTATCCTCGGCGGTCTGGAAGTTTCCATCACTTCCGATCGGCGCATCGTTGACGCCGACGACGGTGACCGACAGCGTGGCGTTCGCCGTGCCGCCATGGCCGTCCGATACCGCGTAGGTGACCGAGGTAACTCGTGTTTCGCCGGCCTTGAGGCTCTGGAAATCGGCGCCGGGATCGAAGCGATAACTGCCGTCGGTGTTGATCACAAAGCTGCCGCCTGTCGAGCCGGCAACCGCAGCACCGGGCGCGCCGGTACCGACCGCCGAGACGACGAGCGCGTCGCCGTCAGCGTCTGTATCGTTGCCCAGTACGCCGGGCACGGCGCCGACAATGGCGGTGTCTTCATCCGTGGTCGCCGTGTCATCAACGGCGACAGGCGCGTCGTTGACGGCGCCGATCGAAATCGTCGCCACAGCCGCTGCCGAAGTCGCCCCGCCATCGTCGGTCACCGTGATCGAGACGGTGCGGTCTCCCGTAGTCGGGTTGTCGCTTCTGTTCTCATATTGAATGGCGCGCAGCAGCGCGCTGGTCGCCGCGTTGTCCATCGTGCCGCCGGCCGCATTGGTAATGGCGAGCGCGTTGGCGCCGTCATAGCTGAAGCGGAAGGTCGTGCCGCCGAAGATGATGGTGCCGGTGTTGGCCGTACCGTAGACGATATCGACAGAGCCGTTCAGGTGGATGATCTCGGAGCCGGCATTGGCAAAGCCGCCAAGCGCGACGTTGAGCGACGTGATGCCGTTCTCGACATCGAACACCGTTGCATCGCCGCTGGCGATCGCGACCGGCGCGTCGCCCTCGTTGAAGGAGACGGCGATATCGACGCCGGCGCCGGCGCCGTTGAGATCGACGACACCGACATCGTTCACCGCCGCGACGGTGATGACGATCGACGCTTCCGCAAAGCCGCCATTGCCGTCGCTGATGCGGTAGGTCAGCGGGACCGTGCCGTTGAAATCGGCAGCCGGTGTGAAGGTCAGCGATCCATCGCCGTTGAGGCGGATAATGCCGCCCGCGACGGCGACCGTGCCATTGGTGGCGATCGGCTGGCCGTCGATCGCAACGATCGTCAGCGGATCGCCGTCGGGATCGACATCCACGCCACCGCCGGCCGTGCCGACGCCGGTGATCGGGTTGAAGGTAATGGCGGTATCTTCATTGGTCGCGACCGCGTCATTGGCGGCGATCGGCGCCGGGTTGCTGACGGAGAAGACGAACTGCGTCGAGACTTGGCCGCCATGGCCGTCATCGGCGGATACCACGACAGTGTAAGGGCTGCCCGCCGAGGCATTGGCATCCAGCGTGCCGCTGATGAGACCGGTGGCCGGATCGAAGCCGAGCCCGGGGGGCAGGCCGTTGACCGCGATCGCCAGCGTGTCGCCATCGACATCCGTGAAGAAGCCCTTGACATCGAAGCTGACGGCCGAGCCATCGGCCTGAGCGCGATCGGGGATCGGGGTCGCCACGGGCGCATCATTGACGGGATCGACCGTGACCGTCACCGTCGCCGTGTCGCTGCCGCCATTGCCGTCGTTGATCGTGTAGGTGAAGGAGGCGGTGCCGGCGTAGTTGGCCGCAGGCGTGAAGCGCAGCACCTGCGCGCCGTTGACAAGCACGAGCTGCACCGAGCCGTTGGAGATCGGCACGGCCGCGCCATCGACGCTCAGGTTGACGCCGTTGACGAGAACGATGCTCTTGGCATCGCCATCGGTATCGACATCGTTGCCGAGCACATCGATATCGACAGGCTGGTCTTCCAGCGTTCTCGCCGTGTCGTTCATTGCATCAGGCGCGATATTGCGGATGACGTAGGTGAAATCGGATTCGGCGGTGAGCCCGCCGTCGTCGGTTGCGATGACCTTGACCAGGTAATTGGACAGGCCCATCGGGCCGGAGGCTCCAGCGCTGATCCGGCCGCTGATGATGCCGGTTGCAGGATCGAAGGTCAGGCCCGGTGGCAGGCCTTGAACGTCGTACGTCAGCACGCCGCCCTCGGGATCGGCGAAATAGCTCGATATGTCGAAGCTGATCGTATCGCCGTCATTGCGTTCCATGTCGGCGATCGGGGTTTCGATCGGCGCGTCATTCTGGGCGCCGACCGTGATCGTCAGCACGCCGGTGCTGAGCCCTCCCTGGCCGTCGGTCACGCGGTAGACGACGGTGTCGATGCCGTTGAAATCTTTTGCAGGCGTATAGTTCAGCGTTCCGTCGATGTTGACCGTCACCGTTCCGTGGCCTGCTTGCGGCGGGAAATCAGGATCGATCGTCAGCACGTCGCCATCAGGGTCGGTATCGTTTCCGAGCACGTCGATGTTGAGGAGGGGTACGTCCTCAAGGGTGGTCGCCGTGTCGTTGACGGCGGTTGGAGCCGGGTTGGTGACGGTAAGATCAAAGGTTGTCCTGAACGTACCACCCTGGCCGTCGCTCGCCACAACTGCCACCGTATAGATCGGGCCGCCCTTTGATGCGTCGGCGGTGATCGTGCCGGTGATAACGCCGTTCGCGTCCATCGACAGGCCTGCCGGCAGGCCGGATGCCGTGAAGGTCAGCGTATCGCCATCGACGTCGCTGAAGAAATCGCTGACGTCGATCGGCTTTCCATCGAGCGACTGGCCATCGGCAAGCGTTACCGCGGGAATGGGCGTTGCCGTCGGATTGTCGTTCACGCCGGTGACCGTGACGGTGATCGTCGCCGTATCGCTTTCGCCATCGGCATCCGTCACGCGGTAGGTAACCGATGTGGTGCGGGTCTCGCCGGCGCCGAGATCGGCGAAATCCGTGCCCGGGTTGAAGGTATAGCCACCCGTGGCGCTGACGGTGAAGGTCCCGCCGTTCGAACCGGCGACCGGCTGGCCGACACTGCCCGCCTGGCCGTTGATCCGATCGATGGTCAAGGTGTCGCCATCGGGGTCCGTATCGTTGGTCAGCGCATTGCCGCTGCCGCTGGCGTTTTGGCCGACCGACAGAGAATCGCTGAACGCCTTGGGCGGGAAGTTGCTGATGATCCAGGTAATTGTGCGCGAAATCGTGCCGCCATGTCCATCCGATACTGTGATCGTCGCGACATAGGGTTCGGGGCGCGACGCGTTGTTCGGAAGCGGACCAGAGATCACGCCGGTCGCGGCGTCGATCTGCAGGCCGGGCGGGAGATCGGTCGCGGCATAGCTCAGCGTATCGCCATCGCGATCCGAGAAATAGATGCCGGCGTCGAAGGAGACGGTCTGGCCGTCGCTGTCCATCTGGACCGGCAGCGGGCCGCTGACATCGGGCGCGTCGTTGACGGCATTGATCGTGATCGCAACAGTCGCCGTCGAAACGCCGCCCTGCCCGTCGGAAATCGTGTAGATGATCGTGTCGGTGCCGTTGAAATCGGCGGACGGGGTATATGTGATCGAACCGTTCGCGGCGAAGGTCAGCGTCCCGTGCCCGGCCGAGGCAGCGATCAGGCTCAGCGTATCGCCATCCGGATCGATGTCGGCCCCGGCGTTGCCGCTCGCCGTCCCCGCGCCGGTGATGACGTTGAAGGTCGCGGACTGATCCTCGTTGATCGCGAGATTATCGTTGACAGCGGTCGGGCCCGGATTGGTCACCTGGAGCTCGAAGGTCTGGGACACGGACGCGCCGGTGCCATTTGGCCCGTCATGCGCCGTGACCGTGATCTGGTAGACGCCCGCGGCGCCGCCCTGGCTGGCGTTGTGATCGATCGTGCCGAAGATGAGGCCGGTTGCCTGGTCGAAGCTCAAGCCGGCCGGCAGCCCCGTGATGGTGTAGTTCAGCGTATCGCCATCAGGATCGTCGAAGAAATCCGAGACGCGGTAGATCAGCTGCTGGCCATCGGCCCGCACGCGATCCGGTATGGAGTTGGTCCCCTCGGGCGCGTCGTTCTGCGGGATGATCGTGATCGTCACCGTCGCGGTATCGACGCCGCCATTGCCGTCGTCGATCGAGTAGCTGAAGCTCTCCTGGCCATTGTAGTTCGCGTTCGGCGTGAAGCGCAGCACCGGCCGGTCGGTCGGGCCGGCAACCAGTTGAACCGTGCCGTTGGTCGTCGCGACCGCCGGGCCGTTCAGCTGCAGCACCACATTGTTGACGCGGATGACCTCGTCATTGTCGCCATCCGGATCGCCGTCATTGGCGAGCACGTCGATATCGACGGGCGTGTCCTCATTCGTGGTCGCGAAATCGTCGCGCGCGATCGGCGGCAGGTTGAGGATGGTGTAGTGGAAAGTGACCGAGGTCGTGCCGCCCTTGCCGTCCGAGGCCGTCACCGTCACGGTGTAGACGGCCTCGCCGGTCGGGCCGGAAGCTTCCGGCGCGATGCGACCGGAGACCAGGCCGGTGGCCGGATCGATGGTGAGCCCAGCGGGCAGGCCGCTCGCGGCGTAGGTGAGCGGATCGCCGTCGGCATCGGAGAAGAAGGACGAGATATTGAGACTGTCGGTATCGCCGTCGTTTCTCGTGCGGTCGGCGATTGGCTGGCCGACAGGCGCGTCGTTGACGGCGAGCACTGTGACGGTGACTGTCGCGGTCGCCGTTCCGCCGTTTCCGTCGGAGATCGTGTAGGTGATGGTATCGGTGCCGTTGAAATTGGCATTCGGCTGATAGGTGATCTGGCCGCCGGAGCCGAGCGTCACCGTGCCGTTGGCGGCGCTGGCCGCCGTGACCGTCAGCGGATCTCCATCGGGATCGCTATCCGGCACGCCGCCGCTCGCGGAACCATCGAGGACGTTGAAGGTCAACGGCGTATCTTCCGTCGCGGTGACCGCATCATTGACGGCGACCGGCGGCGGGTTGCTGACCGAGAACGAGAAGCTCTGACTGGCCGTGCCGCCATGGCCGTCATTGACGCTGATGGTCACGGTGTAGACGCCATTGCCCGTTGGCCCGCCGACGCTCGCCTGGCGATCGATCGTTCCCGTCACCACACCGGCGGCGTTGATGGACAGGCCGACCGGAAGGCCGCTTGCGGAATAGGTCAGCGTGTCGTTGTCGGCATCCGTAAAGAAGCCGGAGACATCGAAGGTGACGGCTGCGCCATCGGCGCCCGACCGGGCCGGAAGCGGAGAACCGACCGGCACATCGTTGACGCTCGCAACATTGACCGTGACCGTATACTCGTTGCTGCCGCCCTTGCCGTCACTGACGACATAGGTGAACCGATCCGTGCCGTTGAAATTGGCCGATGGCGTATAGCTGTATGTGCCATTTGGATTGACGACAACGGTGCCGTGGGCCGGCGTGGTGCTGCCGGCGGCATAGGTGATCGCATCGCCGTCCACATCGGTCGCGGTGGGCAGGGTGCTCGAGATCACCCCATCTTCATCGACCGAGACGGTGGTATCGGAGGCGACGGGCGCGTCGTTGACCGGCGTGACGGTCCCATTGACGGTGGCCGTCGCGGTGCCGCCATTGCCGTCTGAAATGGTGTAGGTGAAGGATGGGGTGCCGTTGTAGTTGGCAGCCGGCGTGAAGGTCAGAGTGCCGTTCGCATTGAGCCTGACGCTGCCGCCGGTGATCGCAACGGACCCGCCGGACGCAATCGCGGTCCCGTTGATCGCGGTCACATTGAGCGCATCGCCATCCACGTCGCTGTCGTTGCTACGGACGTCGAAGGTCACGGCCGTATCTTCAAGCGTGGTGAAGCTGTCGTTAACGGCAACCGGCGCGTCGTTCAGCGGAGTCACGCTGCCGCTGACGGTGGCGGTCGCGGTGCCGCCATTGCCGTCCGAGACCGTGTAGGTGAAGCTCGGGCTGCCGTTGAAATTCGCCGTCGGCGTGAAGGTCAGCGTGCCGTTGGCGTTCAGCCGCACCGTGCCGCCGGTGACGGTTACCACCCCGCCGGCCGCGATATTAGCGCCGTTGATCGCGGTCACGGTAAGCGTGTCGCCGTCGACATCGCTGTCATTGCCAAGCACATCGAAGGTGACGGCCGTATCCTCTGCCGTCGTAAAGCTGTCGGCAACAGCAACGGGAATGTCGTTGACCGGCGTTACCGTGCCGCTGACGGTTGCCGTCGCGGTGCCGCCATTGCCGTCCGAGACGGTGTAAGTGAAGCTTGGGCTGCCGTTGAAATTCGCCGTCGGCGTGAAGGTCAGCGTGCCGTTGGCGTTCAGCGTGACGCTGCCGCCGGTGATTGCCACGGAATTGCCGACGGTGATGCCGGTGCCATTGATCTGCGTGATCGTCAGCGCGTCGCCATCCGGATCGTTGTCATTGGCGAGAACGGCGA
Organism: Rhizobium sp. NPDC090275; assembly: GCF_044772225.1. Taxonomy (NCBI): domain Bacteria; kingdom Pseudomonadati; phylum Pseudomonadota; class Alphaproteobacteria; order Hyphomicrobiales; family Rhizobiaceae; genus Rhizobium; species Rhizobium sp. NPDC090275. The sequence continues at coordinate 315,593 of NZ_JBIVYL010000004.1, read as the reverse complement.
TGGTCACGGCCTGGTCTTCCGGCGTCGTGAAGCTGTCGTTCTGCGCGACCGGCGGATCTTGAACCGGGTTGACGGTCCCGTTGACGGTTGCCGTCGCCGTGCCGCCATGGCCGTCGGAGATGGTGTAGCTGAAGCTCGGATTGCCGTTGTAGTTGGCCGATGGCGTAAAGGTCAGCGTGCCATCGGCGTTCAGCCGAACGCTGCCGCCGGTGACGGCGACCGAGCCGCCGGACGCGATGTTCGAGCCGTTGATCTGGACCACGGCAAGCGCGTCGCCATCGACGTCGCTGTCGTTGGCGCGCACATCGAAGGTGACCGCCGTATCCTCGTTGGTCGTGAAGCTGTCGTTGGCGGCGACCGGCGGGTCCTGAACCGGGTTGACGGTACCGGTGACGGTTGCACTCGCGGTGCCGCCCTGGCCGTCGGAGATCGTGTAGGTGAAGGTCGGCCTGCCGTTGTAATCGGCCGTCGGCGTGAAGGTCAGCCTGCCATCAGCATTGAGCGTGACCACGCCGCCGGTGACGGTCACCGATCCACCGGAAACGATGGCGGTGCCATTGATCGCCGTGACAGCAAGCGTACCGCCGTCGACATCGCTGTCATTGGCGCGCACGTCGAAGGTGACGGAGGTGTCCTCGTTGGTGGTGAAGCTGTCGGCCACCGCGACCGGCGCATCGTTCAGGCCAGTGACGGTTACGGTCACCGTTGCCGTCGAGAAGCCGCCCTGGCCGTCGGTGATCGTGTAGGTCACGGTCGTGACGCGCGTTGCTCCGGCGGCGAGATCGTCGAAGGCGGTGCCGGGATTGAAGGCATAGGTGCCGTCGGCGTTGATCGTGAACGTCCCGCCGTTCGACCCGGCCACGGCCTGGCCGACACCGGCGCCGCTGCCGCCGACCGCCGAGACTGAAATCGGGTCGCCATCGGGATCGGAATCGACGCCGTTGCCGTTGTTGGCGAAGACAGAGCCTGCGAGCGGGCTGTTCTCGGTGGTCGCCAGATTGTCGGCGGCCGCCACCGGCGGCGGGTTGAGAACGGCCCAGGTGAAGCTGCGGTTCGCTGTCGCCCCGCTGCTGTCGGTCGCCGTCACCGTCACGGCATAAGGACCGTTGACGCTGGCGTTGCGGTTGATGGTGCCGGAGATGACACCGGTCGTGGCGTTGATCGTCAGGCCCGGAGGAAGGCCGGTCGCGGTAAAGGTCAGCGTGTCGCCGGTATCGGGATCGCTGAAGTTGCCGCCGACATTCAGCGTCACCGCCTGGGCGTCGTTGCCGGTCTGGTTGGCGATCGGCGTGGAGATCGGCGCATCGTTGACACCCGTGACCGTCACCGTGACAGTCGCCGTCGAGAAGCCACCATGACCGTCGGACAGCTGGTAGGTGACGCTGGAGCTGCGGCTCTGGCCGGCCGGAAGATCGGTAAAGGCCGTGCCCGGATTGAACACCGCCGCACCATTGGCGCCGATCGTAAATGTGCCGCCGTTCGAACCGGTGACGGCAAGCCCGACATTGCCGGCGACGCCGTTGATGGCCGAGACCTGTAGGACATCGCCATCGACATCGGTGTCGTTAGCCAGCACGTTGAGGCTCGTGCTGACGCCGGCATTGGTCTGGGCGGTATCGTTGACGCCAACAGGCGCGTCATTGACCGAATTGACGGTGACGCTGACCAGATATTGCACCGTCGCGGTACCGTCGGTGACGCTGTAGGTGAAGCTGTCGGTGCCGTTGAAATTGGCGGATGGGGTGTAGGTGTAAGTGCCGTTGGGGTTGACCACGACGGTGCCGTGCGATGGCGCGATCGATCCGGCGCCATAAGTCAGGCTGTCGCCGTCGACATCGGTGGCGACAGGCAGCGTGCCGGAGAAAGCCGTGTCTTCGTTGGTGGTGATCGCCGTGTCGGAACCGACGGGCGCATCATTGACCGGCGCCACTGATATCGTCGCCGTATCGGTATCGGACAAGGCGCCGCCGCTGCCGGTGTTGCCATTGTCGTTGGTGACCATCGTCAGCGTCACCGCGCCATTGGCGTTGGCGGCGGGGTTGAACACCGGACGGGTACCAGCTGCGGCGAGGAAGCCATTGATGTTGGATAGCGTGCCGGTCAGCACCAAGGTGCCCGATCCGGAGCCGCTGACGGTGACGCCGGAGCCGCCGGTGGCGGCTAGCGTGCCGGAATTGACACGGAGCGTCACAGTGATCGAACCGGAGCCGGCATCGACATCGGCAACCTGCAGGCCGGCCAGCGACAGCGCCGTGTCCTCGTTGGTGCCGAAGCTCGCCGGCAGGGTGTTGACCGGCGCATCGTTGACGGCCGTGACGTTGAACGTGAAGCTGTTCGGGCTCTGGTCGGTATCCTGACCGCCATTCGCCGTGCCGCCATTGTCGCGGACCTGGAAGGTGAACGAGGCAAGCGCGGTGCCATTGGCATTGGCTGCCGGAGTAAAGGTGAGGTTGCCGAGATTGGCGGCGGAGATCACCTGACCGGCGGTGACAGCCGTGCCGCCGAGCGAGAGCACGCCGTTGGTCGGCAGGGTGGTGATGACGACGGCGGCAAGGCTGTTGGCCGGGCTGTCGTTCGGATCGGTGAAGCCGAAGCTCGCGGCCGAGAAGGTGTAGACGCTGTCCTCGTTGATCGTGACGGTATTGTCTGTGCCGGTAGGCGCATCGTTGACTGATGTAATCGCGATCGTCGCCGTATCGATATCGACGAGCGACGGGCCGCCGGTATTGCCGTTGTCGTTGGTGGTCATCGTCAGCGTAACGCTGGCAGTGGAATTGGCTGATGGCGTAAAGCTCGGGCGCGTCGCGCCGGCCAGATAAGCATTGATATCGGCCAGCGTGCCGGACAGCGTGAGAGCTTGGGAACCAGAGCCGCTTACCGAGACACCGCCAGCGCCAAGCGCCGAAAGCACGCCGGAATTGACCGACAGTGTCACCGTCATCGTGCCGGAGCCGGCGTCTTGGTCGCTGATCTGCAGGCCGGCGAGGCCGAGAGACGTATCCTCGATCGCAGTGAATGAAGGCGGCAGCGTGTTGACGGGCGGCGTATTCACCGAAGCGACGGCGACGGTGACCTGCGCGGTTTCCGTTGCGCCGCCCGAGGTGACTGTATAGGTGAAAGTGGTCACGCCATTGTAATCGAGCGTCGGTGTGAAGACCAATTGGCTGGACGCATTGAGGCGCACCGTACCATTGGCAACGGTGACCGCCGCGCCGCCCGCCGTGATCGCGGTGCCGTTGACGGCGGTGATAGCGCGACCCGGATTCTCGAAGCTGTCGTTGGCGAGCACCGAAATGACTGCGGGAACGTCTTCGTCGGTCGAGACGGAATCGTTGGCGATATCGGCCACAGGGGTGATCGTGACGGGGATGGTGCTGGTGGCGCTGAGCGAACCGTCGGATGTCAGCACCGAGATCTGCGCCGAGCCATTGTAATCGGCAACCGGCGCATAGCTTGCACCCGCGAGCGCCGTGTTGATCGCCGCCGTGGTGCCGGTGAAGGTCATCGTCTGGTCGGCCGTGCCGTCGCCGGCGCTGAAGGACAGGCCGGATGTACCTGACAGCGAGAAGGAGCCGTTGGTGACGGTGACGGTCACCGTCAGCGTCCCATTGTCGACATCCGACACGACGATCGCATTGCCGGCGGATGACGAGAAGACGATGGAGGTGTCTTCCGCCGTCGTCTGTGCTGTCGGCACGGTGTTGACAGGCGCGTCGTTGACCGGGTTGACCACGATCGTCACGGTCGCGGTTTCCGTCACGCCGCCGGAGGTGACCGTATAGGTGAAGCTCGTCGTGCCGTTGAAATTAGCTGCAGGCGTATAGGTGATCGTGCCATCGGCGGCGAAGGTGACGGTACCCTGGCCGGCCGGAGGCTGCGTGACCGATGTGACCGCCCTGCCCGCATTCTCGAAATTGTCGGCCGACGCGCCGTTCGTGCCCGTGATGGCGTTGAAGGTGATCGCCGTGTCTTCATTGGTCGTCAGGTTGTCGGCGACAATATCGGCGACCGGCGTGATTGTTATCGCCACCGTATCGGTGTCGGTCAAAGAGCCATCCGTCGTGACGACGGTCAGCTGCGCCGCGCCATTGTAATCTGCGGTGGCGTTATAGGTGAGGCCGGCCAGCGCCGCGTTGATCTGCGCGGCCGTGCCGGACAGCCGGACCGATGAGGTGCCGTTGTTGGCGATCGTCGCCCCGGTTCCCGTCGTCACGTTGGCGATGCCGTTGGTGACTGTTACCGTCGTGGTCAGCACGTCGCCATCCACATCGGCGACCGATACGCCCGATACGGCCAGCGGCGTATCCTCGGCAACGGTCTGGGCGCCCGGAACGGTATTCACCGGCGCGTCGTTGACCGGCACGATGGTCACGTTGACGGTCGCGGTCTCGGTTACGCCGCCCGAGGTGACCGTATAGGTAAAGCTCGTGCTGCCATTGACGTTGGCCGATGGCGTGAAGGTCAGCGTGCCATCGGCGTTGAGGCGAACCGTGCCGCTGGTGACGTTGACGACGCCGTTCGCAACGATGGCCGAGCCGTTGATCGCCGTGATCGTGTGGCCGGCGTTTTCGAAGCTGTCATTGGCGTCGACGGCGATCACGACCGACGTGTCCTCGTTGGTCGTGGCCGTATCGTTGGCGATATCGGCGACGGCAGTTATCGCGATTGCCTGCGTATCGGTGTCGGTTAGCTGGCCGTCGCTGCTCGTCATCGTCAGCGTCACGCTGCCGTTGAAATCAGCGACCGGCGCATAGCTCGGCCGGGCGGTGCTGGCCAGATAGGCGTTGATACTCGTGAGCGTGCCCGACAATGTGATGGTAGCCGTGCCTGAGCCGGTGATGGTCACGCCCGAGCCGCTTGCGGCCGTCAGCACGCCGGAGCCGACCGACAGCGTCACCGTCGCCGTGCCCGATCCGATATCGGGGTCGGCCACCGAGAGGCCGGTCAGCGACAACGTCCCGTCCTCGTTCATCGTCCAGCCGCCTGCAGGCAGCGTGTTGACAGGCGCGTCGTTGACGGGCGTGACCGCGACCGTCGCAATAGCAGTGTTCGACGACGCGGCACCATCGGACACGGTGACGTTGATCGAGCGGGTCACAGCACCTGGATCGTCGGAGGTAGACGCATACCGGATCTGGCCGAGCGCCGTCTGGTAGGCGGCCTTGGTTGCCGAGCCGGTCAAAGTGAGCGTGTAGGTCGAGGCGTTGTAGCTGGCAGTGATGCCTGATGGCAACGTGCCGGTGACCGACAGCACGTCGCCGGCCTGCCCGTTGGAGATGACGATCGTCGCAGATGCCATGTTGGCGTTGTCGACGTCGGCGACGAGAACGCCGGTGTTGACGATGGCAACGCCGGCGGCGTTTTCCGTGTAGCTTGTCGCATAGCCGGTGCCGGCCGCGGATGTGTCGAGGTCCAGCGTCGGCGCGTCGTTGACGGCGATGACGGTGATTGTTGCCGTGTCCACGTCGGTCAGCGCGCCGCCCGAGCCGGTGTTGCCGCCGTCGTTCGTCGTCATCGTCAGCGTGACCGCGCCGTTGAAATCGGCCACCGGCGTGTAGACCGGCCGGGCGGTGCTGGCGAGATAGGCGTTGATGCTGGCAAGCGTGCCCGAGAGCGTCAGCGACGAGGTGCCGGAGCCGCTGATCGTGACGCCGGAGCCAGATACGGCGGTCAGTTGTCCGGAATTGACGCCGAGCACGACGGTCATCGTGCCGCTGCCGGCATCGACATCCGAGATTGCAAGTCCGGTCAGCGCAAGCGCCGTATCCTCGTTGACCGACCAGCCGCCCGCCGGCAGCGTGTTGACCGGTGCGTCGTTGACGGGATCGATGGTGATGGTGCGCGTGTCGATATCGGTAAGCGCGCCGCCGGAGCCAGTATTGCCGCCATCGTTGGTCGTCATCGTCAGCGTTACCGAACCGCTGGCATTGGCGGCCGGGTTGAATTGCGGGGCGGCGGCGGACGCCAGATAGGCGTTGATCGCCGAAAGCGTGCCCGACAAGGTCAGCGACGCCGATCCCGATCCGGAAATGGTGACGCCGGCGCCCGAGATCGCCGAAACCGTGCCGCCGGAGACGGCGAGCGTAACCGTCATCGAGCCGGTGCCGGCATCGACGTCGGAAATCGACAGGCCGGACAGCGCGATCGCGGTATCCTCGCTGGTGCTCCAGCCGGATGCCGGCAGGCTGTTGACCGGCGCATCGTTGACGGCGCTGACATTGACCGTGACGGTGGCCGTCTCGGTGACCCCGCCCGCAGTGACCGTATAGGTGAAGGTCGTTTGCCCGTTGAAGTTCGCGGAGGGCGTATAGACCAGCGTGCCATCGGCGGCGAAGGTGACGCTGCCCTGCCCGGCCGGCGGCTGCGTGACCGACGTGACGGCGCGGCCGGGATCCTTGAACGTATCGGCGGTGGCGCCGTTGGTCCCGGTGATGACGTTGAAGGTGATTGTGGTATCTTCAGCCGTCGCCACCGTATCCGGCGTGATATCGGCAACCGGGGTAACCGTGATCGCGACATTGTCCGTGTCCGTCAGCGAACCGTCGGACGTGGAGACGATGAGCGTGTCCGAGCCATTATAATCAGCGCGGCCGGTGTAGCGCAGCGAGGCGAGCACGCTGTTGACCTGCGCAAGCGTGCCCGAGACGGTGACCGAGGCCGTGCCGTTGCCGGTGACCGTTCCCGCAATCACCGAGGGCGACAGCGTGCCGTTCGCGACCGACAGGGTGACGGTGACGGAGCCGCTGTCGACGTCACTGACGGAAATGCCGGAGATCGCCGTCTGCACGTCCTCGTTCAGCGTGACTGACCCTGGCACCGTATTTACCGGCGCGTCGTTGACGGCGATGACGTTGACGGTCGCGACCGCGACGTTGGAATTGGCGGCGCCGTCATTGACCGTGACGTTGATGCTGCGCGGCGTGGTCGATGGGTTTTCCGAGCTCGACAGATAGCGGATCTGCTGAAGCGCCGTCTCGTAGCTGGCGCGCGGGGCCGAGCCCGTGAGCGTCAGGGTGAAGGTCGTGGAATTGTAGCTGGCGGTGATGCCCGCAGGCAGCGTGCCGGCCACGGCCAGAATGTCGCCTGCCTGACCATTGGTGATGACCGCGGACAGCGAGGCCATGTTGGCGCTGTCGATGTCGGTGATCACGCCATCGGTATCGGCAATCGCAACGCCGGCGTCGTTTTCCGTGTAGGTCGTGGTAAAGCCGGTGCCGGCGCCCGAGGCATCGAGATCAAGGATCGGCGCATCGTTGACGGGCGTGATGTTGATCACGGCCGTATCGGTATCGGTGAGCGGGCCGCCGGTGCCGAAATTGCCGAGATCGCTCGTCGTCATCGTCACCGTAACGCTGCCATTCGCATCGGCCACCGGCACATAGACGGGCGCCGCGCTCGATGCCAGGTAAGCGTTGAGATTGGCGAGCGTGCCTGTCAGCACCAGCGTGCCGGTGCCCGAACCGGAGACGGTGACGGAGCCGCCGGCCGTGGCGGTCAAGACGCCTGTCGGCACCTGCAGCCGGACGGTCATCGAGCCTGTGCCGGCATCCGGATCGGTGATCGACAGGCCTGTCAGCGCGACGCTGGTGTCCTCGTTTGTCGCCCAGCTCACGGGCAGCGTGTTGACCGGCGCGTCGTTGACGGCGGTGATCGCAACGGCGGTGACGGCAGTGTTGGAATTCGCCGCGCCGTCATTGACGGTGACGCTGATGTTGCGAGATGTGGCGGCGCCGTTCAGAGTCGGGTTGTCGGAGCTCGAGGTGTAGAGCACCTGCCGCAGGGCGGCCTCGTAATTGGCCTTGGTCGCCGAGCCCGTCAGCGTCAGGGTGAAGGTGGTGGCGTTGTAGCTGGCGGTGATCCCCGCTGGCAGGGTGCCGGTGACCGTAAGCAGGTCGCCGGCCTGGCCGTTGGTGATCACGATCGAGGCCGAGGCCATGTTGGTATTGTCGACGTCGATGACGCTGCTGTTGGTATTCGAGATCGCAACGCCGGTGCCGTTTTCCGTGTAACCAACCGAATAGCCGGTTCCGGTGGTCGAGCCATCGAGATCGAGCACGGGCGCGTCGTTAACAGGATTGATGATGATATTGCGCGTATCGACATCCGTGAGCGCGCCGCCCGTGCCCGTGTTGCCGTTGTCGTTGGTCGTCATGGTCAGCACGACGGTGCCGTTGGCATCGGCGACAGGAACGTAGACGGGCGCGGAAGCCGAGGCGAGATAGGCGTTGATATTGGCGAGCGTGCCAGTCAGCACCACCGTGCCGGTTCCGGAGCCCGACACGCCGACGCTGCCGCCCGCCGTTGCCGTGATCGTGCCGGAGGCGACGCTCAGCGTGACCGTCATCGAGCCGGTGCCGGCGTCGAGATCGGTGACCGAAAGACCCGACAGCGCCAGGCTGGTATCTTCGTTGGTCGTCCAGCTGGCCGGCAGGTTGTTGACCGGCGCGTCGTTGACGGCAACGACCGCGATGGTGGAGGTGGCGACGGCCGACGACAGGCCGCCGTCGCTGACGGTGACATTGATGACGCGCGGCGTCGTGCTCGGATTATCGCCGGTGTTGGAGAAAGTGATGGCCTTGATCGCCGTGGCGTAGCTCGCCTTGGTGGCCGAGCCCGTCAGCGTAACGGTCACCTGCCCGGCAACCGACGTATCGACCGATCCGGTGATGCCGCTCGGCAAGGTGCCGACAGTCAGCACATCGCCTGCCTGCGCATTGGTGAGCACGATGGTCGCCGAGCGCATGTTGGTGCTGTCGAGATCGCGCACGTCAGTTGCGGCGCTGCCGATCGAAACGCCGGCGCCGTTTTCCGTGTAGGTCGTCGTGTAGTTGACGCCGGCCACCGTATCGACGTTGCGGAAGGCGCTGACATTGTCGATGAAGATATCATCGGTGCTTGGCGTCAGAAGGCCGCCGGCCGCGGAATAGCTGAAGACGAGGTCGCCGGTAGCGACCACCGTCGAGGGCAGGTTGATGGTGACGGCGGTGCGGCCCCAGGCGGTGGTGCCGGCGGCCGATGCGGCGACGGTGGAGGGTGATCCGGTCGCGCCGTTGAAATAGGTGATGGTCGCGGTATTCGGCGTGCCGTTCAGCGTACCCGTGGTGATACGCGCATAGAGCACGCCGCCGATGGTGACATCCACGGTCGCCGGCGTGTTGTTATCGTTGGAGATGCCGAGCAACAGATCGTTGCTCCAGCCCACATCGAATGTCAGCTGCGCTGCACCAGACGGCGCAAGGCCGTCAGTCCAGCCTGACACGTTCGCTTGTGTCAGCGTGCCGGTTCCGCCGTTGAGCGTCCAGGCAAAGCCGCCATTTGCCTGCGCCCCCGCGGTGCCGCCGACCGTCCACCCCGTGGTCCCCGGCGTGCCGCCATTGGTGATGATCTGCGTTGGCGTCGTGCCGGAATTGAGGTCGACGATTGGGGCCTGGGCGTAGTAGCCGAAGTCGGCCGCAAGGTTGGCGGCGCCGATCGTGGCAAGCGCAAGCGATTGGGTCGTGCTTCCCGTCGTAAGCGTCGCCGTACCAAGTACACCGTTCGCGTCGGTGACGCGCACGATGTACTGGCCGGGCAGGACGCCGGTGAAGAGATAGTTGCCGTTGGCGTCGGTCGTGTCCGTCGCCAGAATGCGTTCGCCGGTGCTTACCAAGCCGTCGCCGTTGACGTCATCGATCAGCTGTACCGTGACACCGCCGATGCCGCCATCGCCGGTGTTGAAGGTGCCGCTCTTGTCGTTGTCGGCGAAGATCTTGTCGCCGATCGTCCCCGTCGGCGGCGTCCAGCGCGCAGCATCCGAGATGTTGGTGAGCGCGGTCGTGCCGTTGGTCGTAATAGTCACGGCCGAGCCGATGGCGGCGCCCGTGACGGGGTTGATCTGGCGAATATCGGTGCCGATCAGATAGGTGTTGCCGTTGATATCGCCGCCACCTTGCCCGCTGGTGCCGCCGCTGACATTCGTGAGGGTATCGATAATGGCGCCGGTCATCAGATTGTAGCGCGTGATACCTGCCGTCGTGACGCTGAGCAGCGCATTGTTCGTGGCGTCGATGGCGAGATCGCCCCAGTCATTGGTGGCGGTAATCAGCGCGCCAAACGTGGTCGCGCCCGCCATCGTCCGCCCGCTATTTGAAAAGGTGATCCGATAAATCTGGTCGCTGTTGCCGGTCACGTCCTCGACGGCAAGATAAAGTGCACCACCGTAAAAGGCCGCGCCGCCGCCGCCCACGCCTGCAGTGCCCGTCACGATATTCGTCGCGGCACCGGTCGTCAGGTCGGAATCAACGAGGATGTGGGTATTGTTTATGTAATCATAGGCGAACAAAGCCTTGTTGGCCGTGACCGCGTTGCTGTCGACATAGTAGATCAGGCCGTTCGCCTGGTCCACCGCCAGCGAGTTGATCGTGGCGGAGACGGTAATGCCGCCGACGGATGTCGGCACCGTCGTGATCATCGTCGCCTTGCCGGTCAGCACATCGACGCTGTAGATCGAGCGCCCGGCCGAGACCAGCAGCGCGCCGTTGCCGTTCGACGAGGCGATGTTCAGCGTATCGGCGTAGTCCGCATGGCTCTTGTCCGTGCCGATCAGGTCGGAGGCGATATCGCCATCGTGATACTCGAGATCCCAGTTGCCGCCGAGTGCGGCACTTCCGGTCGGGTCGGTCGAGGCGGCGACGTCGGCGCCGGTGAGGTAGCCGAGCATTTTGACGGCATTCGTGCCCGTTTCGCCCTCTGCGAAATTGCAGCCGTAGACGAGAATATCGGCATTATCGGTCAAGGAGCCGCGTATCGACGTCAGGTCGGCGGCGTAATCCGTCGCCATCGTCGTTGCCGTCAGCGACGCCGAGCCGAGCTGCAGGAAGCCTTCCTTGCCGTGCGAGATGATGTGGATCGCTTCGACGTCGTGCATGGACGAGAGCGTTTCTGCGAGTTCGTGAACGCCGTTCTCGTTCGGGTCGACAACGATGATCTTGAAATTGTCACCCAGGTCTTTGACCAGCGCCTGATAGTCGGGCACGGAGGAATCGATCACCACCACCTGGCGCGGCTGTGCGACGGCTGACGTCTCAGGTGCTGCCGAAGCAGCTTGGTGTTCGGCGAGTGCGGCGACCAGCGCGTCATGGCCATCGCTGGCGCCGTCGTGCTGGGCGGTCTCGGCGGAGCCGTGATCCCCCTGATCCTGATGGGCTTTTTCCTGGGATTTTTCCACGGTCGCCGCGCCGGCGGCGTCGAATGCGATGCGTTGTTCCAACTCCATCAACATCGAGCCGTATTTCGGCTTGGCATTCCTACCCCGCACCTTTTCGATGCGGTCAGGGGCGGGGCGAACGTAGCGTTCGTTCATGGGGTTTCCTCCACGACAGATCGTTTTCGTTTGGCCGGGTGCCCTATTCGCCCGGCATGTCTGCTGCTGTTCAGTCGTCCTCACAACCGGCTCCCAATGCCGGCTTTTTCAACCGTAGTGAGCAGAGAATTAACAATTCCCTAATTTTCACCAGCAGGAATTAGTTCATACTAAATCAACCATGGCAGGAGTGCATCATCGTACCCATCCGACACATCATTTAGCACAGGTCAATAAAGAATGCCCTGAAAAATTGTGTTTTGTTAAGTGTTGATTAACCATGTTAGCAAAGACTGAACGTACTCAGACGACAGTTTCGTATTGCTAAAGCGCGTTCTGATTGCCGAATTTACGCCCCGCAATTGCATATCCGTAGACATGAGCTACCTGCGGCTTAGTCGTATACGGAACAGGTTCGAGGAATGAATGGAATGAAACTCCCAGTCTTTCTAGTGGTTTCCGTCAGTTTGATTGCGACAGGATGCACCGTAACCCCGAAACCGCTGCCCCCGGAAGCGCATGCAAACTTCGGCAAGGAGAGACTTGCCCTTGCCACCGCCAATCAGGAGCCCATTTCCGATAAGGTGGACTTTTACGAAGCCATGGCAAGAGCCCTCAAATACAATCTTGACACGAAGGTAGAGGTTATGCAGGCGGCGCTAAAATTGCGGGAGGCGGATTTGGTGAGCTATTCCGCACTGCCTAAGATTGTAGCCGGCGCAGGGTATGCCGGCCGCAGCGAAGCGGACCCCACCGAGGCCTCTACTCGCGATGATAGTATTGTTACAGCCGACCTAACATCCTCCTGGAACATCCTCGATTTCGGCCTCTCCTACGTGCGCGCCAAGCAGGCGACCGACGAGGTGCTGGTTCAGGACGAGATGAAGCGGCGGATGGTCAACAAGGTGATCGAGGATGTGCGCACGGCCTATTGGCGCGCGGTGAGCTACCAGCGTCTCGTCGGCCGCATGCGAGCGCTGGAAGGCCGCGTCGCCCGCGCGCTTAAGGACACCCGCAATCTTTCGTCCAACGGTGAGACATCGCCACTGGTGGCGTTGACCTACGAGCGCGAGCTGATCGAGGTCAAGCGCGAGGTGGAGCTGTTGGAAGGTGAGCTGCTGGTCGCCAAGACGCAGCTTTCCGCGCTGATGAACGTGAAGCCCGGCACGGAATTCACGCTCGAGGTTCCCAAGCGCCGCGATACGCAGCTGAAGATCAGCTACACATCGCAGGAGATGTTCGATATCGCCGCGACCAACCGCCCGGAGATGCGCGAAATCTCCTACCGGCTGCGGATCAACGAGCGCGAAGTGGATGCGGCGCTGCTCGACCTGCTGCCCGGCATCAACCTTTACGCTGGCCCGAACTACGATTCCAACGACTATATCGCCACCAACGACTGGGTGTCGTGGGGCGCCAAGGTCAGCTTCAATCTGATGAAGCTCGCGACACTGCCGGCGGTCAACAAGAAGATCGAGGCCGAAAAGCAGATGCTGGATACGCGCTCGCTTTCTGTCGCGATGGCTGTGATGACGCAGGTCCATATCAGCCGCGCCCGCTATGCGCACCTGAAGCATTCCTATTCGACGGCAGCTGCTCTCTCCAACGTCTCGCACCGGATTCTGACGCAGGTGCGTACCGAAACGGACGCGCAGAAGACCAGCGAGCAGATGCTGATCCGCGAGGAGATGAACGCGCTGCTGGCCGATGCGAAGCTCGATATGGCCTATGCCGACCTGCAGAACGCCTATGCGAACATCTACGCATCGCTCGGCATCGATCCGTTCCCGCAGACGCTGCGCACCACCCAGCCCGTCAAGGAGATGGCTGGCGAGCTGCGTGACATGTGGCTGGAGCGCGGTGAATTGAAGACAGACCTCGTTGCGGCCAAATAACCGCCGGCATGGGAGACCGTGATGAAGCACCTAGCGGCATCCGTTCTGATGATACAGCTCTTGGCAGGTGGCGCAGCTTACGCCGCCGGCAATGATGCGGCGGATGCCACGGCATCGCTGGAAGGGCTGCGCGGCATCGTCCGCGCCGCCGATGAAGCCTCCATATCGAGCGATCTCGGCTTCGCCATCGCCACCCTGCCCTTCAAGGAAGGCGAGAGCTTCAACAAGGGCGACATCCTCGCCACCTTCGAATGCGGGGATATCCAGGCCCAGCTCAAATCCGCCGAGGCGGCGCTGGCGGCCGCCCAGATCGCCGTTGCCAACGACGAACGCCTGGCGCGCTCGAATGCTGCCGGCAAGTTCGAGGTCGACATATCGCGCGCCAAGGCCAACCAGGCCGCGGGCGAGGCAGATGCCTATCGCAGCAAGCTTGGGCGCTGCACGATAAGGGCGCCCTTCGACGGCCGGATCGGCGCCATGCCCTCCCACGCACATGAAACGCCGGAACCGAGCCGCCCGATCATGCATATCGTCGCCAGCAACGACTTGCTGGTCGATGTGCTCGTTCCCTCCGTCTGGCTGCGCTGGCTGCGCGAAGGCGAAGCGTTTTCATTGAGCGTCGACGAGACGGCCAAGACCCTGCCGGTCGATATTATCCGCATCGGCGCGACCGTCGATCCGGTCAGCCAGACGGTGAAGGTGACCGGGCGCTTTTCCGGCCAGGCCACCGGCGTCCTGCCGGGGATGAGCGGCCCCACAGTGTTCAAAATCCCGAGTGAGTAGGCATACGCAGATGCAAGGTGTCGAAAAGCCAGCCAGCGATCCCATAAAACTTCAGCCACCGGCAGCGGCCGCCGCCCAGCACGCCTACGAACTGTTGCTCAGGATCGAGGCCGATGCGCGCCGTGTCGAAAGCGTCGGCGAACTGCGCTTTCTGATCGCCAACGAGACGATGAAGCTCACCAAGGCCAGGCAGATTTTCGTGCTGTCGGTGCCGAAGGGCGTCTTCAAGGTCGAGACGGTGTCCTCGATCGGCGCGGTGGATCGAAACGCGCCACGTATCCGCTTCGTCGAAGGCGTCATCAGGCAGCTGTCGCGCGAAGCCGGGCTCGCGAAGATCAAGGCGTTTACCCTCCCTGCCTATTGCCCGCCCGGCGAGATCGAACAGGACAGCTATCCCTTCCGCTTCATGGCCTGGGTGCCGTTTCAGCTGCGCGACGGCCATATCTTCGCAGGCATGCTTTTGGCGCGCGAGACGCCTTGGCCGGAGGCGGATCTGCTGCTGGCCGAACGGTTGGCCGAGACCTATTCCCACGCCTGGCGGGCACTCAGCGGACCGCGGCGCCTGAAGCGCAATCTGCCGATCAAGCCGCTGATCGGCACCGCTGCTGTGCTGGCCATCGCCGCGATGTTCATCCCCGTCCACATGACTGTGCTGGCGCCGAGCGAGGTGGTTCCTGTCGCACCGGAGATCGTCGCGGCACCGCTCGATGGCGCGATCGAGGAGATCCTCGTCAATCCGAACGCAACCGTCGTCAAGGGACAGCCGCTCTTCAGGCTGGCCGACACCGCCCTTCGAAACGAGCTGCGTGTTGCCGAGCAGGATGTGAAGGTGGCGCAGGCGAAGCTGATGCAAATCAGCCAACGCGCCATCGCCGACCCGGAAGCCCGGCGCGATCTGGCGGTGACCCGAAGCGAATTGAGCGTTGCGTCGGCCAAGCGCGATTACGCGGCCGACATGCTGGCGCGCACCAGCGTGAAGGCTGAAACCGACGGCGTGGTGATCTTCACCGACAAGCGCGACTGGATCGGCCGGCCGGTATCGATCGGCGAACGCGTCATGGAAGTGGCCGACCCCAAGCGCGTTCAACTGCGCATCGACGTGCCGGTGGCCGACGCGATCGCGGTCGAGAACGGCGCTGCCGTCAGCGCCTTTCTGGATGCCGATCCGCTGCATCCAGTTGCGGCGAAAACGCTATCATCCTCCTTCGATCCGCAGATGATCGAGGGCAACATTCTGGCCTATCGCATCTATGCCGGATTTGACGCCGTGCCGGAGCGCGGCCTGCGTCTCGGTATTCGCGGGACGTCGCAGATCTTCGGCGAGAAGGTACCGCTGGCCTATTATCTGTTCCGGCGGCCGATTGCCGCGATCCGGCAGCGGCTGGGTCTATGAGTGTATCACCCTCACCCGATCTCAGGCTGCCGCCCTTGCGCGAGGATCTGCAGATCGTGCGCGGTGGCACCAGCCTATCCGGCGAGCCGGTCTGGATCGTGCTCGACCCGGTCCGCAATCGCTTCTTCCGCATCACATTCGAGATGTTCCAGCTGCTGACGCTCTGGAACTTCGCACGCTCGCTGCGCGGCCTCATCCAGGCCGTACAGGCGCAGTTCGGGCGGCTTCCCGAGCAAGAAGAGATCTATGCCGCGATGCGGATGCTGGAGACAAGCTTCTTCGTGACCGAGCCGGCATCCGCGACCTGGCGCGCGCTTCATGCCAGCGCGACGCGCCGCCACTCGCTTTTCATGCGGCTGATCCACAATTACCTCTTCTTCCGCATTCCGCTGGTCAGGCCGGATCGCTTCATCCGCAAGACCGCCCCTTACATCACCGGTCTATTCAGCCCGGCCTTCCATGCTTTCACCATCTGCGCCGCCATTCTCGGCCTCTAT
Source organism: Rhizobium sp. NPDC090275 (assembly GCF_044772225.1). Taxonomy (NCBI): domain Bacteria; kingdom Pseudomonadati; phylum Pseudomonadota; class Alphaproteobacteria; order Hyphomicrobiales; family Rhizobiaceae; genus Rhizobium; species Rhizobium sp. NPDC090275. Next base: position 299,684 of record NZ_JBIVYL010000004.1, on the reverse strand, counting down.
CTGGTGTCCCGGCAGTGGGACGCCTTCACCGGCACGTTTCCCTATATCTTCACGCTTGAGGGCATCGTGGTCTCGGTAATCTCGGTCGGCTTCATCAAGTCGATGCATGAGCTTGGCCACGCCTATGTCGCGCATCGCCATGGCTGCCGCGTTCCCACAATGGGTATAGCGTTCATGGTGCTGGTACCGCTGCTCTACACCGATGTCAGCGATGCGTGGCGGCTGAAGTCGCGTTTCGATCGGCTGAAGATCGATACGGCGGGCGTGCTGACCGAGATGCATATCGCCGTCTTCGCGCTGCTTCTCTGGGTGTTTCTCCCTGACGGGCCGTTTCGATCCGCGGCTTTCGTCCTTGCGGCGACCGGCTGGGTGCTCAGCCTGATCGTCAACCTCAATCCCTTCATGCGCTTCGACGGCTACTACATCTTCGCCGATCTCCTTGGCGTCGAGAACCTGCAGCCCCGCGCTTTCCGGCATCTGCGTTGGCGGATCCGGAACCTCCTGTTCAACACCGGCGAGGAACGGCCCGATCGCTTCGGTCCGAAACTCGACGTGATCGTGACGCTCTATGCGATCGCCACGACAATCTACCGGCTGTTTCTCTATTTCGGCATCGCGCTCCTCGTCTATCACTTCACCATCAAGATCGTGGGCGTGATGCTGTTTGCCGTCGAGATCGGCTTTTTCATTCTACGGCCGATCCTGTCCGAACTCCGGGAGTGGTGGACCATGCGCCATGACATCATCACGAGCAGACGAAGCTATCTGTCGCTGGCGATCTTCCTTGCCATCGTCGCACTGCTCTCGCTGCCGATCTTCAAGAGCGTGTCGGCTCCGGCGGCGCTTTATCCCAACGAGTTCACGCGGCTTTTCCCGATGGAACCGGGAAAGATCGAGGCGATCGGGATCAAGCGCGGCGATGTCGTGAAGACGAACGACGTACTGTTTTCCATCGTCCGCCCCGAGTTGCAGCAGGAACTTCGCACCACCGAGATCGAGGCCGAGCTGACGCGCTACCGCCTGGCGCGCGTGCTGGCCGATCCGCAAAACCTCGTCGATCGCGGCATCCTTCAATCGCAACTGGCCGCACTCGAGGCCAAGCGCGATGGGCTGGCGCGCCGGCAGGCATCGCTCATCGTTCGCGCACCGTTCGACGGCACCGTGATCGACATCGACCCGCAGGTCCATCTCGGCCGCTGGATCAGCCGCAAGGACCAGCTCGCGACTATCGCCGGCGCGTCCGGCATGGCGGCACGCGGCTTCGTGTCCGGCGGCGACCGGGGGCGCCTCGAAGTCGGCGCCAGCGGCCACTTCATCCCCGACGATCTCACGCAATCCTCGCTGCCCGTGCAACTCACCTCCATCGCCTCGGCGGGCGCCTCCGAGATCGATATTCCACAGCTGACATCGGAATATCATGGCGAGATCGCAGTTCACCCGCAGAACGCCCATGAACGCCTGCGCCTCAGCCCTGTTTCGGCACAGTATGCGATTACCGCCGAGGTGTCCGGCAAGGCTTTGTCGGAGACTGTCAGAGGTGTGGTTGTATTGAACGGCAAAGGCGAAAGTATTGCCGGCCGTGTCTGGCGACAGGTTGTAAAAGTTCTCGTCCGCGAGGCTGGCGCCTGACGTTTTCGTAACAACTATGAAACCATAGGCGGCACGGTACCCTTGAATAGCTTACTAAGGATAGTATTTTGGATGATGAGGAATCGACTGAAAGGATGCGAAAATGCGCCTCTTCAAGAGAAGAACAAGTCATCATGGTCTGTGGCAACGCGACAACGCGGGTCGCGCCTTTGCTAGCCACGGACGCTTTCGGCTGACGATCAATGGTGCGGACGAACGCTGGTTCTACCGCGTTACGGATATGCGCGGTGAACTGCCCGCTGTCGACAGCAGCCCGTTTCCGAGCGAGCAAGAAACGCTGAGGGCCGCGCAGGCCGAACTTGAGGAAAACGCCGACCAGCTTCCGGCACCGGCAGAATACTGAAGCTTGCAGTAGAAGCCACAACAATAGCGCTTGTCAGCCGGTAGCACCGGTGACGGCCTTTGCCTTTACCAGATGGCTATCCGTCTTCCCCAGCCAAATCATGGCCAGCCGATCACCGGTCTGCTTTGCCAGATACATGTAGTTATCCGCACGCTTGACGAAGGAAGCCGCGTCGTCCTCGGGCTGCAGCAGGGTGACGCCCATAGCAGCACCCAGTTCGACAACCACGCCTTCGACGGCGATCGGCTTGAAGATGCGATCGACCGCATCCTTGAGCGTGAGCTCCACGTCGTTCAGATGCGAGGGATCGACCTCAAGAAGAACGACGAACTCGTCGCCGCCGATGCGGGCGATGAAATCGTTGGCGCGGAAGCTGTCTCGGAAACGGCTGGCGATGATCCTCAACACCTCATCGCCGGCGGCGTGTCCCATCGTGTCGTTCACAGCCTTGAAGCCGTTGAAATCGATGAAGGCCAACGCCAGGAGCTTGTCGGTATCGTCGCGCCGCTCCAGGTGCTCGGCCAGAACCTCATCGAAACAGGCGCGATTGGGCAGGCCCGAGAGCGCATCGGTACGTGCCGAAGCGCGGAGCGCAAGCTCGATCTCGTGTTGATGGCGAACACGTGCGGAGACGTCGAGAATGACTTCGACATCGAAGGACACACCATCGATGACAGTGCGCTGCGCGGAAATCAGCGTCGGCAGGATCGTTCCGTCGGCATGGCGGATATCGACTTCCTCCAGCACGTAGCCGCCGTCTTCGGCGAGCATGCGATGGCGCCGATCGCGCGCCGGGCTGCTGATTGCGGCCCCTTCCGAAATCAGCGTTTTGCCACTGATATCCTCCCATTTCAGGCCCGTAAGCCTGAGATAGGCGTCGTTCACCTTGAGGTAGCTGGATGTCTCGGTATCGCTGGTAGACACAGCCATGGCGATCGGTGCGAACTCGAACATTCGCATCAATATCGAAGTCAGGATCTCTGGTGGAAGTATCTCTTCGTCGGCCATACACGTGATCGCAACAAGTATGGCAGGTTGTGTAACAGACGAAAGTTAAGCTCTTCTGACTTAAAACGCTAATTTACCAAACACATGGCAACGATGCATTCTCGGGTTCCGCGCGCGATAAAATCGGAGCCGCCGCTTTGCAACCGGTGTGATTACACCTATCTTGCGTCATCATCGTCAACGAACAAGGGCTCCTGTGTTTCTCGAAATTGGAATTGTGGTCTTGCTCACCATCCTGAATGGTGTGCTCGCCATGTCGGAATTGGCTGTCGTGTCTTCCAGGCCCGCCCGCCTCAAAGTTCTCGCCGATCACGGAAGCAGAGGAGCCGCACAAGCCATAAAACTTGCCGAAAACCCCGGCAGGTTTTTGTCGACCGTGCAGATCGGCATCACGCTCGTCGGCGTTCTCTCCGGCGCCTTCTCGGGCGCCACGCTCGGTAGCCGCCTGACGGCCTGGCTGCAGCTTCAAGGCATGTCGCCGACGGTGGCCGATGCCGTGGGCGTCGGCACCGTCGTCATCGCCATCACCTACCTGTCGCTGATTGTCGGCGAACTCGTGCCGAAGCAGATCGCGCTGCGCGAACCTGAAGCCGTCGCGGCCAAGGTTGCGCCCGCCATGGCGGTCCTGTCGAAGATGGCGCTGCCGCTCGTCTGGCTGCTTGATGCCTCCGGCAAGCTGGTGCTGAAGCTGCTCGGCCAATCCGGCAAGGGCGGCGACAATGTCTCCGACGAAGAGATCAAGACGGTTCTCGCAGAAGCGCAATCCGCGGGCGTGATCGAAAGCGAAGAATCCGCCATGATATCAGGCGTGATGCGGCTTGCCGACCGCACGGCACGCGCGCTGATGACACCACGCCGCGATGTCGAGATCATCGACGTGGACGACAGCCTGGAGGAGATCCGCGCCCAGCTGCACAACACCAAGCGCTCGCGCCTGCCGGTCAGAAAGGGCAGCTCGGACGAGGTGCTGGGCGTGCTTGCGGTCAAGGATTTCTACGACGCCATGTCCGTTCAGGGCACCGCCGACCTGAAGGCGATCACGCAGGACGTGCCGATCGTCTCCGATCTCTCCAACGCCATCAGCGTCATCCAGGCGATCCGCACATCGCCGGTGCATATGGTGCTTGTCTTCGATGAGTACGGACACTTCGAAGGGGTCATTTCTTCCGGCGACATCATGGAAGCGATCATGGGCGCGCTGCAGGATGGCCCGATCGACGAACAGGCGATCGCGCGCCGCGACGACGGTTCCTATCTGGTCTCCGGCTGGACGCCGATCGACGAGTTCGCGGAATTCATGAGCCTGAAGCTTGGCGACGATCTCGAATATCAGACCGTCGCGGGTCTCGTCCTCGAAGAGCTGAAGCACCTTCCGGTGCTTGGCGAAAGCTTCACCAAAGATGGCTGGCGTTTCGAGGTTATCGACCTCGACGGGCGACGGATCGACAAGATCCTGGTCAGCTCGCTGGATACGCGCCAGACGGCCGACGTCGAGTAATCAGGTTGAAAGACATGTCGCGAGCGGTATCCTGACAGGACATCCGCTCGCGGTATAGTGCCTATCTCAGCGCTTCATGTCAGGGCAGACATACGGCACCTTGGCGACGCTGTAGCGGTGCTCGACCGTATCCTTGCCGGCCTTCACGCTCAGTGTCAGCTGGCTCGGCGACACCGACTTCACCTTCGCGGTGATTTTGGCGCCATCCTCGTCCCAGGTAACGGTATCGTGAGAGGTGCGGCTCCATTTGCGCAGCGCGTAGGTTTCCCAGCAGGAATCCATCAGCAGGCTGCCATCGGCCATGAACACCATCATCACGCCGGGAAGACCGGATTGCGATTTGGTCTCGATCCACGCGCGACCGACAAGCGGGTCGGCGACCGGCGTCTGAGCCGCCGCGATCGGCGCGACCATCGTTGCCGTTGTTCCCACCGCAATTGCCAACATCTTGTATAGATTATTCAATTATCGCTCCTCCATTCTGGAATCATGTCCCAAGAGATAAGGATCGAAGCGACAGGATTGTGACCGTCGCGCGCTTTTCTTGCGGTCATGTCACTTTGCGGGACGCTCGACAAACGGCCACCCGGCTGCGCGCGCCTTCCCCACCTTCCGCGCCGCGCCGATCCGATCCGGCGAACGCCCAAACAGTGAGTCCACGCATGGCCCAACTGTCCCGATAATCCATTCCTCATAAACGATACGTTAGGGATCTATTGACCATAATCGACTGCAAAGCGACCTCGCCGATCGCAAGCATCCGGCCATCGCACCCTTCAACAATGACGGAAGTCGTGTTCGTGTACCATGCAGTCTTTTCCGTTCCCGTGACCATGCTGGCCCTGGCTGTATCGCTTGCCGCGCATCGCATGATCTTGATCGCTCTGGTCATATTCGCGGCCATGGCCGGCGCCGCGCAGGCGGCGGCCGACGACCGCGCGCTAAAACTCTATTTCACCCACACGGGAGAGCGGGCGACCATCGTCTTCAAGCGCAACGGCAAGTTCGATCCGAAGGGCCTGGCGCAGATCAACCGCTTCCTGCGCGACTGGCGCCGCAACGAGCCGACCAAGATGGATCCGCGCCTGCTCGATCTGGTCTGGGAAGTCTATCAGCGCAGCGGCGCCAAGGAAGCCATCCACGTCGTCTCCGCCTATCGCTCGCCCGCCACCAACAACATGCTGCGCACGCGCTCGCGCACGACAGGCGTCGCCAAGAAGAGCCAGCACATGCTGGGTAAGGCGATGGATTTCTACATTCCGGGCGTGAAGCTTGCCACGCTGCGCGGCCTCGCCATGCAGATGCAGGTGGGCGGCGTCGGCTATTATCCGACGTCCGGCTCGCCTTTCGTGCATCTCGATGTCGGCAATGTTCGCGCCTGGCCGCGCATGTCGCGCATGGAATTGGCACGGCTTTTCCCAAGCGGCCGCACGCTGCATCTGCCGGCCGATGGCCGTGCCTTGCCCGGCTATGAGCTGGCGCTCGCCGACCAGAAGAAGCGCAACCGCCCCGTCGCGATCGAGACCATCCGCGCGCCTGAAAGCGATGATGACGAAGGCGCTCCAGCACCCTCCCGCGCTCTCGTGACGGCGATGCTGCCGGTGCCGCAGACCCGCGCCGAACGCGGTCTCGAACTTCAGCTGGCACGGCCGACGCCGCGCGCCGACAACACGGATAGCAAGGTCCCCGACCTCGCCTCCCTCACCGTACCGCTGCCGACATTCAGGCCGGCGCTGGATGAAACCGTCACGGCAAGCGTTCCGCCGCCCGCCACGCCCGTCCTGCTCGCCACCGCCGTCACCGGCAAGGGATCGGCGGGACAGCTACTCTTTGCCCTTCACGCAGGCGGCTCGCTTGCCGGCGGCGCGGCGAAGCGCACCGACATGACCGCGGTCGCTCCCCGGGAGCCGCAGGTCGTATCGGCAGGCGTTGGCGCGATGTCGGGCAAGGCGCTGGTCGCCTGGGCCTTGCAGCCACCGGGGATGAAGATCGAGATGACCGCGCCGCGGCCATCAGGCATGCGCCTGACGACGCTCGAAGATGTCGGTCCTGCGATCGACAGCGATGCCGACGAATTCGCAGAAGACGAGTTCGATGAGGACCGGTTCGCCCTCGACGGCTAGGGCGAGCCTTCAGCGGATACAGCCACCAATCATCAGTACTGCGTGAAGTCGCCGGTTTCCGATTGCAGCAGCGTCAGCGGATAGCGGGCCGGATGATGGACGAGCGCCGTCATGTTGACCGGTCGATTGCGGTCGTCGAAAGCGATCTGGTCGACCGTCAGGACTGCCGCCGGCGGCGCCAGTTGCAGCAGGCGCGCCTCATCTTCGCCCGCCAGACGGGCGCTCAGCGTCGTCTGGCCACGTTTCGGAAATATGCCGTAGCGCTGGCGCAGTTCTTCATAGAGCGAGCGGTTGGCGATGCCCCAATCCAGATCGAGCAGCCCTGGCACGCGCCCGGCCGGAATCCAGTCGGTCTGGATCACCGCCGGAATATTGTCGAGCAGGCGCAGGCGCGATAGCACCACGACCTCCGCGCCGGGGGCGAGAAAGAGCGGCCTGCTGACTTCGAGCGGCGCCCGGACGAGGCTTGCCTCGATCAGCTGGTGACCCGGGGCACGGCCATTGGCCAGCGCGATGCTGGTGAAGCTCTTCAACACCTGCAGCTCGAAGCCGCCGCCGCGTTCCGTGACATAGAGCCCCTTGCCTGGCTGGCTATGCACCACGCCCTGCTGGATGAGTTCGCGCACTGCATGGCGAATAGTGATCCGGCTTACATCGTAGAGATCGACGAGTTCGCGCTCGGAGGGCAGCTTGCCACGCAGCGGCAGGCGCCCGTCGCTGATCGCCGCCAGCAACGCCTCGTACACCTGCTTGTGCAGCGGCCGCGGGTCGTCGCGATCGATGACGCCGCGTGTTGCGATCAATGTTTCCTCGGTTTCGAGCGTCTTCAAATTCGATTTTCCCTGGGCCTTGGCCGCCTCTGCCATTTGTCATCTTCAACGCAATTCTCTCGAAAGTCCATATTGACATAACTGGTCATAACCAGTCCTATTATCGCAGGGAGCCAGAAGAGCTTCGAAAATGCCGTGCATTATCACAATCAAGGGAACCCATCATGCTTAAGAAGAGCCTTGCCGCCCTCGCGTTCTCCGCCGCCCTCTGGAGTGGAACGGCCCACGCTGAGACGATTTCCGTATTTTGCGCGCCGACGGAATTCGAGCTGTGCACCAATGTCGCCAATGCCTGGAAGGAGAAGACAGGCAACGAAGCGAAGATCAACAAGATGCCGGCGCTGCTCGATGACGCCATTCCGATCTATCAGCAGCTGATCGCCGCGAAATCCACCGATATCGACGTGCTGTTCCTCGACGTCATCTGGCTCGGCATGTTCAAGAACGGCCTTCTCGACCTGAAGACCGTGATCCCCCAGGCCGATCAGGACAAGCACTTCGCATCCACGCTCAACGCCGCCAAGCTGGACGGCCATCTGGTCGCGATGCCCGCCTATATGGACGTCGGCCTGATGTTCTACCGCAAGGATCTGCTTGAGAAATATGGCAAGCAGCCGCCGAAGACCTGGGATGAGCTGGCCGCCACGGCCAAGGAAATCCAGGACAAGGAGCGCGCCGACGGCAAGGGCGACATGTGGGGCTATGCTTGGCAGGCCAAGAGCTACGAAGGCCTGACTTGCGACGCGATCGAGCTCGTTGCATCGAACGGCGGCGGCACGATCATCTCCGACGATGGCAAGGTGACCATCGACAACCCGAAGGCCGCCGAAGCGATCGAAAAAGCCAAGGGCTGGATCGGCTCGATCAGCCCCGAAGGTACGCTGAACTACGACGAGGAAGCCTCTCGTGCCGTCTTTGAATCCGGCAACGCCGTCTTCCACCGCAACTGGCCCTATGTCTGGGGCACGTCGCACAAGGAAGGCAGCGCAGTTGTCGACAAGGTCGGCGTCATGCCACTGCCGGTCGGCATGGAAGGCCAGAAGTCGAGCGGATGCCTCGGCCCGATGTATTACGGCGTCTCAAAGTACAGCGCCAAGGCTGACGTCGCGGCTGATTTCGTGAACTTCATCACCGGCCCCGACATGCAGAAGAAGCGCGCGCTGCAGGATGCGGTCAACCCGTCCATCCCGGCGCTCTATACCGACCCGGACGTGCTGGCGAAGATCCCCTTCCTCAAGGACAACCAGCAAGCCTTCGCCGATAGCGCCGTGCGTCCCTCGGGCTATACCGGCACCAGCTACAACCGCGTGTCGCAGGCCTTCTATCGCTCCGTCCATGACATGCTGTCCGGCGGTGGCGATATCAAGTCTGGCCTGACCTCGCTCGCCGGACGACTGGAAAAGCTCAAGGAAAGCCGTTGAGCCTTGACTGAACGCACGGGGGCAGGCCGGCGATCGGTCTGCCCTCGTCTCGCGCATCGCAAATCGCCGCCAGCAAGGGGGCGAGCCTTTTATCGTGATCTAGTCCGGGTGAAAAATGGCATCGGTTTCGCTTGAATCCGTTTCGAAGAATTTTGGGACGCACACCGTCATTCAGGGCGTCGACCTCAGGATCAACGACGGCGAGTTCGTCGTCTTCGTCGGCCCTTCCGGCTGCGGCAAGTCAACGCTTCTGCGCATCGTCGCAGGCCTTGTCGCCGCATCGAAGGGTGTAGTGACGATCGGCGGCGAGGACGTGACCGATGTTCCGGCCTCACGACGCGGCGTCGCCTTCGTCTTCCAGTCCTATGCGCTCTATCCGCATATGAGCGTCGCCCGCAACATCGGCTTCGCGCTGGAAACACTGGGCATGGCCAAGGACGCGATCAGCCAGAAGGTTTCGTCGGTGGCGCGTATGCTCAAGGTCGACCACCTGATGGATCGCCGGCCGCGCGAACTCTCCGGCGGCCAGCGCCAGCGCGTGGCGATCGGCCGGTCACTGGTGCGCCAGCCGGAAATCTTCCTGTTCGACGAGCCGCTCTCCAACCTCGATTCCGATCTGAGAATGGAAATGCGCATGGAGATCGCCAAGCTCCATGACGACCTGAAGACGACGATGATCTACGTCACCCACGATCAATCCGAGGCGATGACGCTCGCCGACCGGATCGTCGTCCTGAACCACGGCCGCATCGAGCAGGTGGGAACGCCGCAGGAGCTCTACCACGCCCCCGATAACCGCTTCGTCGCAAGCTTCATCGGCAGCCCCCGGATGAACTTCCTGGCCGTCTCGCCGAAGACAGGCTCGGACGCCGGCACGATCGTCGGGCCCGGCAATCTATCGATCGCCATGGTCGCCAACAGCCCGGCGGGACCGATCGCCGAGATCGGCATCCGACCGGAAGGCCTGCGCCTGGTTGGCGCGAACGAAGGTCGGATCACCTGCACGCTGGAGCGTGTGGAGGACCTCGGCCACGAGCATTTCGCCTATTGCCGGATCACCGACGACACCGTCTGGGTCATCCGCGTCGCGAAAGCGCCTGCGCATGATCTCATCGGTCAGCCTGTCGGCCTGGATTTCGCTGATGCCGCCGTCTTCGCCTTTACGGCCGACGGCAAGCGCGTTCTGCTCAGCCAGCCGGCCAGCGGAGAGGTGAGCCAACAATGAGCGCCAAACTCGCCCGCCGCGATTACCGGGCCGCATGGCTGTTTCTGGTTCCCGTCATCGCCGTCATCCTGCTGGTCGCCGTCTGGCCGCTGAGCCGGACCTTCTTCTTCTCCTTCACCGACGCCTATCTCGACGACCCCTCCGTCTATTCCATGGTCGGTCTCGACAACTTCATGGAGGTCATCAACGACCACAGCTGGTGGGTTGCCGTGAAGAACACGCTGGTGTTCACCGTGATCTCGGTCGCGATCGAGACGGCGCTCGGGCTTGCGATCGCCTTGCTGCTCAACGAGATGATCCCGGGCCGCGGCCTCGCGCGCGCCGCCATTCTGGTGCCATGGGCCATTCCTGTCGTTGTCGCGACCAAGATCTGGGAGTGGATGCTCAACGATCAGTTCGGCGTGATCAACAAGATCCTCACGGGGCTCGGCGTTGTCGATCACGGTATCGCCTGGACGGCCAGCAGCTCGCTGATCATGGGCGTCGTCATTTTCATCGACGTGTGGATGACCACGCCCTTCATGGTGCTGCTCATCCTCGCCGGTCTGCAGCTGATATCGCCAGAGATATTCGAGGCCGCCGAAGTGGATGGCATCCCCGCCTGGAAGCGTTTCTGGTCGATCACCCTTCCAATGCTGCGCCCGGCCATCGGCGTCGCCGTTCTCTTCCGCGTTCTCGACGCGCTCAGAATGTTCGACCTTGCTTACGTTCTGGCGGCCAGCAACGAGAACGTCATGACCGTATCGATCTATGCGCGCGATCGGCTGATCAGCTTCCAGGAACTCGGCGTGGGTTCGGCAGCGTCGACCTGGGTCTTCCTGCTCGTCGCGCTGGTCGCAATCATCATCATCGGGGTTCTTCGCCTCGACAAAGCGGCGGGGACCTGATCGATGGCCAATGCAATCGCACAAAAGGCGCTGCGCAAGCCAGCAGGCTACTATCGGATGAGACGGCGCGTCGTGCGCGGCCTGCAGATCTTCGCGCTGCTGCTCGTGCTCGTCTATACGCTGTTCCCATATTACTGGGCCTTCGTCTCCTCGACGAAGCAGGGTGCCGCACTCTATCGCTCGGCCCTGATGCCAGCGCTGGATTTCACTTACTACCGGCAGCTGATCGACAACCCGGTCTTCATGGGATCGCTGCTCAACTCGGCCTATGTCGCAATATCGACAACCTTCCTGTCGCTGATCATTGGCCTCTCGGCCGCCTACGCGCTCGGCCGCATCGAGTTTCCGCAGCGGCGCGCGATCCTGATGATCGTCCTGATGATCTCGATCTTCCCGCAGGTGGTCGTGCTCTCCGGCATGTTCGAGCTGATCAATTGGCTGGGGCTCTTCAATCGCCCAAGCGCGCTGATCCTCACCTATCTCTTGTCGACGGTGCCCTTCACGACCTGGATCCTCACCACCTTCATCCGCGAGTTCCCACGCGAACTCGAAGAGGCCGCCATCATCGACGGCTGCTCGCACTTCCGCATCCTGATGAAGGTGCTGCTGCCGCTGATGGGGCCGTCGCTCGCCAGCACCGGCATTCTCGCCTTCATCCTCGCCTGGAACGAGTTCCTGTTCGCGCTGACATTCACGCTGACCGACGAGAACCGCACCGTGCCGGTGGCGATCGGCCTGATCGCGGGCACCAGCCGCTATGAATACCCGTTCGGGCAGATCATGGCAGCCTCCATCACCGTCACGCTCCCGCTCATCGCCGTCGTGCTTATCTTCCAGCGGCGGATCGTGGCGGGCCTCACCGCCGGCGCCGTCAAAGGCTGACAGATACAAGGATCAAGACCATGGACATGCTTGTGAAGCTCTACGAGCTGAAGCGCGACCCAGCCCTCGACGAACGCATGACGTCACAGGGGGTCACCATCCGCCGCGTGCTGGTGCCGGAACTGCCGGCGCTGACATCATGGATCGAACCGCGCTTCGGCGCCGGTTGGGCGGCCGAGGCGACCGCCGCCGCCATGCGCCAGCCGACCACCTGCTTCATCGCCATTCAGGCGGGGGAGCTCATCGGCTTTGCCTGCCATGAGGCGACCGCCAAGGGGTTCTTCGGCCCCACCGGCGTCGATCAGGCGGCCCGAGGCAAGGGTGTCGGCCACGCCCTGCTCCTGGAAACGCTGCTCGACATGCACGCGCAGGGCTATCCTTACGGCGTGATCGGCGGCGCCGGGCCGATGGATTTTTACCGCAAGAGCGTCGGCGCGATCCCGATCGAGGGCTCCGATCCGGGTATTTATCGAGGCATGCTGTCGCTCGCCCACCCGAGCGAAATCTCCTCATAAAGGACACGATTTCGGACGCATCGGCACCGGATTTCAGCCTTTGATTTCAAAAATACCTGTCATGCCGGCGCGGCGCTGCTTCGCCGGTACAGCAGGCGTTGTGGCCTGTTTCGAAGGTGCCGGCGACCGATGCGTCTGTCACAAAAATTGATTTTAAGATGGACAATTTTTGTATATCGCCCTATATACGCAGATAAGGAGCACAACACTCGATCGAAAATGACAGTATCAAAGTTCGAATACGTGACCTTTTGTCATATCGGATAGATATTTTCGATATAATATATTTTTCCTCGGACGAATTTGACTTATGAAATGTCGATTTGTCTCAGCAAAACAACGGATAATACATCCCGATTCAGAAGATATTCTGTAGATCGTGGACGTATACGAATAAAGGAGAATGCCTGGCCTCTCGAGCTCGGCGCCAAGATTATATGAATGCTGCAACTGAAACAGACGCGCCGACATCATCGGCTTCGACCAAGATCAGTCTCAACAACATCTACAAAGTTTTCGGCGAACACCCGAAGAAAGCCCTCTCGCTATTACGCGCAGGCAAGTCAAAATCCGAGATCCATGCAGCAACGGGCTGCTCGATCGGCGTCAACGACGCCAGTTTCGATATTCGCGCCGGCGAGATCTTCGTCATCATGGGCCTGTCGGGCTCCGGCAAATCGACACTCCTGCGCCTCCTCAACCGACTGATCGAACCGACATCCGGATCGATCGAGATCGATGGTCGCGATATCACCGACATGTCGCGCAGCGAGCTGATCGCGCTTCGCCGCCGCGATATCAGCATGGTCTTCCAGTCCTTCGCGCTGCTTCCCAACCGCACGGTTCTCAGCAACGCCGCCTTCGGTCTCGAGGTTGCCGGTGTTGGCGAGGCCGAGCGTCGCGAGAAGGCATTGGCCGCGCTGAAGGCCGTCGGCCTCGACGGCTACGCCGACAGCCGCCCGGATCAGCTCTCCGGTGGCATGAAGCAGCGCGTCGGTCTTGCCCGTGCGCTCGCCAGCGAGCCCACCATTCTCCTGATGGACGAGGCCTTCTCGGCGCTCGACCCGCTGATCCGCACCGAAATGCAGGACGAACTCGTTCGCCTGCAGTCCGAGCACAGCCGCACCATCGTCTTCGTCAGCCACGATCTTGATGAGGCGATGCGGATCGGCGATCGCATCTGCATCATGCAGAACGGCAATGTCGTGCAAATCGGTACGCCCGACGAGATCGTCACCAAGCCGGCCAACGACTACGTCCGCTCCTTCTTCCGCAATGTCGATGTCGCGCATGTCTTCAAGGCAGGCGATGTCGCCCGCAAGTCGCAGGTGACAATCATCGAGCGCGAAGGCGTTTCGGCCGCGGCAGCACTCGAGCGGATGAAGAACTACGACCGCGAATACGCAATCATCCTCGGCCGCGACAAGACCTATCACGGCATGATCAGCCAGACGTCGCTGATCGAAAAGATCAGGGCGAAGACGGCCGATCCCTATCGCGGCGCCTTCCTGCCCGAAATCGAGGCCATTCCGGCCGACGAGCCGCTGTCGAACGTTCTGGGCAAGGTGGCGGCCAGCCCCTGGCCGGTTCCCGTCATCGACGGCGGCAAGCGTTATCTCGGCTCCATCAGCAAATCCGCGCTGCTCGAAACGCTCGACCGCGCCGGCTGATCACAAACACATCGGATAAATCATGAACTTCGATATCGGAAACGGCATCGACGCTGCCGTCAATTATGTGCTCGACAACTTCTCACCCGTGCTTGATTTCATCGCGGCCACGATCGGCTTCGTGACGTCAGGCATCCAGAACGCCCTACTCGCCATCCCCATGCCCGTTGGCATCGCGATCTTCGTGATCCTCTCGCTTTGGCGTGTCGGCATCGGCTTTGCGGTTTTCACCGCGCTCGGCCTGCTGCTCGTGAACCACATCGAGCTCTGGGGTCCGATGATGGAGACCTTGTCGCTGGTCATCGCCGCGACGCTGATCGCCATGCTCGTCGGCCTGCCGCTCGGCATTGCCATGGCGCGCAAGGATTCCGTCGCCGCCGTCGTGCGCCCGGTGCTGGATCTGATGCAGACCATGCCTGCCTTCGTCTACCTGATCCCGGCCGCCATGTTCTTCGGCCTCGGCGCCGTGCCCGGCGCGATCGCGACGGTCATCTTCTCGATGCCGCCGGTGGTTCGCCTGACCAATCTCGGCATCCGCCAGGTGGATGGCGAGTTCATTGAGGCGGGCAATGCCTTCGGCTGCACCGCGACCCAGCTGCTGTTCAAGGTGCAGCTCCCGAACGCCCTGCCCTCGATCATGGCGGGCATCAACCAGACGATCATGCTGTCGCTGTCGATGGTCGTGATCGCCTCGATGATCGGCGCAGGCGGCATCGGCAACACGGTTCTGACCGGCATCCAGCGCCTCGATGTCGGTACCGGCTTTGAAGGCGGCATCGCCGTCGTCATCCTCGCCGTCATTCTCGACCGCATCACCCAGAGCCTTGGCAAGCCGCGCGCCGCTTTCTGGCAGGGCCTGTTCCGCAAAAGCGAACGCGAAGAGCTGAAGCCGGCGACGGCCTGATCTCTGGCAACTCATCATGGCGGGCAGCGCCCGCCAAATGCGAACCTTCACAAAAGGAGCACTCATGTTCAAAACACTCGCAACCCTCGGCCTTGCCGCCGCTCTCGTAAGCGGCGCGGTCACCTCGACCATGGCGCAGGACGCCAAGCCGGTGAAGATCGGCTGGGCCGCCTGGTCCGACGCCGAATTCGTCACCAAGCTCGCCGCCAAGCTGATCGAGACGAAGCTGAACCAAAAGGTGGAGCTCGTACAGGCCGACGTCGCGCCGCTGTATCAGGGGGTCGCGCGCGGCGATCTCGACACGATGATGATGGCCTGGCTGCCGCAAACGCATGCCGACTACTATGCCAAGGTCAAAGACAAGGTCGAGACGCTCGGCACGGTCTATAACGGCGCCAAGCTCGGCTGGGTTGTTCCCGATTACATTCCCGCCGACCAGATCGGCTCGATCGAGGACCTGAAGAAGGAAGACGTGCAGAAGAAGCTCTCCGGCACCATCCAGGGCATCGATCCGGGCGCCGGCCTCACGCGTCTCTCGGAAAAGGCGGTGAAGGATTACGGGCTCGACGGCTACAAGCTGCAGATCTCCAGCGAGGCCGGCATGCTGACGACGGTCGACCGCGCGATGCGGGGCGAGAAATGGTTCGTAGCCACCGCCTGGAGCCCGCACTGGATGTTCGGCAAGCACAAGCTGCGCTACATCGATGACCCGAAGAAGTCGCTCGGCGAAGCAGAACATGTCGATATCCTTGCCCGCAAGGACTTCAAGTCCGACAACCCCAAGGTCGCCGCCTTCCTGTCGCGCATGAACCTGCCGATCCCCGATCTCGAAGCGGCGATGTTTGCCGCGCAGGAAACGTCCTACGACCAGGCGGTGGATAAATATATCCAGGACCATCCCGATCAGGTGAAGAGCTGGATCGGCGACGAAGGCTGAACGCATTCTCGCGCCTCTTCCGATTTTCGGCGGGGCGCGATCCTTCGACTGAACAGGAGCGATGAATGTATATCGACCGCCTGCAACCGACCGACGCCGAAGATGATACGATGGGTGGGCGCATGTCGCTCGCCCGCGACGCGGTGAAGCTCTCCATCGAAGCCGCCGCGAGAAACCTCGGCATCACGCCCGACATCTGGGCATCGTGGGAGAACGACCGCGCGGCGCCGGCCGCCGGCAACCTGGAAACGATCGCCGATACGCTTGAGGTGAGCCTCGCATGGCTGCTGCGCGGCCACGGGGCGGGACCGGTATGGCCGGTTGCGAACGACAACGCGCATCGGGCGAGCTGAACGGAAAGCCGCTATGCGGTTGACCGATCACCGCACACAGACACAAGGAAATGACAATGGATACGAAAGCGATCACCGCTGAACTGGCACAGCATGTCCCTGTTACCTCCACGCTGGAGAATATCATCGAGGACGTTGCGCCTGTTGATCTCGCGGACATGCATACGCTCTATTCCGACATGGGCTGGCTGATTGCCGAGCGTTTCTCGACGCTTCAGGACAAGCAGCGGGTGTTCGAGCTGATCGAGCTCGGCATGCGCAACGGCGACGGAAGACTGAAGGACGCCGTCTCCACCGGGCTGATCGAGGCGATGATTTCGCGCACGGGCGCCCAGCCGGCAAGATGGCGCCAGATATCGGCCGAACTCGGCCCGTTGTCGTCCGCCTACGTCAGGCAGTAGTCAGACAGACCAGTCGGCCCGCCGCGCGTTTTCAACGCGCGGCTTTCGGTTTGGGTTTGCGTGGGGGCGCCGACCTGTCATACGAAGACCCGCAAGCAAACAGACGCAGGACGTTCCCCACCATGCCAAACTCCCTCATGCCCGTTTTCGACGGCCACAACGACGTATTGCTCCGGCTCCAGCATTCGGGCATCGCGCAGCCGGCCAAGGCGTTTATCGAGGGAGAAGCGACGGGGCATATCGATCTTCCCAGGGCGCGCGCCGGCGGTCTGGCCGGCGGGCTCTGCGCCATCTACATTCCCTCGCCCAGCATGGGGAAGGACGCCAATGGCGACTTCCTGACGCCCGCGCAGTCGGAATCGCTGAACCGCACCCTGGCGATGGCCCGCATTCTCTTCGACATCGAGGCGCAGAGCGCCGGCGGGCTGAAAGTCTGCCGCACCGCGGCTGATATCCGCCAGTCGATCGAAACCGGCGCCTTCGCAGCCGTGGTGCATATCGAGGGCGCGGAAGCGATCGCCGCCGATCTCGATGCGCTCTATGTGCTGCATCAGACTGGACTGCGCACGCTCGGACCGGTGTGGAGCCGGCCGAACATCTTTGCCTACGGCGTGCCGTTCCGCTTCCCGTCATCGCCCGACATTGGCCCCGGACTGACCGACGCCGGCAGGGATTTGATCCGCGCCTGCAACGAGCTGAAGATCATGGTCGATCTCTCTCATATGAACGAGCAGGGCTTCTGGGACATCGCCAAGCTTTCGAACGCCCCTCTGGTCGCCTCGCACTCCAACGTCCACCAGATCAGCCCGCACAGCCGCAACCTGACAGACCGCCAGATCCACGCCATCCGCGATACCGGCGGTCTCGTCGGCATCAATTTTGGCGTGCTCTTCCTGCGTGACGACGGCACCCGCAACGCCGACACCAGCCTCGACCTCCTGGTCCGCCACGCCGCCTATATCGCCGATCGCATCGGCATCGACCACGTCGCCCTGGGCTCGGATTTCGACGGCACGACGATCCCGGCAGCGATGAAGGATGCCACCGGTCTGCCTCTGTTGATCGACGCGTTTCGCGCCGGTGGCTTCGACGAGGACGCTCTGGTCAAGATCACCCACGCCAACTGGATCAGCGTGCTCGAGCGCACTTGGGGCGGCTGATCCGATGCCAACCGCAGCATAAACCGCCGAAACCACGGACTACTTGGACACGTGCTCCGGCTTGCCCTTGGTCTTCGTGGATGCAAATTCCTCGAGCTGCTTTTCGGTCATCGAATCCACCATCTCGCGGGATGCGCCCTTGAGCTTGCTCTTCGGCGTTTCACCGCGCTTGGCGGATAAGGCCGCGCCGGCTGCCTTTTGTTGCGCTTTCGATTTTGCGGGCATGATCGTCTTCTCCCTTTCATCGTGAACTCACGGCGACAGCGAAGGTTCCTGCGAAGGCGCGCGCAGTCACTCCAACCGCACGATAGAGTTTCTCGATCGCCGATCCTTTCCTTTTCGAAAGAGAGATTTATCTAACGCTCTGTGACTAAAAGATTTTTCAACGGAGTGGGATCCAAATGGCTGCATCTTTACTGATCGGAATACTTATAACCTTCCTGGTCATCATCCTTGTCTTGTACCTTGTTGCCCGCCTGCCGATCGACGCCAGAGCCAAGCAGATCGTGCAGATCATCGTGATCATCATCGGCATCATTTCGCTTCTTAAATATCTGGCGGTTTTCTAAGGCCGGGGCTCGATCGATGGAGGGATCGCATTGAGCCTGATCCGTGGCAAAAGCGCCGAGAAGACGAAGGCCAGCTTTCCGGAGCTGTTCTTCGATCTCGTCTTCGTATTCGCGCTCATCCAGCTGTCGCACACGCTCGTCGAGGACTTCAGTTCGACGACGCTGGCGGAATCGATCCTGCTGATCCTCGCGATCTGGTGGCTGTGGGTCTACACGACCTGGATCACCAATCTGCTCGACACCGACAAGGAGGCGGTGCGGCTGCTGCTTTTCGCGCTGATGTTCGGCGGCATATTGCTGGCGATCGCGTTGCCGGAAGCCTTCAAACATCAGGGGCCGGCATTCGCGGCGCTCTACTGCGCCATGCAGCTCGTGCGGTCGGTTTTCATGCTCTACGCCTACAGGAGCGTCGACCGGCCCTCATACCTCACCTTCGTGCGCATCACCGTCTGGGTGATCGCGTCCAGCGTCTTCTGGATGATCGGCGGTTTCGCCAGTCTTGAAGGGCGCGTCGCCTTCTGGGCCGTCGCGCTTTTGATCGAATACGTCTCGCCTTTGGCGCGCTACTGTGTCCCCGGATTGGGGAGCTCTCCGCGCGAAACGCTCGACATATCGGGCGAGCACATGGCCGAGCGCTGCGCGCTCTTCGTCATTCTCTGTCTCGGCGAGACCATTCTAACCACGGGCAGGACCGCGGCCGAGCACATGCAGTCGAACCTGTCGGTCATGGTGTTCTGCAGCGCGTTTTTGACGACAGGCTTCATGTGGTGGATCTATTTCCATCACGGCCAGCAGAAGGCCGCCGACAAGGCGGAGACGACCTCGGCGCCCGAGACCGTGGCCCACGGTCTTTTCACCTACGGTCACCTGCCGATCGTCGCCGGCATCATCCTCACCGCCGTCGGCGAGGATTTCAGCCTGTCGCATCCCGAAGAGCACAGCAGCCTGAAGACCACGCTCGCCATTCTCGGCGGGCCGGGATTGTTCCTCATTGGAAATGTCTGGCTGAAATTGACGGCGGCGCGCAAGTTGCCCCTTTCTCACATCGCCGGGCTCGTCATCCTGCTGGCGACCGCCGTTCTTCTGCCGGTGCAACAGAATTTCACGATACAGATGGTGAGCACCGTCACGCTGCTGCTCGTCGCGCTGTGGGAGTATGTGGCATTGCGAAAGGCGAACGCGACCACCGCCTGAGCCGCATGGCTCACTCATCCGCACATAATGCCACATCCGGACCGCCGAGATGGCGACCCGGATGCGACCAATCTACAAATCAGCCCGCAGCGCCGACCTTGTCCTGCGTCTTGGTGTCGAAGTCGCTGGCGTCGTGACGCTCCCAGAGCTGGCTCGACGGTTCGCCGGAGAGACGGTTGACCATGCGCCCGCGCTGGACAGGCTTGCGCTCGCCGATTTGGTCGGCCCAGCGCTGGATATTCTTGTATTCCTGAACCTGCAGGAACTCCGCCGCTTCGTAGATCCAGCCCTTCACCAGCCCGCCGTACCAGGGCCACACGGCCATATCGGCGATGGTGTACTCGGCACCGCCGAGATATTCGCTCTCGGCAAGCCGGCGATCCAGTACGTCGAGCTGACGCTTGGCCTCCATCGCGAAGCGGTCGATCGCATATTCGATCTTGGTCGGCGCGTAGGCATAGAAGTGGCCGAAACCGCCGCCGAGATAGGGCGCGCTGCCCATCTGCCAGAACAGCCAGGAGAAGCATTCCGCACGCGCGGCTGGCTCCGTCGGCAGGAAGGCCTGAAACTTTTCGGCTAGATAGGTGAGGATCGAGCCGGACTCGAAAACGCGGATCGGCTTGGCACCGCTGCGGTCGACCAGCGCCGGGATCTTGGAGTTGGGATTGGCCTCGACGAAGCCGCTACCGAACTGATCGCCATCGCCGATCCTGATCAGCCAGGCATCATATTCCGCACCGCTGTGGCCGGCGGCGAGAAGTTCCTCGAGCATGATCGTCACCTTGACGCCATTTGGCGTGCCGAGCGAGTAGAGCTGCAAAGGATGGCGCCCGACCGGCAGTTCCTTCTCATGCGTCGCACCGGCGATCGGCCGATTGATATTGGCGAAACGCCCGCCGCTGTCCTTGTTCCAGGTCCAGATCTTTGGCGGCATATACTCAGTCGAATTGGCCATGCTTTGTCTCCCGTGGTGGCGTCTTCATGCGATACGCAACCCGTATTGATTGCGTTGAATGTGGATGGGTTAGTGTCAGATCTTTCGCCCAACCTCGGCGATCATTTCGAAGGATTGCAGGCGCGCGCGATGATCATAAACGTCGGACACGATCATCAGTTCGTCGGCACCGGTCTCCTCGATCAGCTTCTCTAGGCCGGCGCGAACCGTCTCGGGCGAGCCGATGATCGAGCGGGCGAGCATCTGCTGGGCCTGCGCCTTTTCCATCGGCGACCAATAAGTTTCGATATCGTCGATCGGCGGCTGACTCAGGCCGCGCGTGCCACGAAACATGTTAGTGAAGGACATCTGCTGTGTCGTCGCAAGTCGGCGCGCCTCGGCATCGGTTTCGGCGGCGATGACGTTGACGCCGACCATGGCGTAGGGCTGCGACTGCTGCTCCGATGGCTTGAAACGGGTGCGATAGATCTGCAGCGCCTGAATAAGAAGCTCCGGCGCAAAGTGGGAGGCGAAGGCGTAGGGCAGACCGAGTTCGCCAGCGAGCATGGCGCCGAAATTGCTGGAGCCGAGAATCCAGAGCGGCACTTCGGTGCCGGCAGCCGGAACCGCCTGTATCCGCTGGTTTGGGCCGGCCGGCGCCAAGAACGCCTGCAGCTCAAGCACATCTTGGGGAAACTGATCGGCCGCTTCAGGCGAGCGACGCAGCGCGCGAAGTGTCATCTGGTCGGTTCCCGGCGCCCGGCCGAGCCCGAGATCGATGCGATCGGGAAACAGGCGCGCCAGCGTGCCGAACTGTTCGGCGATAACATAAGGAGAGTGGTTCGGCAGCATGATGCCGCCGGCGCCGACGCGGATCGTCTTTGTTCCCGCCGCGAGATGGGCGAGAACGACGGATGTCGCGGCACTCGCGATCCCGATCATGTTGTGGTGTTCGGCAACCCAGATGCGCCGGTAGCCCCACTCCTCGGCATGCGCGGCCAGATCGCGCGCGTTGTCGAGGGCGCCACGGGCGTCCGTCTCCTCCGTCACGCGAACAAGTTCGAGGATGGAAAGAGCGGCCATGGCAATACCTTTGTAATCAACAAGTGGAGGCAACCGCTGAAGACGGCCGCCCTAATCAAAAGGTATATGGAGTCCGCGACGCGCCCGAACAATGGTTGGGAGGTCTGCTTTTTTGAGATCGGCCATTGCCTAAACCGATGAGCCCCGCCTACGCGGCTGTCTTACGGTTCCTACGCCCGCTCATCTTCTTGGGATTGTCGCCGACAATCAGGAGTGCGCCGAGGCTCGAACCGCGGCATCACCGCCGATCACGCCGTTGAAGTTGGCGGCACCCTCGGCCCGCACGCGCGGCAAGCTCGCCGGATACTCCCGCTGCACGAAGTCTATGATCTTCTCGCGCATTTCGCAGCGCAGGTCGAAGGTCTTCGGTGCATTGGAGGCCGAGACGAGGATGCGGATTTCCATGACGTTTTCGCGAAAATCGGTGACCTGCACGGCGACCACCCGCTTGTCCCAGAGCTTGGAGGCGGCGGCTATTTCCTCGACCTTGGACCGGATCACCGTAACGGGCACCGAGTAATCGAGATAGATCATGACCGTGCCGATCAGCGCCGAGCTCTCCCGCGTCCAGTTCTGGAACGGGTTCTCGATGAAATAGCTGAGTGGCAGGATCAGCCTTCGCCAATCCCAGAGCTTGACCACCACGTAGGTCGAGGTGATCTCCTCCACGTTGCCCCACTCGCCCTCGACGATCAGCGCATCGTCGATGCGGATCGGCTGCGTGATCGCAAGCTGGATACCGGCGAAGACGTTCTTCAGCACCGGCTGCAAGGCGAGGCCGAGCACGATGCCGGCAACGCCGGCCGAGGCGAGCAGGCTCACGCCATATTGCTGCACGGCCGGAAAGGTCATCAGCCCCGCCGCGATCGTGATGGCAACGATCATGAAGGCGGCAATGCGCTCGCCGATGCGCGATTGGGTGACATGGGTGCGCGCCAGCAGGTTGTCTTCGGCGTCTAGCTTGAAGCGGCGCAGATAGACGGTCATCCAGATGTGCAGCGTGGTCTTGCTGATCCAGCCGACGACAGCGATGAAGCCCAGGAGCAGGATATGGCGGATGAACTCCGCCTGCGGCGTCGTCAGCGGCGCCATGGTGGCGCCGAGCGAAAGGGTCAAAGTGAGAATGCTAAGCCGCAGCGGCCGGCGACCGCGCGAGACCAGCGATCGCCAAAACAGATCCCGCGTTTCGACCACGCGGCTCAAGAAGCGAAAAGCGAGGCGATGGATCATCAGGCCCACGGCAAAGGCGGCAGCAAGGACACCGATGCTGACCAGCCAAGCGGGCAACCATGCGGTTGCTTCCTGAAAGTCGAGAATGAAGCGTTCCATACGACATCAGCTAGAGTGCAATGCAGCATGGGAAAGGCCGGGCGGCAAAAATCAGGCTTTTCCTGACCGGTCGTGCTTGCGGGAGACATCGCGCCCCAGGCAGACGAGTTCCGGCCTCAATGCGAGGTCAGAGCCAGCGAAACCGCGCCCTGCCGCGTCGATCGATGCGGTGAAGCGCGATCGGCGTGGACCGGCCGCTGATCGTATCGAGCAGGCGGATGCTCTGCTTTCCGGCCACAAGCGCGAGAAATCGCGGGCATCCGCGGATCGTTCCGCCATTGTCGTTCTCGGTAAAGATGCAGGGCACGGAGAGAGCCGTCCCATACACGTTCATTCGTCCACTCTTTGGCATGCGCAAATCCTATCGCTTTGCGTCGCCGTGTAGTGGAGCCGTGATTCCTTCATATGACAATTGCGTGATAATTTTGGACATTTGTGAAATTGCCGGCATCGCGCAATTTCGCGATCCCTGATAGGGCCCACTCGAAGGCGCAGAACGACACCAGCTGCGGGCAAGGCCCGCCACTTATTTTCTTCGCGGCAGCGGGCACGGCCCCTGTTTGGGGAGAGACCACCTGCAATTTCAGGTTCAGACAAGCCACACAACCTACCTTCGGCTCTTAGCTGCGCGGGCTTGGGTGACCGATTCTTCATTCAGACCTTGGGCCGGAAGCCGCTTGCCGTTCGCTATCGGGGTTTCGACCCGGCTTTTTATTGACGCCATTTGAACATTTGGGATTGATGAGCATGACGACCGTTGCATCCACGCTGACGATAACGCAGATCAGATCCCTGTCGTCCGCGGCAGTCGCAGCATGGACAACCGACGACATCGCGTCGCTGTCCACGGCCCAGGTCAAGGCCCTATCGTCCTCTCAGATCGCGGCGCTCGATGTCGAGGACGTCGAGGCGATGAACTCGCAGCAGCTGAGCGCAATCGCGAAGACTTCCATCGTAGGCTTCACCTTCGACCAGCTGCACGCGCTTAACAAATATGCCATCGAGAGCCTGACATCCGTCCAGGTCTCTGCGCTTACCACGTCACAGCTGGGCGCCTTGACGACCGAGCAGTCGGAAGCTCTAACCCCCAACCAGATCAAGGCGCTGTCCACCGCGCAGCTCGCGGCACTCAGCCCCGAGGACATCGCGACCTTCTCTACAGCCGATATCGCCGCCATCACCAAGGCCATCCAAGGTCTCGGTACGGCGGCACTCGCGGCCCTGTCTCCCGATCAGATCACGGCCCTAAACACGAGCGCCGTCGCGTCGCTCACGAGCAGCCAGATCAGCGCATTGAGCGCCGACCAGGTCGAAGCGTTTACGCCGTCGCAGATGGCGGCGATGACTTCGGGGCAACTGGCCGCACTCGGACCTGATGACATCGCCATGCTGTCGCTCGAGGACATTGCCGCGATCAACACCAAGGCCATGAAAGGCCTGAACCTGTCTGCCCTGTCACCGGACCAGATCGCGGCGATGACGACGGCCCAGGCAAATTCGCTGGCCACGACACAGCTCGCTTCCCTCAGCGCTGGGCAAATCGAAGCTCTTTCGCCAGCCCATATCGCCTCGCTCAGCTCCAGCGCGCTGGCAAGCCTGACGACCGAACAGATCGGAGCTCTCAGCCCCGA
Source organism: Rhizobium sp. NPDC090275 (assembly GCF_044772225.1). Classification (NCBI taxonomy): domain Bacteria; kingdom Pseudomonadati; phylum Pseudomonadota; class Alphaproteobacteria; order Hyphomicrobiales; family Rhizobiaceae; genus Rhizobium; species Rhizobium sp. NPDC090275. Next base: position 275,137 of record NZ_JBIVYL010000004.1, on the reverse strand, counting down.
ACAGGTCGAGGCATTCACCCCGCTGCAGGTCAAGGCGCTCAATTCTGCCCAGATTGCCGCCCTCAGCGCGGATGGCATCGCCACCTTCTCCACCGCTGATATCGCGGCTATCACCAGCAAGGCCATCGCAGGCCTCAGCGCGGGCTCCATTTCAGCGCTGTCGACCGGGCAGATCGCAGCCCTCGGCACAGGCTCGATCGCAAGCCTGACGACCGGACAGCTCGCCGCCCTGAACGACGAACAATTCCAGGCGCTGTCCTCGGTGCAGGTCAAGGCGTTCGGCTCTGCGCAGCTCGCCGCGCTCGATGCCGCTGATATCGAAGCCTTCTCGACAGCCGCCATCGCTGCCATCGCCAGCCGCGCCATGTCGGGCCTGAGCACGGATGCGATCGGCGCATTGTCGTCTGCCCAGATCGCCGCTTTGTCCACGAGCTTGATCGCAAACCTCACCGGTACCCAGCTCGAAGCCCTGAGCGCCGACCAGATCGCGGCGCTCTCGACCAGCCAGATAACCTCGTTGGGCGCGCAGATCGCGGGCTTCAGCACAGCGCAGCTGGAAGGGCTTTCGACCACCAACATCGCGGCCCTAAGCACGGCCGCAATCGCCAACCTCACGACGGAACAGATCGGCGCGCTGAGCGTGGAGCAGGCAGAAGCGTTGTCTCCCGCTCAGGTCAAGGCTCTGAGTTCGGCGCAAATCGCGGCCTTCGACGCCGACGACATCGCCGCGTTTTCGACGGCAGATATCGCCGCGATCACCAGCAAGGGCTTTACCGGGCTCAACATGGATTGGCTCTCCACCGCCCAGATCGCGGCGTTGACCACCGGGCAGATCGCTAACCTTGGAACGGACCAACTGGCCGCGCTGACCACGGACCAGACGGAAGCGCTGTCGCCGACGCAGGTGAAGGCTCTGAGTTCGGTTCAGTTGGCCGTGTTTGATGCCGATCATATCGCGACCTTCTCGACTGACGATATCGCGGCGATCACCAGCAAGGCGATCCTCGGCCTGACCACCGACATCATCTCGACCTTCTCCACCGCCCAGATTGCAGCCTTGAACTCGACGGCGATCCCACGGCTCACGAGTATGCAGATCGCAGCGCTGAGCACCGGTCAGGTCGAGGCACTGTCTTCGATACAGGTCGCGGCGCTGACCTCCGTCCAGCTCGCCGCGATCGATGCCGATCATATTGCGACTTTCTCGACCGACGATATTGCGGCGATCACCAGCAAGGCCATACCGGGTCTCAGCACCGATATCATCGCTACCTTCTCCACAGGCCAGATCGCCTCGCTGACGACGGCGCAGGTGAGCGCGCTGAAGACCACGCAGCTTGCGGTTTTGAACACCAGCCAGGTCGAGGCGTTCACCCCCGCACAGGTGGCGTGGCTGAGCTCGCTGCAGCTGTCGGCGCTTGGCGAAGACGGCATCGCGACGTTCTCGACAGCCGATATCGCGGCACTCTCGAGCAAGGCGATCCCCGGCCTCAACATGGCCAACCTGTCTTCGGGCCAGATCGGCGCGCTCACGACCGCCCAGGTCAACGCGCTGAAGACGCTGCAGATCTCCACCCTGGGCACGGACCAGGTCGCCGCGTTTACGACCGCCCAGATCGCCGCATTGAGCACGACGTCGATCGCCAGCCTGACGACCGACCAGATCAACGCTCTCGGCTCGGCGCAGGTCGAAGCTCTCTTGCCGCTCCAAGTGATGTCGCTGAATTCGCTGCAGCTTGGCGCTCTGGATGCGAGCGACATCGCCACCTTCTCGACGGCCGATATCGCCGCGATCACCAACAAGGCGCTGCCGGGCCTCAGCACGGATGTGCTCGCGACGCTGTCTGCCACCCAGATCGCAGCGATGAGCACGAGCGCCGTCGCAAGCCTGACAAGCGACCAGATCGGCGCTCTCAGCACCGCGCAGGTCGAAGCCTTGTCGCCGGCGCAGGTGAAGGTTTTGAGCTCCGCGCAAATGGCCGCACTCGGCGCCGACGATATCGCGACCTTCTCCACCGCCGATATCGCCGCGATCACCAATAAGGCCATTTCGGGTCTTCGCGCCGACGCTGTCGAGGGCCTTTCGAACGAGCAGATCGCCGCACTCAACACCAGCGCGATCGCGAGCCTCACAAGCCAGCAGATCGATGCGATGAGCACGTCGCAGATCGAAACCCTGTCGCCAGCGCAGGTAGCCGCTCTGACCTCACTTCAGTTCTCCGCGCTGTCGGCTGAAGATATCGCGACCTTCTCGACCGCCGACATCGCGGCAATCACCAACAGGGGCCTACCTGGACTGAGCGCCGATGCTGTCTCGGGCCTCACAACCGCACAGCTCGCTTTGTTGAGCACCAGCGCTCTGGCAAGCCTGACGAGCACGCAGGTCGCAGCACTTGGCACCAACCAGATCGCCAAGCTCTCGACCGCGCAGGTGAAGGCTCTCACATCGGCGCAGGTCGCAGCACTCGGCGACCATGTCAGCGTTCTCTCAACAGACCAGATCGCCGTCCTGACGCCATCGGGCATCACGGGCCTGACATCCGATCAGATCGACGCGCTGAGCAGCGCGCAGCTCGGGGCACTCAGCACCAGCCAGATGGCGGCGATGACCACCAAGCAGGTGGCGGGGCTCAGCACCGGCGACATGGCCGGGCTGACCACGCAGCAGCTGGCCGCCATGAGCTCGTCCGGCGTTTCTGGCCTCTCGACCAGCCAGGTCGCGGCCCTCAGCAACACGCAGATCCTGGCGCTCTCGACCAAGCAGATGGCGGCACTCAGCTCGTCTCAGGTCGGCGCACTGCGCACGGATGACATCGCGGCACTCTCCACCGCGCAGATCGCTGCTCTCTCTGTTGGCGGCATCGCCGGATTGAACTCACAGCAACTGGCGGCGCTTTCGACCGCACAGGCGGAAGCGCTCACCAGCAACCAGGTCGGCACGCTGAATTCCAGCCAGCTCTCGGTCCTCGGGCCGGATGATGTCGTAACCTTCTCCACCAAGGATATCGCTGCGATCACATCAAGCGCGCTGGGCGGAATGTCGACGGACACGATCCGCGCCCTGACAACGGCGCAGATCGCCGCGCTGAGCAAGAATGCGATTGCAGGCCTCACCACCCAGCAGCTTGCCGCACTCAGCACCGCCCAGGCGGAAGCGCTGACCAGCAGCCAGGTCAGCGGCCTGAGCTCCTCGCAGCTCGCCGCCCTCACCGCCGATGACATCGCAACCTTCTCGACCAAGGACATGGCGGCCATCGGCTCCGGCGCCATCACCGGCCTCTCGACCGGCACGATCGCGGCGCTTTCGGCGAGCCAGATCGCGGCGCTGAACACGGCGGCGATCACGGGGATGACGACCGGCCAGATCTCGGCGCTGCGGACCGATCAGGTGGAAGCGCTGACGTCGGCGCAGATCGGAGCGCTCAGCTCGAAGCAGACGGCGGCTCTCAGCACCGACGATATCGCCATCCTGTCTGCGAAGAACATTGCCGCGATCAACTCCGGCGCCATCGCCGGCCTGTCGGCAGCCGCACTCGCGACGCTGACGACAAGCCAGATCGCGGCACTCAGCACCGCCGGTATCGCGGGCCTGACGGTCGATCTCATCAGCGCGCTCAGCAGCGACCAGATCGGAGCGCTGACCACGGGCCAGATCGCCGCGTTGAGCTCGCGACAGATCGGAGCGCTTGGCGCCGACGACCTCGCATCGCTGACGACCGCGCAGGTCGCGGCATTGAGCACGGCGGGCATAGCTGGTCTCAGCAGCGATCAGATCGCGGCATTGAGCACCGACCAGACCGAGGCGTTGACCAGCCTGCAGGTCGGCGCCTTGACTTCGAGGCAGATTGCCGCCTTGGGCACCGACGATCTCTCGCACTTCTCCACCGCCGATATCGCCGCCATCGGCTCGGGCGCCATCCTTGGCCTTTCGACCGCCGCGATCAGCGCGCTGTCGACCGCCCAGATCGTCGCCATGAGTTCGGCCGGCATCTCGGGCTTGTCCAGCGGCCAGATGGCCGCGCTCGGTTCCGACCAGGTGGAGGTGCTGACAACAACGCAGATCGGCGCATTGAGCTCCAAGCAGGTCGGGGCGCTTGCCACCGACCGTATCGCGGCGCTTTCGGTCGACCAGATCGCGGCCTTCGGCACGGCGGGCATAGCGGGCCTGACCAGCGATCAGATCGGCGCGCTCAGCGTGCGCCAGGTCGAGGCGTTCACCAGCGTTCAGGTGGGCGCGCTGAACTCGAAGCAGATCGCCGCGCTCGGAACGGATGATCTCGACAGTTTCAGCACAGCCGACATGGCTGCGATCACCTCCAGCGCAATAACAGGCATTTCGACATCGGCGATCGCCTCGCTCTCGGGCGACCAGATCTCGGCCCTCAGCCCCACCGGCATTGCAGGCCTCACCAGCGACCAGATCGGCGCGCTGCGCACCAACCAGGTGGAAGCACTGACGACCGCGCAGGTCGGCGCGCTGACCTCCAAGCAGATCGCGGCTCTGAACACAGCCGACATCGGCGCGTTTTCGCCGGAGCAGATCGCGGCACTGAGCACCGCGGGCATAGCGGGGCTGTCGACCAGCCAGCTCGTCGCGCTGCACAGCGACCAGATGGAGGCGCTGACCAGCACACAGATCGGCGCGCTTTCCTCACGACAGGTCGCGGTTCTGACGTCCGGTAATCTCGACAGCTTCACCACGGCCGAAATCGCCGCGATCAGCTCGTCGGCAATCTCCGGCCTGTCGACCGCGGCGCTTGCCTCGCTCTCGCCAAGCCAGATCGCGGCGCTCAGCACCGCAGGCATTGCCGGCCTCAGCACGGACCAGATCGCTGCTCTCAGCGTCGATCAGGCCGAAGCGCTGACCAGCTTGCAAGTCGGCGCGCTGAGCTCCAAGCAGATCGCGGCACTCGGCACGGATGATCTCGACAGCTTCTCCACCGCCGATATCGCGGCGATCAGCTCTGCCGCCATCTCCGGGTTGTCGCCGACGACGATCGCCTCGCTTTCGGCCGAGCAGATCGGCGCGCTGAGCACGGCGGGTATTGCCGGGCTCTCGACCGCCCAGATCGCTGCCTTGAGCACAAGCCAGGTCGAGATGCTGTCCACCGGGCAGATCGGCGCCCTGGGTTCGGCTCAGGTCGCGGCACTCAGCACCGGCGACATCGCCGTGCTTTCGGTCGAGCAGGTGGCGGCGCTGAGCGCGGCAGGTATCGGCGGCCTCGGCAGCGCCCAGGCTGGTGCGCTGAACATCGACCAAATGGAACGACTGTCCACGAACCAGATCGCGGCACTCAGTTCCGACGCGCTGAAGGGGCTGACCTCGTCAAGCCTGGACGCACTGACGCCCGCCAAGCTCGCCGCGATCAGCTCCGGTGCGATGAAAGGACTGTCGACGGGCTTCATCGCGTCGCTGTCGACCGAGGAGATCGCGGCTCTCGGCAGTTCCGGGGTTTCCGGCCTGACCAGCGATCAGATCCACGCGCTGAGCACTGATCAGTTCAGCACGTTCTCCACCGACCAGATCGCGGCCCTGAGCTCGACCGGGCTTGCCGGCTTGACGGCCGACCAGCTACAGACGCTCTCGACCGAAGAGTTCGCGGCCATCACGCCGGCCTCGATCAAGGGGCTGACGACGGCGCTGTTTTCAACCCTGCCGTCGAACGACATCGCGGCGCTGACCACGGGCCAAGTGGCGGCGCTCAGCTATAGCCAGGTCGTGGCCATGAGCTCGGCGCAGATCGGAATGCTCTCGACCACCCAGATCGGCGCGCTCAATGTGGTTCAGGCCGCGGCCCTCGGCCCGGACGACCTGGCGGGCTTCTCGCCCGAGAGCATCATCGCACTGAGCTCCAGCGCGGTTTCGGGGCTCAGCACGAGGGCGCTCAGCGCGCTGACGGTGAGCCAGGCCGAAGCCTTCACGCCGGCCCAGATCAACGCGATGACCTCGGCCCAGGTACAGGCGCTGACCAACGGCCCACTGGCGAGCGCGAGCACCGCCTCAGCGACCACGACGACGGCCACCACCACCCCATCGGTAACGACGGCCTCGGCCGCAACGGCACCCGACACGAGTGAGCAGGCGCAGGTTACCTCGGTCATCATGTCCTATCTGGAATAAGAGACTGATGCGGGCGCGGTGGCATTCGATGCCGCGCCCGCAATTGCTTTAAGTTTCAGCGCAAAGCCGTAAAACGGCATTGATTCGACAGGTCACTTTATGGAGCATGCGGCGGAGACGTTCGTATTCAGTTGACCGCAAGGAAAGTCGCCTAGGCCATGTCGATGATGGAAGAGCCCGATGTCGTGATCATTGGCGCCGGCGCGGCCGGGACGGGTGCGACCCGAACGCTCGCCAAGGCCGGCCTGAAGACACTGGTGCTAGAGGCTCTTGACCGCAAGGGCGGTCGCGCCTCGACGAAAACGGCAGCGGGCAGCGTCGTCGATCTCGGCTGCGGCTGGCTTCACTCCGGCGATCGAAATCCCTGGACCCGCATCGCCGGCGAGATCGGCATCGCCGTTGATCGCCAGCCATCCGCCTGGGGCGGGCAGTTTCGCGATCTCGGCTTCACGCCATCCGAACGCGATGAGGCGCATACCGCCTTCGAACGGTGGACAGATCGCGTCTCCACCACTCCTCCCCTCTCCGACATCGCCGCCGATGCGCTCGACCCGGCCGACGGCTGGACGAGTTATCTGCAAGCGCTGAGCGGCTATATCAGCGGCGACGAACTTGAACGCATTTCCTGCAAGGACTACGCCGCTTACAACGAAGCCTCGACCGACTTCAACTGGCGCGTCGCAACAGGCTACGGCGCACTCGTCAGCGCCGCCATGCCGGCCAAGGCGATGGTGAAGCTTTCGACGCCTGTCGAAGCGATCGGGCTCGACGGACGTCACGTTGAGGTCGAGACAGCGGTCGGCACCGTGCGCGCCCGCGCGGTCATCGTCACCATCTCCACCAATATCCTTGCAGGCAACACGATCCGCTGGCCAAGCGCACTTGATGCGTGGCGAGAGGCAGCAGCCCGCTTGCCACTTGGGGCGAACGAGAAGCTCTTCCTTGAGATCATCGGCTCCGCTCCATTCGAGGACGAGACGCATCTCATCGGCGATCCCCGCGATGCATCGACCGGCAGCTACTATATCCGCCCCTTCGGCCAGCCCGTCATCGAATGCTATCTCGGCGGCGCCGGCGCACGCGCCGTGGCGGATCACGGCCATGACGCTGCATTCGCGCGCGCCACGGATCAGCTCGCCCATCTGTTCGGCAGCGATATCCGTCGCAATCTCCGCCCGCTCATCGCATCGGACTGGACCAGGACGGCCTCGATCGGCGGCGCCTACAGCCACGCACTGCCCGGCCATTCCGACGCCCGCCCCGCGCTCGCCAGATCGTACGACGAGCGCGTGTTCTTCGCCGGCGAAGCGACCCACACCACGGACTTTTCGACCGCCCACGGCGCCCTGCAAAGCGGCGAGCGCGCCGCGCGCGAGGTCATCGCCGCCCTTGTAGGCTAGCGCCCGGGCGACACCCAAGACATACCCATCGCGATCAGGAGAGACGAAGCCATGCCGGACCACACGTTCAACCAGCCGCTCGGCGGCAACGACATGCCCCGCTTCGCCGGCCCGGCGACGATGATGCGCCTGCCGAGCCAAGCCACTGCGGAGGGTCTCGACGCGTGTTTCGTCGGCATTCCGCTCGACGTCGGCACCTCCAACCGGCCGGGCACCCGCCTTGGACCACGGCAAATCCGGCAAGAGTCCTGCATGCTGCGTCCCTACAACATGGCAACAGGTGCGGCACCCTTCGCGCGGATGCAGGTGGCCGATATCGGCGACGTGCCGATCGACACCTTCGACCTGAAGCGCTCGGTCGATATCATCACCGCCTTCTACGACGACCTCCTCACCCATCCCTGCATCCCGCTGACGCTTGGCGGCGACCATACGCTCACCTATCCGATCCTGCGCGCGATCGCGAGGAAGCACGGCCCCGTGGCGCTGATCCATGTCGACGCCCATGCCGACACCAACGACGAGATGTTCGGCGAAAAGATCGCCCATGGCACGCCGTTCCGCCGCGCCTATGACGACGGGCTTCTCGTCAACGACAAGGTGTTCCAGATCGGCCTGCGCGGCACCGGCTATTCGCCCGAGGATTTCGATTGGGCCCGCGACAAGGGCTGGACGGTCGTTCAGGCCGAGGAATGCTGGGGCAAATCGCTCAAGCCCCTGATGGAAGAGATTAGGGCGAAGATCGGCTCGACGCCCGTTTACCTGACCTACGACATCGACAGCCTCGATCCGGCCTTCGCCCCGGGCACGGGAACGGTCGAGATCGGTGGCCTTACGACATGGCAGGCGCTCGAGATCATCCGCGGCTGCGCCGGACTCAATCTCGTCGGTGGCGATCTGGTGGAGGTTTCACCGCCATTCGACCCATCGGGCAACACGGCGCTGATTGCCGCAAATCTGCTTTACGAGATGCTCTGTGTCCTTCCGTGACACACGGGCGGAAAGCGAGAGCCAGCGGGAAGCGTGGCGATTCACCGGTTTGAAACCTGTTCGTGCGACAAGGACGGTTCGAGGGTAGCCCCTGAAGACGATGCCGTGTTGCACTGAGGTACGGAAAAATGAGACCGTTCGCCGTTCTTTCCGCGAGAGTTGTTCTTGCCGCCGCTCTCTTCAGCGCCGGCGCTCCGCTGGTTGCCAATGGCACCGAGGAATGGATCGGCTCGTCCCGACAATGGTCGATCGGCTATGTCCACAATGGCGGCGAGCCCTATTGCGCGCTGGTTTGGGACAGCATGACGGGAAAGACCGTCGAGTTCCGCGAAAGCCTCAAGGATGCGTCGTGGATCATCAAGAATGACGCATGGTCGCTCCCGGACCACCTCTCCACCAAGGTTTCGGTGACGGGCAAGAGCAACAGCATGGAGGTGCCGGCCATCGGCGCCGACAATAAGAGCCTGCGCGTTTGGAGCCTGCCCGGAAATTCGAACGCGGGCGGCGTTCAGGGCATCATTCGCGCCGCGCTCAGCGGGATGGCGGATATCAACGTCGCGTTCCAGGGCAATGAGCCCGACTGGGTCATTCCAACCTCACGCATCTATCCCATGCATGCGACCTATGCCGGCTGCATCGAACGGCTGTCAAACAAGAAGCCGGTGAAGATCGAAAGCGCCACGACGAACCCGTTCTGAACAGGCGACGCACGGAATCCAGCTTCGATTCCCAACGCAAAACCGGACCCGCTTGCCCAATAGCAAGCTGTTATTCGTTCTTCTAAAATAGAACTTGCCACCATGCGGCCGCTGACGATATACCCCGGCCAGGGTTGGAGACGTTAAGGTACTGTCTCCCTCCGTCGGTGCCTGACACGTGCATTTCGAACCACGTAGGACGAGCCTGATGGACTTTTGCAGATTTCCCGGATTGGCGCCCAACGCGCCGCTTTTCGCAGATCATGGTTCGCCAACGCACATGCGCTCGAAATCGCTCCTCTTCGCCTGCTGTCGTTAAGACAGCTAACCGAACGGCGAACGAGCACGGCGAGCATCTCATTTTTTGCGGGCTTTCCATTCTCGTTTGCCGGATATGCAATGAGGCTATTCAATGAATAAATCACCGAACCCACCGGCGCTGTTAGGTCGCCTGTGGCTGGTATTGCTCGGAGCGATCATATCGCTCGCCGGACTGTTTTTCGCGATCGGCGGCGGCAAGCTCGTCTCGCTGGGCGGCAGCTGGTACTTCCTGCTCGCCGGCATCGGACTTGTTATCGCGGGCTTGCTCATCATCCGGCGCAAGCCGCTGGGCGCCCTGCTCTTCGGGCTCGTCTTCGTTCTCTCGGCCATCTGGGCCATCTGGGACGCCGGCTTTGAGTTCTGGCCGCTGATTTCGCGACTGCTGGCGATTGCCGTCGGCTCAATCGTCGTTGCCCTTTCCTTCCCGCTGCTGCGTCGCTCGGCCGGCCGCACGCCCGCCTACGGCGCTTCGTTCGGCCTTGCTCTGATCCTCGCGATCGGCACCGGCGCAGCCTTCTACGGCATGTTCATCCCGCATCCGCCAGTCGTCGCCACCGGCGCCGGCCCGGCCCGCACGCCGGTCGATCCCGCTCGCGAACAGAAGAACTGGGAAGCCTACGGCAACACCTCGGGCGGCAGCCGCTTCGCGGCGCTCGACCAGATCAACGTTGATAACGTCAACGATCTGAAGGTTGCGTGGGAATACCACACCGGCGACACGCCGATCAGCCCCGGCGCCAACGGCGCGGAAGACCAGGAAACCCCGCTGCAGGTCGGCGACCGCGTGTTCGTGTGCACCCCGCACAACAACGTCATCTCGATCGACGCCGATACCGGCAAGGAAATCTGGAAGGCCGAGATCAACGCAAAGTCGTCCGTCTGGATGCGTTGCCGTGGCCTCGCTTACTTCGATGCGACGCGTGCGCTCGAACAGCCTTCGGCACCGAACTCCACGCCGGTTACCGCGGTTAACGTCGCACCCGGCGCGCTTTGCGAACGCCGCATCCTGATGAACACGATCACCGCTGAGCTGATCGCGCTCGACGCCGACACCGGCGCGTTCTGCCCTGATTTCGGCACCAACGGCCGCGTCGACCTGAAGGTCGGCATGGGCCAAGCGGCTGATCCGAGCTACGTGCTCACCTCGGCGCCGACGCTTGCCGGCACCACCGTCGTTGTCGGCGGCCGCGTTGCCGATAACGTTAGCACCGACATGCCTGGCGGCGTCATGCGCGGCTTCGATGTCGTGACCGGCCAGCTGCGTTGGGCATTCGACCCGGGCAACCCTGATATCACGCTCCTGCCGCCTCCGGGCGAAAGCTACACGCGTTCGACCCCGAACGTCTGGGCGTCGATGTCCTATGATGCGGCTTCCAACACCGTCTTCATGCCTGTTGGTAGCCCGTCGGTCGACCTTTACGGCGCGACCCGCACGGATCTCGACCACAAGTACGGTGCCTCGATGCTGGCGCTTGATGCCACCACGGGCCGTGAGAAGTGGGTCTACCAGACCGTTCACAACGATCTGTGGGACTTCGACGTTCCGATGCAGCCTTCGTTCATCGACTTCCCGAAGGCCGACGGCACGACGGTTCCGGCTCTCGTGTTCGGCACCAAGGCTGGCCAGCTCTACGTGCTCGATCGTGCAACCGGTCAGCCGCTGACCAAGGTCGACGATGTACCGGTGAAGCCGGGCAACATCCCCAACGAGCCGTACTCGCCCACGCAGAAGCTCTCCGTCGGCATGCCGCAGATCGGCGCCAAGACGCTGACCGAAAGCGACATGTGGGGTGCGACACCGTTTGACCAGCTCCTGTGCCGCATCGCCTTCAAGGGCATGCGCTACGATGGCATCTACACGGTTCCGGGCACCGACCTCGCGCTCAACTTCCCGGGCTCGCTGGGTGGCATGAACTGGGGCGGCCTTTCGACCGACCCGAACTCCAACTACATCTTCGTCAACGACATGCGCCTCGGCCTGTGGATCCAGATGAAGGAAGCCGCACCGACCAAGGCCGTCAACAGCGGTGGTGAGTCCGTCAACACCGGCATGGGCCTCGTGCCGATGAAGGGCACGCCTTACGCGGTCGACAAGAACCGCTTCCTGTCGGCGCTCGGCATTCCCTGCCAGGCTCCGCCCTTCGGCAGCCTGACGGCAATCGACATGAAGACGCAGAAGATCGCCTGGCAGGTTCCTGTCGGCACCGTCGAAGACACCGGCCCGCTCGGTATCAAGATGGGTCTGCCGATCCCGATCGGCATGCCGACGCTCGGCGGCACGCTCGCCACCCAGGGCGGCCTGATCTTCATCGCCGGTACGCAGGACTTCTACCTGCGCGCCTTCAGCACGGCGACCGGCAAGGAAGTCTGGAAAGCCCGTCTGCCCGTCGGCAGCCAGGGCGGCCCGATGACCTACAAGTCGCCGAAGACAGGCAAGCAGTACGTCATCATCTCGGCCGGCGGCGCACGCCAGTCGGATCTTCGTGGCGACTACGTCATCGCCTACGCTCTGCCGAACTAAACGTCAGCGCAAAGCAACAGAAAGGGGCCGTTCAGCGGCCCCTTTTTTGTGCATGAACGAGATTTGTCACATATCGTGCAAAAAAGAGTGAAAACCCATCTGCGCCCTTGGAGATCTGCCGCGTCGGCTGCATAATGTGAGTCTGACGAGTATCGCGGCTATCGGCTACAGACTGTCCCGAACTTCGTAAGCGCATTGTAATAAAATAGTCTGACGCGTTCTTATCTCGCGAGCCGACACGTAGCGATCCCGTCCTCATTCAACCGGCCGCGGGAGAGCAAAGATGCAGAAGAGCGAAAGCGACGTATTCGATCTGTTTTCGGAGATCTATACGAACGCCGCGCAAGAAGAGCTAAGTCTCCAGGAATACCTCCTGGCCTGCCGTGATGACAAACGACTATATGCCACCGCGCAGGAACGCATGGTGGAAGCCATTGGCGAACCTAAACTAATCGACACCAGCGCCGATGAGCGATTAGGCCGCATATTCTCCAACCGCACCGTCAAGATTTATCCCGCCTTTGCCGATTTCTATGGAATGGAAGACACGATCGAGCGGATCGTCGGCTATTTCAGATATGCCGCGCAGGGTCTCGAAGAGCGCAAGCAGATCCTCTACCTCCTCGGTCCAGTAGGCGGCGGCAAGTCGTCTCTCGCCGAACGGCTGAAGAAGCTGATGGAGCGCTTCCCGATTTACACGCTTGCGATCGACGGACAGGTGAGCCCAGTCTTCGAATCACCGCTCGGCCTCTTCCAGCCCGAGCGCATGTCCGATCTCCTGGAAGACAAGTACGGAATTGCCAGACGCCGCCTCACCGGACTGATTTCCCCCTGGGCCACCAAGCGGCTAGACGAGATCGGCGGCGATATCTCGCGCTTCAGCGTCGTCAAGCTGATGCCTTCAAGGCTTCGCCAGATCGCCATCGCCAAGACCGAACCGGGTGACGAGAACAATCAGGACGTCTCGGCGCTGGTCGGCAAGGTCGATATCCGCCAGCTGGAGAACTATAGCCAGGCCGACCCCGACGCCTATTCCTACAGCGGCGGCCTCAACCGCACGACGCAGGGGTTGCTCGAATTCGTCGAAATGTTCAAGGCGCCGATCAAGGTGCTGCACCCGCTGCTGACGGCAACGCAGGAGGGCAGCTATAACGGCACCGAAAACTTCGGCGCCTTCCCCTATCAGGGCATCGTCGTCGCCCACTCCAACGAATCCGAGTGGCAGCAGTTCAAGAACAACCGCAACAACGAGGCCTTCCTCGACCGTATCCTCGTCGTCAAGGTGCCCTATTGCCTGCGCGTGACCGAGGAACGGCAGATCTACGAGAAGCTGCTGCGCGAAAGCGAGCTCGCCAAGAGCGCCTGCGCGCCGGAGGTTCTGGAAAATCTGAGCCGCTTCACGGTCGCGACGCGCCTGATCCGACATGAGAACTCACCGCTCTACACCAAGATGCGCGTCTACGACGGCGAGAACCTGAAGGACACTGATCCCAAGGCCAAGTCCGTACAGGAATATCGCGATGTGGCCGGCGTCGACGAGGGCATGAACGGTATCAGCACCCGCTTTGCCTTCAAGGTGCTGTCGGAGACCTTCAACTACGACACAAAGGAAGTTGCCGCCGATCCCGTGCACCTGATGTACATCCTCGAGCAGGCGATCAAGCGCGAGCAGTTTCCCAAGGAAATGGAGGCGAGTTATCTCGACTTCATCAAGTCGGAGATCGCCACCCGCTATGCCGAGTTCATCGGCCACGAGATCCAGAAGGCCTATCTGGAATCCTACAGCGAATATGGCCAAAACCTCTTCGACCGCTACATATCCTATGCGGATGCCTGGCTGGAGGACCAGGATTTCAAGGATGCCGATACCGGGCAGATCCTGAACCGCGAAATCCTGGACAGCGAGCTTTCGCAGATCGAAAAGCCTGCCGGCATCGCCAATCCCAAGGATTTCCGCAACGAAGTGGTGAAGTTCACGCTGCGGGCAAGGGCGCGCAATGGCGGCCGCAATCCGGCTTGGACAAGCTACGAGAAACTGCGCGAGGTGATCGAAAAGCGGATGTTCGGTCAGGTCGAGGATCTGCTGCCCGTCATCAGCTTCGGCTCCAAGAAGGACAGCTCGACCGAAAAGCAGCATGACGAATTCGTTCAGCGGATGATCGAGCGTGGCTACACCGCGCGCCAGGTCCGCCGACTGGTCGATTGGTACATGCGGGTGAACAAGGCCGGTTGACGATGCCAAAACCGGAGCCAAAGCGAGGGATTGGCGCATGCCGAATTTCATCGACCGCCGGCTTAACCCGAAGGACAAGAGCCTCGGCAACCGGCAACGATTCCTGAAGCGCGCCCGCGACGAGCTGAAGCGGGCGATCAAGGATCAGATCAAATCCGACAAGATAGCGGATGTCGACACCGCCCATGGCGTTCCGATGCCCGCGCGCGGCGCCGGCGAGCCGAGCTTCCGCCCCTCCTCCACATCGGGCAACCGGGAACATGTGCTGCCGGGAAACAAGGAATTTTCCGCCGGTGACCGCATCTCCAAGCCCGATGGCGGCGCGGGCGGCGGTGGTGGACATGGCGCGGGCGGCGGCGGAAGCGATGACGACTTTCAGTTCATCCTGTCGCGCGAAGAAGTGCTCGATCTCTTTTTCGAGGACCTCGAACTGCCCGATCTGGTCAAGCTGAGCCTGAAGGAAACAGTGACATTCAAGCCGCAACGCGTCGGTTTTACCACCTCGGGTTCTCCGACCAACATCAATATCGGCCGCACAATGCGCAACAGCTTCGGCCGGCGCATGGCGCTGCAACGACCAAGCGAGCGGCAGGTGAAGCTCATCACCGACGAGATCGCCGCTCTAGAAGCCGAGACGCCGCTCTCGGCCGAGACCCGCCGCAAACTGACGGCTTTGCGCGAAGACCTAGCAACGCTTGAGCGCCGTCGCCGGCGAATTTCCTATGTCGATCCCGTCGACGTTCGCTTTAACCGCTTCGAGCGCCAGCCGGTGCCGAACGCCAACGCCGTGATGTTCTGCCTGATGGACGTCTCGGCCTCGATGGGCGAGCGGGAGAAGGATCTCGCCAAACGCTTCTTCGTGCTGCTGCACCTCTTCCTCAAGCGCCGTTACGGCCGGATCGATATCATCTTCATCCGGCACACCGACGAGGCGCACGAGGTCGATGAGGAGACCTTCTTCTACAGCAAGCAGAGCGGCGGCACGGTAGTCTCCACGGCACTTGAGGAGATGCAGCGGATCATCGAGGCGCGCTATCCGGCCGACATGTGGAACATCTACGCGGCCCAAGCTTCCGACGGCGACAACAGCAGCGGCGATTCCGAGCGATGCGCGGCACTCCTGCGCGGCGACCTGATGCGGCTTTGCCAGTATTACGCCTATGTCGAGATCATCGACGAACGGGAGACCGAGATATTCGGCGCTACCGACAACGGCACTTCGCTCTGGCGCGCCTATCGCACCGTCGATGGCGAAGTCCCCAACTTCCACATGGCCCGCATCGCAAGACCCGGCAATATCTACCCGGTCTTCCGCAAGCTCTTCAGCCGCAAAGCCGGCGCGCGTACGCATAACTGAGGGATGACCGATATGGCGAAGCGAGCGGAGAGTTCCGAGCTGCTGTTTGAAGGCTCCGACTGGAATTTCGGAACGCTATCGATCGTCCACGACGCCATTCAGGATATCGCGATCGGCGAGATGGGGCTCGATATCTATCCGAACCAGCTGGAGATCATCTCGTCGGAACAGATGCTCGACGCCTATTCCTCGGTCGGGATGCCGCTGATGTACCAGCACTGGTCCTTCGGCAAGCGCTTCATCTACGAGGACAGCCTCTATCGCAAGGGCCATCGGGGGCTCGCCTACGAGATCGTCATCAACTCCAACCCCTGCATCGCTTATCTGATGGAGGAAAACACGATGGCCATGCAGACGCTGGTCATTGCGCACGCCTCTTTCGGGCATAACCACTTCTTCAAGAACAACTATCTGTTTCGCCAGTGGACGGATGCCGGCGCCATTCTCGGCTATATGGACTTCGCCAAGAAATATATCGCCAAGTGCGAGGAGCGTCACGGCACCGAGGCGGTCGAGGCGATCCTCGATTCCGCCCATGCGCTGATGGACAACGGCGTCTTCCGCTACCGCCGCCCTCCCCGCCTCTCCTCCGAGAAGGTACGCGAGCGAGCGCGTGAACGATTGGAATATGAAGAGCAGACCTATAGCGACCTCTGGCGCACCCTGCCCTCTTCCGTCGACAGCCGCGATCCGCACGAGGCGGAGCGCAATGCCTCCGAACGCAAGAAAGCGCTCAACCTGCCGGAGGAGAACCTTCTCTACTTCATCGAGAAACACAGCCTGATCCTGGAACCTTGGCAACGCGAAATTCTCAGGATCGTGCGCATCATCGCGCAATACTTTTATCCGCAGCGGCAGACCAAGGTGATGAACGAGGGGTGCGCGACCTACGTGCACTACACGATCATCAATCGGCTGTTCGATCAGGGCAAGATCAGCGAAGGCAACATGCTGGAGCTCTTGAGCAGCCATTCCAACGTCGTCTTCCAGCCGGGCTTCGACGATCCCCGCTTCTCGGGCATCAACCCCTACGCGCTCGGCTTCGCGATGATGCAGGACATCGAACGCATCTGCACCAATCCGACCGACGAGGACCGGAACTGGTTTCCCTCCATGGCCGGCAACAACGATCCGATGGGCACGTTGCGCGATGCATGGGCGAACCACCGCGATGAATCCTTCATCCTGCAATATCTGAGCCCAGCCGTGATCCGCAAATTCCGGCTCTTCAGGCTGTCGGATATGGCGGCCGACAAATTCTGCGAGGTTTCATCCATCCACAACGAGCGCGGCTATGCGGAGATCCGCTCGGCTCTCGCCCGCAGCTACGATGTCAGCGCCAGGCAACCCGATATTCAGGTCGTTGACGTCGATCTCCTCGGCGACCGCAGGCTTCGGCTGAAGCACACGGTCAATGACGGCCTTCTTCTCGAAGAGACCAGCCGCAACGAAACCCTCACCCATATCCGTCATCTCTGGGGATACGAGGTCAGCCTCTCCGGCGTCGATGGCGCGACCGGCAACGTTCTCTACGATCATTCGACCGGATAAGCCGGCACTCATCGACGGAACGACATCGGGTCCTTCTCGTTTTCCATTCAAGAGAAGGAGAAAGCTATGTCAAACGTCGTACGAAACGGCGAAAGCGCCGCCAACAATGCCACAACCGCGAATACTTTCGGAAGATCGGTCGAAAGCCAGGCGCAAATCGAAGATGCGGCACGCACGGGTTCCGAGGCAGTGGGAGAGGGTGAAGCTCTCAACATCTACCGGCTGGAACCCATTGCCGAGCCAAACGATCCGCGTTGGGATAATTCGCCCGGACATGGCAACATCGTGGTTGCCGCCCGCACGGCGGGGGACGCGCGCATCGTCGCGGCATCCACGGAGCTCGACTTCATGGAAGTCGACACCGCACCGGGGGATGACGTAACGACAATCAACGCCAGCGCCTTTAGGGATGACAAGCTTTACACCGTGATCGAGATCGAACACGGGCGCCGGGACCTAAGACGAGGCGTCATCGACGGATCGGTTTCCGTGGATACGATCATATCCGTTCAGGTTTAGCATCTGTGCCAAGACCGGCCGGGAACAAACCTGCTGGAAACCTCGTTCAATAAATATCTCGGAATAAACCCCATCCGAGACTCTCCTGTGGCAAAGCGCTTGCAGCGTCGGGCGCTTTGTCCCCGGGGTCTGGAAAGGAGACAAAGATGATCAACCGCGCCAAGCAGACAGCAGACGAGTACCGCCATCTTGGAGGGCGGCGGTTGGCAGCCTTTGACGACAACAAGGCCTCCACCCGAGCCTGGGATAAGGACACGCCGGAAGCCGAGCGCTTTTGGCAAACCAGGATTGCGATCCTTTCGGACAGGGAGCGCGCTGAAGTCCAGTCATTCCTGCCATCGATTGTCGATGAAAGCGATGAGCCACGCGGCAGGCACTAATCCACTCTGCTCCGGCTTTGAAACTTTCTGATTTTCAGAACGTTTAGCCCCTTATGAGGGACGATGATGTTGATCCGACCAAGACTGGCGGCACCCGATCGGGTGATGATGTAAACCCGGTCCATGATCAGGCGCCGACGCCCGATGTGGCGGACATAGACCCTCCACCGGACATCCCAAAACCCGAAGACGATATGACGCCCGAGGAAGTCGAGGCGGCACGCAAGTCTTACCTGCTCAAGAGATTCTGGATCAGCGCGCGTGGATACTGGACACGGCGCGGTGATACGCTGGCCTGGCCACTATCCATCGGCCTGCTGGCGCTCATCGGACTGAATGTCGGCTTCCAATACGGCATAAACGTCTGGAACCGCGGCCTTTTCGATGCCATCGAGAAGCGCGATGCGCCCACGGTCTATTTTCTTGGTGCGCTTTTCCCGCCGCTCGTGCTGGGAAGCGTCGCTCTCGTCACCATTCAAGTCTACATGCGCATGAAGATGCAGCGGCGTTGGCGGTCATGGTTGACGAAAGCGCTCATCGGACGATGGCTGGCCAGTGGGCGCTACTATCAGCTCAATCTCATCGGCGGCGACCACAAGAATCCGGAGGCTCGCATTTCCGAGGACATGCGCATCGCCACGGAATCGCCCGTCGATTTCGTCGCCGGCGTCATAGCGGCCTTCGTCTCGGCTTCGACCTTTATCGTGGTGCTCTGGATGATCGGTGGAGCATTGTCTCTGCCGATCGCGGGAACCGTGATCACCATTCCCGGCTTTCTAGTCGTCACGGCCGTTCTCTATGCAGTGATCACATCGACCTCGATCGCCTATATCGGCCGGCATTTCGTCAAGGTCTCGGAAGCCAAGAACCAGGTGGAGGCCGAATTCCGTTACACGCTGACGCGTGTGCGCGAGAATGGCGAGAGCATCGCTTTGCTTGGCGGCGAAGACGAAGAGCGAAACGACCTGGACAAGACCTTCGGGAACGTTCTGCACCAGTGGGCGCTGCTCGCGCGTCAATACATGCGAACGACACTTGTTTCGCACGGTTCGATGCTGATCGCGCCCGTCGTGCCCGTTCTGCTCTGCGCGCCCAAATTCCTCGACGGCAGCATGAGCCTGGGCCAGGTCATGCAGGCTGCGTCCGCGTTCACGATTGTCCAGAGCGCTTTCGGATGGCTTGTCGACAACTACCCGCGCCTTGCCGACTGGAACGCATGCGCAAGGCGCGTCGCGTCCTTGATGATGTCGATCGATGGGCTGGAGCGGGCCGAACAGAGCGATGCGCTTGGACGTATCAAACGCGGCGAAACCGAAGGCGATGCGATCCTCAGTTTGAACGACCTCTCCGTCTCGCTGGGCGACGGGACGGCGGTGGTCAAAGAGACGGAGGTGGAGATCCAGCCAGGGGAGCGGGTGCTGGTGGCCGGGGAATCCGGATCCGGCAAGAGCACCTTGGTCCGGGCGATCGCCGGCCTGTGGCCTTGGGGCGATGGTGCCGTCAATTTCCGCCCCGACAAGCGCCTCTTCATGCTGCCGCAGCGCCCTTACATCCCATCGGGAACGCTCCGCAGGGCGGTCACCTATCCGGCGGGCGCCGACACGTGGACGGTCGAGGAAATTGGCGGTGTCCTCGATCAGGTCGGCCTCGGTCATCTGAAGGAGAGGATCGAAGACGAGGCGCCGTGGGATCAGACATTATCAGGCGGCGAAAAGCAGCGGCTGGCGTTTGCCAGACTGCTGCTACACGATCCGGATATCATCGTTCTCGATGAGGCGACTTCGGCTCTCGACGAAAAGAGCCAGGATCGGCTCATGGAGATGCTGATTGCCGAATTGCCGAAGGCCACCATCTTGAGCGTCGGGCACCGGGTCGAACTGGAAGCGTTTCATAGCCGCAAGATCACATTGGAAAAGCGCGATGGTGGCGCAAGGCTTGTGAGCGACGTCGATTTGATCCCGCGGAAGAAGAAAAAGCGTAACGTCCTCTCCCGGCTTGTGCGACATCGAAGCCGACGCAGTGGCGGCGAAACGCCTGAGCCTGACGGTGCTGAGCAGTGAACCACCCAAAGCTGATCAGCCCGGATCAATCGAGCGCGCGCCGACAAGTTCCAGCACATCCACCTTGCCCGCCCGCCCCTTGAGCTGCGCCAGGCCGAGCGGTCGAAAATCGAACCCACTGCCGACCGCATCCCTCACAGCTGCGCTGACCAGGATCGACGTGTTGAACTCCTTGTTCAGCCCTTCGAGCCGTGACGCCACATTGATCGTATCGCCCATTGCCGTGTACTGCTGGCGCGAAGCGGCGCCGAAACTGCCGACAACCGCCGGCCCGGTGTGCAGGCCAAATCGCGTCAACAGCAGCGGGCGCCCACCCTTCTGATTGGCATCGTTCAACGCATCTACGGCTGCCTTCATCGCAAGCGCGCATAGGCAGCCCTCTTCCACATGCTTTGCGGTCTCCACGGGCGCATTCCACATGACGAAAATGGAATCGCCCAGATACTGGATGACCGTTCCGCCGTGCCGCTCCGCAACGCTGTTCAGCAGCTCGAAATAGGTAGACAGCGTCTCGACCACATCCTCCGGCGAATGTTGCTCGGATATGGTCGTGAAGTCGCGGATGTCGGTGAACAGCGCTGTTATTTCCTGCCGCTTCGCCTGGACGATCGCCGGCCCGCCCGGGCCCACGATCCGCCGGACCACTTCGCGCGGCACATAGAGAGCGAACTGGCCGATGGCCCGGCGGCTTGCAGCCAGCGCAGTCGCGAGCATGTTGATCTCGGTGATCAAGGAATGCGAGGTGGTCTTTTCGTGAACATCGAGATTGCCGATCTCCCGTGCCTCCCCCGCCAGCTGGTTGAGAGAGCGGCTGACCATGCGCGACAGAAGCACCGACGCGACGACACCCGCGATGACAAAGCCAGCAGCGATGATGAGATTGTGCACCAGCGATCGGTTGGCCTGCTCAACGAGATCCGCCAGCGGCACGACGATCGCCGCCTCGCTTCCCGCAAACAGTCCGGACACGCTGATCGGCGCGACCTGGATCAGATATCGCTCGCCGTCGAGGTCCAGTCGCGCGAGCCCGCCGGCGCCGAAGGCTGAATCTCGCCGAAGGTTGGCCACGGTTGCCAGGCTGGTGTCGAAGCCACTTGCCGTAGCGCCGATGCCGCCGGCACTTCGTGACCACAGGTCCATGAGCCTAGCCATGATTTCGGGGGCCGAATGAGCGACCAGCTGATCTTCGTCGTCAATAATGTAGGCACGGGCGCGCGGCGAAATCTGGCTGGCATCAAGGAGACGACTGATCGTTCTCAGGTGGATGTTGATGCCGACCACGATCTTGCCGTCGTCGCGCATCGGTGCCGCGATCGTCAATGTTGGCGTCTTGAGCGTTCCAGCGACGTAGGGCCCGACCGAAACCGCCTTTCCATCCTGGACGACCGCCTGATACCAGGGCCGCTGCCGTGGATCGAAAGATGCGTATTCGACGGCGCGCTCCTCGATCACGCGAGCGTTGGCATCCAGAAAACGCAGCGTCGATACGACATCGGGCCGGTCTCTGCGAGCGATCGTCCGGATCGCGAAGGCCGTTCCATCAGGCGCCGACAGCGTCCGCCTGACGTCATCGCGGGCGGTAGCAATCACCTGCAGATACGAGCCATCGGGATATCCGGTGTAGACACTTGTCGCATTGGGGACATTGCGCAGAACCTCGAGAAAGAAATCTTCTTTCGCTCGGATATCCGCTGGCGGCTCGGAGACGAGCTGTTGCATGGTCGAGGCAAGCGCCACCGCTTCGGTGCCTTCCTGCAGCGTGTTGCGGTATCCCTCGATCAGTCGCAGGCTCATTTCGCGCATCTGCTGCAACCCTGCGGTGACGGCCGCGCTCCTGCCCTGGCTGAAGGCCATCCAGATGATGGGTATCGATGTGCAAAGAAGGGATCCAACGACGAGAACGCCAAGATGCAGCCTGAGCGGCCGGGACCAATCCACCAGTCCCTTGGACGTGCCATGCCGCATCATCCCGTCCCCTCAACCTCGCTCCCTTGGCACCAGCTAAGCGCGTTTTAAGCGGGCGCACAAGATGGGCAGAATACGGACGATCCGGAGTTAAGGAACGTTTGCAAGCGTCACATCACGCGCTACCGCGATGTTCGACATGGGGCTCGATCAAGACATGTTTGGCTTCGCGTCTTCCGTCGATCCGCTCAAGCAACATTTGCGTCGCCGTTCGAGCCAACTGGACGGGGTCCTGGTCAACGCTTGTCAATCCGACCAGCGGAAGGGCCGACACGGCCGAGTTGTCGTAGCCGATGATGGCCAGGTCGGAGGGGACGCCGATATCTCGCATGCGCGCGATGTTGATCAGCGGGACGGCATCGAGATCCGACCAGACGAACACGGCTCTCGGACGATCGGGCGCGGATAGAAAATCGTTCAGAGCGGCGGTTCTGTCGGCATCAACAGGCGGAAGCCGCAGCACGCGCGCCTCCAAGCCGGCCGCCCGCATGGCGTCCAGATAACCGAGTTCTCGCTGCATGGCGACGATGGTGGCCGGCGAACCCTCTGTGTCGTAGCCGAGCATCGCGATATCGCGATAGCCTTTCGAAAGAGCAGCCTCGACGGCGAGATATGCGCCCTTCCGGTCGTCGGAATTGACGGTGTCATAGGTCTGTGCGTCCGGCTCGTGATGCGCGATGACCACGATCGGAATCTGCTTGGCGTAGCGCTCGAGAACCTTGCCGGAAATACGCGGCGCGATGATCAGAACACCATCCATCCGGTTGTCGATCATGGACTCGATCATCGATGCCTCGATCGGCTGCGCCGAACGCCCGAGCCCGACCAACGCCTTGAAGCCGCTGTCGGCCAGCGTGTTGCTAGCCGCCTCGATCAAGCCCGGCAGGAAAGGGTTAGAGAGCTCGATCGCCAGCACGCCGATGGTGTTCGTCCGCCCTCGCATGGCGCGGGCTGCAACGGAAGGGCGATAGTTGAGCTTCTCGATCGACGTCTCGACCTTCGTGCGCAGAAGCGCGCTGACGCCATATGCGTTTCGAAGGACTTTCGATACCGCCGCGACCGAGACGCCGGCGTCTTCCGCGACATGGCGGATCGTCACCCGCGCTCGCGCTCCGTCGTTATCCTTCTGAAAGGTCTGCATAATTTTCCGTTCATATCGATCTGCGCCGGAGTATAGGCATTTTTCTGTTGCACATCAAACAGGAATGTAGAATGATATACATATAACGATACACACTTCGTTTGATGGGTCCGTCTCAAGCGGATCGGGAGGGGACATGGATATTCTGCAAGGGCGCGCGAGCGCTGCCGCTGGTTCGTCATTTCAATTCACCGCCGCGATGGTGGCGCCGCTGTGCGATGAAGGCCAAAGCACCGCCGGCACCTTCGTGTCCCGCAACTTCCAGCTCGAGCATGCCCCTCGCGAAGCCGTGCTGAGCATTTCAGCGCTCGGGCTTTATCGCGCTTTTATCAACGGCCGCCGCGTCGGATCGGATCTGCTGACACCGGGCTGGACCTGCTACGACGATCGCATCGCCTATCAGACCTATGACGTCGCCAGCCTGCTTCAGCCGGGCGAGAACAGGATCGAGATCTGGCTCGGCGACGGCTGGTATCGCGGCCAGCTCATGTGGGCCTCGAACCCGATCTTCAATTGCTGGGGCGACCGTACGGGTGCCATCGCCGAACTCAGCGTCGATGGCGCCTTGGCGGTGAAGACAGATTCCACTTGGAAGAGTGGACTGACACCCGTGACCAGGAACGGCATCTATTACGGCGAGGATTACGACGCCCGCTTGAGGGCGCAAGACGCGTTCGGCGTTGAAGAACTCGTCTTCGACAAGACCCTGCTTGTGCTCCACGAGACGGCCGCCGTTGTCGAGCTCGCTCCGTTCGAGCCGATGGACAGCTGGACGGAAGAGGGTGGCCGGCTGGTCTACGATTTCGGCCAGAACGCCGGGGCGTATATCCGCATCGAGGTGCAAGGCGAGGCTGGCGCGAGCATCCGCGTGGAGCATTCCGAAGTCCTCGGGCCCAATAAGTTCTTCGATAACCGCAACTACCGCAGCGCCAGGGCCGAACTGGTCTACACGCTGTCGGGAGATGGCGTCGAAACCTACGCGCCGCTGTTCACCTTCATGGGCTTCCGCTATGCCCGCGTAACCGTCACCGGCGATGCGAAGCTTCTCTCCATCAAGATGGTCCCGATCACCTCGGTCCCTGTCGCGACCGGCGGCATCACGACCGGCGTGCCCGCCGTCAACCGCCTTGTCGAGAACACGATCTGGTCGCAGCGATCGAACTTCATCGAGATACCAACGGACTGCCCGCAGCGCGACGAACGTCTTGGATGGACGGGCGACGCCCAGGTTTTTGCCGGCACCGCATGCTGGCTTGCCGACAGCCAATCGTTTCTCCGGAAATTCCTTCGCGATGTAATGCATGATCAGAGAGAGAACGGCGCGGTGCCGCATTTCTCGCCGGATCCGACGCGTCTGCATCCGATCAGCAATCGCGGCGATTGGGCCGGCTCGACCGGCTGGGGCGATGCGATCGTGATCATCCCGTGGCAGCTCTATCTGCATTATGGCGACAAGGCGGCCCTGCAGGAGTGCTTTCCGGCGATGCTGCACTGGCTGGATTACCTCTGGGGTATTTCCAACGGCCCCATCATTCGCCCTCCGGCGGTTTGGGGTGAGCATGGCTTCACCTTTGGTGACTGGCTGCAGCCGGTCGGCGACAATCGCAAGCCGCGCCCGACCGTCGCCGACGATTGCGCCGCGACGCTCTATCACTTCGTCGCCACGCAACTGACGGCGAAGATCGCGCGGATCCTCGGCGATACGAGCGAGGCGCAGCGCCTCGACAGAAAGCTCGAGGACATCCGCGCGGCATTCAAGAACGAGTTCTTTTCCCCATCGGGACGCATTGCTCATAACGATCAGACATCATGGGCGATCGCCTTCCTCTATGGTCTCGTTCCACCGGAATACGAAGAGGCCGGTCGCGGCTATTTCCGCCGCGTTGCGGAAGAGACCGATGGCGTGATCGGCACCGGATTTATCGGCACCCCTGCGCTGCTGCCGGCACTTACCCGGCTCGGCATGCTCGATCTCGCGGAAAAGATGTTCCTCAATCGCAAGGTCCCCGGCTGGCTCTATCAGGTGGAGCGTGGAGCGACGTCGATCTGGGAGCGCTGGGACGCGCTTGCAGAAGACGGGACGATCTATGATCCCGATATGAACAGCTACAATCACTATGCCTATGGCGCCGTTTGCCAATGGCTGTTCGAGGATGTGGCTGGCATCAAGCCGCTTGAAGACAAGCCTGGTTTCGAGGAGATCGAGTTCGATCCGGCCATCCTGCCGGCTCTATCGCCTGTCGCAGCCTGGCACGATACGCGGTTTGGTCGCATCGAGGCCGGATGGGATATCGACGGCCGCAAGGTTACCTGCCATCTTGAAATCCCTGATGGCATGATGGCGCACATGCGCGGCAACCGTGCAAGAAAGCACCTGAGAGTGAACGGCGCCGACGTGGCGGATGGCGAGCGTGTCCAGATCGGACATGGCAGCCATTCGATCACCTTCGACGTCTGATCAAGACAGCGCGGCAGGCCGCGCACGACATGACTGATCGTAACGGTAAATCGCAAGTCCTTGGAGGAGGAGACGACCATGCGGATGACCAAATGCAGCATTATCGCAGCGGCCACTTTGGCGCTGGCGAGCAGCGTCGCGCACGCAGACGTGACATTGAGCGTATTGATCGACACGAACCCGGAAACCATCGCTTCCTTCGATGCCGTTTCCAAAGCGTATGCCGAGAAGCGTCCGGATGTGACCTTCGACGTTGAGCAGCGCGCGGGCGGTTCAGAGGGCGACAACATCGTCAAGACGCGGCTGGCGACCGGCGAGATGCCTGATATCTTCCAGTATAACAGCGGCTCTCTGTTCCAGGCATTGAAGCCCGAGCAGACGATGGCCGATCTCTCCGATCTCCCATCCGCCGCCGGCATTCTCGAAAGCTTCAAGAAGGTGGTCAGCGGATCCGATGGCCATGTGCGGGGTATACCTTTCGGTCCGGCGATGGGCGGCGGGATCTTCTACAACCGGAAGATCTACGCCGAGCTCGGGCTGCAGCCGCCGAAGACCTGGGCCGAATTCATGGCCAACAACGAGAAGATCAAGGCAGCCGGCAAAGTCGCCATCGCCCAGACTTACGGCACGACCTGGACATCCCAGATTTTCGTCCTGGCGGACTTCTTCAACGTTCAGACCGAAGTTCCGACCTTTGCCGACGATTACACGGCCAACAAGGTCAAGTACGCCACGACACCCGCAGCCCTTCGCGGTTTCGAGCATCAGGAAGAAGTCGCGAAAGCAGGATTCTTCAACGAGGATTTCGGCGCGGCGAGCTTCGATGACGGCATGCGCATGGTCTCGACCGGTGAGGCAGCGCACTACCCCAGCCTGACCTTCGGGATCGGCAACATCCAGCAGAACTTTCCCGACAACGTTCAAGACGTCGGCTTTTTCGCGGAGCCCGGGAACGATGCCGCGAAGAATGGTTTGACGATCTGGATGCCGGCGGCGCTCTATCTGTCAGCCAAGGCCGAGCATCTCGACGAAGCCAAGAAATTCCTCGACTTCGTGGCCTCGAAGGAAGGTTGCGAGCTGATGGCGAAGGCCGTTCCGTCGGGACCCTATCTGATCAAGGGCTGCGAGCTGCCGAAGGACGTGCCGCAAGCCGTCACGGACATGCTGCCGTATTTCCAGACGGAAGGCCGTGCAGGCCCGGCGCTGGAATTCCTGTCGCCGGTGAAAGGACCAGCGCTCGAGCAGATCACCGTCGAGGTCGGAACGGGCATCCGCTCCGCCAAGGAAGCGGCCGCGCTTTACGACCAGGACGTCGCCAAGCAGGCCAAGCAGCTCGGCCTCCCGAACTGGTAACATCCAGACGCACCTTGCCCGGCGGATATCCGGGCAAGGTGCTTAGGAGCCGCTATGGTTATACGCAAGTCACCCTACCCCTATTGGTTCATCCTGCCGGCGGCGGTCATCTTCACCGTCCTGTTCCTGGCGCCCACGATCGCATCCTTCTGGTTCAGCCTGACACGTTGGGACTTGTTCACGACAGTGTTCATCGGGCTTGAGAACTACAAGCAGTTCTTCCGCGAGCCCTTCCTCATCCAGGGGCTGACCAACACTGTCATCTATGCGGTGGCGACATCGGCAGCGAAGACGGTTCTCGGCCTGCTTCTGGCTGTCCTGCTGACATCCGGCCTCTGGGCTCAGGGCCTGCTTCGAACGGTGATCTTCTTTCCCGTGCTGGTGTCGACCATCGGCGTCGGCATAACCTTTTCCGTTCTCATGCATCCGACGCGCGGCATCATCAATGTGGCGCTGGCTGCCATCGGCATACACGGGCCGGGCTGGCTGACGGATCCGGCGCTGGCGCTCTACTCGATCGTCCTCGTCGATCTCTGGAAGGGCATCGGGCTTGCGACGGTCATCTATATTGCCGGACTGGCATCCATCAGCGCCGACTACTACGAGGCCGCGCGCATCGACGGCGCAACGAGAACGCAGATGCTCTTCCGCGTCACCATACCGCTGGTCAAGCCGGCGACGATCACCGTCATCACCCTGTCGCTG
The DNA here is from genome assembly GCF_044772225.1 of Rhizobium sp. NPDC090275. Classification (NCBI taxonomy): domain Bacteria; kingdom Pseudomonadati; phylum Pseudomonadota; class Alphaproteobacteria; order Hyphomicrobiales; family Rhizobiaceae; genus Rhizobium; species Rhizobium sp. NPDC090275. The sequence goes on along the minus strand of NZ_JBIVYL010000004.1, from coordinate 247,364 downwards.
ATCGGCGGGCTGCGCAGCTTCGATCTAATCTGGGCGATGACAAAGGGCGGCCCCGGATTTTCCTCCGACGTGCTCGCGAGCGTGATCTATAAGCAATATCAGGCGGGTTTTTACGGCCTGTCCACAGCCGGGAACGTCATCCTGTTCGTGCTGATCGCAGTGATCGTTTTGCCGCTCACCTTCTGGCTTAATCGCAGGGAGGTCGATGTATGACCCGGCGCCAGTTTTACACCGGAGTCTCGGCGCTGGCCGCATGCTGCGTGATCTTCGTGATGCCGTTCCTGTTCATCTTTCTGACGGCAGCAAAAACCAAGCAGGATGCCGCGGCACTTAAATTCACGCTGCCGAGCGAATGGCAACTCTGGACCAATTTCGTCGATGTGATCCAGGCCCGCAATTACATGCTGCTGCTCGCCTATTTCAACTCGACAGTCATCACGGTCGCTGCCGTCACGTTGCTCGTGCTGTTCGGCGCAATGGTGGGCTATGTCCTGCAGCGCCGGCCATCGCGGTGGAACGCGGTGATCTATGCCTTTGTGCTCGCCGGTTTGATGATCCCGCCGGCCGTCGTGCCCACGATCTGGGTGCTGCAGGCACTTGGCCTGTTCAAGACGCTCTCCGGCATGGTTCTGATCCAGGTTGCCTACGGCCTGTCGTTCACCGTTCTGCTCTTTCGGAGCTTCATCGCGACCATTCCGCGCGACCTGGACGAAGCAGCGATTATCGACGGCGCAAAGCCGTTGCAGATCTTCTTCCGTGTCGTCCTGCCTTTATTGAAGCCGGTGACCGTAACTGTCATCGTCGTCCAGTCGATCGCGATCTTCAACGATTTCACCAACCCGCTCTACTACCTGCCCGGCCGGGAGAACGTGACCGTGCAGCTCACCCTCTATAATTTCCAGGGACAGTTCCAGACGCAGTTCAACCTGCTGTTCATGAACATCCTGCTGGTGACCATTCCGCCGCTGATCGTCTTCATCTTCTTCAATCGACAGATCGTGGCGGGCATGACTGCCGGCGCAGTGAAAGGATAAGCCATGACTAGCGTTGTTCTCGACGGCGTCAAAAAGAGCTTCGGCAGCCTCGAAGTCATCAAGGGCGTCGATCTTACCGTTGGCGCCGGAGAATTTTGTGTGTTCGTCGGACCGTCAGGCTGCGGAAAGTCGACGTTGCTGCGAATGATCTCGGGGCTTGAAACATCGAGCGCCGGGAAGATCGTCATCGACAACAAGGATGTGACCGATGCCGAACCCTCCGAGCGCGGCATCGCGATGGTGTTTCAATCCTACGCTCTCTATCCGCACCTCACGGTCGCCGAAAATATCGGCTTCGGCCTTTCGCTGGCGAGGAGGCCCAAGGCGGAAATCGCCGAGAAGGTGAAGCAGACCGCAGACATTCTGCAGCTCTCGCATCTGCTCGATCGCAAACCGAAAGCACTCTCCGGCGGCCAGCGGCAGCGCGTGGCGATCGGGCGGGCGATCATCCGCAATCCGAAGGTGTTTCTGTTCGACGAGCCGCTTTCCAACCTCGACGCTTCACTTCGTTCGCAGATGCGCATGGAACTCACCGAGCTGCATGCCCGCCTTGGCGCGACGATGATCTATGTTACACACGACCAGGTGGAAGCCATGACCATGGCCGACAAGATCGTGGTTTTGAACGGCGGTCACATCGAGCAGGTCGGCTCCCCGATGGCGCTCTACAACAGTCCGCAGACCGCCTTTGTCGCGGGCTTCATCGGATCACCCAAGATGAACCTGTTTGAAGGTGATGTCGCCAAGGCCGAAGGATGCCGCGTCTACGGCATCCGGCCCGAGCATCTGTCGCTCTCGGCGACCGACGGCAAGTGGCGAGGCACTGTTCGACACATCGAACGGCTGGGCGCAGATTCGATCATTCACCTCGATGTCGAGACGCTGGGATCGTTGCTGGTCCGCACCAACGGCGACAAGACCATCAACATCGGCGACGCGGCGTTCGCTTCGCCAATGCCGAACAAGGAACATCGTTTCTCTTGAGATCGGACGAGCCAGTTCAAGGGTCGCCTCGATGATTGATTTTGATAGCCGATCGTGCAAGCTTTACATCGTATCAGATAGTACACTTGCATCTGTGGGGTAATTCCGTGAAGCGTCCGACGATATTCGACCTCGCTGCAGCGGCTGGCGTCAGCGTTGCAACAGTCGATCGCGTTCTCAACGGCCGGCTGAAAGTACGGGAAGAAACCTCCAGAAAGGTGTTCGAGGCGTCCGAGAAGATCGGATTCCACGGAACGAACATCATTCGCCAACGCATGTTCTCGGACATCCCGACCTATAATTTCGGCATCATCCTGCGCAAGGAGCGGCAAACCTTCTACAAGGATTTTGCCGCGGAGCTCCAGCTGGCGGCCTCCGCTATCAAAGATCGACACATCGTTCTCAGGATCGAGTTTGCGAAATCGGAAGAACCGGCAGAATTGGCCGACCTCATCCTTGGCATGAGTGGAAAGGTCCAGGCCATCGCGGCGACCGGTCCGGATCATCATGATGTTACAAAGGCAGTATCTACGCTGAAATCGCAAGGGATTCCGACATTCTCCCTGCTCTCTGACTTCGCACAGGGTGTGCGCGAAACTTATCTTGGCACCAACAACATGAAGGTCGGACGCACGGCGGCCTGGATGATCTCGAAGCTCTGCCCGACGCCTGGAAAGGTTCTTCTGTTCCTTGGCGGCCACCGGTTTCACGGCCATTCGCTGCGCGAGACGGGTTTTCGGGCCTATATGCGCGAATACGCAGCGGACTTCGAAGTCCTGGATGCGCTGGTGAACCTCGAAACGCGCCGACTGACCTACGGCTTGATGATGGAGACTCTATCGCGCCATACTGACCTCGTCGGTCTCTATTGCATCGGTGGTGGTATGGAAGGTGCGATCGAAGCCCTGATCCAGGAAAACAGGTCGGAGGCGATCGCCTGCCTCGTCAACGAGCTCACCCCAGAGTCGCGCCAGGCGCTTCTGGAGCGACGTATTTCCGGCGTCTTCCAGACACCGTTGCGCGATCTCTGCACTGACTTGATTATGACAATGATCCACACGAGGGAGCATGGCATGGCGGAAAGCCCGGGACAGCGGTTCCTGCCCGCACAGCTATGGGTCCCTGAGAGCCTATGACTTTCTGATAGAATCCATCATTTCGCGCCCGTTTCTTTCTATCAGCGATGATAGTTTTCTGATTTACAAATCGTTGACGACGCCCCTCCCGTGAGGAATGGTGTCGATGCGGTGGTGGAGATAGGAGGCCACCGCATCCGTTGAAAATCAAAGTCGAGAACGTTCTGGGAGCCGGTATCACCGGGGCCACGGGTTCGTATTGACTATCGCATGGCCCCGTCTTTCTGGAACAGATCTGCCGGAAGAGCCCTGCGCATCGTGGAGGAGAAACACGTGAAGAAGCATCTAATCATGGCAGCATTCGCCACCATGCTGGCGACATCGGCGTCCGCGCAAACGATCGGCGTTTCGATGGCGCTGTTCGACGACAACTTCCTGACGGTCTTGCGCAACGGCATGATCGACTATTCCAAGGGCCTCGACGGCGTCACCCTGCAGATCGAAGACGCTCAGAATGATGTGGGCAAGCAGCTGAGCCAGGTTCAGAATTTCGTGGCGTCCGGCGTTGATGCCATCATCGTCAATCCCGTTGATACCGACGCGACAACAGCCCTGTCGCAGGCGGCAGCCGCTGCCGGCATTCCGCTCGTCTACGTCAATCGCCAGCCGGTCAACGTTGATGACCTGCCCGAGAAGCAGGCTTTTGTCGCATCCGACGAGAAGCAGTCGGGCACGCTGCAGACGAAGGAAGTCTGCCGCATTCTCAAGGAAGCCGGCAAGAAGGAAGCCACCGCCGTCGTCATGATGGGCGAACTCTCCAACCAGGCCGCGCGCATGCGCACGCAGGACATCAAGGATGTCATCGCGACGCCGGATTGCAGCTTCATCAAGCTGGTGGAAGAGCAGACCGCGAACTGGTCACGTACCCAGGGCGCGGACCTGATGACCAACTGGCTGTCGGCAGGCGTAAAGTTCGATGCAGTCATCTCCAACAACGACGAGATGGCGATCGGCGCGATCCAGTCGTTGAAATCCTCCGGCCGCGCCATGGATGACGTGATCGTCGCCGGTATTGATGCGACACAGGACGCTCTTGCCTCCATGGCCGCAGGCGACCTCGACGTCACCGTGTTCCAGAACGCCGCCGGCCAGGGCAAGGGCGCCGTCGACGCGGCGCTCAAGATCGCCAAGGGTGAGAAGATCGAAAAGAAGGTCTATGTGCCCTTCGAACTCGTCACCCCGGCGAACCTCAAGAGCTACCAGGCGAAGAACTAACCTGCTCGATCATCTGAGGAAGGCGGCTTGGCTGCCTTCCTCTTTCCCGAGACGGAGATTTTGCAATGGTAAGCCCAACAACTGCAGCAGCTATCAAACGCGTTCTGGAAGATACCGAGCGCGACGGATTGCTGGCGATCGAAGGCATTCGCAAGGAATTTCCCGGTGTCGTCGCACTTGACGACGTGAAGCTGCGCATCTGGCCTGGAACCGTGCATGCCCTGATGGGCGAAAACGGCGCCGGCAAGTCCACCCTGATGAAGATCATCGCCGGTATCTACCAGCCGGATGCGGGAGAAATACGTCTTCGCGGCATGCCCGTGACGCTGAAGTCTCCGCTGGACGCCCTGGAACAGGGCATCGCCATGATCCATCAGGAACTGGCGCTGATGAACTGGATGACGGTCGCCGAGAACATCTGGATTCGTCGCGAACCCAAAAACCGCTTCGGCCTGATCGATCACGCCAAGATGGTGGAGATGACGCAGGAGCTTTTCGCCCGTCTCAACATCGTGCTTGATCCGAAGGCGCAGGTTTCCGAACTCACCGTCGCGCAGAAGCAGATGGTCGAGATCGCCCGCGCCGTCAGCTATGAATCCTCGATCCTGATCATGGACGAGCCGACCTCGGCGCTCACCGACCGTGAAGTCGAGCATCTGTTCGCGATCATCCGCGATCTGCGCTCGCGCGGCATCGGCATCGTCTACATCACCCACAAAATGAACGAGCTTTTCGAGATCGCCGACGAGTTTACCGTTTTTCGCGACGGCAAGTACGTGGGTACGCATTCATCCAAGGATGTGACGCGCGACGACATCATCCGGATGATGGTGGGTCGTGAGATCACCGACATGTTCCCCAAGGTCGATTGTCCGATCGGCGACGTTATCCTTGACGTAAAGAACCTGACGATTCCCGGTGTCTTCTACGACATCTCCTTCTCGATCCGCCGCGGCGAGATCCTGGGCCTTGCCGGCCTCGTCGGCTCGAAGCGCTCGAACGTGGCCGAAGCGTTGTTCGGCGTGCATCCGGCCAACTCCGGCGAAATCCTGATCGATGGCAAGCCGGTGGCGATTGCAAACCCCAGCGAGGCGATGGCCTACGGACTTGCCTTCCTGACCGAAGATCGCAAGGAGACGGGCTGCTTCCTGTCGCTGAACTGCCTGGAGAACATCCAATCGGCCCTGATCACGCGCTCGCATGTCAAGGCAGGCTTCGTCGACCAGGCGACGGTGACGAAACTCGCCGAGGACATGGCCGCCAAGCTCCGCGTCAAGACGCCGAACCTGCAGGAGACCGTCGAGAATCTCTCGGGCGGTAATCAGCAGAAGCTGCTGATCGCGCGCTGGCTGCTGACAAAGCCCCGGATTCTGATCCTCGACGAGCCGACGCGCGGCATCGATGTCGGCGCCAAGTCGGAGATCCACAGGCTGATCACGGGTCTTGCCGCCGAAGGCGTGGCCGTCCTGATGATCTCCTCGGAACTACCCGAGGTGCTCGGCATGAGCGATCGGATCATGGTCATGCACGAGGGTCACGTCTCGGGCTTCCTGGATCGCGCCGAGGCAACTCAAGTCAAAATCATGGACCTTGCTGCGCGGTAACGGCGCAAGAGGGAGGAAAACAATGAACACCATCACCCAAGCAACGGCGCCGACGGTCATCGCCAAACGTCGCCTGCCGGCCGAGCTCAACATTCTGCTCGTGCTGATCGGCATCTCGCTCACGTTTGAGGTCCTTGGCTGGATCTTCCAGGGGCAGAGCTTCCTCGGCAACGCCCAGCGCCTGTCGATCATGATCCTGCAGGTATCCGTCATCGGCATCATTGCCATCGGCGTCACGCAAGTCATCATATCCGGCGGCATCGACCTCAGTTCGGGCTCGATCGTCGGCGCAACCGCGATGATATCCATGAGCCTGGCTCAGGTCGGCACGTTCGAGCGGGCGGTCTATCCGCATCTCACCGATCTGCCGGTGGTAGTGCCGATCGCGGTAGGTCTCTGTGTCGGTCTCATCTGTGGAGCGATCAACGGATGGTTCATTGCGTATACGAAGATACCGCCTTTCATTGCAACGCTTGGTATGATGGTCACCGCCCGTGGCTTCGCCAAGTGGTACACGAAGGGCCAGCCGATCAGCTTCCCGACCGATAGCTTTGCCGCGCTCGGCAAGGGTCTGGCTCCCGTCTTCATCTTCCTTCTGGTGGCAGCGGTGATGCATGTGGTCTTGCGCTACACCCGCTACGGCAAATTCACCTATGCGATCGGTGCCAATCCGCAAGCAGCACGCGTCTCGGGCATCAATGTCGAGCGGCATATCGTCAAGATCTATGCCGTTGCCGGATTGCTTTCCGCCCTGGCCGGCATCGTGGTCGCAGCTCGTGGCCTCACGGCTCAGGCGGGTATGGGCACGATGTATGAACTCGATGCCATCGCCATGTCGGTTATCGGTGGCGTCTCGCTTTCGGGTGGTCGCGGCTCGGTTCTCGGCACCATGATCGGGATGATCATCTTCGGCGTGATTATCTCCGGCTTCACCTTCCTGCGGCTCGACGCCTACTACCAGGAAATGCTGAAGGGCGGGATTATCGTCGCCGCCGTCGTGGCCGACGTCTACCGCCAGCGCAAGCGCGTGAAGAAGAGTTGATGAATGGCAGGCTTGCCGCCTGCCTCTTTTCCCTGCCCGTGCAAGGGCGACCTGAAAATCTGATCCCAATCTGTGAGGAACTGTAGTGAAACAGCTTCTGATGACGACCGCTTTTTGCCTGATGGTGAGCATGCCCGCGATGGCCGCCGACACCCGCGTGGCGGTCAGCATGACATCCTTCGACAATCCGTTCCTGACTATCCTGCTCAATGGCATCCGTGGCGAAGCCGATCGAAACGGCAAGATCGAACTGTTGGCCGAAGATGCCCAGCTCGATCCGGCAAAGCAGCTCAACCAAGTCGAGAATTTCATCGCTAACGGCGTCGATGCAATCATCGTCAACGCCGTGGACGGCGACGCGACAGCCGCGATCACCAAGGCCGCAGCCGACGCCCATGTGCCGCTGGTCTATGTCAACCATCCGCCGGCCGAACTCGATTCCGGCCTGCCTGCGGGCACCGCCTTCGTCGGCTCCAACGAACTCGATTCCGGCACGATGGAAGCAAAGGCCGCCTGCAAGCTGATGGGCGGCAAGGGCAAGGCGGTCGTTCTCATGGGGCCGCTTGAAAACCATGCGGCGCTTGTCCGTACCAAGGATGTCGAGGACGTCTTCTCCTCGCCCGATTGCAAGATCGAGATCCTCGAAAAGCAGACGGCAAACTGGAACCGGACCCAGGCGCAGGATCTCGTTTCCTCCTGGCTGACAGCCGGCGTCGCGTTCGATGCCGTTATCGCCAACAACGACGAAATGGCGATCGGGGCAGCACAGGCGCTCAAGGCGGCCGGCGTTTCCATGGACAAGGTCGTGATATCCGGTATCGACGCGACGCCGGATGGCCTTGCCGCGATGAAGGCCGGCGACATCGACATCACCGTTTTCCAAAACGCGACGAAACAGGGCGAAGTGTCGGTACAGACGGCCGTGAAGATGGCCGCCGGCGAAAAGACCGATCAGACACTCTGGGTGCCGTTTGAACTCGTCACTCCCGACAACATGGCCGGCTACGCGAAGTAGCGGCCCGGGGGCGCGGCCGGATTCCTCTCCCAACCGCGCCCCCGAACCCGAGCAGTCGGCAAAACATAAAAGATAGAAGGAGGCATCCATGAAGATCGCCATCGACCCGTTCATGCATCGACATCTGAGCCTTGAGGAGCTTCCCCGCAAGGTAAAGGAACTTGGCTACGACTGGATAGAGCTTAGCCCGCGCGCCGACTTCCTTGAATGGTTCAAGGCGCCGCGTGTCTTTCCCGAGCGGATCAGAACGCTGAAGAAGGCGCTGAAGGAGGCGGATGTCGGCATCGCCTCGCTGCTGCCGATGTATCGCTGGGCGTCCAACGACGAGACCGAGCGCCAGGCAGCCGTCAAACACTGGAAGCGTGCGATCGAGATCGCGGTCGAGCTCGAAGTCGACACCATGAACTCCGAATTCGGCCGCGGACCGCACCCCGACAAGGGCTCCTGCTACTGCTGCCATACCGGCTCGATGATCGAGGCCTGCGAAGACGCCTGGTGGCGTTCGATGGAGGAACTAGTGCCAATCTTCGAGCGCGAAGGTATCCAGCTGAACATTGAGCCGCATCCAGAAGACTGGTGCGAGACACTGCAGCCAGCACTCGACATCATTCGCACGGTCAATTCCAAGAACGTCAAGTTTCTCTACTGCGCGCCCCACACCTTCTATTTCGGCGACGATACCAAGGCGATGTTGCGCGAGGCGAAGGATGTCCTCGCCCACGTCCACGTCGGCGACACCTTCAACCACAAGGCAAGTTCGGGCCTGCGCTACATCCTCAATCCGCCCGGCACTCAGGCCCGCGTGCACCAGCACCTCAATATCGGCCAGGGCGAGGTTCCGTGGGAGGATTTCTTCGGCACGCTCTCCGATATCGGCTTTGACGGCATCGTGACCTCCTGTGTCTTCGCCTGGGAGGACAAGGCGGACGAATCCGGGCGCTTCATGTGCTCCGAAATCAACAGATACATCGACAAATACCAGAAGTGAGGCTCTCCCAATGACTTTGAGAATTGGTGTCATCGGCACCGGCGCAATCGGCCGCGAGCATGCGCGTCGCATCAACCAGGTTCTCGGCGGCGCGAAGCTCGTGGCGCTGAGCGACGTGAACAAGGCGTCCGCCGAAGCCGTAAAAAGGGACATCGCGCCGGATGCGGCAATTTACGACACGGGTGAAGCCCTCATCGCCGCCTCCGACGTCGATGCCGTGCTCGTCACCTCCTGGGGCGCGACGCATGAACAATACGTGCTGGCGGCAATCGCCGCCGGCAAACCCTGCTTCTGCGAGAAACCGCTGGCAACGACGGCCGAAGGTGCCAAGCGCATCGTAGATGCCGAGGTCAATTATGGCAAACGTCTCGTACAGGTCGGCTTCATGCGCCGCTACGACAGCGGCTATGTTGCGCTGAAGCAGGCGGTCGACACCAAGATCGGAGCACCGATCATCGTTCATGCCGCGCATCGCAACCCGGCCGTTCCGGAGCAGTATGTGACACCGATGGCGATCCACGACACGCTGATCCACGAGATCGACGTGTTCCGTTGGCTGCTGAACGATGACTACGTCTCGGCTCGCGTTCTTTTCCCGCGCTCGGCCGCCCGCAGCCACGCCAAGCTCAAGGATCCGCAGATTGTGATCCTGGAGACGGCCAAGGGCACGATCATCAATGTCGAGGTCTTCGTGAATTGCCACTACGGCTACGACATCCAGTGCGAGGTCGTCGGCGAAGACGGCATCGCCAGGCTGCCGGAACCAATGGCGATCCAGATGCGCCTCGGCGCCAGGCTGCAAAACGACATCCTGACCGATTGGAAGGATCGCTTCATAGCAAGCTACGACGTCGAGTTGCAGGATTTCATTCACGCTGCCGCCAAGGGCACCGCATCCGGCCCGACGTCCTGGGATGGTTATGTGGCCGCCATCACCTCCGACGCCTGCGTCACAGCGCAGGAAGAGGAAGGCCAGGCCATCGCGATCAACCTGCCGGCGCGGCCGGCGCTTTATAATTGAGGTTCGTCATGCGTTTCGCGATCAATCACATCACGGCGCCGAAGCTTTCGCTTGAGGAATTCTTCGCCGCCGCTACAAGCCTCGGCCTGACCGAGGTCGAAATCCGCAACGACCTGCCTGATATCGTCAACACGACGGATCCCGTCGCGGTCAAGGCTGCGGCGGCAAAGGCCGGGGTGACAATCATCTCGATCAACGCATTGTATCCGTTTAACGTCTGGTCCGGCGACCTGCCGAAGCGGGCCGTGGCGTTGGCGGACTATGCGGCTTCAAGCGGCGCCAAGGCGCTGGTCATGTGCCCGCTCAACGACGGGACAAAGGTCTCCTTCGACGATCTCGTTGCCGCACTGAAGGCAATGAAGCCGGTACTTGAAGAGCGAGGCCTCACGGGCCTCGTGGAACCGCTCGGCTTCCCGATCTCGTCGCTGCGGACCAAGAAGGAAGCGTTGAAGGCCATAGAAGCTGCGGGCGGCCAAGGCGTCTACAAGCTCGTGCACGACACGTTTCATCATCACCTGGCCGGTGAGACCGAGTTCTTTCCGGAGAGCACCGGCCTCGTGCATATCTCGGGCGTCGTCGATCCGGCTGTCTCGGTTGCCGACATGCTCGACGCACACCGCGTCCTAGTCGATGGCTCCGACCGCCTCGAAAACATCGCGCAGATAAAAGCGCTTGAGGCTGCCGGTTACACGGGCCCCTATAGCTTCGAGCCTTTTGCAGCGGAAGTGCACGAACTGAAGGACCCGACTTCCGCCGTCAAGAACAGCATCGAGCACATCAACGACGCGATCTGACCGATCACCGGATCAATCAATGCCGGCATATGTCCGGAAGGATTAGAACAATGATACTCTATGGAACCAACCCCATCGCCTGGTCCAACGACGATGACCAGACGATCGGCGCTCATCTTTCGCTGGAGGATTGCCTCTCCGATTGCCGCAAGATCGGTTTCGATGGCATCGAGAAGGGGCACAAGATGCCGAACGAAGGCAAGGCCTTGAAAGCCAGACTCGGCGAGTTCGGCCTGCGCTTCGTCGGCGGCTGGCATTCGACCAATCTCCTGGTCAACGACATCGCCACCGAAATCGCCGCTCTGCGGGCCTTCATCGACATGACCAAGGCAGCCGGCGGCGACCATATCAACGCCTGCGAATGCTCCAATACCGTTCATGGCAGCGACGGAACACCGGTCAACAATCGGCCGATCATGACCGACGACCAGTGGAAACGATTCTCAGAAGGCTACGAAGCCCTGTCCAAATACGCTGCGGAGCAAGGGGTGAAGATGGGCTATCACCATCACATGGGCACGATCATCGAAAGCGCGGCGGATATCGATCGCTTCATGGCGATGGCAGGCCCCCATACCCGCCTGCTGCTCGATACCGGCCACTGCACCTTTGGCGGCGCGAACCCGGAAGACGTGGCAAAGAAATACATGGATCGCGTGACCCACATCCACGCCAAGAACATTCGTCCCGAGATCATGAAACAGGTCCGCGCAGAGAACCTTTCGTTCCTTGAGGGTGTGCGCCGCGGCGTGTTCACCGTGCCGGGAGATCCGGAGGGCTGCGTCGACTTCGCCCCCATACTGAAGGTCGCTGCCGCCCATCGCTACGCCGGATGGCTGGTGATCGAGGCCGAGCAAGACAGCGCCCTGCGCGAACCATTCCACTACCAGAATATGGGGCTGAAGGCGTTGAAGTCGATTGCGCTCGACGCCGGTCTGGACAAGGCCGCGGCCTGACGCGCGTCCAAGCCTCCGCAGGACCGTTGGTCGGGCACGCCGCAAGGTGCCCGACCAATTTCGACTACTCCCTCAATCCGGCAGCCCTGAAATCGATGTCGAGCGCTTTCCTGATGGCATCGAGCGTCTTCATCGTCTCGAGCGATGCCTCGAGTGGCCTACAGGGACTTTCATACGCCCCATCTCTGATGCTGTAAGCAACACTTGCGGCCTCGTGATAGAGGCCTTCGAAGTGGGCGCCGCGCGGTTCCTCGTATTGCAGCCGTGTCTCCCCGTCGAGCGACCAGACCTCGAACGAACCCGGCAGATGGAACTCCGTGACGAAGCGGATCGAGCCCTTTGTGCCGACGATCGCCACTCCGGTCGGCGTGAAGCCGTAGAGCGTGGTTGCCATCGTGCCCTGCGCGCCCTTGTCATTCACCATAGCCACAGCCAACTGGCCGTTGACACCAGCGGGATCGGGCGTCGCAACGCCGACGACCCTGGACGGGACACCGATAAGCTTTGTCAGCAGCGAGACGGGATAGGTGCCGAGATCGAGCAGCGGGCCGCCCGCGAGCTTAGGATCGAAGATGCGATGCTCGCGTGGAAGATATTCGCCATACTCGGTATAGACCGACTTGATTTCGCCGATGACGCCGCCGTCGAGCACCTGCTGGATTACGTCGAACTTCGGCAAGAAATAGGTCCAGAGCGCCTCGGCGAAGAAGACACCCCTCCTGCGGGCCGCCGCCACCATTTCGGCGGCCTGAGCGTGGTTCAGCGCCATTGGTTTTTCGACCAGCACATGCTTGCCGGCCTCGATGGCGAGCAGCACGTGCTCGTGATGCTGCCCATGCGGCGTCGCGACGTAGACAATGTCGATATCGGGCGCAGTTACCAGCGCTTCATAGCTGCCGTAGGCTTTCTCGACGCCCCATTCGGCGGCGAAGCGATCGGCAGATGCCTGCGACCGCGAGCCGATGGCGGCGATAACCTGGCGTGTATGCGCCTGAACGGACTCGGTGAACTTGGCCGCGATCCAGCCGGAACCTAGAATGCCCCAGCGCAATGCCGGCGCATCCTTGACAGGCCTGACACGCGATTGCGGCAAGACTTTCGGGAATGACATGAAATGGCTCCTCCTCTTTCTCTATTCCCAGATTTAGCCGACAGTCCGCTCCCAACGCCCCGTCTCAAGCGAGCGCTCCATCGCATCGATGATTTGTTCGTTGGCGAGGCCGAACTCGAAATTGGGATAGCAGTCCGCGTCGCGCATGATGCCTTCCATCAGATCACGCACCTCAATCACCTTAACGTCGAAGTAGCCGAGGCCGCCGCCGGCGAAATCGAAGCCGAAGAAGGCCGAGAACTGCGGTACCTGACTGCCGGCCAGGATCGTCTTGAAACCGCGATCCGGCTTGGGGTCGTTGAAGCGCGAAATCTTCAGCTCGTTGAAGCGCTCGCCATCCATGATCAGCGTGCCCTCGGTGCCCGAGATTTCCCAGTAAACCCCGAATACCTTGCCGGCCGCAACGCGCGACGCCTCGATCGTTCCGCCGGCGCCTGACTTGAAGCGCACCAGCGTCTGGATCTGGTCTTCGTTTTCGACGGTGGCGCGCGGCGCGTTGTCGCCTGCCTTTGCACCATAACCCGACCCGCCCTGCGGCACAGGCCGGGTGGGAAAGAAGGTCTGGCTCTGCGCTATGACGCTGTCGATATCGCCCATCAGATATTGGGCCACGGAGATGACATGGCTGCCGAGGTCGCCAAGTGCGCCGGATCCCGCCTCCTTGCGCGTACAGCGCCATGAAAATGGCAGTTCCGGATCGTTGAAGAAGCCTTGATCGAACCAGCCGCGAAAGCGCATGGGCTTGCCGATGTCGCCGCTGTCGATCAGTTGTTTGGCCAGCATGGCGGCCGGCGTTTTGATGTTGTTGAAGGCAACCATGGTTTTGACGCCCTTGGCGCGCGCTGCGGCCGCCATCTCCTCGGCTTCGGCAAGCGTCACCGAGAGCGGCTTTTCGCAATAGACATGCTTACCGGCGGCGATGGCTGCGAGCGCCATTTCATGGTGCATGGCATTCGGCGAGGTGATGTCCACGATATCGACATTGGGATCCTCCACCAGCCGGCGCCATTCGCCCGTGCTCTTCTCGAAACCGTAGCGGGCGGCCGCGCTGGCGGCCAGCGTCTCGTTTGCACGGCCGCGAGATCGCGATAGAGCATGCCGGCGCGGCGATATGCATCCGCGTGGGCCTGCCCCATGAAGCCCGAACCAATCAGGCCGATATTGAGTGTCTTCTGGGCCATAGCCTCTCTCCGTTCCAATCTGGTCAAGCTGCGAAAAGGTCGTGCATGTGAAGGAAGGCGCGGGTGACGGCGGGCCGCGGCGGTGCCCTGGCGGGATCCTGTTCCGCCTCGACCACGAGCCAGCCCTGATAGCCATCGCGGACGAAGCGCACGACGGGACCGAAATCCACGCTGCCATCACCGGGAACGGTGAACATGCCGGCACGAACACCATCGTTGAAGCTGAGGTCGCCGCTGCGGACATCCGCCATCACCGGCGCACGCATATCCTTCAGGTGAATGTGGTTGATGCGATCGCCGAAACGCTCGATCAGTCGGGTGTAGTCGAAGCCAGCACCGGCGGCATGGCCGGTATCGAGCAGAAGCCCCACCTCCGGCCCCGCCTTGTCGAAGAGCGACGAAATCTCGTCGAAGGTCTCGGCGACCATCATCAGGTGATGGTGATAGGCGAGCTCAAGACCATATTCTCCGCCAAGGCGCTTGCCGAACTCCGTCAGCCTCGCGGCATAGGCTGGCACATCCGTTGCTGGCATGAGAAAGCGTTCAGACATGGGCGTATCCAAAGGCGCGCCCGATGTCATCATCGCCACTTCGCCATAGACCATCACCTTGCTGCCCATGTCACGGAGCAGTCCCGCATGGGCAACCACGCCGCCCATCTCCGCGTCGACGCTGCGTTCCGCGAGCTCGCCTGAATACCAGCCGGATGCAAGTGCCAGACCTCGGCTCTCAAGATGCGGACGAAGAATGTCCGCATTCCTTGGAAACTTGCGGCCCAATTCCACGCCCTGGTAGCCCACGGCGGCGGCATCATCGAGGCAGGTTCCAAGCGGTATATCGCGTCCAAGCTCCTCGAGGACATCGTTTACCCAGGATAGCGGGCTCACGGCGATCCTGACGCCTGTAGGCAGAAGATTGCTGATATCGGTCGTCATTGTCTGTCCTCTGTCTCAGGGATTCCAGTCGGGCGTGATGTGAACGGCGGTGCCGGTTTTCATCGAAACGATAGCAGCCTCGGCAATGCGCTGTGCCTCAAGCCCATCACGAATGCCGGCAAGCGGCTTCGCGCCTGTTTCGATCATGTCGACGAAGGCATGCATTTCCGCGCGGTACGCATCGGCGAAACGTTCGATGAAGTAGTTCATCGGCGTCGAGGAGTGAAAGCCCTCCGCATCCGCGATCATCACGCCCCGCTGCGGCCGGTTTTCGACATAGAGTACCTCGCGTGAGCAGAGCGCTTCCAGGCGCTGGTCGTAGCCAAAGGGCGCGCGGCGACAATTGATCATCTGCACGAAGCGGCCCGAGACCGAAGTAAGCGTGATCATTGCGGTATCGATATCGCCCGCCGCCGCTATCTCAGGGTCGATCAGGCTATTGCCGGCGGCATAGACCGTGGCGATTTCCTCGCCGAGAAGATAACGAGCCATGTCGAAGTCATGGATCGCCTGATCGCGGAACATGCCACCCGACCGTTCGACATAAGCGCGCGGCGGCGGCGAAGGATCGCGCGTGTGCATGACGATATGCTCAAGCGCGCCGGCCTGACCGCTGACGATTCTGTCCCGCACGAAACGAAAGTTCGGATCGTAACGGCGCTGGAAGCCAAGAAGGCAGGCAATGCCTGCTTCTTCGACCACGCGGCTGACCCGAGCAACGGTTGCAAAATCCAGACTGACAGGTTTTTCGCAGAAGACCGCCTTCCCAGACTCCGCTGCGCGCAACAAGAGTTCGGCATGAGTATCGGTGGAGCTGGCGATGACGACGCCGCTGATATCGGCATCGGAAAAGACCATTTCAGTATCGACCATGTCGGCGCCGGTCTCGGCCGCCAGTCGTTCGTGCGCCTCGCTGGGCACAGGATCGACGATATATTTCAGACGAACCGAAGGGTGAGCGGCGGCGTTCAAGGCATGAACGTGCCCTATCCGGCCCGCGCCGAAAACGGCGAGCTCTATCATCTCTTTTCCTCCCATTCCGGGCCATCCTCCATGACGTCCGGTTGGCGGAAATGATAGCGCCATGCTATTGACGCGCTAATTCATTTTTGAAGAGATCTCTTCAAATTGGGAGATGAGCATTGGGCAAGATCACAGCCAAGGATATAGCCGAGGCGGCTTGCGTTTCCTTGTCCACGGTGGACCGGGTTCTGAACAATCGTGGCGGCGTGGCGGAGGTCAAGGAGAGGCGTGTGATCGAGTGGGCGCGCAAGCTCAAGATCGACCGTGCACTCAACCAACGAGCCGCGAGGACACTTAGGATCGCAGTTCTATTGCAGCCGCCAGAGAACCCCTTTCATGCGGCCGTCCAACACCATTTCGAGGCCGCCGCACGGGATTTTGCGCAGTTCAATCTGCAGTTCAAGATACATCATATCGAACCCGCCAAGCCCGGCGCCACCGCCAGCCTGATCAGGACGCTTGCGAGAACCTGCGACGGCATGGCAATCGTCAGTGCCAGCGATCCGGAGATCGCCGCTGCACTGCGAGACTTCGGTCGGTCGGGGAAACCGGTCATCACGCTGGCCACGGATATGCGCGGGACAGAGCGTTTTGCCTATGTCGGACCAGACAACGTGAAGGCCGGTAGGGTCGCGGGCGATCTCATGGGGCGGCTGTTGGGCAGAGATGGCGGTGATGTGCTGGTCATATCAGGCATGCGGAGCATGCTTGGCCATGAGGAAAGAGAGGCTGGTTTTCGCAACGTGCTGAACGAGCGCTTTCCTGCGTGCCACGTCACCGATGTGCTCGAGAGTCTGGAGCGCGCCGAACTCGCCGGCGATCTGGTATTCAGCGCGCTCAAACAAAACAATCAGATACGAGGAATCTACAACGCCTCTGCCGGTGCCTCTTCCGTCGTCAATGCGATCAAGGCACTGCGGAGAGCCGACAAGATCGTCTTCATAACCCACGAATTGACAGAGGACCGGCGGCTGTTGCTTCGCCAGGAATTGATCGACATCATCATCGATCAGGGACCGGCATTCGAGGTACAGACCACGATCGAAGCGTTTGCCGCCTTCTTTGGCCGCAGAGAGCAGATGCCGACATCGCTCATCACGCCGATCCAAGTTCATACGATCGAAAACTGCTGACATTCAGGACAGACAAGTCGATCCGGCGAGCGCCGGTTCAATTTGCTTATGCGACGCGGTTCCTCTCACGCCGTTGTTTCAACGCGGACCGTGGCAACGAAACCTTTATTCCTCTGACAACGGCATCGATGCGTCCTTCCTTGGGCAGGGAGATGATCGCTCGGAGGCCGGGAGTGTTCGAACGAAGGACGATATCGCCGCCATGCTGGCGTGCGACGGCGCGCGCGATCGACAGCCCGAGCCCGACACCACCGGTGTCCCGATTGCGCGAGGCCTCCAGACGGTAGAAAGGATCGAACACCTTTTCTCGCATCTCCTCGGGAATTCCGGGGCCGCTATCTTCTACGACGATATCCACCGTCGATTGCGATTGAACGATATAGACCCTCGCGCACCCGCCATAACGTACCGCGTTCTCCGCCAGATTGCGCACGGCGCGCCTCAAGCCATCGGGCCGGCACCGGTAAGTCATCGCGGGGCCTTCAATATATTCCACCGCTTGACCGAGATCCGCGAGATCGTCACAGATGCTTCCGACGAGTGCATCGAGCTCCATGGCCCGCGTTTCCTCGACGGTCGCCTCTCCGCGCGCGAATGCGATCGCGGCTTCCGTCATGCTCTGGAGTTCGTCGATCGTGGCCAGCATCTTCTGCTGAACATTCGCGTCGGTCACGAATTCGGCCCTGAGCCTCAGCGATGTCAGCGGCGTCCTCAAGTCATGACCGATGGCGGCGAGCATTCTGGTCCGGTCGTCGACGAAGCGGCGGAGCCGTTCCTGCATCTTGTTGAAGGCCTCGGCCGTGCGGCGGATATCGTCGGGCCCCTCTTCCGGAAGAGGCGGCAGGCTTTCCCCTCGACCCAGGGCTTCGGCCGAGACCGCAAGCCCGCGCAAAGGACGCGCGATCCTGCGCGCGACGAGAATGCAGATCAATGCAAGGACGGCAGCCGTCAAGCAGAGCGAAATCAACGACTTGGCGTTCCACCACTGGTCTAAATCGGCCTTGTAGTAGGCCGTGTTCAGCCACATGCCGTTGTTCAACTGGACGGCGAGCCCATAGCCGTTTCGACCGTCGAAATAGAGGAACTTCGCCGGCTGAGGCAGATTCCACAAGATCTGCGAGGGAGCGGACCATCCCTCATCGGTGTTTGCCTTGGCGACCCCCTCTTGCGTGAGCCGCTTTCCCTGCAACCCCAAGCCATACTTCCTCATCAGGTCGACGTAATTCTCCAGCGGCCGATCCAGCTCGGTCACGGCTCTGTTGCGCCATGCTGCAACGTCGGTCGGGTCCTGGGCGGACAGCCAGAAACGCGAATACACAGTTTCGCTCGCCAGCAAGGCCTGACCCCGCAAGGCCTGCGGCATCGTCTCCAAAAGGCGCGTGATAGACGCCGATCGGCTGAAGAACTCGCTCTTCATCGCCGCATGCAAGGCTTTCGATCGCTCGTCCCACGAGATCAGAATCGTCAGAGCCTGCGCGACGATGAGGGCCATCAACGTGAACCCGATCAGCTGCGCGGCGAGGCTTCTCTTCCACCAATGCGTCATTCGAAGCCCACCTCCCCGGAAAGGCTGTACCCACCTCCCCAGTGGGTCTTGATGATCGACGGATTTTTCGGGTCCGGCTCGATCTTCTTGCGAAGACGGCTGACCTGGTTGTCGATGCTGCGATCGAAGATATCAGCCGTCCGTCCCGCCGTGAGGTCGAGAAGCTGCTCACGGCTGAGGACCAGGCCCGGCCGTTCCAGGAAGACCTTGAGGAGCCGAAATTCCGCGGTACTGAGCGAGATCCCGACGCCGTCGTCCCTGAAGAGCTCCTGTCGTCCCATGTTCAGACGCAGATGTCCCAGGCGAACAACCTTGGACTTGAGCGCCTCCCTGTCTTGAACGGGCAAGCTGTTTGCGCGGCGAAGCACCGCACGGATACGGGCCAGCAGCTCCCTCGGATTGAAGGGCTTCACCAGATAATCGTCAGCGCCCAGTTCCAGGCCGATGATCTTGTCCATCTCCTCCGCCATGGCGGTCAGGAAGATGATGGGGATCTGCGTACTGGTGCGCAGCTGGCGGCAGACCGACAGCCCGTCCTCTCCGGGCATCATCACATCCAGAACAACAAGGTCGACCGCGCTGCGCTCCATGATGCGGCGAAGCGAGGCTCCACTATCGGCGACACTGATGCGGTAGCCCTGCTGCTGCAGGTACTCTCCAACCAGATCCCTGATATCCCCATGGTCGTCCACGACCGCGATGTGTGAAGCTTTTTGCATCATGAAGTTCCGTTGACTGCGCAATTCTACCGAAACGCAGTGAAGCTCGCATCGGAAAAAGTGTAACAAAGTTTCACAAGGTCTAGGGCCGGCTTTTCATAGCCGACCCGACCAAAGATATCCTCGCAGATACTCACCCCTTTTGCCCGGCCGTGTCGACGATCGCCAGGTGTGGCTTTTGCCGATCCGTTTTTGCACGGAACCGACCGACAAGGCTGAGCACGAAGGCGAAGAATACAGGGACAAAGAAGATCGCGAGCACCGTCGCCGAGATCATGCCGCCGAGGACACCGGTGCCGATGGCGTTCTGACTCGCGGCACTTGCGCCGGTCGCGATCGCCAGTGGAACGACGCCGAGCGTAAAGGCCAGCGACGTCATCAGGATCGGCCGGAAGCGCAGGTGCGCTGCCTCGACCACGGCGTCCGGCACCGAACGCCCCTCCGCCACGAGATCCTTGGCGAATTCCACGATCAGGATCGCGTTCTTCGCCGAAAGCCCGATGATCGCGATCAGCCCGACCAGGAAGTAGACGTCATTAGGCAGACCTCTCAACATCACGGCGGCGACCGAACCGATCACCCCTAGCGGAACGACAAGCATGACCGACAACGGGATGGCCCAGCTTTCATAGAGCGCGGACAGGAGCAGGAACACGAGAAGGATACTGAGCGCAATCAGTGCCGGCGCCTGCGATCCCGAGCGTATCTCCTGAAGGGACTGTCCTGTCCACTCATGGCCGAAACCTGCCGGCAGCTGGCTGGTCAACCGCTCCATTTCGGCGATTGCATCACCGGACGAGTAACCGGAGGTGGACTGACCGCTGATGCGCACGGACGGATAGCCATTGTACCCGACCACCTGCGAGGGGCCACGAACCCATTCGATCGAGGCGAAGGACGATAGCGGCACCATGCCTCCGTGGCTGTTGCGGATGTTCAGTGCCAGCAGATTATCCGGCTGCATGCGTTGGGAGGAATCCGCCTGAACGGTGACGCGCTGCATGCGACCGGCATTCGGGTAGTCGTTGACGTAGGAGGAGCCGAAATTGGCTGAGAGTGTCGAGTTGATATCGGCAAATCCGACACCGAAGGCATTGGCCTTTTCGCGATCCACCAACAGATTGATCTGCGCCGCATCGGGCAGGCCTTCGATGCGCAGTCCCGTCAGAACCGGACTGTTCCGGGCGGCTTCAAGCAATTGCGAAGCCGCCGAGGCAAGCGCTGCCTGCCCCGCGCCGGATCGGTCCTGGAGACGGAAGGCGAAGCCATTCGAGTTTCCGAGACCCTGGATCGGCGGCGGAGACAGCGCGACGGTCGCGGCGTCGCGTATGCCTCGCAGCTTGCCGTTCACGCGCGCCGAGATCGCGGCAGCGGTGTCGTTCGAGCCACGTTCGCTCCAATCCTTCAAGGTCACGAACGCCAGACCGGCATTCTGTCCGGAACCGGAGAAGGAGAAGCCGGCGACGGTAACGACCCTTGCAACGGCTGGCTCCGCGGCGAAGATGGTTTCCATCTGACGGATCGCCTCTCTCGTCCGATCGGAGCTCGCCTCGGCAGGTGTCTGAAGGTCGACGATCAGATAGCCCTGGTCTTCGTTCGGCAGGAACGAGGATGGAAGCTGCATATAGGCCCAGCCCAAGCCGCCAAGCAGGGCCACATAGAGCAGCATGAAGCGCCCCGCGCGCTTGACGGACATCGCCACAGCCAGCGAATACCTGCGCGCGAGTGCGTCGAAGCCCTTGTTGAACCAGCGAAAGAACCGCCATTTGTTTTCATGGTGCTTGGTGATCGGCTTGAGGAACGATCCGCACAATGCCGGCGTGAAAGACAGCGCAAGCAGCCCCGAAAACAGGATCGACACGACCATGGTCAAGCTGAACTGCTGGTAGATGACGCCGACCGCGCCTGGGAAAAATGCCATAGGCACGAAGACTGCGGTCAACACCAAGGTGATGCCGATGATCGCGCCGGTGATCTGCGACATCGCCTTCTTTGTCGCTTCCTTCGGTGACAGCCCCTCCTCCGCCATGATGCGCTCGACATTCTCGACGACAACGATCGCGTCGTCGACCAGAATGCCGATCGCGAGAACCATCGCAAACATCGTGAGCACGTTGATCGAGAACCCGGCCGCGAACATCACCGCGCAGGTGCCAAGCAATGCCACGGGCACGACAAGCGTGGGAATGATCGTGTAACGAATGTTCTGCAGGAAAAGGAACATCACGATGAAAACGAGGCCGATCGCCTCAACCAGCGTGTGGAGCACCTTCTCGATCGAGACCTGAACGAACGGCGTTGTGTCGTAAGGAATCTCGAAGGAAAGGCCCGGGGGGAAGAATGGCGCGAGTTCCTGCATCTTGGCTCGCACCGCTTCCGCGGTAGACAGCGCGTTGCCGGTGGGGGATAGCTGGATGCCGATCGAGGCACTCGGCTGCCCATTCAGTCGGCTCGCGAAGTTGTAGTTTTCGCCGCCGATCTCGACGCGCGCGACATCGAGGAGCCGAACGTTCGACCCGTCCGAGTTTGCCCGCAAGACGATATCGCCGAATTCCGCTGGCGTCGTCAGCTGCCCTGGGACATTGACGATGGTCGAGATCTGCTGACCGGAAGCGTTGGGGCTCGCACCGATCTGTCCAGCGGCGACCTGGGCGTTCTGCGCCGTGATCGCGGCCGTGACGTCCGCTGCCGTCAGGTTCAGGCCAAGCATCTTTTCCGGATCCATCCACACGCGCATCGCGCGTTGGGTCGAAAATAGCTGCGCGCTGCCGACACCAGGAATACGACGAATTTCGCCGATGACGTTTCGGTTCAGATAGTCGCCGAGGCCGATCGCATCCGTCGACCCGTCGTCCGATTTCAAGACGACCATCATGAGGAAGGACGTTCCGGCGCGGTCGACACGCAGGCCTTGCTGCGTCACCGTTCTTGGAAGGCGGGGCTCGACGCGCGCGATGCGGTTCTGAACCTCGACTTGAGCCTCGCCGACACTGGTGCCTGTCTCGAAGGTCACGGTCATCTGGACACGACCGGATGCTTCGGAAACGGATTCGAAATAGAGCAGCCCCGGCACGCCGTTGAGCTCCTCCTCCACCAGCCGCGTAACCGATTGGTAGATGGTCTCCGGCGTCGCACCAGGATAATTGGTGGAGATCGTGATCTGCGGCGGCGCGACCTGCGGGTAACGCGCGATCGGGATCAGCGGCAACGTCAGTATGCCCGCCAGCGAGATGAAGATCGCGACGACCCACGCAAAGATCGGTCGCTGAATGAAGAAGCTTGCCATCAGGGCACCTTGTCGTCAGAGCGGGAGGGGACTTAGTTGATCCGAGCGTCGTCGTTCGTCTCTGTGGACGCCAGTGCAGGAGGGTTCCACGGCTGCGGCTGAACAGTGGCGCCGGCTCTTGCCCGCTGGAAACCGTCGACCATCACCTTGTCTCCGGCCGCGACACCACGCTCGATGACCCAGGCGTTCCCGTCCGCCCGCCCGACGACGACCTTCCGCTGCTCGAGCTTGTTCTCGCCATTGACGACCAGAACGCTCGCCTGACCGCCGGCATCGTGCTGAACGGCCTGCTGAGGAACGGACAGGCTCTGGTTCTGGACGCCCTGCTCCACCGTCACCCGGACATACATGCCGGGCAGAAGCTCGCCGCGCGCGTTCGGGAACTGACCGCGCAAGGTTATCTGCCCGGTGGTCGCATCGACCCCGGCCTCGGAGAAGAGCACGCGCCCGGCTTCACCGTATTCCGATCCGTCGTCGAGGCGCAGCGTCACGCGGGCCTCGTTGGGGCTTGCCTCAAGCCGTCCCTCGGCCAGTGCCTTGCGCAGCCGGATGAGATCGGCGGCGGGTTGCGTGAAGTCGGCGTAGACAGGATCCAGCTGCTGGATGGTCGCGAGGTTTTCTCCTCCACTGGCCGAGACCAGCGCACCTTCTGTAATCAGCGCGCGCCCGATCTTGCCGGAGATCGGCGCCGTCACGCTCGAATATTGCAAGTTCAGCTTTGCGGTCACCACACCGGCTTCCGCAACCGCGACATCGGCGTCGGCCTGCGCAAGGCGTGCCACGGCCGAATCGTATTCCTGCCGCGAAGTCACGTTGGACCGGCGCAGTTGCTCCTGGCGGTCCGCCGTCTGGCGAGCATCGAGTTGCGCGGCTTTCGCCCTGCGAAGTGTGGCTTCGGAACTGTCGACCTGCGCCTGAAAGGGAGCGGCGTCGATCCGGTACAAGACATCGCCGCGCTGGACAGTCGCGCCTTGCTCGAAAACCTGTTCGGTGACGATGCCGGAAACGCGCGGACGAACTTCGGCAACCCTTGTTGCTGCGATCCGGCCCGGAAGCTCCGTTGTGACGGCCGATTGCTTGGGGGTCACCGTCACGAAACCGACGGCTGGAGGAGGAGGCGCTTGAGCCGTCGATGCCTCGCCCTTTTCGCACGCCGTCAAGACCGACACGCTGATGAAAGCCGAAGCAAGGCGCAAGGACAGTCTGCTCATGAAGCACTCCAGTATGGTTTCGATGAAACGGCGACTTACCGTGTGGATCGACCTGCTCGGCAGGCCCAAAGAGGCGGTCATGAAATGCCGACGGAGTGAGCCCTTCCGATCACCTCTGAAACGAGAGAACTACAGATGGCCTGTCGCAGATGTTTGCCGACGAAAAGCTAAATTGTATCAAGCTGTCGCACGCGCCGGATTTCGGTTGAGACAGCTGTCCGGCATGTCGAACAGCAAAGGCCGTGTGCGGCCGGACAAGGCCGGTATCGCGATGCCCATCAACGCATGTACATGGAGGAATGATCCTCAGATCGCCCCGCTTCGATTCCCGGTTCGGTAGCTGGTTAATGAACTTTGAGGTGTGCAGGCTGGGGTGAGTTTCGGCAGGAGTGATGGCAAACCAAAATGGCAGTGATAAATCGCCATGGGAAAATGCAAGCGATCACGATATGTTAGCCTGGATCGGGCAAACTTTCCCGTTTCCTACTTAAGGTTTTGTTAACCCTATTGTTCTGGACGATTTTCGAGAATCGTGTTTTACCTTTTGGCGGGCAATGGCCGGTAAATCGGCTTGGGGCCGCCAAGAGGGTAAAATGGCAATAGCACAACGGACGGAATCAGTGGTCGCTTCGAAGGAAGATGCTGGCAGCAAGATCTTGCGCCATGCAGGTCTTCTGTCAGGGCAGCTACAGCAGCTGCGTATGCGGATGTACCCGCCCAGATCTGAAAAAATGCTTCGTCAGTTTCTGACCAACGAGGTGTCAAAGCTCACCTCTATTCCTGATTCGACATTGAAGTTGATGTCGAGCGAAGGGCGTGGTCCCGTACCCAGCAGGCTTGAAAACAATCACCGCGTTTATACGCTCGCGCAGATCAATGAATTGCGTGAGCTTTTCGCCGCACAAAAGCCGGCGGATGCGCTGCGCTTTCTTCCTCGCCGGCGAGATGGTGAGCACCTTCAGGTTTTGGCGATCGCCAACTTCAAGGGCGGCAGCGCCAAGACCACCACCTGCGTTCATCTCGCGCATTATCTCGCCATGCACGGCTATCGCGTTCTGGCTCTCGACCTGGATCCGCAGGCCTCGCTGTCTGCGCTTTTCGGCGCCCAGCCGGAAATGGATGTTGGTGCCAACGAGACGATCTATGCGGCGCTCCGATACGATGATGCCGAGCGCCGGCCCATTCGCGATATCATCCGCAAGACCTATTTTGATGGCGTCGATCTCATTCCTGGCAACCTGGAGGTCATGGAATACGAGCATGAAACGCCTCGTGTCCTTGCCAACCGCTCAGGATCCGGCGCCATCTTCTTCGAACGCCTGAAGCTTGCTCTCGCCGAGGTCGAGAACGACTACGACGTCGTCATTCTCGATACGCCGCCGTCCCTCGGCTTTCTCACGCTGAGCGCGATCTATGCAGCAACAAGCATGATCATAACGGTTCACCCCGCCATGCTCGACGTCGCCTCGATGAGCCAGTTTCTTCTCATGATGGGGGACCTGATCAGCGTGTTGAACGAAAGCGGCGCCCAGCTGGATCAGGACTTCATCCGTTACTTGGTGACGCGTCACAATCCCAACGATGCGCCCCAGTCGCAAGTAGTCGCCATGTTGCGTCATCTGTTCGGCGCTGACGTCCTTCTGCCTACAGCCATCGAAAGCACGGCTGTAGAGGCGGCCGGCTTGGCCAAGCGCTCCATCTATGAGCTTGAGATGGGCCAGCTCGGTCGCGACACACATAAACGTGCGCGCGAAGCCGTTGATGCCGTTAACGAGGCCATCGTCGATCTTCTCAACAAGAGCTGGGGACGTCCATGAGCAAGTCTCCGCGCAAATCCATTGTCGCAAGTTTCGGCCTTCTGTCGGCCGAACTGGAAAGCGGTAAGGTAACCGACGTCAGCCGGGAAGTGTCCCCTGCCCCATCGCCTGCGGTAGGCAATCGCGTTGGCGCCGGCGTAATCGGTGCCGCGCATCGCGCGATCGACGACATCCGCACCGAACGCGATCGACTGAAGGCGCTCGTGGAATCAGGTGGAGCGACTGTTCGCGACGTGGATCCGTCGCTGATCGATCCATCCCCCTACCCTGACCGCCTGCCCGATGATGATGCCGCCAGTTTTGACGCTTTCAAACGGTCGATCGAAACCGACGGGCAGAAGGTTCCGATCCAGATCCGAAAGCACCCCTCTGATCCCGGGCGCTTTCAGATTGTCTACGGACACCGGCGCTGGCAAGCCGCCAAGGAACTCAACAAATCAGTGCGGGCTGTCGAGGTCGACATGTCCGACCTTGATCTCGTGGTGGCTCAAGGCATTGAGAATGCCAGCCGTCAAGACTTGACCTGGATTGAGCGCGCGTTGTTCGCATCCCGAATGGACGATGCCGGCATAAAGGCGCGTGAAATCTATGCTGCTTTGTCGATCGAGGCTGCCGAACTTGCGCGAATGCGCAGCGTTTATCGTGCCGTCCCCGCCGACATTATCGAAGCAATCGGCCGCGCGCCTAAAATCGGCCGGCCACGATGGCTTGACCTGGCAAAGTTGATTTCCAGTGAGCCTGCGTCCTTGGACATCGCCAGAGAGACGCTCGCACTGAAGGCTGATCCAGCGGAGTTCTCCGACCAGAGGTTCCAGCGCGTGTTGGTCAGCCTCAAGCCCAGTGCGGAACCGAGACCGTCGCTGACGCCGATCGTCGACAGCGACGGCATGCGTCTCGGTGCATGGGTGGTTACTCTAAAGGAGATCCGGCTTGTGGCCGAGAATGGCCTCGAACGTGACTTTTTGAGATTCATTGGCGCAGAGCTACCGGCACTTGTCGAGCGGTTTGCAGCCAAGCGTGAAACAAAGCTCTGACGCTATCAAGCGCTGTCAGCCGATCCAGGAAAGGAAAACAAGCAAAAGAAAAAGGCCCCCAAACGTTGCCGTCGTGGAAGCCTCTCTCTCTGTGTAGCAACTAGAGAATCGCATTTCCCCGAATCACAGTCAAGACACTTTGGCACCTAATTTGGTGGACGGCTTTCTTTTGCCTTTTGAAAGGTGAAAAAATGCACGTTGGACATATAACGACGCCCTTTGGGCGGCGGCCGATGACGCTTGCGTTGATGAAACGTCAGGCTGCGGTCGCAGGAATCGAATCAGGATCGTCTGTCGATAAATGGAAAGTGTTCCGCGATGCGTCCGAAGCCAGGAACTTGCTTGGCATTCAGGATCGAGCCCTCGCGGTATTGAACGCACTTCTGACGTTCTATCCCGAAAGCGAACTGGCTTCGGACCGCGCCATGATCGTGTTTCCGTCCAATGCGCAGCTTTCCATCCGCGCCCACGGCATCACAGGGACGACCCTGCGTCGTCATCTTGCCGCGCTCGTTGATGCAGGGCTGATCCTGCGCAAGGACAGTGCAAACGGAAAGCGTTATGCTCGAAAGAATCGCACTGGCGAGATCGAGCAAGCTTACGGCTTCGACTTGTCGCCGCTGCTTGCACGGGCGTCGGAATTATCCGCTTTGTCGGACCGAATTGCGACCGACAGGGCGCTGTTTCGGCGAACGAAGGAAACCCTGTCGATCTGCCGTCGTGATGTGCGCAAGCTGATTTCAGCGGCCATAGTCGAAGGAGTCTCCGGAGACTGGGAGGCTATCGAAACGCGCTATATTGAGCTCGTCGGCAGCATACCTCGTACGCCGTCCCTTCGCGATCTACAGAACAGCCTCGAAGACATCGAGAAGCTCAGGCATATCGTGCTTAATCTTCTGGAAAATAAACTGAATTCGGAAAAAATGGGCGCCTATGACATCGGATCTGGCTGCCACATACAGAATTCAAATACAGAATCCATTATTGAAATTGAACCGCATGGCGAAGAACCAGAGGCACAACCAACACCCAATTCAGAAACGCAGAACGATCCAACCAAAACATTTCCGTTGAGCATAGTGCTGCGGGCCTGCCCTGAGATTATGAGCTATGGGCCAGGTGGAATGGTTTCGAGTTGGCGCGAGTTGATGGAGGCGGCAGTGCTCGTCCGATCGATGCTCGGGGTAACTCCCGGTGCCTATCGAAATGCTTGCGAGATCATGGGGCCTGAGAACGCCGCCGCGACGATGGCCTGCATCTTCCAGCGGGCAGGACACATCAATTCGGCCGGCGGATATCTCCGAGATTTGACGGCGAGGGCCCAAAGACGAGAGTTCTCGCTGGGCCCGGTTTTGATGGCTCTCCTGAGGACAAATGCCGGAAAGGAGAGGGCCGCGTCGTGAGGCGGGATGTGGGGATATTGCCAGGTGTCAAGGTTTTCATGTTTGCTTGGAAGCGAATGGAACGCGTGCTTGCTTAGCTCATGGGGTGGCAGCTCATCGCTATTATTGCGGTGGTAACCGATTGCTCGGTGTTTTGTTATCACTGACGAGGTCAACCTGACGGCTACGACGTAAGCGCGCGAAACATTGACAGCTGTCAATGTTTCGAAGTGATGTTCGGAGCTCTGAGGAGCGCACGAGGGTAGCCCGTCCGCTTCATCGGGCTCAATGCCCGGTGAACTGCACGAGACTAAGCAGGTGATCGAATAGGAAGACATGAAGTGTCGCGAGATCATGGGTAAGCAGCATGCTTTGAGCGGCCTCTTGAAGCGGTTTCCATACGGGCCGGTAAGCAGGGGAGGGGATAATCGGCTGGCGTCACCGGTTGCTTCTTCGCCATCGAAAACGTTCATGCGAGCAGCAAGCCGCAGACCGCAGCGAGGGGGAGCTGGATCTTATTGCCGCAAGCTTCTGAAGCGCAAAATGAACCTTACTGCGGATAGAAGATTGCAGGATGCAATAGGACAAATATTGCCGAGGCATCGGCATCGCAAGTTGGCTAACCCTTGCGTAGGCTGGGCCGGACTAAGCCGGTGACCTTGCGCCAAACGAGCTTCGTAACCTCTCCTCAAACTCGGCCGATGACTTTTATTATCAGCATCCGGCGATTAGCCGTCCAGCTTTCCTCCGCGCGTCGGTTCGTCTCGACGCTACGACCAGCACTTCTCCGAAGCTGCTGATTTCTGCATTAATCTGCGGAAAATTGCGGAAAAGCTCGGAAGAATCGTGTAGGATTTTCCTACAGTAACAGAGCACTCAAAGAGCTTGCCGTGCTGCTTCGTCCCAATACGCAGTGAGGAACGTTAACTCCGATATGGAGTTCCTTAAGGAAATCATTTACCATGATTTCAATGCGTTACGATTCCACCAAATTGCCTATCCAGAGCCTGCTCCGACCGGTTTCAGAGGCCGGTATTGTGCTGGCAAGGCTTGATGAGCGGATCGGGCGATCGCCCATTGGAGGCGGCTGGATCGAGCGATCCCATTTCACCGATGCCTGTGCCTCTCTATGGATCGATGGCGAACTCGTTCATCTGGAGGATCTCGTGCTCCACGATGCGGGTCACGACATTCGCGCACCGAGCCACGAGCTGACGATCGCGCGCGACGTGTTGCGTACGCGACGAAGAATTGCGTCTCAGTCGCCGGCTTGGGCGCTAAGTCCAGAAGGGCTCCGCAGTTTGCGCGGCACTGATCTTAGGAGCGGCAATGCCTATTCTCCGGATAGCAAGAAGACCGACAACGACCTCATGTCTTCCCTTGAGACAAAGGGAAATGACAGAGGTACGTTCTCCAGCGCCTTCGACGCGGAGCTAGCCGAAATCGATGCCGTTCTGGCGCGAACGGAAGCGGTGCTGGCGGATGTGACAGGCCCGGCACGCTCATATCCCCGAGAGCGGGAATCGTTGGCTTATGATCTGGATTGGAACGAGGACGAGCGGCTCGACGAATGGAGAGGCGTTTTGCGGCAGAACCACGATCTACCGCCGGTGCTGCAGGCCTTGATAGCCTTCGATGCCTGGACCGAGCTCGCCGTCTTGCAACATGCCCCATGGCTCGGTCGGTTGCTGGCTGCCTCGATCCTGCGAGAGGAGGGCGTGACGACGGCGGCGCATCTCGGAGCATTCAATCTCGGTCTCAAATCGGTCTCCGTCGATCGGCGGCGGCATCGGGATCGGGAGACGCGACTGTTGGCCAGCGCTCAAGGTCTGATCATGGCCGCGGAAATAGGACTGAAGGAACACGACCGGCTGGCGCTCGCGCGGCAAATGATGGAGCGGAAACTCGTCGGCCGCCGATCGTCGTCAAAACTTCCGGCACTTGTCGATCTCGTCATGGAGAAGCCGATCGTCTCGTCCGGCATGGTCAGCCAGATCCTGGATGTCACGCCACAGGCGGCGCGGCGCATTCTAGCGGAACTTGGCCTGCGCGAAGTGACGGGCAGGGGAAGATTTCAGGCGTGGGGTATCATCTAGCCGCCGCCACTTAGCGCGACTATTCCGCCAGTGCGTCCTTCGGAAAGCCGGCGGCCAGAGCGTTGATGAAGTTACGCACCGCCGGAGGCAGCCCTCGGCGTGTCGTGAAGACAATATGCACCAGCCCTCTCATGCCCCGCCATGCCGGCAAGACGCGCACGAGTTTCCCATCTTGCAGCGCCTGTTTGCAGGTGTGGTCCGGCAGCAGCGCGACCCCCAGTCCTGCGAGCGCCGCGGTTCTTACCGCCGTGAAGTCGGCGCAGCCGATCCTGGGTTCATGTCGAACCGTATGTGTCTGGCCGTCGTCGGTTTCAAGAAGCCAACTCACTTCACCCTGATCGTCTGTCGTCGAAAGCGTGGGATGGTTGGCTAGGTCGGTGATGCTGCCGATACGGCTGGCAAGCTGCGGGCTTGCGACGAGGATGCGGATGGAATTTCCGAGCGAGCGCATCGTGAGCGATGCGTCTCCATCCAGCGAGGTGCGCACGCGGAGCGCCACATCGATCCGCTCTTCGATGAGATCGACAGGGCGGTCGACGGCAACGAGCTGAAGCCGCACTCGCGGATACTGAGCCAGGAACTTGGTCACGAGAGCTGAGATCGGCTCGACCAGCCCGGTTGGGCAGCTCATGCGAATAAGACCGTGCGGTTCCGATTGCGCTTCCGCGACCAGGGCTTCGGCCCGCTCCGCTTCGGCAACGATCGCCTTGCAGCGTTCATAGAAGGCCTGGCCGACGTCGGTCACCCTGAAGCGTCGGCTGGAGCGCTCGATCAGGCGAACCCCAAGCCGAGCTTCTAGTCCCGCGACGCGACGGCTGAGCTTCGACTTCGGCTCGCGCAATGCCCGTCCCGCCGCGGCAAAGCCACCATGGGCCACCACTTCGGCGAAGTAGACGAGATCGTTCAGATCAGACTGCATTATCGTTCTCCATATGGAACGATGGGTAGCATTTTTGCAGACTATTTGCATCAGCGTTCTGATGGCATCTTCTTTCTCAACGGCAACGGGCCGTCAACACAGAGCCAAACACAGGAAAGACAAAGACAATGAGCAAGACATTCGAAAACAAGGTCGTTGTGGTCACCGGCGGTACCAGCGGCATCGGACTGGCCACCGCGAAGGCCTTTTCGAACGAAGGCGCTTCGGTGTTCATCACCGGCCGCCGCAAGGATGCGCTCGATGCAGCCGTCAAGGAAATCGGCGGCCGGGTGACCGGCGTTCAGGGCGACATGGCCAAGCTTGTCGATATCGACCGCCTCTATGATGCCGTCCAGCAGAAGCACTCGCAGATCGACGTGGTCTTCGCCAACGCTGGCGGCGGTGAATTCGCACCGCTCGGTGCCATCACCGAGGAGCATTACGAGAAGACCTTCGACACAAACGTCAAGGGCGTGCTGTTCACGGTTCAGAAGGCGCTGCCTCTGCTGCGCGATGGCGCTTCGATCGTGCTGACCTCGTCGACCACGAGCATCTCCGGAACCCCGGCGCTCAGCGTCTACTCGGCGACAAAGGCGGCCGTCCGCAATTTCGCGCGCAACTGGATCCTCGACCTCAAGGATCGCCATATTCGCGTCAATGCCGTCAGCCCCGGCGTTACCGAGACGGCTGGCCTGAACGAACTCTTCGGTAATGGCGACAGCGCCGAAAATACGAAAAACTATCTCGCCGGTCTGATCCCCGCCGGTCGCATCGGTCAGCCGGAGGAAATTGCCAAGGCGGTTCTCTTCCTGGCGTCGGATCAAGCCTCTTTCGTCAACGGCGTCGAATTGTTTGTCGATGGCGGCCAGGTTCAGATCTGAGGATCGGTTTCAAGGAGAGAAGTCATGACAGACATTGCAACGCTGTTGGAGCGGAACCTGCACGAGATCTTCGGGGAGGGCGATGCCGTCCTCCGCCAGAAGGCCGCAGAGGAGATTCTCCACGAGGATGCCGTCTTCACCGAGCCGCACGGCATCTATCGAGGCCGGGACGAGATCGTTCGCATCGCCGGCGTGATCCGCGCCATGCACCCGGATTTCAAATATACACCGATCGCACCGGCAGAGGTTCTTCAAGATCAGGCCGGCCGGCTCAGATGGTCCGCCGGTGCACCGGGCCAACCGCCCGCCTATGCCGGCACCGATTTCATCGTGGCGCGGGATGGCAAGATCGCAGCCATCTATCTCTTCTTCGATGGGGCTCCAGACACGACGCATCAATAATTGCAAAAATGGCAATAAAATAGAAATTATTGATGCAATTGTTGGCGCGAGTGTTTCGCGGCAATATCTCCCCATCAGCCGAGCAACAGCGTCGTCTGAAGCTTGAAACGACACGATTGCAGGATATGAAATGACCGAGATTTTTTCTTCCATGACGCGCCGCAGCGCACTGCTTTCCGCCGGTGCAGCCGCAGCGACGATGGCAATCTCACCCGCCTTTACCTTTGCAGCGAGTGCTGCACCCACACACACTAAAACAGAAGGAAATACTGACATGGCTACGATCACCACCAAGGACGGCGTTGAAATCTTCTACAAGGATTGGGGTTCGAAGGACGCACAGCCGATCGTCTTCCACCACGGCTGGCCGCTGTCGTCGGATGACTGGGATGCGCAGATGCTGTTCTTCCTGTCGAAGGGTTACCGCGTCATTGCCCATGACCGCCGTGGCCACGGCCGCTCCGCCCAGGTCGCCGACGGTCACGATATGGACCACTATGCCGCTGACGCTTTTGCCGTCGTCGAAGCGCTGGATCTGAAGAACGCCGTGCATATCGGCCATTCCACCGGTGGCGGTGAAGTTGCCCGCTACGTTGCAAAGTTCGGCCAGCCGGCCGGCCGCGTCGCCAAGGCTGTTCTGGTGTCGGCCGTTCCGCCGCTGATGCTGAAGACCGAAAATAACCCGGATGGCCTGCCGATCGAAGTGTTCGACGGCTTCCGTGCAGCACTCGCCGCCAACCGGGCGCAGTTCTTCCGCGATGTCCCGGCCGGCCCCTTCTACGGTTTCAACCGTGATGGCGCCAAGGTTCAGGAAGGCGTGATCCAGAATTGGTGGCGCCAGGGCATGATGGGCGGTGCTAAGGCGCACTATGACGGCATCAAGGCCTTCTCCGAAACGGACCAGACGGAAGACCTGAAGGCGATCACCGTTCCGACGCTTGTACTGCACGGCGAAGACGATCAGATCGTACCGATCGCGGACTCCGCACTGAAGTCGGCCAAGCTTCTGAAGAACGGTTCGCTGAAGACCTACCCGGGCTTCTCGCACGGCATGCTGACCGTCAATGCCGATGTGCTGAACGCCGACCTGCTCGCTTTCGTGCAGTCCTGACGAAAAGACCTGGCCGTGGCAGACATCTGCCACGGCCAGTTGCTCCATTTCCTTGACCTGATACAGATCGATACCACCATGCAGCTGACGCCCCAACTTGTTGCCCTGACCATCCGAGATGTCCGTGATGATGGACCGGAACCGGGCTGGACGCCGCTTTCGGAAGCTGAGCTTGACGATCTCGTCGACGGGATCGAGCATGAAGCGGCAGGTGAGCCTCTTCTCGTCTTTGCCTATGGTTCCCTGATCTGGAATCCGGAGTTCGAACCGGCCAGCCGCGAGCGCGCAACCGCATACGGCTGGCACAGGTCATTCTCACTGAAAATTCAGCGCTGGCGCGCAACCAGCGAGCAGCCCGGCCTGATGATGGCGCTTGAGCGCGGCGGCCAGTGCGATGGCATCGTCTTCGAGCTTTCAGCCGATCGCCGCCGCCAGGATCTGCGCGCTCTGGTCGCGCGCGAGATCAAGTATAGCGAAGTGATCGACATGGTGCGGTGGCTTCCGGTCAGAACCGAAAGCGGTGTCAAAAGAGCTCTGACGTTCTGGGCTAGCACCAAGCGGGCCGGACTGACGAAACCGCTGCCGGCGGTGGAAGCGTCTTCGCTGATCGCGACGGCGTGCGGTGAGGGCGGCTCCTGCGCCGAGTACCTTCACAACACGATCGTCGATCTTCAAGCCGAGGGCATCCGCGACCGCAACTTGTGGCGTCTACAGGAACTGGTAGCGGCCGAGATCTTGGCGCTCCAGAACGCGTAGCCTACCCGTGCTCCCCGGCAACGCGCCGGAGGCGATGGCGTTGATACGATTTTACTAATCGCATTCGTCGCGGTAGCATGATCGCAGTCTGGGAGGACTGGCGACATGCTGGAGTTGGATTTCGGGTTATCCGAAATGGCGGAGGCTATCCGTGAGACGACGTATCGGTTTGCGACAGATCGTATTGCCCCGCTTGCCGCGAAGATAGACGAGGAGGACTGGTTCCCGGTCGAGCTCTGGCCCGAGATGGGGGCGCTTGGCCTTCATGGTATCACGGTGCCGGAAGGCTCTGGCGGCCTTGGGCTCGGCTATCTCGAACATGTCATCGGCTGTGAAGAAATCAGCCGCGCCTCGGCGTCGGTCGGCCTGTCTTATGGCGCGCACTCCAATCTCTGCATCAATCAGATCTCGCGCTGGGGCTCGGCCGAGCAGAAGCAGCGATACCTTCCCTCTCTGATATCGGGCGCGCATGTCGGCAGCCTTGCCATGTCGGAAGCAGGCGCCGGCTCGGACGTCGTCTCGATGCGGCTCCGCGCCGATAGGGTCGATGGCGGTTACCGCCTCAACGGCACCAAATTCTGGATCACCAACGCGCCCTATGCCAAGACGCTGGTCGTTTATGCCAAGACCGTTCCCGATGGTGGCTCCAAAGGGATCACCGCCTTTCTGGTAGAAAAGGGCTTTCCGGGCTTCTCGATCGGCCAGAAGATCAACAAGGTCGGCATGCGCGGATCGCCGACGGCGGAACTGGTCTTCGATGATTGCTTCGTTCCGGAAGAAAACATCATGGGCCCGCTTAACGGCGGCGTCAAAGTGCTGATGTCCGGGCTCGACTATGAGCGCGTGGTGCTTTCCGGCATCCAGCTCGGCATCATGCAGGCCTGCCTGGATGTGGTGCTTCCGTATGTCAGGGAGCGCAAGCAGTTCGGTGCGCCGATCGGTAGTTTCCAGCTGATCCAGGCAAAGGTGGCGGACATGGTCGTGGCCCTGAATTCCGCCCGCGCCTACGTCTATGCGGTGGCAAGAGCCTGCGATGCCGGCAAGACGACGCGGCATGATGCGGCAGGAGCCATTCTTTATGCATCCGAAAGCGCGGTCAAAGTGGCCGAGCAGGCGATCCAGGCGCTGGGCGGCGCGGGATATACGAAAGACTGGCCGGTCGAGCGGTACTGGCGGGATTCCAAGCTGCTCGACATCGGCGCCGGTACCAACGAAGTGCGCCGCATGCTGATCGGGCGCGAAGTCATAGGTAGCGAGGCGAGGGGCTGATGCCGGAGCTGCAGACGATGCTCGATACCAGCTCGCAAACCTTCGCGGCCAATCAAGCGCATAATCTTGCTCTGGTGGAGATGCTCCGCTCCAAGGTGGCGCGGGCAGCTTTGGGCGGCTCTGCGAAACATCGCGAGCGGCATGTCGAGCGTGGCAAGCTTTT
Source organism: Rhizobium sp. NPDC090275 (assembly GCF_044772225.1). Taxonomy (NCBI): domain Bacteria; kingdom Pseudomonadati; phylum Pseudomonadota; class Alphaproteobacteria; order Hyphomicrobiales; family Rhizobiaceae; genus Rhizobium; species Rhizobium sp. NPDC090275. Next base: position 211,600 of record NZ_JBIVYL010000004.1, on the reverse strand, counting down.
ACCGCGTGACCGCGTCCAGCGCCTGCTCGATCCCGGCTCGCCGTTTCTCGAGCTCGGACAGCTTGCCGCCAATGGCATGTATGATGACGAGGCGCCCGGCGCGGGCATGATCGCCGGCATCGGCAGGGTCTCAAGCGTCGAGTGCATGATCGTGGCGCATGACCCGACCGTGAAGGGCGGCGCCTATTTTCCGATGACGGTGAAGAAGCATCTGCGGGCGCAGGAGATCGCCTGGGAAAACCGGCTGCCCTGCATCTATCTGGTGGACTCGGGCGGCGCCAACCTGCCGCATCAGGCGGAGGTCTTTCCCGATCGCGATCATTTCGGGCGCATCTTCTACAATCAGGCGCAGATGTCGGCGGCGGGCATCGCCCAGATCGCCTGCGTCATGGGCAGCTGCACGGCGGGCGGCGCTTACGTGCCCGCGATGTCCGATGAAACCGTCATCGTGCGCAATCAGGGAACGATCTTCCTCGCCGGCCCGCCACTGGTCAAGGCGGCAACGGGTGAGATCATATCCGCCGAGGAACTCGGCGGCGCCGATACGCACGGCCGGAAATCCGGTGTCGTCGACCATGTCGCGGAGAACGACGAGCACGCGCTTCTGATCGTTCGCGACATCGTCGCGACACTCAATCGACCGAAGCGGGCGGACATCGAGGTGGCCGAGCCACAGCCGCCGAAGCTCGACGCGCAGGAGCTCTACGGCATCGTTCCGCGCGACGTGCGCACGCCCTATGACGTTCGCGAGGTCATCGCCCGTATCGTCGACGGCTCTGAACTGCAGGAGTTCAAGGCGCTCTATGGCACCACGCTGGTCTGCGGCTTTGCGCGGATTTGGGGTGTCCCCGTCGCGATTCTCGCCAATAATGGCGTGCTCTTCTCCGAGAGCGCGCTGAAGGGCGCCCATTTCATCGAGCTTGCCTGTCAGCGGCGCATACCGCTGCTCTTCCTGCAGAACATCTCCGGCTTCATTGTCGGTGGCAAATATGAAGCCGAAGGGATCGCCAAGAACGGCGCGAAGCTTGTGACGGCGGTGGCAACGGCATCGGTGCCGAAGATAACGGTCCTGATCGGCGGCAGCTTCGGCGCGGGCAATTACGGCATGTGCGGCCGCGCCTATCAGCCGCGCTTTCTGTTCACGTGGCCGAATGCCCGCATCTCCGTCATGGGCGGCGAACAGGCCGCCTCGGTTCTGGCGACCGTGCACCGCGATGCCGAAAGCTGGAGCGCCGATGAGGCCGAGGCGTTCAAGGCGCCCATCCGGCAGAAGTACGAGGATGAGGGCAACCCCTATTACGCAACCGCACGGCTATGGGACGACGGCATCATCGACCCCGCGCAGACACGCGATGTACTCGGCCTGGCATTCGCGGCGACGTTGAATGCACCGATACCGGAGCGCGCCCAGTTCGGCCTGTTTCGCATGTAGCCGCAAAGGCAGGGAGAGAAGAGACCGTGATAGACAGCCTGCTGATCGCCAATCGCGGCGAGATCGCGAGGAGGATCATAAGAACGGCGAAACGGCTCGGGATCCGCACGATCGCCGTTCACTCCGAGATCGATCGCGACATGCCCTTCGTTCGCGAGGCGGACGAGGCGGTCTGCATCGGGCCGGCACCGGCCAAGGAGAGCTATCTCAACGCCGACAGGATTGTCGAGGCCGCGATGCGGACCGGCGCGAAGGCGATCCATCCGGGTTACGGCTTTCTGTCGGAAAATGCCGACTTCGCGGAACGGGTCACGGCCTCCGGTCTGATCTGGGTCGGGGCGCCTGCGGCTTCGATCCGGGCCATGGGCCTCAAGGATGCGGCCAAGAAGCGGATGATCGCGGCGGGCGTCCCGGTCACGCCGGGCTATCTCGGCGAGGACCAGGCGGACGAGCGGCTGCAGCGCGAAGCGGAGGCGATCGGCTATCCTGTCCTGATCAAGGCTGTCGCCGGGGGCGGCGGCAAGGGGATGCGTCGCGTTGATAGCGCAGTGGAATTTCCGGCGGCGCTCGCCAGCTGCCGCCGCGAAGCCGTTGCCGCCTTCGGCGATGACCGGGTGCTGCTCGAGAAATACATCCTCTCGCCCCGGCACATCGAGGTCCAGGTCTTCGGCGACACACACGGAAACGTCGTCCACCTGTTCGAGCGCGATTGTTCGCTGCAGCGGCGGCACCAGAAAGTCATCGAGGAAGCGCCGGCGCCGGGCATGGACGCATCGACGCGAGAGGCCGTCTGCCAGGCCGCGGTTCAAGCGGCGCGCGCGGTCGATTATGTCGGCGCGGGGACGATCGAGTTCATCGCGGATGCGTCCGAAGGACTTCGCGCCGATCGCATCTGGTTCATGGAGATGAATACCCGGCTGCAGGTCGAACATCCTGTGACCGAGGCCATCACCGGCCAGGATCTTGTCGAATGGCAAATCCTGGTGGCATCCGGCGAGCCGCTGCCTCTGCGCCAGGAGCAGTTATCGATCAACGGATGGGCGATGGAATCGAGGCTCTACGCCGAAAACCCGTCTACAGGCTTCCTGCCTTCGATCGGTCGGCTGAGTCATCTCAAGTTTCCTGATGGCATCAGGGTCGATAGCGGTGTCGAAGAGGGCAACGAAATCAGCGCCTATTACGATCCGATGATCGCCAAGCTGATCAGCCACGGCGCAACGCGCCAGGACGCGGCGCGGCGATTGGCCCGTGCGGCAGCTGACGTCGAGGTCTGGCCCGTGCGCACCAACGCCGCCTTCCTCGCACGCACGCTCGACCACCCCGATTTTTGCGCCGGCACGGTCGACACCGGCTTCATCGAAAGGCACGCGACCGATCTCATCCCGCCGGCCGAGCCCAGCGAACGCGTGCTGCAAGCGGCCGCGCGGGCGATCCTGCCGAAGCCGGGCGGCAACATGTGGACGACGGGAAACGGATTTCGGATGAACGCACCGCCGTCGCGGGAGATCGGTGTCGAGGTTGGCGGTACAGCCTATCGGGTGGAACTGCGCGATGGCGGCGAGCCGGCCGCGACCGATGCCGGCGTGCTCTTTCTGGATGGCGAAGCCTGGGCTTTCGGGCCGCCACGCGCCGGTCTCGTGGGCGGGAGTGCCGGCCATTCCGATGGCGCGATTGTCGCGCCGATGCCGGGCAGGGTGATCGCGCTCATGGTCGCCAAGGGAGGTCGTGTCACCAGAGGTCAGCCTCTTGTCGTCATCGAGGCAATGAAAATGGAGCAGACGCTGAGCGCACCGTTCAATGGCGTCGTTTCGGAGATGAAGGTCCTTGCCGAGGCACAGGTCGTCGAAGGCAGTGTCCTCATGCAGCTGGAAGGAGACCAATGATGGCCGGGCGTCATTTCGAGGACTGGACCATCGGCGACAGGATTTCGCACGAGATCCGACGTACGGTCACCGAAACAGACAATCTCCTCTTCTCCACCATGACCCACAATCCGCAGCCGCTGCACATCGATGCGGAAGCGGCGAAGGCCAGCGAATTCGGCCAGATACTCGTCAACGGCACCTTCACCTTCGCGCTCATGGTCGGGCTCTCGGTCGGCGATACTACCATGGGCACGCTGGTTGCGAATTTGGGCTACGACAAGCTGGTGATGCCGAAGCCTGTTTTCATCGGCGATACGATGCGCGCCGAAACCGAAGTCGCCGATCTGAGAGAGAGTCGATCGAGGTCGACGGCCGGGATTGTCACCTTCCAGCACGAGTTGATCAATCAGCGCAGCGAAGTGGTTTGCAGGTGCCTGCGTAGCGCACTGGTGCAGAGGAGACCGGCATGAGGCTGCGTTCGCTGCTCTTTGTGCCTGGGGACCGGCCGGATCGCATGCAGAAGGCATTTGCGCTTGAAGCCGATGCCCTGGTTCTCGACCTGGAAGATGCTGTTGCGCTTGCCGAGAAACCGGCAGCGAGAGCGGCGGTCGCCACTTTCCTGCGATCGGCCGAACGGCCGGTCAAGCTCTTCGTGCGGGTGAACGCGCTGGAGAGCGGCCTCCTGGAGCAAGACCTCGCGGTCATTCTCGATGCCCGGCCCGACGCGCTCGTCCTGCCGAAGGCCGAGGGCAGTGCAAGTGTGGAGGCCTTGGCGGCTCTGGCCCCCGGTGTGCCGATCATGCCGATCGCGACGGAAACGCCCGCAGCAATCTTTCAACTCGGAAGCTATGCCGCCGTTCGTCACCTGATCCTGGGATTGACCTGGGGAGCAGAGGACCTTCCCGCGGCAATCGGCGCGATGCGGTCGCGAAATGAGGATGGCAGCTATACTCATCCCTACGAAATGCTGCGCTCTCTGACACTGTTTGCCGGCCACGCCGCCGGTGCCGCTGCCATCGAGACCATCTACCCGGCACTCGGCGACCTCGAGGGCCTGCGACGCTACGCGCACCGGGCGCGTAGCGATGGCTTTACGGGAATGATGGCGATTCATCCTTCTCAAATTCCCGTCATCAACGAGGCCTTCTCGCCGACGCAAGCCGAAGTCGCAAGAGCTCAGGCCATCGTCGCGGCATTCGAAGCAAACCCGGAAAAGGGCGTGCTTCAACTCGATGGCCAGATGATCGACGCACCGCACCTGCGGCAGGCCCGGCGCATACTGGAGCTTGCAACGGGACCAGCGTAAGCGTTGGCGCACGAAGCGACGTTTAGTTGCGATTGGCTACCGAAAACGGCCGACGCAAAGCACCCGTCAATCAGGCTTTCTGTCCACGGTAATCGCTCGCCAGCTTGCGGCAGGCGCGTAGCGTGAGAGCCATGACCGTCAGTGTGGTGCCAGTGGTCCCGCCACCGGCGAAAGAGCTGGCGTCGGTGACCAGTAGATTGGGCACATCCCAACTCTGATTCCACTTGTTGAGCACGGAGTTTTCCCGGGATGCGCCCATGCGTGCACCACCGCTTTCGTGGATGGCGGCCCCCATGCACATGGTCTTCTTGAACCATTTGCGGAACAGGAAGCGGCTGAGCGCGCTTGCCTCTGGAAACGCGCCCCGGCCCATTTCCTTCAGGCCGAGCGGAGAGCCGATGAAGTCGAGATCACCGCCGGCGCCCTTCACCATGTCGATCAGGGTGTTTTCCTGTTTGCGGATCAGCTCCTGCTCGGGCGCGTTCATGACGCAGCGGATGTGCGGAACCGGGATCCCCCAGGCATCCTTGCGATTGGGGTCGAGCGTGATGCGGTTATCGGCATCGGGAAGCATCATTCCGAAGCCGAAGAAGGCGAGGTTGGCGGGTTGATCGTCGCCGGCAGGCGCACGGCCGACGCTGCCCTGGAAGGCGAAGTCACCACGTTTCGGCTTGCCCTCCACCTGATCGAAGCGCGGGACGAAAATGCCGCCGGATGGATTGTAGAAGGGATCTTGCGGCGCGGAATCGTCCTGCGACCAGCCCTTGGAAGGCGGGAAGGTGCCGAAAGCGAGGCAGGGCAGCTGGTCCATGAAATAGCGGCCGAGCGTGCCGGAGCTGTTTCCGAGCCCGTTCGGATGCTTCTTCGAGGATGAGTTAAGCAGCAGCCGCACGCTTTCGATCGGCGAGGCGCAGAGGATCACATTTTCGGCACGTATCGTCTGGACCCTGCCGGACACCTTGTCGGTGAACTCCGCGCCGGTCGCACGACCGGTTTCGGCATCCGTCGTGATGCGACGCACGATGGCATTGTGCTTGATGGTCAGCTTTCCGCTTGCCAGCGCCTCGCGCAGCGGACGCGGCACGCGCTCGGGATCCGGCGCGATATAGCGCCAGGACACGACATGCCGCTCCGACGCCTGGCCCTCGACGGTCTTCTTGAAGAGCTGCTCGGCCGGCGTGAGCTTGGCGGGATGCGCGTAGACGCCGTCGGGCATGGCCGCGACGTGATCTTCATTGCCATAGAGGCCGAGATGGGTCTCGGCTTCCGCGTAGTAGGGCGCAAGCTCGTCATACGAGACCGGCCAGTCGACGCCGGCGCCGGTGCGGCTGTTGATCTTGAAGTCGTCGTCGCTCCAGCGGTTCAGCACGCGGCCGAAGCTGTGCAGGCGTCCGCCGGCCTGGCGACCACGAATCCAGAGGAAGGGCTCGCCGCGCGGTGTCGTGTAGGGGTTCTTGCGGTCGTTGACGAAGAAGCGGCTGAAGCGCTCGGTGAAGAAGGCGGCGCGCGCCTGGATCGGCTGGCCCTTCATAGTTGCGCGGGCGCGCTCCCAGATGTTGATGGCGCTCGCCGGCGGCTTCTTCTTGGACGGGTTGAAATCGTTCTTGCCGATCTCGGGGCCAGCCTCGAGCAGAAGAACGGAGAGGCCATTGGCCGTCAGTTCCTTGGCGGCAAAGGACCCGGCTGCGCCGGAGCCGATCACCAGCGCGTCATACACTTTCTCAGACATGTCGTTCAAAACCTGACTTCATCAATGAAATGGAGGCGCGGCCCTATCGCGGGCCGCGAAGATGGGCTCACAGACGGTTTCCGTCCTCGCCGAATAGCGAAGCCTTGGAGAGATCGAGCCCAAGGCCGATCTCATCGCCCGGCTGAAGATCGAGATCACCCATCACCCGCAACGACAGCGTCGTGTCGTTCCAGCTGAGCCAGACGACGGTGTCCGAGCCCATGGGCTCGATGACCGATACGCTGGCCGTGATCGCGGCGCCCTCTCCCTTCGCCCGGATGGTGAGATGTTCGGGACGCAGGCCAAGGGTCGCCGGGCCTGGTTTGGGTTCGGAGGCAAAAGCATAGCCGGATATATCGACCGCGAGATCCGCCGCCTTGAAGAGGAGCTTGTCAGCCTCGCGCTCGATCTTGCCGCTGACGAAGTTCATCGCCGGCGCGCCGATGAAGCCGGCGACGAAAAGGTTGGCGGGGCGGTGATAGATTTCCGCCGGCGTGCCCAATTGCTGGATCACGCCTTCCTTCATGATGGCGATGCGATCGGCAAGCGTCAGCGCTTCCACCTGGTCGTGGGTGACGTAGATCATCGTGTTGCCGAGCTGCTGGTGCAGCTTCTTGATCTCGACGCGCAGCTCGTTGCGCAGCTTGGCGTCGAGGTTCGAGAGCGGCTCGTCGAAGAGGAAGACATCGACTTCACGAACCAGCGCGCGACCGATCGCGACACGCTGGCGCTGGCCGCCGGAGAGCTCGGCCGGGCGACGATCGAGCAGCTTTTCGAGGTGCAGCAGCGATGCGGCGCGCTCGACGCGGCTGTCGATCTCGGCCTTAGGCAGGCCGGCGACGCGCAGGCCGAAGGAGAGGTTCTTGCGCACTGACATGCGGGGATAAAGCGCGTAGGACTGGAACACCATGCCGATGCCGCGATCCTTGGGCTCGTCCCAGGTGACATTGTTGCCCGAAATCCAGATCTCACCGTCTGTGATATCGGCAAGGCCGGCGATGGCGTTGAGCAGAGTGGACTTGCCGCAGCCGGAGGGGCCGAGCAGGACCAGGAATTCCTTTGCGGCGATATCCAGCGACATCTTCTCTATGACGGTATGGTCGCCATAGGTGATCTTCAGGTCCTTGATTGAAACAGCGGATTGCATTCAGCTTTACCCCTTGACGGCGCCGGCCGCGATCCCGCGGACGAACCAGCGTCCTGACAGGAAATAGATGGCAAGCGGAATGATGGCGGTGAGGATGGTGGCCGCCATGTTGACGTTGTAGTTGCGCTCACCCATCGTCGTGTTGACGATGTTGTTGAGCTGTACGGTCATCGGAAGATTGTCGCGTCCGGCAAAGACCACGCCGAGCAGGAAGTCGTTCCAGATGCCGGTGAACTGGAACATCGAGGCGACGACGATCATCGGAAGCGCCATCGGCAGCATGATCTCGATGAAGATCCGCCAGAAGCCGGCGCCATCGACGCGCGCCGCTTTGAAGAGTTCTTCCGGGATCGTCACGAAGTAGTTGCGGAAGAGCAGCGTCACCAGCGGCAAGCCGAAGAGCACGTGCACCAGAATGATGCCGCCGAGGCTGTTGTAGAAGCCCATAACGGCCATGCCGCGCACCAGCGGGTAGAGGAAGATCTGATAGGGAACGAGCGCGCCTGCCATCAGCATGCCGAACATCACGCGGCCGCCCTTGGGCCGCCAGAAGGACAGCGCATAACCGTTGATCGCGCCGAAGATGACGGAGATCGCGACGGCCGGGACGGTGATCTTGATCGAGTTCCAGAAACCCATGCGCACGCCGCCGCATTCGCTGCCGGCGCAGGCGCCGGACCAGGCGGTCTTCCAGGCGGTGAAATCGAGATGGAGCGGAAGCGCGAAAATCTGGCCGAGCCGGATTTCGTCCATGGTCTTCAGCGATGTGACGATCATGACGTAGAGCGGTACGGCGAAGAACAGGGCGGCGGAGATCAGGAAGGCATAGAGGCCGACGCGCGCGACGGTGAACTGCGTGGGCTTCGGGCCACGGGGATGGGTCGTCATAGCGTACCTGCCTGGCGCCGGGCGCGGATGTGTTGGGCATAGCGGAACGGCGCGATGATGATGAGGACCGTGAGCAGCAGAACGGTGGCCGCCGCCGTTGCAAGGCCGAGGTTCTGGCGCTGGAACAGGTTGTCCATGATGAACTTCGCCGGCACCTCGGTGGCCGATCCCGGCCCGCCATTGGTGAGCGCCACGACGATATCATAAGTCTTGATGACGCCCATTGAGAGCAGCGTGCCGGCAGCGGCGAAGGCCGGCGTCATCTGCGGCAGGATGATGGAAACGTATGTCCGCCACACCGGAATGCCATCGATGCGCGCGGCGCGCCATTGCTCGCCGTCGATCCCGCGCATGCCGGCAAGAACCAGGATCATCACCAGGCCGGCGCCCTGCCACAGGGCCGCGATGACCACGGCATAGATCGCGAGGTCGCGGTTGATGATCCAGTCGAAGGTGAAGCTTTCCCAGCCGAGCGCCCGCACGCTTGCCTGCACGCCGAGCGTCGGGTTCATCATCCACTGCCAGATCAGGCCGGTGACGACGAAGGACATGGCGTAGGGATAGAGAAAGATCGTGCGGAAGGCGCTTTCGAAACGCACCTTGCGATCAAGGGCTGCGGCGAGCAGGAAGCCGAGAAACAGGCAGCCGAATACGTAAAGAATGCCGAAGATGATCAGGTTCTGGAACGAGATCAGCCATTTCGCCGTCGCGAACAGCTTGGAATACTGCTCCAGGCCGACGAAGTTCCACGATGGGAACAGCCGCGAATTGGTGAATGACAGGGTGACGGACCAGACCATGGTGCCGAGATAGACGACGATCACCGCGGCCCAGGTCGGGATGAGCGCGATCAGCGCCGCCTTCGAGCGGTTATTCTTGCGTTTCATCTGAAGGTCTTTGCTAGAGCGTTTCGAAAGGCCGCCTGCGCCGGTGGTGCAGCGCAGGCGGCAACTGCCCGATCTGTTACTCGAAGATCGCGGCGAACTGCGCGGCCGACGCATCGATATCGGCGGACGGGTTTGCCCAGAATTCGCCGATGAAGTCGGTCAGCGCGCCGACCTGTTCCGGCGTCGTGGTGATGGCGTGCTCCGGAACGATCTTGCCTTCAGACAGGAAGGTCATGCCCTTCTGCGTGCAGGCGTCGAACTTGGACTTGTCGACGTCGGTGCGCACGGGGATCGAGCCCTTGTTGAGCGAGAAGTCGACCTGAACGGCCGGATCCATCACGACTTCGGCCAAGAGCTTCTGCGCGGCGTCCTGATTCGCATCGTTGGTCTTCATGTAGCCGAACGCATCCGAGATGTAGATGAGGCCGGGAGAGGCCGGCGAGATGGCGCAGCCGAAGTCCTTGTCGGCAACCTTGCCGGCGGCGGTGAATTCGCCCTTGGCCCAGTCACCCATGAACTGCACGCCGGCCTTGCCGGTGATCACCATGGCGGTCGCGTCGTTCCAGTTGCGGCCCGGAGAGCCTTCGTCAACATAACCACGCAGCTTGCCGAAGATCTCGAGCGCCTTCTTGACGCCGTCGGCGGTGAGGGCTGCCTGATCCTTGTCGGCATAGATCTTCATGAAACCGTCCATGCCGACCTGCGACAGGAGCACCATGTTGAAGACCTTCACTTCCTGCCATGCCTGGCCGCCCCAGGCGATCGGCGTCAGGCCGGCGGCCTTCAGCTTGTCCATGTCGGCGAAGAAGGCGTCCCAATCCTTGGGCTCTTCGGTGATGCCAGCCTTGGCGAAGGCGTCCTTGGAGTAGAACATCCAGCTTTCGCCGTGAATGCCCGTCGGCGTCAGGTAGACCTTGCCGTCATAGGAGATGTAGTCGTAAAGCGCCTTCGGAAGGACGTCCTTCCAATTGCCGGCGGCAGCCACTTCGTCGATCGGGTTCATCACGCCCTGTTCGATGAACTCGGCCGGGTCCTTGCCGACCACGACCTGCTTTGCCGTCGGCGGGTCGCCGGCGACGAGGCGGTTCTGGAAGGCGGCGTTGGCGTTTTCGAAGCCGGCCACGGTGGAGCTTTCCCACACGCCGCCGCGCTTTTCGAATTCCTTCTTGATCGCGTCGACGGCGCGGCCTTCGCCGCCCGAGGTCCAGGAGGTGAAGACCTCGGCCTTCAGTTTGTCATCGGCCTGTGCAAGGCCGACGGCGCCGAGCAGAATGGTGCCGGCGAGCAGGATTGTCATTCTCTTCATGGTTCCACCTCTTCATGGGCCCTCTTTGCGGGGCCGTTGGTTACAGGTTCGGTTAGCGATAGATCGGCAGTAGCGACTGCCGCACGAGGGTCAGGCCATTGGCGATATCGCCAACGGGATCGGGAGCGGCATCGAGCTCGAGGATCGCCCAGCCGCTGAACTGGCGGTCGCGAAGCAGCCGGATCCAGGCCGGCCAATCGACGCGACCAAGGCCGAAGCCGCAGAAATAGGGACGATGGCGTTCGTGGATATCTTTGCCGATCGGCGTATCGGCCGGCATCTTGCCGATTGCGTCCTTCCAGTGCGCGATGACCATGCGCTCGTGGTGACGGTCGACGAGCTGGATCGGATCCGAGCCTTCGAGAATGATATGGGCCGTATCCGGGCACATGTGAACGTATGTGGGGTCAGTCAGCAGCATCAATAGATCGACGTCGCGAGCTGCAGCGAAGATCGAGTGTGCTTCCGTATGAACGGCAAGCTTGACGCCCTTCTTGTAGAGGATCGCGCCCAGCCGGTTGAGGAAATCGGCGATGATCTTGGCTTGGTCGAAATCGCGGAAGCGAACCGGTTCGGCGCCCGGCGTTTGGCGCATCGGCGCGCCGATCACCATCACGTCGCCGCCGCAGGCCTTGATGAAGTCGGCGTAGAGTTCAGCCTTGGCGATGATGGCGTCTTGTGCCGCCGCTTCGGTGAAGTCCCCCGATGCTTCCAGTTCCGCGAAGAAGCCGGATGCGAGCTGTAGGCCGCGCTTGGAGAGTTCGGCGGCGAAGCCTTCGACCGAACCGTAGGTCTTGATGGCGTCCTGCCAGTTGAAGGGCGAAAACGTCAGCTCGACGCCGGTGACGCCTGATGCCCGGATGCTGTCGAGGATCTTGTCCCAGAACTTGCGCGGCTCGGACTTGGCGTGATCGACAATCGCGTCGTAGCTGTCGACGCCCCAAAATCCTGGATGGAAGAAGGTAACCAGATCTACACCGAAACGCAGCTTCTCACTCGACGCCATTGTTCAATTCCTCCGATGAGCACAGGCAACCCGTCGCGAAAGCGAACTTCCACGGCGAAATTTATTTATATAATTCAGTATTTTGGCACTTGGCAATCGTTTGCCATGCCTCGATATTAGACAAGGCGATAAAAGATGCAATGGCTTTCTTCGATTTTTTGGCAAACGTTTGCTATAAGGATCTTGGGAGATGCGGCGGTTCTGCCCGGCGCTGGGATTAAGTGGATGGAATGAATGAAGAAAACGGAAGACAATTCATCCACAGAGGGATCGTCTGCTCTGATGGCGGATGTGGCGCGCCTTGCCGGCGTTGCCATTTCGACCGTCAGCCGGGCGCTCGCTAACCCCGGCCGCGTCAACGAAAAGACGCGGGCGCGCATCGCGGCCGCCGCCGAGGAACTCGGCTACACCCCCAACGCGGCTGCCCGTAACCTGAGGGTCGGCAAGTCGAACGTGATCATGATCATTCTGCCGGGCTCGCTGCATTACGGCGCCTCGCAGATCATTCCGCAGGTGCTGGAGGCGGTAAACCGCACGGTGATCCGCAACGGCTATAATCTGATGATCGCCAACCTCGATCGCGACGAAAGCTCCGAGCGACATATCCTCGATCTTGCCTTCGGCGGCACGGTGAGGGGCGCGCTCATCCTTTCATCGCAGCTTCCTGTTGTTGCCAACAGGTCGCTTGCCGAAGCCGGGTTGCCGATCGTGTCGCTGCTTCTCGACATGAGCGAAACGAGCGTGCCCAGCATCATCACCAATGATCGCCAGGCCGTGAAGGAAGCGGCCCGCGAGCTACTGGCGCTTGGGCATCGACGCTTTTTCTATATTGCCGGTCCGACCGGAAACTACCATGACGTTGAGCGTTACGCCGGCCTTGTCGAAGCCTTGCAGGACGCAGGCCTCTCCGAGGAGAACGTGACGCGTTCCGGCGGTGACCTGTCATTCCAGTTCGGATTTGAGACGGGACTGCAGGCCGCGGCGGAATTCGCAAGCTTCCCCATAAAGCCGACGGCCGTCGTTGCGACGAGCGACGACATGGCGATCTCGTTCATGAGCAAGGTGCAGAAAATGGGATGGCGTGTGCCTGATGATCTGTCGATCGTCTCATTCGACGGGTCGCCGGTCTGCGAATATTGCGCGCCGCCTTTATCGACCATCGAGCAGCCCATGGAGGCGCTTGGTGAGGCGGCCACGGAATTTTTGATTGCTCGAATGGAGAAATCGGAAGATCCGCGAGACCCGCGTGTCGTCATCCCAAGCCGGTTCATCCGGCGTGATAGTATCGGGCTGAACCGACAGGCCGATACGTAGCGCCTGGCTTCGGAGCTTGTGCTGAGCGCTGCGAACCAGAAGCTGTATTTTCATTAACATTAAATACTGCTAATATAATATTGGCGGCGCTGTGTTGAGGGTAGGGGCCGCTTCTCACGCTTCAGCGCCATAGCATGTCTTTGTTCCTGGGAGGGAGGGAGCAATGCGAAGCTTAAAGCCTCTTCTCATCGCACGTTCAGATATAAGCTTGACCGCGCCCATGACGAACATCTCCATCGTCGGGCTGTTGTCGGTGCTCTGTTTTGCTGCGGGTGCGCAGGCGCAGCAGCCAACGGATGCGCAGCGCAATGCCGTTCGATCCGCCTGCCGGTCGGATTTCATCGCGCAATGCTCCGGTGTGACGCCTGGGGGCATGGAGGCCCTGACCTGCCTTCAGCAGCACAATGCTTCGCTGTCAAAGCCGTGTCGCGACGCGATCTCGAAACTCGAAGGGCCGAAGAAGAGTTCGAACGAGACCCCGCCGCAACCCGATGTGACGCCGACAACGACGGCGGCGGCCGCGCCAAAACAGCCGACCGCCGCGCAGCGCGATGCGGTCAAGTCCTCCTGCCGGTCCGACTTCATGGCGCAGTGCTCGGGCGTAACACCCGGGGGAGCGCAGGCACTTGCCTGCCTGCAGCAACACAGCGCAACGCTCTCGCCATCATGCCAGGCCGCGGTCGGCGCGCTTGGTGGAGACCGGGCAGCCCAAGTGACCAACCCCTCCAAGCCGCCTGCCGGCGGTGGGGCGGCGGTTGCTACGCCGACGGCGTCTTTCACGCCCCGAGAAGAGCTGGTTGTCGTGCGCCGCAGCTGCGGTCCAGATTTCCGGGCGCTCTGCCACTCCGTACCACTCGGTGGCGGTCGCGGCATCAATTGCCTGCGTGAAAACTTCGCGCGCCTGTCGCCCACATGCCAGCGGGTGCTCAGCAACGGCCTTTAGTGGTGCCGACGATCGCATTTCAGGCTCTAACCACTACAGATTCAAGCCGTATCAGACCAAGGTCTGATCTGTCTCCGACTGAGGTCCGACCCCGGAACCTGCAGCAATTACAGCCGTTTGTCTCCCAGCGACAGAGCGTCGCAAAGAAGAGGAGATGAAGATGTCTTTCAAACTTGCAGCGACTGCAATCGCAGCCATCACCCTCATGTCCGGCGTGGCCATGGCACAGTCCGGTACTGTTAATGGCGCGGCTGGCGGAGCGGTTACCGGCGCTATCGTCGGTGGTCCCGTCGGTGCGGCTGTTGGTGGCGTCACGGGCGCCGTGGTCGGTACCATCATCGATCCGCCGCCGGCAAAGGTCGTCACCTATGTTCGCGATGCGCCGGCTCCGGCAGCGCCTGTCGTCGTGCAGGAAAAGGTCGTCGTCGGACATGCCTTGCCAGAAACCGTCGTGGTCACGCCGGTTCCCGAAAATCCGAAGTATGGCTACGCGATTGTCAACAACGAGCGGGTCATTATCGAGCCTTCGTCCCGCAAGGTGATCCAGGTCATCAATTGATCGCTCTAGATCGGGCGGCGTTGTGCATACCGTGCCGCCCGACCCCATCGATCCCGCGCCGCCGATATGACGGCAGGCGAATGTCCCCACACAACAACAACGGATGACGTCAATGAACGGGCTCGCAAGCGTTGCGTTTGGAATAGCCACGGTCGTGGGCACTGTCACGCTCGCAGCTTCCATGGCCTCGATCGGAATGGCCGAGAACACAGAGCAAGGCTTGCACGGTCTCAGAGATACCGATCTCTGGACGACAGAGCCCACGCGTGTCGATCCCGCACGCCAGACATATGAGCGGTTGGCGCCGGCACTTTCGACATATGCGATAGCAGACAGCCGGAAGGTTGCCGCGAAGCGACCGGCCGCGGGCGCGCCTGTGGTCGCGGATATCCCACCGCCATCGATCGAAATCTCGGCCGAGCATCTGAATTGGTGCGCGTCGCACTACCGGTCGTTTGACCCGGAGACGAACACCTATCGCTCATTCCATGGCCAAGTTCGCGTCTGCCAGCCCCCATCGGAAACGAGCGGTGCCGCCATGACGCCCACGACCTCAGCTGCTGCCGATCCATTGGCGAACGCGGCAATCTGGTGCGCCAATCGCTACAAATCCTACCGTGCGGACGACAACACCTATCAGCCCTACGATGGGCCCCGCATGAAGTGCACGCCGCCGGCTGAAGCCCAGACGGTCGCCGCAAACGAATAGTCGAGCCATCTGGGACCAAAGCCCGTGTTGTCGGCTGGTTCGTCGTGGTTAGCTTCATCGATACGACAGGAGGGCGGGTTATGCCGTCGAGAATGACAGCCGAGATTCGGCAAGCCCGAAACGGCCTGCAGTGGATGGGTCACGATGAGCGCATTGAACTGGTGTCTCGCATTCTGTCCGAGTTGCGGGAAATCAGGAAGGACGTGCTGGGCCGTATCCGGGCGGACAAATGCATCTGGCTCGACACGCTCATCGCCCGAGCGTCCTCCGAGCTTATCCAGATCGGAAATATGGATGATGTGGAATTTCAGTTGGTGCTGATCGAGTTCGAGAAGCTGCTCGGAGTTTTTGACGCGCCGGATCCGGACCTTCGCTACTTGTCGCCGACGATACACTAGGAGCGATAATGCGTGTCCTGATTGTCGAGGATGAGCCGGCTTTTGCGCTGATGGTCGAAGACATCGAGATTGCGGAAGGCTTCGAGATCACAGGGATTGCCCGAAACACGGCCGAAGCGATGGAGCTGGCGCCGGAGGCGGATATCGCGATCCTGGACGTACGCCTCGCCGATGGACTGACAGGACCGGAGATCGCCGCGCAACTGGTCGAGCGCTTGAACGTGGGCATCGTCTATCTCACGGGAAATCCACATCTTGTCGCTGACCAGGAGGGCGTGCACGTCGTCGTCAAACCGCCGGATGTTCCGCGCGTTGTCGACGGCCTGCGTAAGGCCGCGGCGTGGCGCAGCCGCCGGGCGCGGCGATAGCAGGGGCGATGACCCCGGGGAAATGCCGCGTTCAGACCGTAACAGCACTGACAGGAGCATATCATGACGAACATTCAAGCCTGGCGGGCCGGTGGCTCGGTCGATGGACAGCGCAACGCCGAGATCATGTCGGTGGACCCTGCGCGGTCGCATAGCGGCTCGCCTGACGCCAACGACAGCACCGCCGAACTCGAACGTGGCTTCGACCTGCTGTTTTTCCTCCGGGAGATGGACATTTTGGCCGATGAACTCGCCAAGCTTGCCCCATCGATGGATCGGACCGCACTCGAGCTCCGGCTGGCGCAGATGCGGCAGGTGGTTGAATTTCGCCAGAAGCAGCGGACCAATCAGCGGAAGGTCCAATAAACGACGCTAAAGATCGGTGCAGCGGAGATCCATGCGCGGTCATCTGCGTAGACAGGGGCAAAAGGCCGGAAGGGGCGCAATCATGCTTTCAAGGCGCTGCCTGTTGAGATTGGGATGCGGGGCGACGGTCGCTCTGGCTGCCTCGGCGATGCCACTGACGCTGAGCTTCGGGCTGTTTCCGACGCCAACCATGAATGCCGCTCAGGCCAAGGACGGCAATAACGGCAACGGCAATGGCGGTGGTAATGGCAACGGCGGCAACAATGGAAACGGTGCCAGCAATGGGAACGGCAATGGCGCGGGAAACGGAAACGGAAATGGTGCGGGCAACGCCGGCAACAGCTCCGGAAATGCGGGTGGCAACGGAAACGGTAACGCCGGCGCAAGCGGCAACTCCGACAAGGGCGGCGGCTCGTCGCCATCATCTCCCTCCGCATCGACTGCATCCGGCGTTCAGGCCACTGAAGGTACCGATGGCAGCGTCGATGTCCGCCATCGCAATGGCATAACCGAAACGCTGCGTCGCGGCCGCTACATCATGCGGGATTCGAAGGGCCGCACCATCGTTGACAGGCAGGCCACAGCCAATGATGTTCGCCGGCTGAACCGATTTGTTCGCTAGGGCCTGTAGGCCCTAACCCTTCCCGCGCCAGCGCAGGGCCGCTTCGGTTCGATTGGAAACGCCCAACTTCGTCAGGATTTGCGTCATGTGATGCTTGACGGTCTTTTCCTGCAGATCAAGCCGCAGTCCGATATGCTTGTTGGACAGGCCTTCTCCCACCAGATCCATCACCTCGCGTTCGCGCGGCGTCAGGCTGTTCTTGGACGGCTCCTTGTCCAGCGAGACATCCACCACCTTCGCGGACATGGCCGGAGACACATAGCGAACTCCCTTGAGGATGGTCCTGATAGCTTCCGCGAGCCCCCTGGAGCCGACGCCCTTCAAAACATATCCCATCGCGCCCCTTTGGAGCGCGCCCAGCAACGTGTCAATCTCCTCTGACGCGGTCAGCATCAACACTTTTGTCGATGGACTGTGCTGCAGGATTTCACCGATCGCACTCAAGCCCCCGCCCGGCATCGACACATCGACCAGCATGACATCGGGATGCTTGTCGGCCGCGATCATCGCCGCGTCGTCGCTGGTGCCACCTTCTCCCACGACCAGGAAGTCCTTGATTTCGGAAAGGCTGCGCGTCACACCTTCGCGAAACAAGGGATGGTCATCCACGATCCCAACAGTAATGGACGTCATCTCTGCTCTCCCGTTTCCATCGGTTCGAAGGTCATCGTCAGGATCGTGCCCTTGTCCCCGGTCTTCACCTCGAACGTTCCGCCAAGACTATCGACCCGCTCGCGGAGCCCGACAAGCCCCAGGCTCGATGGCCTGACATGGTTTGGATCGAAGCCCTCGCCGCGATCACTGACCTCGATTGTGACATGCCCGCGATGAAGGGCGGCCCAAACGGCCTGCTGAATGCCGCCACCGTGGCGATGGGCGTTGTTCAAGGCTTCCTGTATGAACCGGTAAATGCAGATCTTGACCGCCGCCACCGGCTCCGAGCCGTCCTGCTCGATCACGGTGTTGACGGTCGTGTCGGTTCTCATTTGGTGGGCTTCGGTGACGCGGTTGACGATTTCGGCAAACGAAGCTTTTTCGATCTCCGGAAGCACTAGTCCCTTGCAGATATTTCTGATCTCGGTCATCGCTTCGGCAAGGCTGGAGCGGATCCAGGTGAGCTCCTTCTCACGCTCGTCGGGCAGCGTTTCCGCACTGATCAGCAATTCGCTGTCCAGCCGCAGCGAGGCGTAGGCAATGTGCTGCGCCGGTCCGTCGTGGAGATCGGCGCCGATGCTGCGCAGATAGGTCTCGTTCAACGATGCAGCGCGTTGGGATGCGCGCTGCAGCCGGCCCTGCAGCCCCTTGTTCTCGGCGAGCAAAGCGGAGAGTTCCGCAACCCGTTTGGCGAGATCCCTTTGCTGGTCCTCAATCGTTCGGCTCCCGCGAAAAACCAGCCCTGACAGGACGGCGAAGAACGCCGAAGTGAGACCTGCAACACCAAGCCAGCTCCACAGTCTTGCCTGCGTCAGGCTCTGGCCTAGCCCTTCGGCCGTCTCATAAAATTCGAGGACAGCGACGGCCTGGCCGGACCAGGGCTGGAGCACGGGATTGTAGATCTCCATCAATGGCTTGCCGAGCGAACGTTCGGTGGTGCTTTCGGGGTCGTCGGCGATCTCATAGCGCGCAACCAGCGTTCCGGCGAATGCCTGGCGAAGCTTGTCGTTGACGGCGAACTGTTTGCCGACAAGCGCCTTGTCGTTGGAGTAGAGAATTGTGCCGTCGCCGCGCCACAGCTTGAACGACACCAATCGCTTTCCAAGCGCTCCTTGCCCAAGCGTTTCATCAAGCGCCAGCGCGCTCGCCTCATCGAGCGGCGCAGCCTTCTGCATGTCGGGAAGGAGCGGAGCAACGACACTGTCGACATAAAGCGCGGTCGCGGCTCCCGAATTATGGATCACGGCATCTTCGATTACCTTCGACACCAGATAGCCGACGATAAACATCGCCGCCAAACTCACTAGGCCGCCAACCACGACAAATCGCAGCGCGAGAGAGCGGGCCGTCCAGCGGGAAATCCAGTTCATGATCAACCAGTTGTAATGAGATCCCCGATACCTATCGCTCATTCAGAACTTTTCCAGGCGCTCGCTATGCCTGGCGCCTATGGATATGCCCTCACGGCGAAATACAAGCCGAGCGCTTGCCGGCCGAGCTCTCATAGGTGTTGTCGGTTGCGTGATAGGAGAGATAGCGTTCGGCGCACCAGCGGATATGGTTGATTTCGGCGGGCGACAGAACGGAATTGTCGCCATCCCCGACGGCACCTTCCTGCGTATATGCGGCGACGGCACCTTGCGAGCGAGCCTGCATTCCATCGGCGGCACCGGCCATGCTGAAGGCGTGGGCCGTTCCAACGGACGAAGCGACAAAAACAGCGGTCGCGAAAAACGGTGCTACTATTTTAAAGGTCATGGCCATCGCCGCCTCCGGAATATATCTCTGGGAAACAACGATAGGCGTTAACTTTTGTTCCGTGCGGCCTGTCTAGCCGGGAAACATGTCCGAGTTACCGGGGTAACGTTCTTTGCGGTGTTGCTGATATTCTGCCAGCGGGCGGCTAAGTCGCCCGCTGGCTTCTTACTAGGCCAGATCCGTATGGTTCTGGCTGCGTCTATTACTGGATTTGGGAGACGAGCTCCGTCACAGACTTCTTCGCATCTCCATAGAACATGCGTGTGTTCTCCTTGTAGAAGAGCGGGTTTTCGATGCCGGAATAGCCGGTGCCCTGTCCACGCTTGGAGACGAAGACCTGCTTTGCCTTCCAGACTTCGAGAACCGGCATGCCTGCGATTGGCGAGTTCGGATCTTCCTGGGCGGCCGGGTTGACGATGTCGTTTGAGCCGATGACGATGACGACGTCGGTCTCGGGGAAATCCTCGTTGATCTCGTCCATTTCGAGCACGATATCGTAGGGCACCTTGGCTTCCGCGAGCAGCACGTTCATGTGACCGGGCAGACGGCCGGCGACGGGATGGATCGCGAAACGCACGGTCTTGCCGGCGGCGCGCAGCTTACGGGTGAGTTCGGAGACGGCCTGCTGCGCCTGCGCCACCGCCATGCCGTAGCCGGGCACGATGACGACGCTATCGGCATCGTTGAGCGCGGATGCGACGCCCTCGGCATCGATGGCGATCTGCTCGCCTTCGATTTCCATCGCCGGTCCCGTGGTACCGCCGAAGCCGCCGAGAATGACGGAGACGAAGGAGCGGTTCATCGCCTTGCACATGATATAAGACAGGATCGCGCCCGAGGATCCGACCAGCGCGCCGGTGACGATCAGGAGATCGTTGCCGAGCGTGAAGCCGATGGCGGCGGCCGCCCAGCCGGAATAGCTGTTCAGCATTGAGACCACGACCGGCATGTCGGCGCCGCCGATGCCCATGATCAGATGGTAGCCGATGAAGAAGGCGAGCAGCGTCATCAGGATCAGCGTCCAGACGCCAGCATCGTTGGCGTACATCAGGAGCAGTATCAGCGACAGGATCGCGGCGGCGGCATTGAGGAAATGCCCGCCCGGCAGCTTCTTCGCCTTGCCGTCGACCTTGCCGGCCAGCTTGCCGAAAGCAACGACCGAGCCGGTGAAGGTGATCGCACCGATGAAGACGCCGAGGAAGACCTCGACCTTCATGATCGCGAGCTCGACCGGGGTCTTGTGCGCGAGAATGCCGGCGAAGCCATCGAGTGCGGCGCGCGCCGCATCATCCATGCCGGAAACGCGCCATGCCTCGATATGGGCGTTATAGCCGATGAAGACGGCGGCGAGGCCGACGAAGGAATGGAGTGCCGCCACGAGCTGCGGCATCTCCGTCATCTGCACGCGGTTGGCCACGTAGTAGCCGGCGATGGAGCCGGCCAGGATCATCGGAAGAATGATGAACCAGTTGCTGACACCGGGGCCGAAAATGGTCGCGACAATGGCGAGCGCCATGCCGACAATGCCGTACCAGGCGGCGCGCTTGGCGCTTTCCTGGCCCGACAGGCCGCCCAGCGAAAGGATGAAAAGCACAGCCGCGGAAATATAGGCGGCAGAAACGATACCAATCGTCATATTGAAAATCCCTTGATATCCCTGGCCCGATCAGGACTTCTGGAACATGGCGAGCATGCGCCGCGTGACAAGAAAGCCGCCCACGATGTTGATCGTCGCGACCAGCACCGACAGAGCGGCCAGAATGACGACCAGCCAGTTGCCGGAACCGATCTGCAGCAGCGCGCCGAGAATGACGATGCCCGAGATCGCGTTGGTCACCGCCATCAGCGGCGTATGCAGCGAATGCGAGACGTTCCAGATCACCTGGAAGCCAATGAAGCAGGCGAGCATAAAGACCACGAAATGGTTCATGAAGCTTGCCGGGGCATAGGCGCCGACCAGGAGCAGCAGCGCGGTGCCGATCAGAAGCAGGAAGCCCTGGCTCTTGGTCTGCGCCTTGAAGGCGGCTGCCTCGCGCGCGCGCTTTTCCTCAGGCGTGGGCTCCTTGGTCTTTTCCCTTGGCTTCTGGGCGGCGATCGCCTGGATCTTCGGCGGCGGTGGCGGATAGGTCACTGCGCCTTCGAAGGCGACGGTTGCGCCGCGGATGACGTCGTCTTCCATGTTGTGGACGAGCTTGCCATCCTTGGTGGGCGTCAGGTCCGTCATCATGTGGCGGATGTTGGTGGCGTAGAGCGTCGAGGACTGCGCGGCCATGCGGCTCGGGAAATCGGTGTAGCCGACAATGATCACGCCATTGTCGGAAACAATGCGCTGATCGGCGACCGTCAGGTCACAGTTGCCGCCACGCTCCGCCGCGAGGTCAATGATAACAGAACCCGGCTTCATCAACGCCACCATGTCTGATAGCCACAGCTTCGGCGCATCGCGGCCGGGGATCAGGGCAGTGGTGATGACGATGTCGATCTCCGGCGCCAGCTCGCGGAACTTTTCCAGCTGCTTCTCGCGGAACTCCGGCGAAGACGGGGCTGCATAGCCACCGGTGGCGGCGCCGTCCTGCTGGCTCTCCTTGAAATCCAGGAAGACGAACTCGGCGCCCATGGATTCGATCTGTTCGGCCACTTCCGGGCGGACGTCGAAGGCATAGGTGATCGCGCCGAGCGAGGTCGCGGTGCCGATGGCGGCAAGGCCGGCAACGCCGGCGCCGATGACGAGCACCTTGGCAGGCGGCACCTTGCCGGCGGCGGTCACCTGACCGGTAAAGAAGCGGCCGAAATTGTTGCCCGCCTCGATGACTGCGCGATAGCCGGCGATGTTGGCCATCGACGACAGGGCGTCCATCTTCTGCGCGCGGCTGATGCGCGGCACCATGTCCATGGCGATGACGTTGGCGCCGGTCGCCTTCACCTCTTCCAGAAGAGCGGCGTTCTGCCCGGGATAGAAGAAGGAGATCAGTGTCTTGCCGGTCGAAAGGAGGCGCGCCTCGGCATCGGTCGGCGGGCGGACCTTGACGATCACGTCGGCCGACGACCACAAGGCATCCGCTGTCGGTGCGATCTCGACACCAGCGGCGCGATAAGCGTCGTCGGAAAAGCCCGCACCAACGCCGGCGCCTGTCTCAACCAGACAGCTATAACCCAGTTTCTGCAGTTGCTCAGCCGAAGCCGGCGTCAACGCCACGCGACTTTCCCCAGAGAAAAGCTCTTTCGGGCTGCCTATAATCACTGTCATCTTTGTTTCATCCCCAATGGCGGATCCAACCGTGCTGCGCAGACGTGTGTGCGTAGCCGGCTATGATGGCGTTGATGAACCAAAGAGATCGGGAACTGTCCAGTACCGAAAAGTGCTAATCCGACCAGTTCTGCCGCTTTGTAAAGCTGCTAATCGATTTTAATTTTGCGATTACTCGCTTGAACGTGGCTAGCATCCGGCCATCGCCGTCCTTGATGGCGTTATTGTCGCAGGCGAATTATTTGAACGAATGCAGACAGATAAAACGAGTGCTGCCTAAGGGTGGGTCCGTCACTCCCTACCGCGGCTGCGACGTGTGTCGGCCAGGCTTGCGAACGGTCGTGAGGCATGTAAGCGGCTTGAGGCGGACGGCAATAAGGCCATCCACCTCCTCAACTGCATAACGCTGTCGATGGATTACGGATAGGCCGTCGATCCATCGGGCTTGCGGGTGATCTTGCGCTCCCAGTGGATGTAATCCTCGGTCTGCAGCGCTTTTTCGTCGATCTCCAGGCCCCAGCCGGGTCGATCCGGGCGCAGCTCCATGTGGCCATCGACAGGCATGTAGGGATCGGCTGCCCAAGGCGCGTGGACGTGTGGCTTGAACTCCAGCACCTTGAAGTTCGGCTGGGCCGCGCAGAAGTGGATATTCACAGCCGTCGCAAGCGGACCCATCGGGTTGTGCGGCGCGACCGTCACATAGTGCGCCTCGGCAATTGCCGCGATGCGCCGCATTTCGCTGACACCGCCAACCACGCAGATATCCGGCTGGATGATATCGGCGCCACGGGCCGACAGCAGCGCCAGGAACTCGAAGCGCGAATAGAGCGATTCGCCGGTTGCGAGCGGAACGGTCACCTTCGACTTCAGCTCCGTCCATGCCGGGATGTGCTCCGGCCGGATCGGCTCTTCGTAGAAAAGCGGATCGTTCGGCGCGATGGCGGCGGCAAGCTGAACGGCCTGATAGGGTTCGAAGATTTTCGCGTGCGCATCGAAGGCGTAGTCGAAATGCGATGGCGTGATCTCGCGGATCTTGCCGAACCAGTCGCCCGTCTCCTTGACGAGTTCGCCCCAGCGGCCGGCATGAAGATCGCGGCGATAGGGGCTGAGTTTGAAGGCGGTATAGCCGTATTTCTCGTTCAGCTCTAGCGACTGGTCGCGCGCGGCTTCCGGGTCCGGCGCGGTGTAGACGCCGCAATAGACCTTGACGCGATCGCGCACATTGCCGCCGAGCAGCATGTAGACGGGCAGGCCGGCGGCCTTGCCGGCGATATCCCAGAGCGCATGATCGATCGCTGAAATTGCTGCAAGCCCCAGCGCACCCGGCGGAAAGCGGCATTGCTGGTTGAGCTTGAGCACGAGGAATTCCACGCGGCGCGGATCCTCGCCCTCGATCTGATGAAAGAGATAGTCGAGAAGTGGCGGCAGCGCCCAGTCCGGACCGTGGTTGTAGCACTCGCCCCAGCCGGAGATGCCTTCGCTGGTCTCGATCTTGAGAAGCAGGCGAGGGCGATCGTCGACGCGCTGCATGTAGGTCTTGATGCCGGTGATATGCATGGGATCTTCCTCAGGCCGCGCGGCTCTTTTCGGCGACATTGTCGACGATGGCGCGCAGGTCGGCGCGTTCGGCTTCGGTCAGGCTCTCGACGCCGGGCACACGCACGGGGCCGACCTCGGTTCCGAGCATGCCGAGCGCTTCCTTGACGACGGTGACATTGGCGCCGTTGAGGTATTTGGTGCGCAGCGCCTCGAAGCCGGCGATATCGTCGATGAGCGCGCGGGCCGCCGCGTAGTCACCGGTCTCCAGCGCGTGGTGGATGGCGTGCGAGCGCTCGGGAAAGACATTGACGAGGCCGGAGGTGAAGCCACGGGCGCCCATCGCGTAAAAGGCCGGAGCCCAGCCTTCTGCCAGACCGCAGACCCAGATCGCCGGCGCATCCTTGGTCGCGCGGATCACTTCGGCGAGCAGCATGAGGTTGCCGGATGCAAACTTGATACCGGCGATATTCGGGTGTAGCGCCAGCTTGCGGAAATCGGCGACGGAGAAGGTGTCGCTGCGCACATAGGCGATGACGGGGACGGTGCTGGCGTCGGCAAGCTCGAGGAAGTAGCGGGCCTGGTAGCTTGGGCCGGCAAAGGGGTCCATCGGATGATGGCCCATGATCGCATCGGCGCCCTCGGCGATGGCGTCGTGAGCGAGGGCCTTGGCTTCGGTCAGCGAACGACCGACAGCTGCACTGACCAGCGATTTCCCACCGGCAGCCTTGATCGTCGCGGCGTGGACCGCGCGCACTTCGTCCATGGTCAGGGTGAAGAATTCACCGGTGTTGCCGGCGGCCATCAGATTGTGGACCCGCGCATTGGCGAGGCGGGTGATCAGGGCCGAGAGCTTGGCGATATCGACGCTGCCATCTGCTTTGTAGGGGGTCACGGGCACGCCCGATATGCCCGTCAGGGCCTTGCGGATCTTTTCCATTGCCTCGGTCACGTCAGATGTCCTCCTTCTTCTTGAACACGATGTTGAGGTAGGTTTCGCCGGAACGGACGACGTGGTCGCGCATCACGCGTTCGGCCTTGTCGCTGTCACTGGAGATGATTGCGGCGGCGATCGCGGCATGTTCGGCCAGCGCCTTGCCGCGCTCGAGCGGATCGGAATGAATGACGCGGCGGATGCTGCCGTCGTAAAACTGCTGCCGTTCGATCATCCTCGAGAGATACTGGCATCGCGAGGCGATGTGGATCTGCTCATGAAACGTCTCGTTGAGCGAGATCAGATCGTCGGCCACGCCGTCCTCGGTCGCCTTGCGCATCAGATTGACGATGTCGTCTAGCTTGGCCGCTTCGGTCTTCTCGATGCGCTTGGCGGCAAGGTGGGCGATCATCGATTCCAGCGCGGCGCGCGCCAGGATCATCTCTTCGGCCCAGCCGGCATTGAAGCGGATCAGCACGCCGCGACGCGGCAGTGTTTCAACCAGACCCTCGGTCTCGAGCTGGCGCAGGGCTTCCTTAATGGGTGTTGTACTGACGCCGAGCTGCTCTGCGAGCTGGCGCTCGTTGACGCGCTCATCCGGCGCGAAGCGGCCGGAGAGGATCGCGGTGCGCAGCGTCTTGTGCACATGGTCGCGCAATGTCGTCAGAAAACGCGGGTCGATCTTTTCGATGCGGTCTGCGCCAGGCTGCGTCGATGCCTCTTTTTGCATGTCCCGAAAATTCCCCCGTTGACGACAAAATCGTTTTGTGAGATCTGATATACCAGATTTCAGATCGATGTCGATATGAAAATTCGCGCTCGGGGCGAGGTCCGGCGCACCAGGGAGGAGATAGGACGATGAAAAGACGCAGTTTTCTGATGGCATCGGCTATGGTGGCGTCGACGCTTGCCATGCCGCTCGCAGTGCAGGCGGCAACGCCCAAGGACCAGCTGGTGATCGCCACCAACATGTCCTCCATGCGCGGCCTGGATCCGAACGAGCTCAACCAGCTGGAATCGGCGGAAATCGTCGCCAACCTCTACGAGCGGCTGATCGTGCTCGCCGCTGACGACATCACCAAGCCGCAGCCGGGCATCGCCGAAAGCTGGACGGTATCCGACGACGGCAAGACCTTCACCTTCAAGATCCGCTCCGGCGTCACCTTCCATTCCGGCAACGCGCTGACCGCCAAGGATGTCGAGTGGTCGCTGCGCCGCCTGGTGAAGCTCGGGCTGGCGCCCTCCGTCGATCTTCGCCAGTGGGGCATCACCGACAAGAATGTCGATGAGCTGATCAAGGCGACGGATGATTCAACCGTCGTGCTGCAGACGCCCGAGGTCTGGAACCCGAACCTGATTCTCTTCTCGCTCGCCAGCTTCTCGACCTCGATCCTGGATAGCCAGCTTCTCGCCAAGAACGAGAAGAACGGCGACATGGGCCGCGAATTTCTGCAGACCAACGATGCCGGATCCGGCCCCTATTCGCTGAGGACGTGGCGCGTCAACGACCTCCTGATCGCCGAGGCTTTCAAGGACTATTGGCAGGGCGCGCCGAAGATGCGCCGGGTTATCCTTCGCCATATGCCGGAATCGTCAGGCCAGCGACTGCAGCTGGAAGCCGGCGACGTCGATGTCGCGACGCGTCTTTCCTCCACCGATCTGGCGGCGATCGAGGCCGGCGGCAAGGCCGATATCCAGAAGACGCCGGGCTTCGGCTTCTACTATCTTGCGCTCAATCAGAAGGACGAGATGCTTTCCAAGCCGAAGGTCCGCGAGGCTTTCCGTTACCTCATCGATTATGACGGCCTCGCCAACACCGTCATGAAATATTACGGCATCAAGCAGCAGACGATCATTCCGGGCGGTCTGCCGGGCGCCAGCACCGAGAACCCGTACAAGCTCGATATCGAAAAGGCCAAGCAGCTGCTGGCGGAAGCCGGCTATCCCGATGGCTTCTCCAAGGTCTATTACGCGACGCCCGTGACGCCGGAGTACGAAGTTGCGCAGTCGCTGCAGGCGAACGCCGCCAAGGCAGGCATCAAGCTCGACCTGCAGGGCGGCGATCACATCGGCAAGTTCCGCAACCGCGAATTCGAGATCTTCTCGGCGCGCACCGGCGAACGTCTGCCCGACCCGCATGCGGTTCTGGCGTCCTATGCCACGAACCCGAACAATGCCGACGATGCGAAGCTCTCCGGCCTGATTGCCTGGCGCTCCGCCTGGGAGGTTCCGAAGGATATCCAGGACATGGTGACGGCGGCCGCGCACGAGACCGACCAGCAGAAGCGCGCCGATCTCTACGCCAAGATCAACAAGGCCTACCTGGACGCTTCGCCGGCCTTGATCACCTCCTTCCAGCGCACGGACGCGAAGGCGGTCAGAAAAGAAGTCAAGGGCTATGTCGGCCATTCGACCTGGCTCACCCGTTGGGACACCGTCTCGAAGGGCGAATAAGCCCTTCCTGTCGAGGAGAATGACGTGAGTATCTCACAGACATCTGGAAACGCGCCGGCAGGCGCACGGGCGGCGCTTGGCGCGCTGCGCAAGGTGACGGCATCGTTTGCCGTCATCCTGACAACGCTGCTCGGCCTGCTCGTGATCACCTTCGTTGTCGGCCGCATGGTTCCCGCCGATCCGGTTATCGCCGTCATTGGCGATCAGGCCGATCACGAGACCTACGAGCGCGTCTACAAGGAAATGGGGCTCGATCAGCCGCTCTATGTGCAGTTCGCCACCTATCTCGGCAATGTCGCACACCTGGATTTCGGCCAGTCGCATGTGACGAAGAACCCCGTCGCCAGTGATCTTGCCCGCGTCTTTCCGGCAACGCTGGAGCTCGCCACGCTGGCAACGATCATCGGTGCCGGCTTTGGCATTCCGCTCGGCATCATTTCCGCTGTCCGCAAGGGCACCTGGGTCGATCATCTGGCGCGTGTCGTCGGCCTGCTCGGCCACTCGACGCCGATCTTCTGGCTGGGCACGATCGTCATCCTTGTCTTTTACGCGAAGTTCGGCCTCATACCCGGCAGCGGCCGCCTCGATGTCTATAATGAAGGGCTGGTCGAAGGGCCGACCAATTCCATCCTCGTCGACGCGATCCTTGCCGGCGAGTGGGAAGTCTTCCGGGATGCACTGCTGCATGTTGCGGCTCCGGCGCTGATCCTCGGCTATGCCGCGATGGCCTATCTCAGCCGCATGAGCCGCAGCTTCATGCTCGAGCAGCTGCGTCAGGAATATGTGCTGACCGCCAAGGCCAAGGGCCTCGGTCAGCGGGCGATCGTCTGGCGCCATGCCTTCCGCAACATTCGCGTGCAGCTGCTGACGATCGTGGCTCTCGCCTATTGCGGCTTGCTGGATGGCACTGTCCTGATCGAGACGGTTTTCGCGTGGCCCGGCCTTGGCCAGTATCTCACGTCGGCGCTTTTCTTCGCTGACATGAACGCGGTGCTCGGCAGCGTGCTCCTCATCGGCATCATCTCGATTGCCATCAACCTCCTGTCGGACCTGACCTATCGGTTCCTCGACCCGCGTACCCGGTGACATCATGGCGACACGTTACTTCAACGATCTGCACAACTGGCTGATCAACGAGGAGTTCTCCTCGACACGGCAGGCGCGGCTCCACAAGGCCTATGTCCTGTGGCTGAACCTGATCGCCAACCCATTGGCATTCGCCGGCTTCGTCGTCGTGCTGCTGCTCGTCCTGATCGCGACCTTCGCGCCGCTGCTCGCCAATCATGATCCGATCGCCCAGGATCTGACGATGGCGCTGAAGCCGCCGTCGTCGCTCAATTGGTTCGGCACCGATGAATTCGGCCGGGACGTCTATTCGCGCCTTGTCTACGGTGCCCGCACGACGCTCTACATCAGCATCCTCGTCACGGTCATCGTGGCACCCATCGGCTTTGCGATCGGCGCGACCGCCGGCTATCTCGGCGGCTGGGTCGACGTCGTCCTCATGCGCATCACCGATATCTTCCTGTCTTTTCCAAGTCTCGTGCTGGCGCTTGCCTTTTCCGCGGCTCTTGGTCCAGGGATCGAGAATGCCGTCATCGCGATCGCGCTCACCGTCTGGCCGCCTATCGCGCGTCTGGCGCGCGCCGAAACGCTGACGTTCCGTGCCGCAGATTTCGTCGTCGCAGCCGAGCTGCAGGGAGCGGGCATGGGCCGCATTCTGTTTCGCCATATCGTGCCGCTTTGCGCGCCGTCGATCATCATCCGCCTGACGCTCAACATGTCGAGCGTCATCCTGACGGCCGCCGGTCTTGGCTTCCTCGGGCTCGGCGCACAGCCGCCGATGCCCGAATGGGGCGCCATGGCGGCCTCCGGCCGACAGTATCTCCTCGACGCCTGGTGGCTGACGACGGTTCCCGGCATCGCCATTCTCCTGGTCAGTCTCGCCTTCAACCTGCTCGGCGACGGACTGCGCGACATCATGGATCCCCGCAATGCCTGAACAGTCAAAACCGATCCTCTCGGTCAGGAACATGTCGGTGCAGTTTCCGACGCTGTCCGGCGTGGTCAACGCCGTCAAGAATGTGAGCTTCGATGTCGGCCGCGAGAAAGTGGGCATCATCGGCGAATCCGGTTCCGGCAAGAGCACGACCGGGCGCGCGATCATGCGGCTGCAGCCGGGCACGGCACGCGTCGTTGCCGATGAGTTGCGCTTCGAGGACGTCGATCTCCTGGCCGCCAGCGAAGCCGACATGCGCGCGATCCGCGGCAGCCGGATCTCGATGATCCTGCAGGATCCGAAATATTCGCTCAATCCCGTCATGACCGTCGGCGAGCAGATCGCCGAGACCGTCATCCTGCATGAACGTCTTGGCAAGAAGGCGGCGCGCGAGCGTACGCTCGCGATGCTGGAGCGGGTGAATATCCGCGACCCGCAGCGCGTCTTCAATCTCTACCCGCATGAGGTCTCGGGCGGCATGGGCCAGCGCATCATGATCTCGATGATGCTGATCTCCTCGCCCTCGCTGATCATCGCCGACGAGCCGACCTCGGCACTCGACGTCACCGTGCGCCAGCAGGTGCTGTCGATCCTCGACGACCTGATCACCGAGCGCAACATCGGCCTGGTCTTCATCTCGCACGACCTCAACCTCGTGAAGAGCTTTTGCGACCGCGTCATCATCATGTATGCCGGCCGGATCGTCGAGACGATCGAAGCCGCCAGGCTCGATGAAGCAACCCATCCATACACACGCGGCCTGCTTGAGGCGCTGCCCAGTCTCGACCATCCCAGGGATCGACTGGAAGTGCTGAAGCGTCAGGCCAGCTGGGCGGAGGCGTGACATGTCCATCATATCGGTAAACGATCTCGCCGTGTCCTTCGGCAGCGGCAATGATTTCAAGCAAGTCGTCAAAAGCGTCGCCTTCGAGGTTGCACCCGGCGAGACATTCGGCCTGGTCGGCGAAAGCGGATGCGGCAAGTCGACGGTGCTCGGCGCTCTGGCGGGACGCATCAAGGGATGGCAAGGTTCCGTGTCGATCGACGGCGACGTGGTCGGCCCCAAGCGATCCCGCGTCCAACTCGCAAAACAGCAGATGGTGTTTCAGGATCCCTTCGGCTCCCTGCATCCGCGCCACACGATCGGCCGCACGCTGCTTGAGCCGCTCGAGATCCATGGGCTGGATCGCAAGCAGGAGCGTGTCGAGCAGGTGTTGCGCGACGTCGGCCTGCCACCCGGCTTCCGCCATCGCTTCCCGCACCAGCTCTCGGGCGGGCAGCGGCGGCGCGTGGCGATTGCTCGCGCGCTTATCCTCGAGCCCAAGATTCTCTTGCTCGACGAACCGACATCGGCGCTCGACGTCTCGATCCAGGCGGAAATTCTCAATCTCCTGAAGGATCTGCGCGAACGCTCGAAGCTGACCTATATCCTCGTCAGCCACGACATGGCTGTCATCGCGCATCTCTGCAATCGCGTGGCTGTCATGCAGGATGGCGTTTTCGTCGAGATCGCAACGCGTGAGCAGTTGCTGGAGGGCAGTGTCCAGCATCCCTATACGAGGACCTTGCTGGATGGGAGCAGGGGATATGTCAGCGCGCGCAAGGCAATGGCTTAGGCGACGTTACTAGCCGCACCGCGCAAGTCGATCGGCATCGGCCTTGAAACTCTCGACGCGCGAACCACGTCATTCCTTGAATGCAGGGGGTGCGGATGAGTTATGACGTGGTGGTAGTGGGGGCAGGCTTTTCGGCGATCGCCACGGTCTGCAACCTGATCGAACTGCTTCCTCCGTCCGCGAAGATCGCCGTGGTGGGGGATGATCCGGGCTTTGGTCGCGGTACGGCCTATCGTTCCGAACTCTATCTTCACAGGCTGAACGTCCCGGCCGGCCGGATGAGCCTGTTTCCGGACAGGCCGGATGCGTTCGTGACCTGGCTCGCGGAGCGCAAGTGTCCCTTGAGAGACGGCGACTTCGCCTCGCGCCAGGATTACGGCCTCTATGTTCGCGATACGCTCGCCGCGTTGCTGCGGGACAAGCGACCGCGCTGCAAGGTGGATTTCATCCGCGCCAAGGCGACCGGTTGTGTGGAGCGTTACAGCGCGACGCTCGGTTTTCTTCTCGACAATGGCGACGAGATTGTCGGGCGCCATGTCGTGCTTTGCCTGGGCGTGGGAAACGCGCCGCTTCCGGTCGATCTCTCCAGGCTTCCGGCCGAGGCGCGCGACCGGACAATCGAGAACCCGTGGCGCCTGTCGTGGCTTCGTCGCGTGGAAGCGTCCGATAGGGTCTGCATCCTCGGCTCCGGCCTCACCATGATCGATCAGGTGCTGGCGCTGTTCGCGCAAGGATTTCGTGGAAAGATCGATGTGCTGTCGCGTCGGGGCCTTGTGCCCCACGGGCACGCAAGAGCGCCGAAGCCTCCAGCCGACTTCGATCCCGCCGATCTTCCCGAAACAATGAGCGAAATCTTGCGTCAGTTGCGCCGTGAGAGCCGACGTGCCGGTGATTGGCGCAGCGTGATGGACACCTTGCGACCAAGAACAAAGGCACTCTGGCAGCGCTTGTCGCAAGCCGAACGTATCCGGTTCCTGCGCCACGGGCTGCCTTGGTGGAACATCCACCGCCACCGTGTGGCGCCCGATGTCGACGACCGCTTCCGCGAGATGGTCGCAAGCGGTCAGGTCTCGATCCATGCAGGGTATCTGCAGGACGTCTCACTGGTCGATCACAAGCTGATGCTTCACTACCGCAAGCGGGGAGCCAGTGACGTTGCGGCGATCGCATGCGACTGGCTGGTCAATTGCACCGGTGTCGAGCGGGCAGGCATCGCGCACTCGCCGCTCTTGCAGCAGATGATGCGTCAAGGGCTGATCAAGGCCGATCCGCTGGGCCTCGGCATCGGCGTAGACGCCGCCTCGGCCGTGCTGCATGACAACCTGGGAGCTCCCGCGCTCTACGCGGTGGGCGCTTTGACGGCTGGTCAGTTCTGGGAGATCACAGCGGTTCCGGATATTCGGGCCCAGGCTCGTGCCGTCGCGCAGCGGGTCAGCGCCCTGACTTCAGCGAAGTAGCGGTGCCGCCCGCGAACGGGCGACAACGAAAGGTCAGATCGCGTTCGCCAGCTTGTTTTCGATATAGAGCTGGCGGAGCTTCAGGGTTTTTGGCCCCGGCTTGCCGTCGCCGACGGGCTGCCCGTCGATCGACGTTACCGGCATGACGAAGCTTGTCGCCGACGTGATGAAGGCTTCGGCGGCGTTCTTTGCTTCATCAGGCGTGAAGGCGCGCTCTTCTACCGCGAGGCCTGCGTCGCGGGCGATGTCGAGAACGCTGAGGCGGGTGATACCGTGCAGGATCGCGTTCGACAGGCCGCGCGTGATCAGCGTCCCGTCCTTGCTGATGATATGCGATGTCGCCGAGCTTGCCTCGGTAACGAAGCCGTCTTCGACCAGCCAGGCATCATCGGCGCCCACGGATGCGGCCTGCATCTTCGCCATCGAGGGGTAAAGCAACTGAACCGTCTTGATGTCGCGGCGCGCCCAGCGCTGATCGGGAACCAGCGCCACGGAAATACCGGTCTTAACCTTCGGATTGTCGAGCACGGCCTTGGCCTGGGTGAACAGCACCAATGTCGGGGTCGCATTCGCAGGGAAGGCAAAGTCGCGATCGGCGGTGCCACGGGAAATCTGCAGATAGATCAGCCCCTCATCAAGGTCGTTTTTGCGGACGATCTCGCGATGAACGGCAAGCAGCTCCTCTTCCGTCAGCGGGCAGGCGATGCCGAGTTCGGCCAGCGAGCGCCGAAGGCGAGCCGCGTGACCGGCATATTCCAGCAGCTTGCCGCCGACGACGCCGGTGACTTCGTAGATCGCGTCGGCGAACAGGAAGCCGCGGTCGAAAACGGAGACTTTCGCATCGGCCTCGGCAAGCCAGCTGCCGTTCACATATACGGTACGGGTCAAGATCATTCCTCATTCAGATTTCAGGCGTGGAAGAGACCTGGGTCCGATTCCATTGGCGGCGACTTTGTCATGCAACGCGCCCGCCGTCACTGCCCGCCCGGCGTGTCTCCGTCAATCCAACTGGCCAGCCAGATGCTTCAATTTTTATGAAAACTGATTCCAGCAAAGACTGATTGTGGCGCGGCACGGGTGCAACTAGAAAATAACCTTGGATTGCAATCGCTTAACTCGCCGGTTCAAGGGGAATCTGCTGGCGGATGTCTCATGAGGCGCTGTGCATTCCGAGAGGGACTTACTGAAAATCCTTTTGCCTTGGGCCGAATATAGTAATCGGTAGAATCCGCCCGAGCCGCCATGATGGCCATGATCTCTGCCATGTCGATGTCACCCATACGATCGATGACGATTGGCGGCGAGAGAGATTGATGCTCGGCCGTGTTGGCGAGTTAGGATTGCGACCCTCGCGACAGTCGATCATCGATCCTGTCTCGTCGAGGTCATATGTCATTTCTGAAAAACGCGCGTATTCGCACAAAAATTCTTTCTCTTATTGTCCCAATCTGCGTGGTGGGCATCGGTGCCACGCTGTTCATGTCCGATAAGTTCAAGACGGTTGATGCCACCTATTCCGAATTCATTTCACAGGACTATCAGGCTGAGGTGGATCTGGTTGCAGCAACCAGAAGCCTGGTCTCGATCGGCTATTCGGCTTACCAGACATTGGCTTACGACGCGGGGAATCCGGGCTTCAAAGCCGCCAACGATTTCTACAAGGAAAATACGGCCAGCCTGATCGGTCGATTGGAGCAATCCAAGGGCGGGCGCCCAGAAGATGCTGCCGCGATCGATGCGTTTATCGCGAGGTCGAAAGAGGTCATCGCTCAGACGGATAATGCCGTGAAACTGGGAACTGACGCGCGTGACGCTGAAGCGAAGAGCGCTCTCGCTCGTGCCGATCTGCTCATCAAGCCGCTTTTGGGCGATATGCGGGATCTGACGACATTGATGAAGAAAAACATCAATATGCGCGCCAGTGAACTGACGGATCAAACGCGATCGACCATCCTGATCTCGCTCGTTGTCCTGACGATCGTGTTTGCGGCCAGCATCGGCATGGCGCTGTTCGTCTCTTCACGCGGCATCACGGCGCCGATCGCGAAGTTGCGTGAGCGGATGATATCGCTCGCGGGCGGCGATGCCGCCAGCGATGTCGATGGCCAGGATCGACGCGATGAAGTCGGCCAGATGGCCAGAGCCGTCTCGGTGTTCCGCGACAATGCTCTCGATCGCAGCCGCCTGGAAAACGAGGCGGAGGCCAATCGTAGCCTTTCAGACCAAGAGCGGGCAGCCCGCGACGCCCAGAAGGCCAGGGACGAAGCCGACACCCAGTTCGCTGTCGATCGTCTGGGAGACGCACTTGGCCGGTTGGCGCAGGGCGACGTCGCCTATCGCATCGACACCCCGTTCGTCGCGCATCTCGATGCACTCCGGGCAAACTTCAACGAATCCGCCGGCAATCTCAACGAAGCGCTGCGCGCGGTCGGCCGCAATGCGCGGGGGATCGATGCCAGCGCAAACGAGATCCGTTCGGCCGCGGACGATCTGTCGAAGCGCACCGAACAGCAGGCCGCGTCCGTCGAGGAGACGGCCGCTGCCCTTGAAGAAATCACCACCACGGTGAAGGACGCCACCAAGCGGGCGGAGGATGCGGGCAATCTCGTGGCACAAGCGCGTACCGGAGCCGAAAAGTCCGGACTGGTCGTCCGCGACGCCGTCGTTGCGATGAAGGAGATCGAACGTTCTTCGGGCGAGATCACCAACATCATCAGCGTTATCGACGAGATCGCCTTCCAGACGAACCTCTTGGCACTCAATGCAGGCGTCGAGGCCGCACGTGCGGGTGAGGCCGGCAAGGGCTTTGCCGTCGTTGCCCAGGAAGTGCGCGAACTCGCCCAGCGGTCGGCTCAGGCCGCCAAGGAGATCAAGGCGCTGATCATCATGTCTGGCGATCATGTCCGTTCCGGCGTTGAGCTGGTCGGAAACACGGGCACGGCGCTTGAGGTGATCGTCGCCGAGGTTCAGGAGATCAATCGCCATGTGGACGCGATCGTAAAGTCGGCGCGCGAACAGTCGATCGGTCTGCAGGAAATCAATACAGCCGTGAACGCCATGGACCAGGGTACGCAGCAGAACGCCGCGATGGTGGAGCAGTCGACCGCCGCAAGCCACAGTCTTGCAAGAGATGCCGCTTCGCTCAACCAGTTGCTCTCGCGCTTCAATCTCGGGGACGAGGCTCAGCGGCCGATGGCCGTTGCCGGCGTGGTCCGCGAGGCATCCTCCGCCAACTCAAGTGTTACATCGCCCGCGCGGACACTTGGGCGAAAGGTTGCGACGGCCTTCGGTGGTCGCGCCACTGCTGCCGTCGAAAAGGCATGGGAAGACTTCTGATCGTCCTGTCGCAGCACTTGAGCGTCGCTTGACGCTTGAGTGCTTCCTCTGCGACCTCAGTTTGTGCGACATTTTCGCTACACGTCGCTTTTGCCGAAGGCAGCGCGCTTTCGAAGTATCGGTTTCAACGTCTTGTGATCTGCTTCCGCCAAGGTTCTGCCTGAATGTTACCGCTGTAGTCCGTGATAAAGGATCGCGGAGACAGGCCGTCCGGCATGGTTTCGCGCGTTAAGTGTTGGGGATATTCAATGGCAGATAAGTCGGCTTCGCGCCTGAAGCTAACTCTGGTGAGCGTGCTGGCGCTCGTGGCGAGCGGGATCGGCGCCCGCGCGGAGCCGCAGTCGGTGGCGCCGGCGGCGCAGGCTTCCGCGGCGCAAGGCTATGCCGTACCGGAGCGCCGCTTGGTTCACATCACGCGGTCGGGCGATGATTCCGTGCTTTCCACGCTTTTTGACGGTGGCGCGGGCAGTCCGGCGAAGATCATGCGGGAGATGGGCGGTCTATCGCTGCAGATGAATAGCGACATAGCCGCGTCTCTCGAGGCTTACTATAGCCAGCCGAAATCCAAGCTGATCTGGGTCGACGCGAAGGGCCCCAACGCAAGAGCCCGCCAGGCGCTGGCGCTCCTGCAGCAGGCGGATGACTGGGGTTTGACGGCGGCCGACTACGCCATCGCGCCTGCGCCGACCCGGCAAAATTCGGCTGATCAGTCGAAGGCTATGGCGACGTTCGAGCTCTCCCTGTCGAACAAGATGCTGATGTTCCTCCAGGATAATTTCCGGGGCCGCATCGATCCGAATAAGCTTTCGAATTATTACGATTTCAAGCGCAAGCCCGTCGATCTGCAGGCAACGCTTGCACGGCTCGCTGCCGCGCCGGATCTGATGTCGGCCGTCGATCGTTTCATGCCCAGCAGCCCGAAGTTCGCCCAGCTTGCGGCGGAGCTGCACTGGTTGCGAAACTCCGGTCAGGGTGGCGATACGACTGTCAACATCAACAAGGTGACCGTGGCGATGGAAGAGCTGCGCTGGATGCCGCAGGAATTTCCGGATCGCTACGTGTTCATCAACCAGCCGGCCTACATGGCCTATTACACCGAAAACGGTGATGTCACGCTTTCCATGAAAGCGGTGATCGGCCAGCAGGATCATCAGACCAACTTCTTCGATGCGACGATCAAGACCGTCGAGTTCAACCCGGATTGGGGCGTGCCGCAGTCGATCATCAAGAATGAAATGCTGCCGCATTTGAAGAAGGATCCGTCCTATCTCGACCGCGAGGGCTACAAGGTCTCCGTCAACGGCAAGTCCATGCCGTCAGCGAAGGTGGATTGGACCCAGCCGCTTGAAAACATCGCCGTCGTGCAGCCGCCGGGTGCGGACAACGCGCTTGGCCAGTTGAAGATCCTGTTCCCGAATCCGCACGCCATCTACATGCACGACACACCTGCACGCGGGAAGTTTGCGTCGCAGGACCGGATGTTCAGCCATGGGTGCGTGCGCCTGGAAAATCCGCGCGCCATGGCTGCCGCCGTGCTGAAGACGTCGTTGGATTCCGTCAGCCAAGAGATCGCGGCCGGCGAGAAGAAGGACGTTCCGGTTCCCGAGGAAATTCCGGTTTATGTTTCCTACTTCACCGCGTGGCCGACGGCTGACGGCATCATCCACTATTACGATGATATTTACGGTCGCGACGCGCAGACGCTGAATGCGATAACGGCGACGTCGGCAAGCCGCGCTACGCTTTAACAAGACGACGGCTGCGGTCAATCACGCACGGGAGTTTCGCGAGCTGGCCCGGCGCCGGCCCGCGATATTCACCACGCAGTGGGTTGCGATCGCGGGCAGCGCCATCACGCCAACCCAGCGGACGAAGAATGGCGTTACGGACGTACTGAAATCCCAAAAGTTCGGGCTGAGGCGAAAGGACAATTTCGTCGCGATATCGAGCGTGGACAGGCTTGCAAAGCCGATCACGAAAAGGATGGCAGCCAGCAAAAGCAGGAGCCGCGTCTGAAGGACGGTGGCTGGCGGGAGGTTGAAGGCGGCGTTGATAAACGCCCTGATCCTTGGCCAATGCAGTCCCAGATGGCATCCGACCGCTATGATGACCCAGTAGGCGGAAAACCAATGCAGCTCGCTCAACGTGGCGCTATCGGGCAGCGGCAGCTTTGCGAATAGCGACTGGGAGATGGCCAGGCTTGTCACGAGCAGCACGATCATGTTGACGGCAAGCGCGACATGAAATGCGACGATGACGGTGCGCCGAACACCATAAGGTCCCCGGGTAAGATTTCTGAACCAGCTTCGGTTCTGATAGATGTGGCGAGCCAGGATCAGGAACATCGCAGTGCCGAAAATCTCATGCGCGAGATTGTCGAGCCACCAATAGGCAAGACAGAGCAGCAAAAGCCCGGCCATGCCTGCCGCAAGAATTATCCGACCGCCAAGTCTCTGACGGGCATCTCCCGAAGTCTTCATCGATGGCGTGGTCAATTGGTGAAGCTCTGGGCATCAGTCAGCGTGAACATGAACTGGCTGTCCTGGCGCGAGCGGTGGCAGGCATAGCATCGTGCGGTGCTCTCTTCGCTCTTGATCGAGCGGTCGGGATGGAACCATTGGAACTGCCAGTCACCGACGCCTTCCCCAACCTTCTGGGAAACGAAATAGCGGAAGACCGACCCATTGCGATAATCGACAAGAACCAGATGGCTTCCGACCGGAACCGGCGATCCGGCCTTCAGAAGGGCCAACGTGGCTGGGCTCGCCATCATGTGCTCGGTGGAATCGCCGCGCTCGACGGTCGTGTAATGCACGAACTGTTCGATCGGCGGAAATGTCACCGAGTTGGTTTCGGCGAACGCTCTGCTGGGGCTTCCTCCCACCAGCAGCATCACGGTCGCACCCAGAAGGACGAGCAATCCGCTGACGACCGCCAGCATAAAATGAATCATCTTCTCCCGCATGCTTTCAGTCCTTTCATTCCCGTCGTACGGTCATCGGGCGCGCGCCTGGCTGCGGCAATCGGCGTGTGACACAAACGCTCTACGGCGGTGAACCGCGTGTCTCGGATTAAAGGGATAGCTAACATTCATTTGTCGCAGAGATGTGCCCCCGATCTTTCCATTTGTAACATTCGATCCCGGCCTACCGGCGGTCCTGGATGGCACTGCGACATCGTGGCCATTGATGAGGTCTGGCGCAGCTGCAACAGATCGTGACGTCAAGCGCGCTGCCATGTTGCGAAATCGGCCTGACCGGCGTACCGAGCAAAGAGAACCAATGTGAGCCTGGCCCCATGACGAAGCAGAAGACGAGAATAGCCATCAATGGTTTCGGTCGCATCGGCCGAACGGTGTTGCGTATCCTGCTGAGCAAGGGCGGGGACTTCGAACTCGTCCTGATCAACGATGTCGCCGCGCTGGAGAGCTGCTCCTACCTCTTCCAGTACGACAGTGTTTTCGGCCCTTGGCCGGAGGAGGTCGCGGTCCGCGATCAGGCGCTGCAGGTGGGCGACCGGCTGATCACCTTCCACAATGTTAGCGACGTCCGCCAGCTTGATCTCTCGGATGTCGACGTCTTTCTTGAGTGCACCGGCCAGCCCTATACACGCGAGTTCATTTCCCGTGCGCTGGAAGCGGGTGCGAAAAGCGTATTGATCTCAGGGCCCGCCGAGGCCGCCGACGTCACCGTGGTATTGGGTGCCAACGAGGAAATGCTCGGGGATCACCTTATCGTCTCCAACGCTTCCTGCACGACCAATGCGCTTGCCCCTTTGCTCAAGGTTATCGACGATGCCTGGGGCGTGGTGGGCGGTCAGATGACCACGGTCCACTGCTACACGGGCAGCCAGCCCACGGTTGACCAGCCACGCGACGATTTTGCGAGAAGCCGCGCCGCTGCGCTCTCGATGGTTCCGACGACCACCAGCGCGCACAAGCTTCTCGGCAAGGTCTTGCCGTCGCTCGCTGGCGCGATCGAGGCGCGCGCCATAAGGGTGCCGACAGCGAGTGTTTCGGCGATCGATCTCACGGTCTCGTTGAAAGATACCCCGTCGCTTTCCGATGCGCGCGCGCAGATGCAAAAAGCCGTCGCCGCGTCGCGTGTTCTTGGGTGGACGGGGAAGCCGGTGGTTTCGGTGGACATGCGGGCGCGCCAGGAGTCATTGATCATCTCCGGTCCGGAGACATCGATCGCGCCGGGTGGGCTGCTTCGGGTGTTCGGCTGGTACGACAACGAATTCGGCTTCGCAAACCGGATGCTCGACGTTGCAGGCCTCTTGGGGCAAAAGGTTGCAGGCAGGCGGTAAAGCGGCCGGCATGCAATTGATGTTGTTAAATTCAGGGAGAATTGCTTGACGATCGGGCTTGCCCACGCGGAACTCATGGCTGTTGTGGCAGCCGTCACCAGCAACGAGCCACGCGTGATGACGGTGCGTTCCGGCGAAGCCTTGCCGTCCGGCCCTTTCGAGCTTGGCCATCGCACGCTGCAGAGCGGCTTGCGCGAATGGATCCAGGAGCAGACCGGCCACCCGATCGGCTACCTTGAGCAGCTCTACACATTCGCCGACCGGGACCGCAACAACGACATTCGTGGCGGACGGACGATCTCGATCAGCTATCTCGGGCTGGTGCTGGAACAGGATGCGCCGGGTGCGGGCCGTCCGGCATGGCATGGGTGGTACGAATATCTGCCGTGGGAGGATCATCGGCAGGGACGACCCAAGGTTCTGGATGCGATCATCGAGAAGCTCCGGGTCTGGGCCGATGCCGACCCAAGACGTCGCGACGAGCGTCACCAGCGCGCCGACTTCACCTTCGGCCTCGATCACGGTGGCTGGAACGAGGATCTGACGCTGCAGCGATACGAATTGCTCTACGAAGCCGGGTTGGTGACAGAAGCAGGTGATGTGAGCGACAATTTTGGCCGGCCGATGTTTGCCGACCACCGCAGGATCCTGGCGACCGGCATAGCGCGCCTGCGCGCGAAGATAAAATACCGCCCGGTCGTCTTCGAGCTGATGCCGAGCGCGTTCACCTTGCTGCAGCTGCAGCGAACGGTCGAGGCCTTGGCCGGCCTTTGCCTCCACAAACAGAACTTCCGCCGCCTTATCGAGCAGCAGGAGCTTGTCGAGGAAACCGGTGGCATCACCAGCGAAACCGGCGGCCGCCCCGCCAAGCTCTTCCGCTTCCGGCAGACGGTCGTCGAAGAACGCGCTCTATCAGGGACAAAGCTGCCTCTCGCCCGCAATTGACATATGCTCATTGTGAGAATATCTATTTGTCCGGAATATGCTCAATATGAGTATAATGGAGGACGATATGAATACCGCAGTGTCTGCCGCGTCGCTTTACAATCGTGTCAGCCGGGTCATTCCCAAAGCGGAATGGATGAGCTTCGAGGAGGATGTCGAGGCAATCCTGGAGCTGAAGCGCAAACGCAACGCGGTCATTCTGGCGCATAACTATCAAACACCGGAGATCTTCCACGGCGTCGCCGATATCGTCGGCGACAGTCTGGCGCTTGCCCGCAAGGCAATCGATGTCGACGCAGACGTGATCGTGCTTGCCGGCGTGCATTTCATGGCCGAAACGGCCAAGCTGCTGAACCCGAAGAAGACAGTGCTGATCCCCGACACCGGGGCGGGCTGTTCGCTGGCGGATTCCATCACGCCCGAGGACGTCGCGCTATTGCGCAAGGCTTACCCCGGCGTTCCCGTGATCACCTACGTGAACACGTCGGCTGCGGTGAAGGCAGTATCTGACATCTGCTGCACATCGGGCAATGCCAAGCAGATCGTCGAGGCGCTGGGCGTTCCACGGGTTCTCATGATCCCCGACGAATACCTGGCACGCAACGTCGCCAAGGAAACCAACGTTGAAATCATCGCTTGGCACGGGCACTGCGAAGTGCATGAACTGTTCTCCGCCGAAGATGTTCGCCAGCTTCGGGAGAACCATCCCGGCGTCACCGTGCTCGCCCATCCCGAATGCCCGCCGGATGTCGTGGCGGAAGCCGACTTTGCTGGCTCGACGGCGGTCATGTCCGACTATGTCGGAGAGAAGAAGCCTGCCCGCGTCGTGCTTCTGACCGAGTGCTCGATGAGCGACAACGTCGCGGTGCATCATCCCGATGTCGAGTTCATTCGCCCCTGTAATCTCTGCCCGCACATGAAGCGCATCACCTTGCGCAACATTCGAACCGCGCTTGAGGAAAACCAGCACGAAGTCGTCGTCGACGCCAATGTTGCGGTCGCGGCTCGCCGCGCTGTCGAAAGGATGTTGGCGATATGACCGAGATCCTCCAAAACCTCGCGGATCGCCCCGTCATTGTCGGAAGCGGGCTTGCCGGGCTGATCGCGGCATTGACGCTCTCTCCCGAATCCTGCGTCCTCGTCACCCGTGCACATCTCGGTGCCGAGAGTTCAAGCGGATGGGCGCAGGGGGGCATCGCGGCTTGCATCGGTTCGGATGACAGTTTGGACCTGCACCTTGCCGATACCCTCGCTGCCGGCGATGGCCTTTGCGATGCCGCTGCAGCCGCCGAAATCATTACCGAGGCGCCGTCCGTGATCGAAGCCTTGCAACGCCTCGGCGTCTCGTTCGATCAAGATGGCAACGGGCGTTTGGCGCTCGGTCTTGAGGCGGCGCATTCACGTCGGCGCATCGTGCATGCCGGCGGCGATGGATCGGGTGCCGCGATCATCGCTGCTCTCACGAAGGCGGTCCTTGCCGATCCCGCAATCACCGTCATCGAAGGGGTGGAGGCGCGGCGGATATTGGCGACCGATGGCGTTGTCTCGGGGTTGCTCTGCACCGGTTTTCGCGGGGGCATGGTCTTGCCGTCATCGCGCATTCTTCTCGCCACAGGCGGCATTGGCGGCCTCTATGAGGCGACGACCAATCCGGCCGGCAACTTCGGCCAGGGGATTGCACTCGCTGCGCGTGCCGGTGCCGTGCTTGCCGACATAGAATTCGTCCAGTTCCATCCAACCGCACTCGACGGCAATCAGCGCCCGCTGGCCCTGATCAGCGAGGCAGTAAGGGGCGAGGGCGCCGTGCTGATCAACGAGCGCGGCGAGCGCTTCATGAGGCATGTATCCGGTGCCGAACTCGCGCCGCGCGATGTCGTCGCTCGAGCAATCAGCGCCGAGATCGCCCGCGGCGGCCGTGTCTTTCTTGATGCACGCCGTGCGATCGGCGCGCGTTTCGCCTCGCGCTTTCCGACGATCCATGCCGCCTGCCGTTCGGCCGGGATCGATCCTGCAGAGCAGCCGATCCCCGTTCGCCCGGCCGCGCATTACCACATGGGCGGCGTCGCGACGGATCGTGCCGGGCGAAGCACCGTTGCTGGTCTCTGGGTCGCGGGTGAAGCCGCTTCGACCGGATTGCATGGCGCCAACAGGCTCGCCAGCAATTCGCTGCTGGAAGCCGCCGTCATGGGCATGCGCGCAGCCAACGACATGAGATCAAAGCCGATGGCGGTTCAGCTTGGAGAAATCTCGCCCATGCCAAACGCGCCCGACACGACGGCCGTGCGCCCAATCGTCTCCCGGCACCTTGGCGTTCTGCGCAACGCGGCCGGCATCCAGCAAGCGATCGATGAGCTGTTGCCGATGGCTGAAGGCAGCGATGTCGGGGCTGATCCCGCAATCGTTGCTTTGCTGATCGCCGTTTCCGCAAGCCTGCGCACGGAGTCGCGCGGGGCGCATGCCCGGACCGACTATCCGCTGAAGCACCCGGTTGCGCAGCGCAGCCGGATAACGCTTGAGCAGGCGTTGCAGATCGCCCGTGCCGCAAGCGCATCAAACTTTGCAAGGAGTGCATGAAATGCACATTACATCCCTTCCACGTCTCGTCATTGAACCCGCGGTCAGAACAGCGCTTGCCGAAGATCTGGGAATGGCCGGTGACGTTACCTCGGCTGCTGTTATTCCTGAAGATCACATGTCGACCGTCGTCATGGTCGCGCGTCAGCCCGGCATTGTCGCCGGATTGGATGCGGCAGCCCTTGTATTCGAGCTGGTCGATCCCGCGATATCAGTCTCCCGGCACCTCCGTGAGGGAGCCCCGGTCGGGCCCGGTGAAGTGATCGCCACCATCAGCGGACCGTCCAGAGGAATATTGACCGGTGAGCGCACAGCACTCAATTTCCTGAGCCATCTGTCAGGGATCGCAACGGTGACGGCATCGATCGTCGAAGCGGTCGCCGGCAGCGGCGCGGCCGTCGCCTGCACCCGCAAGACGACGCCAGGACTGAGGGCGCTTGAAAAATACGCGGTTCGCGCCGGCGGCGGGATGAACCACCGCTTCGCGCTAAATGACGCGATACTGATCAAGGACAATCACATCGCCATCGCCGGTAGTGTTCGCGAGGCTTTGCACCGCGCCAAGTCTGCGGCAGGACATATGCTGAAGATCGAGATTGAGGTGGACACGCTCGAGCAACTCCGGGACGTCATGGACGAGGGGGTGGATGCAGTCCTGCTCGACAATATGAACCCGCATCAGCTGCGGGAAGCGGTGGGCATCGTGGCCGGGCGTGCGATCACGGAGGCCTCCGGGCGCATCACGCCGCAGACGGCGCGCGACATCGCGGCATCGGGGGTCGATCTGATCTCGGTCGGCTGGATAACGCATAGCGCGCCGATCCTCGATATCGGTCTCGACTACCGCGATTGAACGTGGCTTGCGTGAGGTCGAATGCAACCGCCACATTATCGCGTGATCGCCCTCGCATCCGGCGCGGATAAAATGCTAGCCTGCCG
This sequence comes from Rhizobium sp. NPDC090275, assembly GCF_044772225.1. Taxonomy (NCBI): domain Bacteria; kingdom Pseudomonadati; phylum Pseudomonadota; class Alphaproteobacteria; order Hyphomicrobiales; family Rhizobiaceae; genus Rhizobium; species Rhizobium sp. NPDC090275. Next base: position 166,998 of record NZ_JBIVYL010000004.1, on the reverse strand, counting down.
TAAAAGAAGAATGCGGAGGCTTGAGATGACGAAGAAGACGCCTGGGGAGAAGACACTGCGGGACTGGCAGGCGCTGGCCGAAAAGGAGCTTCGCGCCTCGCCGGATACGCTCGTGTGGAAGACGCCCGAGGGGATAGACGTCAAGCCGCTCTACACCGAAAGTGATCTGGACGGTGTCTTGCAGCCGGGCTCGTTTCCAGGTTTCGCACCCTTCACCCGCGGTCCGCGCGCCACCATGTATGCCGGCCGTCCCTGGACGATCCGGCAATATGCCGGCTTCTCGACTGCCGAGGCATCGAACGCGTTCTACCGCAAGGCGCTGGCATCAGGCCAGCAGGGCGTTTCCGTCGCCTTCGATCTCGCCACCCATCGCGGTTACGATAGCGACCATCCGCGCGTCGAGGGCGATGTCGGCAAGGCGGGGGTGGCGATCGACAGCGTCGAGGACATGAAGATCCTGTTCGACGGCATTCCGCTGGAGAAGGTCTCGGTGTCGATGACGATGAACGGCGCGGTCATTCCGATCCTTGCGAATTTCATCGTCGCCGGCGAGGAGCAGGGCGTGTCGCGGGCAGCCCTTTCCGGAACCATCCAGAACGACATCCTCAAGGAGTTCATGGTCCGCAACACCTACATCTATCCGCCCGAGCCCTCGATGCGGATCGTCGCCGATATCATCGAGTACACCTCCCGGGAGATGCCGCGCTTCAATTCGATCTCGATTTCCGGCTATCACATGCAGGAGGCAGGCGCGACGCTGGTGCAGGAGCTTGCCTTCACGCTGGCCGACGGGCGTGAATATGTGCGCGCGGCAATCAACAAGGGGCTTGATGTCGATGAGTTTGCCGGCCGCCTGTCCTTCTTTTTCGCGATCGGCATGAACTTCTTCATGGAAGCGGCCAAGCTGCGCGCCGCACGCCTGCTTTGGACGCGGATCATGGAAGAGTTCGCGCCGAAAAAGGCGTCGTCGCTGATGCTGCGCACGCACTGCCAGACGTCGGGCGTGTCGCTGCAGGAGCAGGACCCTTATAACAACATCATCCGCACCGCCTTCGAAGCAATGTCGGCCGTGCTCGGCGGCACGCAATCGCTGCACACCAATTCCTTCGACGAGGCGATCGCGCTCCCCACCGAATTTTCTTCCCGCATCGCCCGCAACACCCAGCTAATCCTCCAGCACGAGACGGGCGTCACCAAGGTGGTCGATCCGCTGGCGGGTTCCTACTATGTCGAGAGCCTGACGAACGAGCTTGCCGAAAAGGCCTGGGCGCTGATCGAAGAGGTCGAAGCGCTGGGCGGCATGACGAAGGCCGTCAACGAAGGGCTGCCGAAGCGGCTGATAGAGGAAGCCGCAACCCGGCGGCAGGCGGCAGTCGACAAGGGCGACGAGATCATCGTCGGCGTCAACAAGTACCGGCTGGAGAACGAAGAGCCGATCGACATTCTCGATATCGACAATAGCGCCGTGCGGGCCTCGCAGATCAAGCGTCTGGAAGAGACGCGGCGTCGCCGCGACCCAGCCAAGGTGGCGGAAACGCTGGAGCGGCTGCGCGAGGTCGCTGAGAGCGGGAAGGGCAATCTGCTGGAGGCTGCGGTGGAAGCGGCGCGGGCGCGCGCCAGCGTCGGCGAAATCTCGGATGCGATGCGGCGTGTCTTCGGCGACCACACGGCGGAGCCCGAGGTCGTCAAAAACGTCTATGGCGATGCCTATAGCGATGAGCCGGAGCTGCAGCAGTTGCGCACGCGAATGACCGCGATTTCCGAAGCACTGGGTGGAGCGCCCAAGATCATGGTCGCCAAGCTCGGACAGGATGGCCACGATCGCGGCGCCAAAGTCATCGCTTCGGCCTTCGGCGACATCGGCTTCGACGTGCTGGCGGGGCCGCTGTTCCAAACGCCGGAGGAAGCCGCGAATCTCGCGATTGCAAGCAAGGTGCATGTGGTTGGCATGTCGTCGCTGGCCGCCGGCCACAAGACGCTGGCGCCGCAGCTGATCGATACGCTGAAGGCGAAGGGCGCCGAACACATCATCGTCGTCGTCGGCGGCGTCATCCCCCGGCAGGACTATGCGTTTCTGACCGAGCACGGCGTGGCGGCGGTGTTCGGGCCCGGAACCAACGTCATGGATGCCGCCAATTCGGTGCTCGATCTTCTCGAAGGCAAGCGCCGAAACCAGTGAGGTGGTCGTCTTCCCCTGTCGCCGGCTTGGGCCGCTAATATAAAGCGCGGGCTTGCGCTCTGGCCCACTTCCCCAAGTCGATGTTTCCGCTACATAACTGGCGGGAGCAACCGGTCGACGTCCATGAAACCTGATGAATTTGATTTTCTCGCCCATGACGGCGAGCTCGCCCGGCTTATCCGTGGCTTCGACTGGGAGAAGACCTCTCTCGGTCCCCTTGCGCTATGGCCGAACGCCGTGAAGGTGACGACCTCGACCATTCTGCAATCGCCAGTGCCGATCGTGACACTCTGGGGCGAAGACGGCGTCATGATCTACAATGACGCCTATTCGGTCTTCGCCGGCGGTCGGCATCCGCAGCTTCTGGGCTCGAAGGTGCGCGAAGGGTGGCCCGAGGTCGCCGACTTCAATGACAATGTCATGAAGGTGGGACTGGCGGGCAAGACGCTCGCCTATCAGGATCAAGAGCTGACGCTCTTCCGGACAGGCAAGCCCGAACAGGTCTTCATGAACCTCGACTATTCGCCCGTCATGGACGAGGACGGCCGCCCTTGCGGGGTGATCGCGATCGTGGTCGAGACGACCGCCAAGGTCGCGGCCGAGCGCTGGCGCAATGGCGAGCAGGAGCGGCTGCGGCGCATGTTCGAGCAGGCGCCGGGCTTCGTCGCGATGATGCACGGCCCTCGTCACGTCTTCGAGCTGACCAACGCGGCCTATAACCAGCTTGTCGGCGGGCGTAATGTTATCGGCATGTCGGTGCGCGATGCGCTGCCGGAGTTGCACGGACAGGGCTATTACGAGCTACTCGATCAGGTCTACACATCGGGCGTCGCCTATGAGGGGCGGGCGTTACCGGTCGATCTGCAGGTTTCGCCCGACGATCCGGTGGAGCGGAAATATGTCGATCTCGTCTATCAGCCGGTGACGGAACCGGATGGCAGTATCGTCGGCGTCTTCGTGCAAGGCTCCGACGTGACCGATCGCGTCACGGCCGAGGAGGGGCTACGGGCAGCCGAGCGGCAAAGCCGCCAGATCATGGACGGTGCCATCGATTACGCCATTCTCGCTCTCGATCTGGATGGGATCATCCTGCGCTGGAACGAGGGCGCGCGCCGCATCTTCGGCTGGACCGAAGACGAGGTCGCCGGCAAGCATTGGCAGCTTCTCTTCACGCCCGAGGATCGCGCCGCCGACAAGGCGAGCGAGGCGATGGCGGCGGCACTCAAGCAGGGCAACGCCCATCACGACCGGTGGCATCTCCGCAAATCCGGCGAACGCTTCTGGGCCAATGGCGAGATCCGCCCGATCCGCGACGAGGATGGAACGCCCGTCGGCCTGGTCAAGGTTTTGCGCGACCGCACCGAAGAACACCTGACGGCGCAGGCGCTCAGCGACGCCGAGGCGCGGCTGCGCCGGGCGCAGGAAGCCGGTGGTGTCGGCGTCTTTTCGCTCGACCTCGAAACCAATGTCCTCAACGCCACGCCGGAATTCTGCAAGATCTATGGATATGAGGATGCCGCCGATGTCCGCATCGAAACGCTGGAAGGGCTGATCGTCGAGGAAGACCGCGAGATCAGCTCCAACGGCAGGACGCGGGCCGAGGGCGCCGCGCCCTTGAACGTCGAGTACCGCATCCGCCGCGCCGACAACGGCCAGAAGCGCGTCATCGCCCGCAAGGGAGAATTCGAGCGCGACGCCAGCGGCAAGCCGCTGCGCTTCGTGGGCGTCGTGCAGGATGTGACCGACCGGCGCAAGGCGCAGCGCGAACTGAGAGAAAGCGAGGCCCGCTTCCGCGCGCTCGCCCAGGCGATCCCCAATCACGTCTGGACCGCGCGGCCCGACGGTCAGCTCGATTGGTTCAACGAGCGCGTCTACGAATATGCCGGTGCCGCACCCGGCGAGCTCGATGGCGGCGCCTGGACCAAGATCGTCCATCCCGACGATTTCACCGCCATGGCCGACCGCTGGCGAGCCGCCTTGTCGTCGGGTGAGGCCTATGAGACCGATCTCAGGCTGCGGCGTGCCGATGGTTCCTATCGGTGGCACATCGCCCGCGCCGTGCCGTCGCGCGACGAGGATGGCCGCGTTTTCCGCTGGATCGGCACGAACACCGATATCGAGGACCAGCGCGAGACGCGCGCGAAGCTCGAGGCGCTGAACGAAACGCTCGAGCAGCGCGTCGCCGAACGCACCGCCGATCGCGACCGGATGTGGCGGCTCTCGACCGATATCATGCTGGTCGCCGACTTCGAGGCCAGGATAACGGCGGTCAATCCGGCATGGAAGACGGTCTTCGACTGGGAGGAGAGCGAGCTCATCAATCGGTCGTTCCTCGATTTCATCCATCCCGAGGACATGGCGACGACGCTTGCCGAAGTCGGCAAGCTCAGCGAGGGCGCGACGACCTTCTCCTTCGAAAATCGTTACCAGGCTAAGGACAAGAGCTACCGCACGATCTCCTGGACCGCCGTTCCCTATGACGCGTCCATCCATGCGGTCGGCCGCGATGTGACGGAAGAGCGTGAGGCGGCGATCGCACTGCGCAACACTGAGCTTGCCTTGCAGCAGGCCCAGAAGATGGAGGCCATAGGCAACCTGACCGGTGGCGTCGCGCATGACTTCAACAATCTGTTGCAGGTGGTGGCGGGCAATCTCCAGCTCCTGTCGCGCGATGTTATCGGCAACGACAAGGCGCAGCGCAAGATCACCAACGCGCTGGCCGGCGTGGAACGCGGCGCCAAGCTCGCGGCCCAGCTCCTCGCCTTCGGCCGCCGGCAGGCGCTCGATCCGCGCGTGGTCAATGCCGGCCGGCTGATCCGCGGCATGGACGAGATGATCCGGCGCACGATCGGCGAAGGCGTCGAGGTGGAGACGGTCGTCTCGGGCGGGTTGTGGAACACGCTGGTCGACCCGATGCAGATCGAGAACGCGCTGCTTAATCTCGCGATCAATGCCCGCGACGCGATGGAGGGGTTCGGCAATCTGACGATCGAGGCCGGCAACGCCTATGTCGACGACGCCTATGCACGGCAGCACCAGGATGTCGTGCCCGGCCAATATGTGTCGATCTCGGTGACCGACACCGGGGCGGGCATACCTTCCGACCTCTTGGACAAGGTGTTCGAGCCGTTCTACTCGACGAAGCCGGAGGGGAAGGGCACAGGGCTCGGCCTCTCCATGGTCTATGGTTTCGTTCGCCAGTCGGGCGGACATGTGAAGATTTACAGCGAGGTCGGACATGGAACGACGGTGAAGATGTATCTGCCGCGTTCGCTGGAGCAGGAAGACCTGCAGGTCGTCGATCCGTATGCGCCCGTCGAGGGCGGGCCGGAAACCATTCTCGTGGCCGAGGACGATGAAGGCGTGCGCACCACTGTCGTCGAAATGTTGCAGGAACTCGGCTACCGCGTTCTGAAGGCCGGCGACGCTTCCGCTGCGCTCTCGGTTATCGAGAGCGGTATCCACATCGACATGCTCTTCACCGATGTCGTCATGCCCGGACCGCTTAAAAAGCAGCGAAATGGCGAAGAAGGCGAAGGAGCGTCTGCCCGGTCTCGCCGTGCTTTTCACGTCCGGCTACACTGAAAACTCCATCGTGCACGGCGGCCGGCTCGATCCCGGCGTGCAGCTTTTGTCGAAGCCATACACGCGCGAGGCGCTCGCCCGCAAAATCCGGCATGTCATCGACGAAACGCAGAAGAATGCGGAACGCCGAAAGGACACCTCCATCGCAGCCATACCCGCGCCCGTCTCGCCGGCCGCGTCGCAGGCGCTGCGCGTGGTTCTGGTCGAGGACAATGCGCTGATCCGGATGGCGACCGCCGACATGCTGGCCGAGCTCGGCCATGAGGTGATCGAGGCCGAATCTGCCGAGGAGGCGCTTCCGCTCTTTGGGAGCGAGCAGATCGATGTGCTGGTGACCGATCTCGGTCTTCCCGGCATGTCTGGAGACGATTTCTGTCGCGAGGTGCGCAAGCGCTGGCCCGAGATCGGCATTGTTTTCGCGACGGGTTCGGAGAAGAAGCCCGAGATGGACGACAGTTCCAGGACGGTCTTGCTGCTCAAGCCGCACGGGCTGGACGAGCTGAGGAATGCCTTGGACGCTGTTGGGGGAACGAGCTGAGCGGGCGATGCAGCTCGGCAACGGTCGGCGAGCGATACTCTGCTCTTAAGGTTTCAAAGCGGACGGCCAAACCCTGGCCGTCCGCCTTTTCAATTGACCGGTGTGGCCCTTATCGAGCGCCCGCCTGCAGGCCGGCCGCATCGGAAAGGATCGCGGTGGCTTCGTTCAAGAGAACGTCCTTGGCCTTCTTGCGCGCATTTTCAAGCGCGATATCAGCCGTCAGGCTGCGCTCGTTGGACTGCAGGCCGTCGTCGTTGGTGGTGTCGACGCCGTCATCCAGCTGCGCGCGCGACTTCAGCCGGTTTTCGCGGGCGGTCAGCTCCTTCCGGCGGTCGGCTTCGTTGAGCGAGATCACGCCCTTGTCGCGCTGCGCCTTCAGTTCGGCAACGTCCTCGATAAGACGCTGGAAGTCCGGGTCGGTCTCCACACGCTTGTCGTGAAGGGCCTGCAGCTTCGGCAGTTCCGCCTTGAGGTTGCCGGCCTGCTTGTAGCGGGCGGGCTTGATCTGCGCCCAGGGGAGCGCGTTGTCGTAGCTGGTTTCTCCGAAGGTCTTCGGGTCGGAGAGGCCGGGCAGGGCGATGTCGGGGGTGACGCCGCGCAGCTGTGTGGTGCCGCCGTTGACGCGGAAGAACTGGGCGATCGTCAGCTTCAGCTCGCCGAATTTCGGCTTGTCGTTGCGCGCCACCTGGTCGAGATTTACCACGGTCTGCACGGTGCCCTTGCCGAAGCTCGGCTCGCCGATGATCACGCCGCGGCCATAGTCCTGGATGGCGGCCGCGAAGATCTCGGAAGCGGAAGCCGAGCCGCGATTGATCAAAACGCCAACGGGGCCGGTCCATGCCGGTGTCGGCAGGTCGTCGCTTTGAACCTCGACCTTGCCGTCGGCGCCGCGCTGCTGAACGACCGGGCCCTTGCCGACGAACAGGCCGGTGAGGTCGATCGCTTCGGCGAGCGAACCGCCGCCATTGTTGCGCAGGTCGATCAGCACGCCGTCGACCTTCTCCTGCTTGAGCTCGGTCAGCAGCTTGGCGACGTCGCGGCTGGCGCTTCTATATTCCTTGTCGCCCTTTCGGCGGGCTTCGAAGTCTTCGTAGAAAGCCGGCAGCGTGATCACGCCGATCTTGCGGGTGACGTCGCCATCCTTGACCGGCAAAACGGCCTTCTTGGCGGCCTGCTTGTCGAGGCTGATTTTGTCGCGCACGAGGCTGATGACGCGGTGGCCGCCATCGGCGCCGGCATCGGCGGGCAGGATATCCAGGCGGACGATTGAATCCTTCGCGCCGCGGATCAACTGCACGACCTCATCGAGACGCGTGCCCATCACTTCCTTGATCGGGCCGTCGGCGCCCTGGCCGACACCGGTGATGCGGTCGCCGACCGCAAGCTTGCCGGAGAGCTGCGCCGGGCCGCCCGGAACGAGTTCGCGGATAGTCGTGTAATCGTCGCGCTCCTGCAGCACCGCGCCGATGCCAACCAGCGAGAGCTTCATCGAAATATCGAAATCGGCCGATGCGGTGGCGCCGAAGTAATCGGTATGCGGATCGATGGACGTCGAATAGGCGTCCATGAAGGACTGGAAGACGTCGTCGCTCTTGTACTTATAGGCGCGCTCAAGCGCGTTCTTATAGCGCTTGTCGAGCGTGTCGCGAATGGTGGCTTCGGTCTGGCCGCCGAGTTTCAGCCGCAGCCAGTCGGCCTTCACCCGCTTGCGCCAGAGATCGTTGCTCTCGGCCTCGGATTGCGGCCAGGGTTTGTCGTCGCGCACCAGCGCGTAGTCTTCCTGCGCGGTGAAATCGAAGCCCTTCTTCAGGAGATCGCGGGCATAGGTCATGCGATCGACAATGCGCTGTTCGTACAGGTTGAAGATCGAGAAGGGGAGCTTGAGGTCTTCCGTCTTGATCGCGTCGTCGATCTTGGTGCTGTCGGCCATGAAGGTGTTGATGTCCGACTGCAGGAAGATCATCCGATCCGGATCGAGCGACTTGATGAAGCGATCCATGATCTTGACGGAAAGGTTGTCGTCGAGCGCGACCGGCCGATAGCTGTAGCGCGTCAAGAATTGCGCGCTCAGCTGCGCCGCCTGCTCCTGCTGCTTTTGCGGCGCCAGAACCGGTACCGGTCCCATGTCCAGCGCATGGGCCGTGGGCGCAATCGCCAGGAGAATGCCGAGGAAACCGTATTTAATGCGCATCAAGCTCTGATCCAATTCCGACTGCTCGCGTTTGTCTACAATGTAGGTGGAGCAATTATGGTTTTTTAGCAACCGGGTTGATTGGACGGACCAAGGCTGACGTCGATATCATCTACAACTTTTGGTGAGATCGGTTGTGAAGGCAGACGACGCTGTCGTCTGCCCGGTCACCTCACACGAGCGTCTTGGCCGCTGCCAGGACCTCTTCGCCGACATGAACCTCATGGCGGGTCTCGGGATATTTCCGGTCGCGGACATCATCGGCGAACGCCCGGAATGCTTTCACGCGCAGTTCCTGCAGGCGCGCCTCCTCGGCGGCGAGATCGGCATATTGCTTGCCGTGGCGCGGCACGCGGCTCGTACCGGTTCCGAGCACGTCGCAGGAAAACAGGTATTGGGAATCGCAGACCGCGCCGCAGCCCATCCCAAGCGTGATCAGCGGCGTCGAGCGCGTGATCCACTCGGCGATCGCGACGGGGACAACCTCCATCTCGACCGCCCAGGCGCCGGCCTGCTCATGGTCCTTCACGCGACGATAGATCGAGGCTGCTTCCTCAGGCGTCTTGCCGATCGAGCGGAAGTTCGTCCACGTGGCCCAGCGCGGCACGAGACCGACATGGCCGCTGACGGGAATTCCCTCCTTGGCCATCGCTTCCAGCAGGCGCAGCGAGCCGGCGAAGTAGATACAGCTGGCGCCGAGATCGAGCGCGCGAAAGCCTTCGCGGATGGCGCTCGATTCGTCGTGGATGGCGCCCTGCACATGCGCTGCCTGGATGAAGGCGGTGGGGGCTGCCTTGCGTATCCTTGGCAGCTGCTCATCCACCTCGCAGGTGAACATCTCGATGCCGGCTTCAGTGGCGGCGGCTGCCTCCGCCGGGCTATCGACATGCATGGTTAGGAATTGACGCTTGCCCTTGAGCGCGCGCAGATCGGCTACGGTCAATGCGCGGGTCATGCCTGGTTGCCTTCCTGCGCTTCCTTGCGAGCGTTCTCGCGTTGCAGCTTCTTCTGCCAGCGCGCATTCATCGCTTCGTCGCCATCCTTGGTGCCGTCGTGCCAGGTGCCGAACCACTTGTCGAACGGGATCAGGCCGTCGGCATAGTTCACCTCGAAATACTTGTGGTGGAGGTAGTGGGCATAGGCGTGGGTATCGAGCCCGCCTTCCTCGCCCGCCTCGATCTTGTCGAAGCCGACATGGCCGACCACCGCGCCGAGCGCCAGCGAATGCAGATTGTAGATGGCGACCAGCGGATGGGAGAAGATCACCAGATGGATCAGCGCTTCACCGAAGAAGAGCAGGTGCTCGACCGGATGCATGGCAAGCGATGACCAGGGCGACGGATTGACCGAGTTGTGGTGGACCGAATGAACGAATTTGTAGAGTGCCGGAATGTGCAGCGCGCGGTGGATCGCGAAGAAGTAGGCTTCGTGGAACACAGGCACGAAGAGCACGATGCAGGCAAGCCAGACCGGATTGTCCTGGAACGTCGCCATCGGCACGTAGTTGTTGGCGAATGCCCAGAGCGTCACGACCTCGATCGCGGTCCAGATCGTGACACCGGTGCCGACGCCGCGGATGATGCTGTCATAGGCCTGCGAGCCGAATAGGAAGACGGTGTTCTTCTTGTCGGCCGGGAAATTCGGATTGTACTTGAAACGGTTTTCCTGGCGGCGAAGCTTGTAGAGCCGCAGCTCGATGACACCGTAGAACAGGAAGAACGCCGCGAGGTTGCGCGCGAAGATGAGCGCGATCCAGCCGACGGAGAAGGTCTTCGTCGTCTCTGTCCCCGGCGTCAGGAAAAACCAGAAGATCGCCGCGGTGACCATGAAGAAGGCGTTCCACGGAAAGAAGTAGTTCGGCAGCCACTTCAGGAATTTCAGTGGGTTTGGCGGCAGCACGAAGACCGGCGCCGGCGTCAGCACGCCATCAGGCGTCCAATGGCCTCTCTTGTCTCTCTTGCCGAATTTTGAATCGTCCATGACTTGCCTCCCGCATGCGTTATTGATTGGGTAAAGCCGGATTGTCTCCGGCGGGGAGTGCCTCCGCCTCCTTGCGGACGCACGCGCCTTTGATGCTCTATCGTGCCCCCGGCATCGCCTGGAGGCAAAGCCTATGATGATACTTTTGCATCATCGCAGCCGCGCTGCGATCGCCTATCCCATCCGTTCGGACGCATAGGAACCGGGGCTCGCCGGGAAGACGATCGTGCGATTGCCGTTCATGAACACCCGGTGGTGGATATGGGCGTGGATCGCGCGCGCCAGCACCTGGCTCTCGACGTCACGGCCGATCGAGACGTAGTCCGGCGCCGACTGCGCATGCGTGATGCGGGCGACGTCCTGCTCGATGATCGGACCTTCGTCGAGGTCGGCGGTGACGTAATGCGCGGTGGCGCCGATCAGCTTCACGCCGCGTTCGAAAGCCTGCTTGTAGGGGTTCGCGCCCTTGAACGATGGCAGGAAGGAGTGGTGGATGTTGATGATCCGCCCCGACATCTTCTCGCAGACGGCATCGGACAGCACCTGCATGTAGCGGGCGAGAACGATCAGCTCCGCGCCGGATTGCTCGACCACCTCAAGCAGGCGAGCTTCCGCCTGCGGCTTGTTGGCCTTGGTCACGTTGACATGGTGGAAGGGGATATCGTGGTTGACCACGACCTTCTGATAATCGAAGTGGTTTGAGACGACGCCGACGATCTCGATCGGCAGCGCGCCGATCTTCCAGCGATAGAGCAGATCGTTCAGGCAATGGCCGAAACGCGAGACCATCAACAGCACCTTCATCTTGGCGCTGCTGTCGTGGAACTCGCAGCTCATGTCGAAGGTCTTCCTGATCGGCTCGAAGCCTGTGACGATCTCCTCGATCGGCGTGCCCGCCTCGCTGGCGAAGGTCAGCCGCATGAAAAACAGGCCGGTCTCCAGATCGTCGAACTGCGAGCTGTCGATGATGTTGCAGCCCTTGTCGGCGAGGAAGCCTGAGATAGCCGCGACGACGCCGCGCGTGGACTGACAGGTGACGGTGAGAACATGAGACTTCATGGGAATATCCAATTGCAGCCGACCCCGAAAGGGCGGCGGTTGAAACAAGGTTGGGGCCCAAGCTCAGCCCAATGATGGGGGATCAGGCCGCCAGCAGCGACTTCAGCTTGATGTCGGCCTGCGCGAGCGCCGCCGGATCGACGGTCTTGCCCGAGGCTATCAGCATTTCCGCCAGCCGAATGTCGCGGGCGATGCCATTGCCCGGACCGATGCCGCTCGCTGAAAGCAGCCGGCCGTCGGCACCGATCTGGAAGATGATGAAGGCACCCTCGCCGACCTCGCGGCGAACGGAGGTAACGGCGCCTTCGGCAAGCCCGGCCACCTGAAGCGTCAGCTCGTATTGATCCGACCAGAACCACGGCACGGCGGTGATCCGCTCGTCCGCACCCATGAGATTGGCCGCCGCGAGCATCGCCTGCTCCTGGGCGCTGCGCCAGGATTCAAGCCGGACCCGCCGCCCGCCATAAACCGGGATCGGGAAGGAGCAGCAGTCGCCGGCGGCGAAAATGTCGGGGTCGGAGGTCCTGAGGTGGTCATCGACCATGATGCCGTTTTCGATCGTCAGCCCCGCCTTTTCCGCGAGCTCGACATTCGGGATCGAGCCGATGCCGATCACCGCGATGTCGGCATCGATCGTCCGGCCGCCGGTGAGGCTGATCGAGACACCATCGGCACCGATCTCGAAGGTCTCGATCCGGCTCTCGCACAGGATCTCGACACCGGCTGTCTTGTGGCGCGAAGCCACCGCATGCGCGATATCCTCGGGCACGCCGCGCGAGAGGATGCGGGCCAAGCCCTCGATCAGGGTGACGGTGGCGCCAAGGCCGCGCGCAATCGCCGCGAGTTCGAGGCCGATGAAGCCGCCGCCGACAATGGCAAGCCGGCTACCCTCATGCAAATGCCGCTTGATCGCCAGCGCATCGGCATGGGTGCGAAGCGTCAGCACGCGCTCGGATCGTTCGGCGATACCGGGAAGCGGACGTGGGCGCGCGCCGGTCGCAAGCAGCAGCTTGTCATAGGCGAGCGTCGTTCCATCCGAAAGCTCGACGGTCTTGCTCGATCGGTCGATCCCGATCGCGTTGGCGCTCAGGCGAACGTCGATACCGCGCTCCTTGTAACCCTCGGCATCCATAATGAACTTTGGATCAGCGCCCTCGAGGATACCGTTCTTCGACAGCGGCGGCCGCTCGTAGGGGTGAAGCGCCTCTGCGCCGACAAGCGTGATCGTGCCGTCGAAATTGCGCTCGCGCAGCTGCAGCGCGGTACGTCCGCCGCATTCGCCGGCGCCAATGATAACGATAGAGGACATGGCTGTCTCCGTACGACCGGTTCGCTGGCTGTCAGGCTGGGATGGCGAGCAGGACTTCGCCCGCTTCGATCTTCGCCTGGTAGGTGTTGAGGCTCTTGCAGGCCGGCGGCCGGCGCGGCGTGCCGGTGCGATAGTCGAAGGCGCCCGAGTGCTTGGGACACTCGATCTCGTAATCCATCACTAGGCCGTCGGCGAGGTGGATGGCCTCGTGCGAGCAGAGGCCGTCGGTGCAGAAGACCTCGTCTTCAGGGGAGCGGTAGACCGCATAGGTGCGACCGCCATGGTCGAAGCGTATAACGCCTTCCTGCTCGATGTCGTCAAGGCGACAGGCCGATACCCAATTCATGATGTTCCTCCGCTCGGCGCATGGCGCCGCTTCTCCTCCAGATATGACCGAATATCCGTCCGCGCCCACGGCGGCGCAACGCCGATATTGACGCAAATGCATCATTCGCTAAGCTCTAGGAAGGGAGCGCGGGAGGATGTTTCGTGGCAAGAAAACCGAGCATGGATGACGTCGCGGCAGCGGCTGGCGTCAGTCGGATCACCGTCGACCGGGTGTTGAATGGCCGTGGTGGCGTCAAGCCGAAGACCGAGCAATTGGTCATCGAGACCGCCCGGGCGATGGGCGTCGACCGCGCGCTCACCATGATGCCGACGCGTATCCTGCGCATCGGCGTGGTGCTGCAGAACAACGTGAATTCCTATTATGTGAAGCTGCGTGAAGGCTTCCTCCGCTCAGCGCAGCAATACAAGCGCTACAACATCCGCATCACCTTCTTTTACTTCGAGCAGATCAACGCCGATGCGGCGATCAGGACGCTGGCGAAGGCCGCGGCCGAGTGCGACGGCCTTGTCGTCACCCTGTTCGATGACCCCGAAGTGACGGCGACGGTGGATCAGCTGTCGCGCAAGCTCCCAATCGTCACCGTTGCTTCAGACCTGCCGGGCACTGGCCGGATTGGCTATGTCGGCTCGAACGCCGTTCAGGAAGGGGGCACGGCCGGCGCGCTTATGGGCCGCTTCCTGGGTGACGCCGGTGGCGACGTGGTTGTCATCGTTGGCCTTCACCAACTGCTGGAGCACGACCAGCGTGAAATGGGCTTCCGTGACATCTTGGGCCGGGACTATCCGAATTGCCGGGTGGTCGAAACATTTCAGAGCTACGAGCAGGAGAACATTCGCAAGGATTTCCGCGCGCTCCTGCGCCGCCACCCCGCGCTACGGGGCGTCTACAACATGTCGGTGGGCAACCCTGTGCTTGCCGAAGAACTGAAGGCGATCGGCAAGGACCAGTCCGTCTGCGTTATCACCCACACCGAGACGCCGGAACGCGTGGCGTTGATGGATGACGGTGTCGTCGATGCGATCATCGACCGGGAGCCCTTTCTCGAGGCGCGGCGCGCCATTGAAATCCAGCTTCACCATGCCGGTCGTTTCGCCAGGGACGACATAACGCCGCCCCAGCGGCCGCGGATTTTCCTGCGCGAGAACGTCCACTTCGAATAATCGTTTCGCGGAATCGTCGGCGGTTTCCGCCAATCCGCGCCTGCTTGGTCCCCGAAATTGGGAAAATGATGAGAAAACGTTTTCTCACGTTGACTTTGCATTTGGGAAACGCTTTTCTCACCTCCGCGAGAAGGAGGAGATCGCGTGGTCGCTCGGAGCAACCGTGTCACAATTCATGACGTCGCCAAGGCTGCGGGCGTCAGCGTTTCGACCGTGTCGAAGGCGCTGAACGATACCGGCCGGATGGCGTCGGAGACGCGCGAGAAGATCAAGTCGATCGCGGCCGACGTCGGCTTCCGGCCGAATGCTTTGGCGCGCAGCCTCCTCTTCAACAGAAGTTTTACGGTGGGGCTCCTCACCAACGATACATATGGCCGCTTCACCCTGCCGTTGATGTCGGGGATATCGGAAGCGCTGGTCGATCATGGCGTCTCGGTCTTTCTCTGCGCTATCGAGGATGATCCGGCGCTCGCCAAGGTTCATGTCGACGCCATGCTGGACAAGCAGGTGGATGGCATCATCGCGACGGGCAAGCGGGTCGACAGGTCTCTCCCGGTCGATCTCGCTGGCCTGCCGGTGCCCGTCGTCTACGCCTTTACAGAGGGCGTGCCGGGAAGCGTGATCCTGACGGCGGATGATTCCGATGGCGCGCGGCTTGCCGTCGAGCGGCTTCGCGAGGTCGGCCGCGAAAGGATCGTCCATGTGACCGGTCCCGACAGTTTCGTCTCTGCCGTGGAGCGCGCCGATGCCTTTCGCCAGGCCGTCGGCCCGGATGCGCTTGTCATGCACGGAACGTGGACGGAGGCCTGGGGGCATGAGGCCGTCGCCATGCTTTGGGGCGGAGACAAGGAAACGCCCGACGGCATCTTCTGCGGCAACGACCAGATCGCGAGAGGCGTGGTGGACGCGTTGCGCGAGAGGGGCGTGCGCGTGCCCGAGGATGTGTCGATCATCGGTTTCGACAACTGGGAGATCTTCGCCGACCAGACGCGGCCGGCGCTGACGACGGTCGACATGAATTTGAAGGAGCTAGGCCGAACGGCTGGGCTGACGATCTTGGATCTTGCCGAAGGACGGGCTGTGGAGGCCGGACTGCGCAAGCTTCCATGCAAGCTGGTCGTTCGCCAGTCCTGTGGTGGAGACCGGGAAATCTAACGGGAGGCGGGGCGCGTTTGCCCCATGATTTGGAGGAAATCATGCATAAGAGAATGCTTGCAGCGACGGCTTTGCTGTCAATATGCCTGTGCTCGGCGGCATCCGCCGAAACCGTCAGCATGTGGGTGCGTTCGGGCAGCGGCGGCGGCGCCTTCAAGGCGGTCATCGACGCCTATAACGCGGCCAACCCCGACAAGGTCGAGCTCACGGAAATCCCTTCTGACCAGATGGTCCAGAAATATGCGACGGCGGTTGCCGGCGGCCAGGCGCCAGACGCGATCTCGCTGGACCTGATCTACACCCCGTCCTTTGCGTCCGCCGGTCAGCTCGAGGACATGACGGACTTCGCCAAGTCGCTCAGCTACTTCAACGCGCTGGCACCAGCCCACGTCAAGCAGGGCACCTATGAAGGCAAGGTCTACGGCCTGCCGCTGCTCATCGAGACCTCAGTCTTCGCCTGGAACAAGGGCCTTTACAAGAAGGCCGGCCTCGATCCAGAGAAGGCGCCGACGTCATGGGAAGAGATCACCGCCAATGCGGAGAAGATCCGCAAGCTCGGCGGCGACGACTACGGCTTCTATTTTTCGGGTGGTGGCTGTGGCGGCTGCATGATCTTCACCTTCGCGCCCCTCGTTTGGGGTGCGGGCGCGGATATCCTCTCCGAGGATGGCAAGACCGCGGCGCTGGATACTCCCCAGATGCGAAAGGCCGTCGAAGACTATCGTGCGATCGTCAAGTCGGGTGCCGTGCCTGCCAGTGCCGCGACCGATAACGGCGTGGACTTCCTGAAGTTCCTCGGCGGCAAGATCGGCCAGCAGAGCCTTGGTGCGTTTGCGATCGGCACGATGATCACGCAGCATCCGGAGCTCGACTTCGGCGTGACGATGATCCCCGGCGTCGACGGCAAGCCGTCCTCCTTTGCCGGCGGCGACAATATCGTCGTTACCAAGGGCACGCCGCATGTCAGCCAGATCCAGAAGTTCCTGGAGTTCGTCTATTCCGAGGAGGGACAGACGATCATGGCCAAGAATGGCAGCCTGCCGACGCGCACCGACATCGCCGAGCAGGTCCTGAAGGGACAGGATCCGCGCCTGCTGGTGGCCGCCGATGCGATCAAGGTTGCCAAGACGCCCTACACGCTGCAGTTCAACGATCTGATCAACAGCCCGAACAGCCCGTGGTCGCAGTTCATCAACGCCGCCATGTTCGGCGATGATGTCGATGGCGCCTTCGCCAACGGCCAGGCCGACATGCAGTCGATCATCGACAGCGCGCAATGATTTCAAGGGTCGGGATCGCCAGGCGGTCCCGACCCGACACATCGCAATCGCTCGCCATTTCACAAACTGAACGAGATCAACGATGACGACTGAAATCATCTCCGTCTCTCCGAAGCGCAGGCGGCGGCGGAGAGGGGGCTGGCGGGGCGTTGCCTATATCGCGCCCGCAATCGCCTTGGTGACCGTGTTCTTCGTGCTGCCGCTCCTCTTCACAGTGTGGATGAGCCTGCATCGCTGGCCGCTCATGGGATCACCGCGCTGGATCGGCATCGGCAACTACACGCGCATGTTCAACGACCCGCGTTTCTGGACATCGCTCGGCTTCACTGCGCAATACACGCTTGTTGTCACGATCGCGATCTTCGCGCTGGCGTTTCCGCTTGCCTTCTTCGTCGACAAGCCGCGCCGTTTCGTGTCGGGCTATCGCACCATCATCTTCCTGCCCGTCGTCATCGGCCTGGCCTCGGCGTCGCTTCTGTGGGTCTGGCTCGCCAATGTCGATAGCGGCCTGTTCTCGCCGGTCTTCGAGATGCTCGGCCTCACCCAGGGGCGACGCAACCTGCTCGCGACATTCGACAGCGCCTTCCTGACGATCATCGTCATGGTCGTGTGGAAGGTCGCAGGCTTCACGATGATCATTCTGTTGACCGGGCTGCAGGGCATTCCTTCGGAGCTGACGGAGGCCGCGCGCATCGATGGCGCCGGTGCCTGGCAGCGCTTTCGCCACCTGACGCTGCCCTTGATGCGCAGAACCATGGCGCTCGCACTCATCCTGTCGGTCACCGGTTCGATCCTCGCCTTCGACCAGTTCTACATCATGACATCAGGTGGACCGCAAAACCGCATGATCTCGATCGTCTACTACATCTTCAACCAGTCCTTCGTGTCGTTCAATCTCGGCTATGGCGCGGCTCTTTCCATCGCGCTGCTCGTCATCCTGGTGGCGCTCAGCATCGTGCAGCTCTGGCTGCTCAAGGTTGGGGAGGATCGTCCATGACCGGTCGCACAGCCCTTCGCGCCCGCCGCAATGCGCGGCGCGCCACGAGCTATCACGTCGCCGGTGCCGCGATCGTCGTGTTCTTCCTGGCGCCCTTCGCGATCATGCTCATGTCATCGTTCCGCCCGCGCAGCGAAACCGCGCTGCCACCATGGCCGCTCACCGGCATCAGCGAATTCAGCGTCGATGCCTACAGGACACTCGACACGTTCGGTGCCGGCATCTGGCACCACATGTTCAACTCGCTGATCGTGTCCGTCGCGACGGTCGTACTCACGGTGGCGATCAGCCTGCTCGCCGGCTACGGCTTCTCGCGCTATCGGTTCCCGTTCAAGAACGTGCTGTTCATCCTGATCATCGCCACCTTGATGATCCCGTTCCAATCGATCCTGACGCCGCTTTTCATCATCCTCTCGCGGCTGGGGCTCAACAATTCGTTGCTCGGGCTGACGCTCGTCTATGTTACGCTGCAGCTACCCTTCTCCGTCTTCATGATGCGCAATGCCTTCGACGCGGTGCCCAAGGAGATCGAGGAGGCGGCCCGCATCGATGGCGCGCGCGATCTCGGCCTTCTCGCCCGCGTGCTGTTTCCGCTGGTGCTGCCGGGTGTCGTCACCGTCGCGATCTTCGCCTTCCTCAATGCCTGGAACGAGTTTTTCGCCGCACTCGTGCTTTTGTCCAGCAACGAGAAATTCACGCTGCCGGTGCTGATGACCGCCGTGCGCTCATCGCGAATGGGCGCCATCGATTGGGGCGCGGTGCAAGCCGGCGTCGTCGTCATGGTCATCCCCTGCCTGCTCGTCTTCCTGCTTCTGCAACGCTTCTACATGCGCGGCCTGATGGCCGGCGCCGTCAAGTAATTCAAAGGAGAATTTGAAACATGACTACCGAAAACAAGAGCCAGTTCCGCCCGGTCGCCGTTCCCGATGTCGAGCTCAACGGCTTCTGGGGCAAGTGGCAGGATGCGGTGTGCGATTCCACGGCGGCGATCCTGCTCGACCGTTGCGAGAAGGCGGGCATGATCCAGGCGATCGACGTGAACCAGCCGAGCCCCGGCATCGTTATCCCGATCGACGAGAAGTGGACCGGCTCGACCCAGATGTTCTGGGATTCCGATCTCGGCAAGTCGATCGAAACCATCGCCTACTCGCTCTACCGCAAGCCGAACGCCGAGCTTGAGGCGCGCGCCGATGCCATCATCGACATGTATGAGAAGCTGCAGCAGGAAGACGGCTATGTGAACGCCTGGTTCCAGCGCGTGCAGCCCGGCAAGCGATGGACCAACCTGCGCGACCACCACGAACTCTATTGCGCCGGCCATCTCATGGAAGCTGCCGTCGCCTATTACCAGGCAACCGGCAAGCGCAAGCTGCTCGACATCATGTGCCGCTATGCCGACCACATGATCACGGTCTTCGGCCATGGCGAAGGCCAGATCCCCGGCTATTGCGGCCACCAGGAAGTGGAGCTCGCGCTGGTGAAGATGGCGCGTGTCACGGGCGAGCAGAAGTATCTCGACCTCTCCAAGTTCTTCATCGACGAGCGCGGCAGAGAGCCGCATTTCTTCACCGCTGAAGCCATTCGCGGCGGCCGCGATCCGAAGGATTATGTCCACAAGACCTATGAATACAGCCAGGCGCATGAACCCGTGCGCGAGCAGGAGAAGGTCGTCGGCCATGCCGTGCGCGCCATGTACCAGTATTCCGGCATGGCCGACATCGCGACCGAGTATCATGACGATACGCTGACGAACGCGCTGGAGACGCTGTGGGACGACCTCACGGTCAAGCAGATGTACGTCACCGGCGGCATCGGCCCGGCTGCGATCAACGAGGGCTTCACCGATTACTACGACCTGCCCAACGACACCGCCTATGCCGAAACATGCGCCTCCGTCGGCCTTGTCTTCTGGGCAAGCCGCATGCTCGGCCGAGGCCCGAACCGCCGCTATGCCGACGTCATGGAACAGGCGCTCTATAACGGCGCGCTGACCGGCCTTGCGCTCGACGGCAAGACCTTCTTCTACGACAACCCGCTCGAAAGCACCGGCAAGCATCACCGCTGGGTCTGGCACCGTTGCCCCTGCTGCCCGCCGAACATCGCCCGCCTCGTCGCCTCCGTCGGCTCCTACATGTACGCGGTCGCCGACAACGAGATCGCCGTTCACCTCTATGGTGAAAGCAGCGTCAAGGCGAAGCTCAAGGGCGGCAACGTCAAGCTGACGCAGCACACGGATTATCCGTGGAATGGCGATATCCGCATCGACGTCGATGTCGATGTTGATGTCGGGGGCACGGCCGAATTCGGCCTCGCGTTGCGCATTCCCGAATGGGCCGAGGGCGCCTCGCTGAAGGTGAATGGCGAGACGGTCGATCTGGCCTCGTCGGTCATCGATGGCTATGCGCGCCTCAACCGCGCCTGGAAGAAGGGCGATGTCATCGCGCTCGATCTTCCGCTGGAGCTTCGCCCGCAATACGCCTCGCCGAAGGTCCGCCAGGACGTCGGTCGCGTCGCGCTTGCCCGCGGCCCGCTTATCTACTGCGTCGAGGAAACTGACAACGGCCACGATCTCAACGCCTTCGTCGTTCCGCAGAAGCTCGCCGGTCACCGGACGAAAACGATCGAAGGGCTGAACGGCGCGGTAGCGGTCGAGCTCGACGTTTCCAGGGAAGATGCAAGCGGCTGGAACGGTTCACTCTACCGCACCCGTCCGGCCGAGCAGGTGCCGGCAACCGTCACGCTCGTGCCCTATCATCTCTGGGACAACCGCGAGCCGGGCGCCATGCTGGTCTGGCTCCAGACCGGGAAGTAGGCCGATGGTCCCGATGGAAACAGCGAGCGTCTCGCTCAAGGACGTGCGAAAATCCTACGGCAGCCTGCCTGTCGTGCATGGCATCGATCTCGATATCAAGGAGGGAGACTTCGTCGTTTTCGTCGGCCCTTCCGGTTGCGGAAAATCGACCCTGCTCCGGATGATCGCGGGCCTGGAGGAGGTGACCGATGGCGAGATCAGCATCAAGGGGCGGGATGTCACCGATCTCGACCCTTCCGATCGCGGCATCGCCATGGTCTTCCAGTCCTACGCGCTTTATCCGCACATGTCGGTGCGCGAAAACCTGGCATTCGGCTTGAAGATGGCGAAGACAGACGCGGCGGAAATCAAGCGCCGCGTCGACGAGGCGGCCGGCATCCTGAAGATCGACCATCTTCTCGATCGCCGTCCGGGTCAGCTCTCCGGCGGCCAGCGGCAGCGCGTGGCCATCGGCCGCGCCATCGTTCGCGAGCCCGATGTCTTCCTGTTCGACGAGCCGCTATCCAACCTCGACGCGGAGCTGCGCGTCTCGATGCGTATCGAGATCGCCAGGCTCCATCGCGAGCTCGGCAACACGATGATCTATGTGACACACGACCAGACCGAGGCGATGACGCTGGCCGACCAGATCGTCGTGCTCCGAAACGGACGCGTCGAGCAATCGGGATCGCCACGGGAGATTTACGAAAACCCGTCCAACATGTTCGTCGCGGGCTTCATCGGCTCGCCCCGGATGAACTTTTTGAAGGCGGTCGCTCAGGGCAATGGACGTTTCGACATCGCGCAGAAGAGCTTCGGGGATCAGGGACTGCCGGCGAGCCTTCAGCGCGGGATAGAGTTCATGATCGGCATTCGGCCGGAGCATATCGTGATCGGCGAGGCAGCCGAAGGGTCGATTGCCGCGCGCGTCGAGTTCTTCGAATATCTCGGCGGCACGCGCTATATCTACTGCGCACTTGAAGACGGGCAGAACCTCGTCGTCGAGCAGAGGGCCGGGCCGGATATTGAGCCCGGCGCGGTGATTGCACTCGATCTGTCGTCCAGCCAGCGGCTGTTCTTCGATGCCGAGGGGGAGCGGTTGCGCGCTTAGAGGGCTCGGGCGAGCGGGAACAGCTTCCCTCGGAAAAGAAGCACGAACGTTCCCGCCGCCAAAAGGGCGATTGCCGCGGTCACCAGCCAGAGCAACGGCATGGCGAGCGTCGACAGGATACCCTGTTCGCCGCGGGCGACCATGCGGATCAGATCGGTGGCGAGCGCGGTCAGGCCGAAGGAAAAGGCCCAATAGGACGCCGCGAATGGCTGCTTCATGACCCATGGAAGAAGGCGAAGCGCCAAAAGCAGCTGCAGCATGGCGTAGCCCACCATGGCATGCGCCAGCAGATCCGGCGCTCCGTTCGTCACGCTCAGATAGGCGGCGGCGCCGACTGCCGGCGGTGCGAGCTGGATGCCGATCGTCGGACGCAGGGGCTCGGCCAGGTCCGCAGCATTGAGCAGCCGGTTCAAGATGACGGATTCCATCGCCAGCCACGAGAAGAAGCCCGCGCCGAAGGCCAGCTGCGCCAGATCGGAATAACCGAGTGCCGCGCCGACGATTGCGGCGACATAGCATCCGGCGACCGTCGGTAGATAGAGGACCGGCGTCGTCGTGGTCGGATCGCGCCCGCCCTGCCACAGGGCACCCGTCCGCCATATCGCGAAGGCGAGCGTCCAGAGCAAGCCTATCCAATAGAATGCCGGCGCCAGCGCGCCGGAAAACGGCGCGACCATCGCTGCGCAAAGCATGGTGGCGACACCGATGAGGCCGATGAAGCAGCACTGGACGGGATGATCGATCTCCTTGCGCGCTTCTTCGGCGAAGAGGATCCACTTCAATCCATAGAGACAAACGAGAACGAACCAGACGGCAAGCGCGAGAAGCGCAATGCCATCCCCGATAGTGGTGGGAAGCGCGAAGTGACCGGCGGCTGCCCGCCAGGCGTTGGCAAGGCCAGCGATGCCAAGCACGATGCCGAAGGCCGACGCGGGAACGACAGGAAGCCGTTTTCCACCAGCTACAGACGACTCGTCAGGTTGCGATTGCGTTGCGGTCATGGGGGCTCCGACGCTGGAAACGAATGACTGTGAATGCGATCTTGCGTAAGACGATGCCCCGGCCGCTGTTTCGGCTTTGGCAAACGCATAAAGAGCCTGTTGCATCGGCATTGCAACAAACGACGCGGCGAATTCGTCAGAATTCGGCGCGTTTCCTATCTCTTCATGCGCGACCGCCCGCGACGGCGTCCCTGCGCGCAAGCCTGCTAGTCGAGCATGACCATATGGGACGGCAGTTGCTCCTCGAAAAATTTCGAGAATGTGGCGATACGGGGCGGCAGCGCCTGATAGGGCGGGTAGTAGAGTGTCAGCCAAAGCTCCGGAGGCGCCCAGCCGCGCAACACGTGAACCAGCCGGCCGGTGCGGATGTGCTCGGCGATGTGAAAGCCTGGAAGCATGGCGACGCCGACGCCATCGGCGGCCATGTCGGCGAGCACTTCGCCATTGTTGGCGCTGAACGCGCGTCCGGCCGAGATCGAGATGCTCGACCCGCCGTCCGAAAGGGCCCAGGTCTCGCGCCGGCTCTCGCCGCTATAGGCGAGGCAATCGTCGGGCGTCAGTTCATTCGGATGCTGCATCTCCGTGAAGCGGCTGCCGGGCGCCGCCACCAAAATCCTCGGCACGGCCCGGATCTTGCGCCAGATGGTGAATTTATCCGAAGGCGCGGACGAAATGCGGATCGCGAGGTCGTAGTCGTCGTCGATGATGTTGACCAAGCCGTCCGACAGCGAAACCTCGAAGCTCATCTTCGGATAGAGCTCGCGGAAGCCCGAGAGAATTGGCGTGAGGATCGTCTTGCCAAGCCAGGTCGGCGCGCTGATCCGCAGCCGCCCCTGGTCGGATTTATGCGCGTTCTTGACGTCCTTGCGCGCGTTCTCGAGCGCTTCGATCGCCGGCTGGATCTGCGCCGCGAAGACTGCGCCGTCAGTGGTCAGCGATACCTGGCGGGTGGTGCGTACGAAAAGCTGGACGCCGAGATCGTCCTCAAGTGCCGCGATCGCGCGGGTGACGGCGGCGGGTGTCATGTCGAGCTCGCGGGCGACCTGGGCGAAGTTGCGCTTTTCGGCGGCGAGCAGGAAGGTTTTCAGGGCTTTATAGTCGTTCATCTTAATTATTTCAAAAATCGCAATTCATTCGACAGGAATATTGCAATTCCGCAATGCAATCAACCCGGTTACATCTCTGGTCATCGAAACGGCAACGCCCACAGAGAAAGGCAACGGCCATGATCAAGGATATCAAGGGACTGCACCACGTCACTTCGATGGCGTCGGATGCCCGAGAAAACAACCGGTTCTTCACCAACGCACTCGGCCTGCGCCGCGTCAAGAAGACCGTCAACTTCGACGACCCGAGCGTCTACCACCTCTACTACGGTGATGAAAACGGCACGCCCGGTACGGTCATGACCTACTTTCCTTTCCCGCACATGATGACCGGCCGCCCCGGCGTCGGTGAAGTCAGCGAGACGCAGTTCTCCGTCCCGAAGGGATCGCTGGCTTTCTGGAAAGACCGCCTGACGGCCCAGGGTGTCGTCGGTCTGAAGACCGACACGGTCTTCGGCGCCAACCGCCTGCGCTTCGCCGGCCCTGATGGCGACGGACTGGCGCTGATCGAGACCGCCGAAGACGTCCGCGCCCCATGGCTTGCCGACGGCATCTCGGAAGACAATGCGATCCGCGGCTTTTCCGGTGCGCGCTTCGACCTGCACGACACCGCCGCCACATCGGAGTTGCTGCAGTTCATGGGCTACGAGCGAGCCGAAGTCGAAGGCGATGTCACGCGGTTCATCATTCCCGGTGGTAATGGTGCCGATACCATAGACATCGCGTCGCTGCCGAAAACGCCGTTTGCCCGCCAGGGCGCCGGTTCTGTCCACCACATCGCCTTTGCCGTCGAGAACCGTGAAAAGCAGCTCGAAGTGCGCAAGGCGCTGATGGACACGGGCTACCAGGTGACGCCGGTTATCGACCGCGATTACTTCTGGGCGATCTACTTCAGAACGCCTGGTGGCATCCTGTTCGAAATCGCAACCAACGAGCCCGGTTTCGACCGTGACGAAGATACCGCTCACCTCGGCGAAGCCTTGAAGCTGCCGACCCGGTATGAAGCCTATCGCGGCCAGATCGAAGAGAACCTCGTTCCGCTCGCAGCATAACCCCGCACGGCAAACTGCCGCGCACCTCTAACACAAGCATTTCCGCCTTCGAACGGCTGCCTGAGGCAGGCAGCCGACCGCCGGAGGCATCCCAATCCTTAAGCGCCAGATCGGCAATCAAAATCTAAACGGAGAAATCAAATGTCCAAGCTCGAAGTCCTGACCCCTGCAAACAGCCAGCTCATCTTCATCGACCAGCAGCCGCAGATGGCTTTCGGTGTCCAGTCGATCGACCGCCAGACGCTGAAGAACAATGTCGTCGGTCTCGCCAAGGCTGCCAAGATCTTCAACATCCCGACCACGATCACCACGGTCGAGACGGAAAGCTTCTCCGGCAACACCTTCCCGGAACTGCTCGGCGTGTTCCCCGAGAACGACATTCTGGAGCGCACCTCCATGAACTCCTGGGACGACCAGAACGTTCGTGACGCCCTTGCCAAGAACGCCGCCGGCGGACGCAAGAAGATCGTCGTCTCCGGCCTCTGGACGGAAGTGTGCAATACCACCTTCGCGCTCTCCGCCCTCCATGATGTTCCAGACTACGAAATCTACATGGTCGCCGATGCATCCGGCGGCACCTCGGTCGACGCCCACAAATATGCGATGGACCGCATGGTACAGGCCGGCGTCATCCCCGTTACCTGGCAGCAGGTCATGCTCGAATGGCAGCGCGACTGGGCTCGCAAGGAAACCTACAACGCCGTCACCTCGCTGGTGAAGGAACATTCCGGCGCCTACGGCATGGGCATCGACTATGCGGTAACGCATGTCCACGGCGGTGACGAGCGCGTCAGCCACGGCAAGCGCATCGGCCCTAACCCAGCCAAGTAATCACCCATCACCGCCGCTTCCGCAGGATCGAATGTCCAGATGCGGAAGCGGCTTTCATTCACAGTCGAGGATGCCCCCATGAAACTCTACCTTCTTTCCATCGGTGCCGGTCTTCTGGTCGGTATCGTCTACAGCCTGCTCAATGTCCGCTCTCCCGCGCCACCGATCGTGGCCCTTGTCGGCCTGCTCGGCATTCTGGTTGGCGAACAGCTCATTCCCTTCGCCAAGACGCTGATCGCCAGGGAGCCGGCGGCGGTCTCCTGGATCAACCAGATCAAGCCGCACATGTTCGGCCATATGCCGAAGGGCGAGAGCCGCAATGACGTCGTCGTGTCTCGCCAGGATCAGCACAAGTCTGATAGCTGACACCGCAAGAGGAGATTCGCTTGCGGCGGGGCCCAGCCCGGCCAATCCCGGCGCAAAGCGTTGAAATCAATCTTAATAATGAAGCCAGGAGCATTTCCCATGTTCGCCGACCTCATCCTCCACCACGGTTTGATCACCACGCTCGATCGCACCAATCCAACCGCCAGCGCCGTCGCCATCAAGGACGGTGCCTTTCTTGAAGTCGGCACCGATGCCGAGATCATGGCGCTCGCCGGCCCGGACACCAAGATCGTCGACCTCAAGGGCAAGCGCGTCCTGCCCGGCCTGATCGACAATCACACCCACGTCGTGCGCGGCGGCCTGAACTACAACATGGAACTGCGCTGGGACGGCGTTCGTTCGCTGGCGGATGCGATGGACATGCTGAAGCGCCAGGTGGCGATCACGCCGGCCCCGCAATGGGTTCGCGTCGTCGGCGGCTTCACCGAACACCAGTTCGCCGAAAAGCGCCTGCCGACGATCGAGGAGATCAATGCGGTCGCGCCGGACACGCCGGTCTTCCTGCTCCATCTCTATGACCGCGCGCTGCTCAACGGCGCTGCTCTGAGAGCCGTCGGCTACACTCGCGACACGCCCAACCCGCCCGGCGGCGAGATCACCCGCGACGCCAACGGCAACCCGACCGGCATGCTGCTTGCCAAGCCGAACGCCGGCATCCTTTACTCGACACTGGCGAAAGGCCCGAAACTGCCGTTCGATTACCAGGTCAATTCCACTCGCCACTTCATGCGCGAGCTCAATCGTCTCGGAGTGACCGGCGTGATCGATGCCGGCGGCGGCAACCAGAACTATCCCGATGACTACGAGGTTATCCAGAAGCTCTCTGACGAGAACCAGCTGACCGTCCGCCTCGCCTATAACCTCTTCACGCAGAAGCCGAAGGCCGAGAAAGAGGATTTCCTCAACTGGACGTCCTCGGTCAAATACAAGCAGGGCAACGACTACTTCCGTCACAACGGCGCCGGCGAGATGCTGGTCTTCTCCGCCGCCGACTTCGAGGACTTCCGCCAGCCGCGCCCGGAGATGGCGCCGGAGATGGAAGGTGAGCTCGAGGAAGTCGTGCGGGTTCTGGCCGAAAACCGCTGGCCGTGGCGCATGCACGCCACCTATGACGAGACCATCTCGCGTTCGCTTGATGTCTTCGAGAAGGTCAACAAGGATATTCCGCTGGAAGGCCTCAACTGGTTCTTCGACCATGCCGAAACCATCTCCGAGCGCTCGATCGACCGCATCGCGGCACTCGGCGGCGGCATCGCCACCCAGCACCGCATGGCCTACCAGGGCGAATATTTCGTCGAGCGCTATGGCCACGGCGTCGCCGAAGCCACGCCGCCGATCAAGCGCATGATCGACAAGGGCGTCAACGTCTCGGCCGGCACCGACGCCACCCGCGTCGCCTCCTATAATCCATGGGTATCGCTCTCCTGGATGGTGACGGGCAAGACGGTCGGCGGCATGCAGCTCTATCCACGTGCCAATTGCCTCGACCGCGAGACGGCGCTGCGCATGTGGACGGAGAAAGTCACCTGGTTCTCCAACGAAGAGGGAAAGAAGGGCCGCATCGAGAAGGGCCAGTTCGCCGATCTCGTGGTCCCCAGCAAGGACTTCTTCGCCTGCGCCGAGGACGAAATCTCCTTCCTCACCTCCGATCTGACGATGGTCGGAGGCAAGATCGTCTACGGCTCGGGTGACTTCGCCAAATACGACGAAAGCAACATCCCGCCTGCCATGCCGGACTGGTCTCCGGTGCGCAAGTTCGGCGGCTACGCCGCCTGGGGCGAGGCCGACGGCGCCGGCGCCCGCTCGCTGCGCCGCACGGCCATCTCCACCTGCGGCTGCGCCAGCGATTGCGGCGTCCACGGCCATGACCACGCGGGTGCATGGACCTCGAAGCTGCCGATTGCCGATCTCAAGGGCTTCTTCGGCGCGCTCGGTTGCTCCTGCTGGGCCGTTTGAGGCTGCCGCGATAATCGAACGACGTATCGGCCTGGGCAGCGGGAGACCACTGCCCAGGCTTCTTTTGCAGGGGTAGAAGGTTCTCCCGAATAATTGCAGATAGCGCAATTAAATCGAAACTATTGATGCAATTGTTGGCGGCAATGGTTCCCGCCAATATGGCTCCATCAGACGAACACAGCGCCGCTCGAACCGACCGGCCAAGATCGCAGGAGCAACGATGACCAGCCACTCACCTTCAACACCGCGCAGGCTTCTGGCCGATGTCGTTTCGGCGCCTGCCGTTCGAACGGCCGCTCTGCTCGCGCTTTGCGCCGCCTATATCCAGGGCCCGCTCACCAAGATTTTCGATTTCGGCGGCGCGATCGCCGAGATGGAGCATTTCGGCCTTTCCCCGGCGCCCGTCTTCGCCGTCGTCGTCATCGCATTCGAGCTCACCGCATCGGCTATGGTGGTGTCAGGCAAGCTGCGCTGGATAGGCGCCCTCGCGCTCGCCGGCTTCACCGTTCTCGCGACCTTCATCGCGCTTCGTTTCTGGGAACTGCCCGGCGGCATGGAGCGGATGATGGCGACCAACGCCTTCTTCGAACATCTCGGCCTCGCGGGCGCCTTCATCCTCGTCACCATTTTCGACATCACCAAGGGAGCTGAAAAATGAGCACCGCAAAATCCTCCGGGGGCAGCTTCGCTCCACTCGCCCAACCCGTCTTTGCCGTCCTCTGGGCAGCCACCGTTCTCGGCAACACCGGCAGCTTCATGCGCGATGTCGCCAGCTCCTGGCTGATGACCGATCTTTCGGCCTCGCCGGCTGCGGTCGCCACGGTTCAAGCGGCGGGGACGCTGCCGATCTTCCTTCTCGCCATTCCGGCGGGCGTACTGACCGATATTCTCGATCGCCGCAAATTCCTGATTGCCGTGCAGCTGCTGCTCGCCTCCGTCAGCATCAGCCTCATGGTTCTTGCCCAGACCGGCATGCTCTCGGTCAGCGCTTTGATCGGTCTTACCTTCCTCGGCGGCATCGGCGCGGCACTCATGGGGCCAACCTGGCAGGCGATCGTGCCTGAGCTCGTCAAGCGCGAGGACGTCAAGAGCGCGGTGGCGCTGAATTCGCTCGGCATCAACATCGCCCGTTCGATCGGCCCGGCGGCAGGCGGTCTTCTGCTCGCCGCGTTCGGCGCGGGTCTCACCTATGGTGCAGACGTTGCGAGCTATATCATCGTCATCGCAGCACTTGTCTGGTGGCCGCGCGCCAAGAACGCCAATGATGCCCTGCAGGAGAATTTCCTCGGCGCCTTCCGGGCCGGCCTTCGCTACACCCGTGCCAGCCGCCCGCTGCATGTCGTCCTGCTGCGCGCCGCGATCTTCTTCGCCTTCGCCAGTGCTGTCTGGGCCCTGCTGCCGCTCGTCGCCCGCCAGCTTCTCGACGGTGATGCAAGCTTCTACGGCATCCTGCTCGGCGCGGTCGGCGCTGGTGCGATCGCCGGAGCGCTCGTCATGCCGAAGCTGCGTGAACGCCTCAGCGCCGATGGCCTCCTGCTCGGTGCCGCCATCATCACCGCTGTCGTGATGGGTATCCTGTCGCTTGCTCCGCCGAAGGCCGTTGCCATCCTCGCTCTGCTCTTCCTCGGTGGCGCATGGATCACCGCTCTGACGACGCTGAATGGCGCGGCTCAGGCTGTCCTTCCGAACTGGGTGCGTGGTCGTGGTCTTGCCGTCTACCTCACCGTCTTCAATGGCGCGATGACGGCCGGCAGCCTCGGCTGGGGTGCCGTTGGCGAAGCTGTCGGCGTCCCTGGCGCTCTCTTGATCGGAGCTGCCGGTCTGCTCGTCGCAGGTCTCATCATGCACCGTGTGAAGCTGCCTGCCGGCGATGCCGATCTGGTCCCGTCCAGCCACTGGCCGGAGCCGCTTGTCGCCGAGCCTGTCGCCCATGACCGTGGACCGGTCCTGATCCTGATCGAATACAACGTCGAGAAGCACAACCGTTCGGCTTTCCTTCGTGCCCTCAACGACATGTCGCAGGAACGCCGCCGCGATGGTGCCTATGGCTGGGGTGTCACGGAAGACTCCGCTGACCCTGAGAAGATCGTCGAGTGGTTCATGGTGGAAAGCTGGGCAGAGCATCTTCGGCAGCACAAACGGGTGTCGAACGCCGACGCCGACCTGCAGGGCAGGGTTCTTGCCTACCATTCGGGGCCGGAAAAGCCCGTCGTCCGGCACTTCCTGACGATCAACCGCCCAGGCAAGGCCTGAAAATCGGGACATAGAAGGGGGCTGCGAGGTCCCCTTCATTTGTCATAACAGCTGGGGTGGTCTTCCTCACTTCTTTCGTCAGCGCAGCCGGGTCAGATCGACCGGGCGATTGTTGATGATCGCCTCCATCGAGAAAAAGCCCGTCACCGTGGCGAGATCGAAATTCGTGATGAGTTTCTGGTAGAAGGCGTCGTAGCCGGACATGCCTTTGGTCACGACCTTGATGAGATAGTCCCAGTCGCCGCCGATGCGATAGAAATCGATCACTTCTGGCAATCGCTCGACATGTGCTCGAAAACCCTCGCTCCACTCCTTCGAATGATGGCGCGTGCGGATCATGACGAAGACGGTCAGGTCGAAACCAAGGGCCTTAAGGTCGATGTCGCTGTGCGATCCCCGGATCAGGCCGAGGGAATGCAGCCTTTGCAGTCGGCGCCAGCAGGCGTTCTGCGAGAGGCCGATCTTCTCGGCCAGATCGCGCTGCGACAAGGTCGCATCATTCTGCATGGCGCTGAGGATCTTCATGTCAAACGCATCGATTTTCGCGGTAGAATCGTTCATTTGACACGGTCCGGCAATCAGTGTTGGTATGGTTTCCGCGAAATAGTGTGAGGCGACGCGATTGGTGTCAATGCTCACGCCGCGCTCGATCGAGATGGGCACACGCATCTTGCCACTTACCCACATGATGATGTGGGTATAGGCGATCCTATCGCCCCGCCTTGCGGTTGACGGCAGGTGTATCGATGATGAAAATCAAAATGCCTGTCAAACAAGCGTCATGAAAATTAATTTCACAGTTCCAACTTTTTCCGTGTTTCGTGTTGACGAGATCGAATTTTTGTCTCAACTTGACGAAAATAAATTACGTAAATGGGAACGAGAGCAGCATGAAAGTGGGAATTATCGGGCTAGGTTTCCGGCTCGGCTATCTGGGCTACGTCTTCAAGTCGATTGATGAAAGCTTCGAGATCGTCGGCTATGTCGATCCCGAGCCCGCAGGTCTGCCGGGTCTCGTCGAAAAGGGCGTTTCCGTTGGCAAATCCTATGCCACGCCGCAGGAGTTGATCGCCAACGAGAAGCTCGATCTGCTGATGATCGGCTCGCCCAATCTCTTCCATCTCGAGCATATCCGTATCGGTCTTGAAGCCGGTTTGAAGGTCTTCTGCGAAAAGCCGATCGTCACCACGATCGCCGAAAGCATCGAGCTGGCGCGCCTGATGGCCAAGTTCGGTCATGAGCGGCTGATGGTCGGCCTCGTGCTGCGCTATTCGCCGCTTTATCGCGACCTGCAGGCGGTTCAGGCTGCCGGTAATCTCGGCCAGATCGTCTCGATCGAGGCGTCCGAGCATATCGAGCCCTATCACGGCGCATTCTTCATGCGCGACTGGCGCCGCTATGAGCGCTATTCCGGCAGCTTCATGCTGGAGAAATGCTGCCACGATCTCGACCTCTATAATGGCATCGTCGGCGCGCGGCCCGAGCGCGTCGCAAGTTTCGGCGGCCGCAAGAGCTTTACGCCGGCAAACGATCCCGCTCGCGAA
This sequence comes from Rhizobium sp. NPDC090275, assembly GCF_044772225.1. NCBI lineage: Bacteria > Pseudomonadati > Pseudomonadota > Alphaproteobacteria > Hyphomicrobiales > Rhizobiaceae > Rhizobium > Rhizobium sp. NPDC090275. The sequence goes on along the minus strand of NZ_JBIVYL010000004.1, from coordinate 135,184 downwards.
GGTATCAATGATCTCGAGTTGTTCCATCGCAAGCCGAGCGGCTGGAAGGGTTCCGACAAGGTGTTCGACAGCGATGCCGACATCATCGACTATCAGGTTGCGATCGTCGAATACGCCAATGGCGTGGGCATGAACTTCCACACCAACCTCAACGTTCCCGACCAGTTCCGTCGCTTTGCGATCATGGGCTCGCGCGGGATGGCCGAGGGCGATTTCGTGCGCGGCTATCTCGATGTGCATGAGCAGCTGACCGGCAAGAAGGTCGTCGAGAACAAGTATGCGGCTACCGAACTCTCGCAGCACTATGGTGCCGACGAGCAGATGGCGGTCGATATCCTCGACAGCGTTCGCACCGGCACGGTGCTGCCCGTCTCGACCCTGAATGCCCTTGAAGCCGGTATTCTGGCGCTCTCCATGGACGAGGCCCGCATCAAGAAGACGGTTGTCGACCTGCGTCCCGTATGGGACAAGTTCGACGAGGCGCTCCACGCCAGAGCGGCTTGAGGAGGGCGGCAGGATGAACGTTCAAAGAAGCAACCTCATCTTCGCCTGGATCCTTCTCCTTCCGGCAGTCCTCTATGTCGCGGTAATCGTCGCTTACCCGCTCGTCGATACGTTCATCCTGTCCTTCACCGATGCGTCACTCAGAAAAGTGACCAATTGGGTGGGCTGGGCGAACTATGAGAAGATCTTCAACGCGACCTTCGCCGACGTCATCGTCCGCACCTTCATCTGGACCTTCTTCTCGGTCTCGCTGAAGATGATCATCGGCACCTTCGGCGCGTCGCTGCTGAACAGCGCGGTGCCCGGTCGCTCGCTGTTTCGTCTGCTGACCATGCCGCCATGGGTGGTGCCGATGGCGATCGGCATCTTCATGTGGGGCTGGATGTATAACGGCCAGTTCGGGATGATCTCGGGCATGCTGCAGCGCATCGGCTTCGTGGATGGCCCGGTGGCCTTCCTCGCCTATGGCAACACGGCTTTCTGGGCAACGATCATCACCGACGTGTGGATCGGCGTGCCGATGGTCACCATCTATTTCCTGGCTGCCATCCAGTCGATCCCGAAGGATCTCTATGAAGCCGCCTGGACGGATGGCGCGGGGCGTTTCTATCGCTTCCGCCGTATCACGCTGCCGCTGATGGTGCCATCGATCATCACAATGTCGATGCTATCGCTCATTGCCACGTTCAACTCCTTCGATATCATCTGGATCCTGACGCAGGGCGGCCCCAGCGGACAGACCACGACGATGATCATCGATACCTACCAGACGGCCATCGGCTCGAAGAAATATGGTGAGGGTGCGGCCCGCGCGGTGCTAATCTGCATCTTCCTCTCGGCATTCTGCTTTGCCTATTTCCGTGTCACCCGTCGGCTCAACCCGGAGAAGCGCGCATGAAGAACGCGGCCATGATCGATCGCTACAGCTGGTGGGAAATCCTGCTGATCTACCTTGGGGTCCTGGTGTTCCTCACCTTCGTGCTGGCGCCCTTCGTCGAAGGCTTCCTGGTGTCGCTGAAGCCGCTCAGCCAGCTGTTTTCGTCGCCCTACCGCTTCTGGCCGGAGAACGGCTCGTTCGAGGCCTATCGCACCATGTGGATCAGCGTTCCGGGCTTCGGGCGCTATATATTCAACTCCTTCTTCATCTCCATCGTCGTCACCGTGATCGTGCTGGCGCTCGTCATCCCGGCCTCCTACGCCTTCGCGAAGTTCGAGTTTCGCGGCATGGGCCTGCTGCTTGGCGCGTTCCTGACGGTCAACATGTTCTCGGGCGCCGTGTTGCTCATTCCGCTGTTCCGGCTGATGCGCACGCTCGGCGTGCTCAACACCTATTTCGCGATGATCGTGCCTGGCGTGGCATTCCTCATTCCTTCGGCCATCTGGCTGCTGCGGACCTACATGATCCGTATCCCGCAGGAGCTGAACGAGGCCGCCTACATGGATGGAGCCAGTCACTTCTATACGTTGCGCCGCGTGATCCTGCCGATTGCCATGCCGGGGATCATCGTCGTCGCCATCACCACTTTCATCGGCGCCTACGCGCAGCAATTCATCTTCGCGCTGACCTTCAACTCGAAGACCGAATACATGCCGTTGCCGGTGGGGCTCTTTGCTTACTTCGGTAAGCAGGAGGTTATCTGGAACGAGCTGATGGCAGCCTCCTTCGTCGGCATTCTGCCCGCGATGGTCATCATCTTCTTCCTGCAACGATACCTCGTCGGCGGTCTGACTGCCGGTGCGGTAAAACAATAACAAGTGAACAGCTAACTAACGGGAGTATTGACGTGAGCATCGCTTTCAAAACTAGCCTTATGGCACTGGCCTTGCTCGGCTCGACGGCGCTTGGCGCCATGACGGCCGAAGCTGCCGACAAGGAAATCAGCTGGATCTATTGCGGCGACAAGATCGACCCGATCCACGAGAAGTACATCAAGGAATGGGAAGGCAAGAATCCGGGCTGGAAGGTTGCGCCTGAAGTCGTTGGCTGGGCACAGTGCCAGGACAAGGCAACCACGCTTGCCGCCGCCGGCACGCCGGTCGCGATGGCTTACGTCGGCTCGCGCACGCTCAAGGAATTCGCCCAGAACGACCTGATCGTTCCGGTTCCGATGACCGACGACGAGAAGAAGGGCTACTACCCGCATATCGTCGACACGGTCACCTTCGAGGGCAACCAGTGGGGCGTTCCGATCGCATTCTCCACCAAGGCCCTCTACTGGAACAAGGATCTGTTCAAGCAGGCCGGCCTCGACCCCGAGAAGCCGCCGACAACCTGGGCTGAAGAAATCGCTGCCGCCAAGACCATCAAGGAAAAGACGGGCATCCCGGGCTACGGCCTGTCCGCCAAGACCTTCGACAACACCATGCACCAGTTCATGCACTGGGTTTACACCAACAACGCGACCGTCATCGACGCCGATGGCAAGGTGACGCTGGATAGCCCCGGTGTTCTCGCCGCTCTCCAGGCCTACAAGGATATCACGCCTTACTCCGAAGAAGGCCCGACCGCTTACGAGCAGAACGAAGTTCGTGCGATCTTCCTCGACGGCAAGGTCGGCATGATCCAGGCCGGCTCCGGCGCTGCCGCCCGCCTCAAGGACACCAAGATCAACTGGGGTGTGACGACGCTGCCGCTCGGACCGGATGCCAAGGGCCCGGGCACGCTGCTCATCACCGACAGCCTGGCGATCTTCAAGGGTTCTGGTGTCGAGGACAAGGCGATCGAGTTCGCCAAGTACATCACCTCTCCCGAGCCGCAGGGCGAATACGAACTCCAGGGCGGCGCTGGCCTGACACCTCTGCGTCCGTCGGCAAAGGTCGATGAATTCATCAAGGCCGATGCTTCCTGGAAGCCGTTCATCGACGGTATCGCCTATGGTGGTCCCGAACCGCTCTTCACCGATTACAAGGGTTTCCAGAACTCCATGATCGAAATGGTCCAGTCCGTCGTGACAGGCAAGGCCGAACCGGCTGACGCCATCAAGAAGGCCGCTGGCGAGATCGAAGCGTTCAAGTAAGCCTTTGTTGGGGATCGCGGGCGCGCAACACCCGCGATCCCTTCGCTATCGAGAGTAAGCGCCGCGCGTGGCGGTGACCGGAGACAGGTTTTGGGACAGTTATTTCTCAACAAGGTTCAGAAATTTTACGGCGACTTCGAGGTTCTGAAGGGCGTTCAGCTCGAGGTGAACAATGGCGAGTTCGTCGTGTTCGTCGGCCCCTCCGGCTGCGGCAAATCCACATTGCTTCGCATGATCGCCGGCCTGGACGCGACGTCCGCTGGTGACATTGTGATCGACGGCGTCCGTGTCAACGATCTGCCGCCGGTCAAGCGCGGCATCGCCATGGTGTTCCAGTCCTACGCGCTCTATCCGCATATGAGCGTTTTCGAGAATATCGCTTTTCCGCTCCGCGTCGAAAAGATGGAAGAGCAGAAGCTCAAGGCTAGGGTCGAAAACGCGGCCCGCATCCTGCATCTCGACCAGCGCCTGCAGCAGAAGCCGGGCATGCTCTCCGGTGGTCAGCGTCAGCGCGTGGCGATCGGCCGCGCGATCGTGCGCGAGCCGAAGATCTTCCTGTTCGACGAACCGCTCTCCAACCTCGACGCCGCGCTGCGCTCCGACATGCGCATCGAGCTCGCGAAACTGCACCGCCAGCTCAAGGCGACCATGATCTACGTCACCCACGATCAGGTCGAGGCGATGACGATGGCGGACCGTATCGTCGTGCTCAACGCCGGCGAGATCGCCCAGACGGGCGCGCCGCTCGAGCTCTACCATAAGCCCGCCAACATCTTCGTGGCCGGGTTCATCGGCAATCCGAAGATGAACTTTCTGCCGGTCACCTGCACCGCCGTCGGCGAGAAGAGCGTGACCGTCGAATACAAGGGCCAGTCGCTGACCGTGCCGGTCACGCCGCGCGCGGGTGTCGTCGGCAAGACGCTGACGCTTGGCGTCCGCCCCGAACATATCCAGCTTGCATCCGGCGATATCTCGCTCACCATCACGCCAAGCGTCATCGAGCGTCTCGGCGCGCAGACTGTCGCTTATGCAGCGCTGAATGGCGAGGGCGAAAACTTCTGCGCCACGCTGTCAGGCAGCGTCGGCGTGAGGCCGGAACAGCCGATGCTCGTCGGCATCAACGCGGTGGATTGCCACCTCTTCGACGAAGCCGGCATCGCGTTCGAACGCCATGTGGCGTTGACCGATATCGACCTCAACCTGCTGAACCCGACCGCGCTCGCCTGATCGCGAGCGCCGGTCGCGCCATCAGCGATCGAGGAAGTGATAGAACAAGGTATTGGCCGGGTACGAATAGGAGCCCCGGTCGACGATCCCGTGGCGGTACATGCAATTGCGCAGTGCCGTCACGTGCCACAGGCTGTTGACATCAGTCGAGCCGCGGCGAAACGCTTCCTGTTCGCAATAGGGATAGGTGTGGTCGAAGCGGGCCAGAATGGTCGGGTCGGAATCGACGCGGACACCGGAATAGGTCTGCCATTGCGATGGCGCCTGCGCGGCTGAAATGCACGCCAGGCTTCCTGCAATTCCCAATGCAATCAACGCTCTCATGAATGATCTCCCATGACGTCGCCGGAATATTGGCGCATCAATAAGATGCGCTGGATATGGCAAACTTCAAGGAGGACGATCCAATGACGTTAGCGGCCGGTGAACGGCCGCCAATCCGCTGTCGCGACTACCAGACGAGCCCGCGCGCGGCGACGTCCTCGACGCGGGTAACGACGCCATCGCGATGGAAGACCATCGTGTCGAAGAGGTTAGAGACCACGCAGGTGTGGTTCGGGATGATCAGGAGCTTGTCGCCGATCTGCGGCCGAGCGCCCTCGCATTTCGAGAGGTCGATCACGCCGTGCTCTTCCGAGAGACCGGTGATCGAAGCCTGCGGATAGCCGACCACCTGGCCATAATCCGTGAAGCCGAGCAGGTCGGAGGTCAGCGCTTTCGAGCCCGCATCGATAACGGCCCGATCCCCCGTCGGGCGGGAAACCACCGTCACGAGAATATGCATGGCGCAGTCGTCCACTGTGCAATGCCCGGCGCGGACCATGGAGCGGTCATTATAGATATAGGTGCCGGCCCGGTGTTCGGTGGCGGCGGGCACCAGATGGGCATCGAACAGGCTCGGCGAGCCGCCATTGCTGACGATAGGGCAGGCGATGCCTTCGGCGTCGAGCAAGGTCAGTGTCTGCGTAAGAAACGCCTGAACCTCGGTGGCTGCGCCCGGCTTCGGATAGTTCAGCAGCCCGCCAAAGCTCAGGCCTGCGGCAGCGTCTATGTGCTTGGCGAGCGTCACGGCTTGCGCGGGCTTCTGAACGCCGCAGCGTCCGGCGCCTGTATCGCACTCGACCAAAACCAAAAGCGGCTTGCGCGCGGCGAAATAGCTAGACAGGCCGTCGACGGTATAGGGGCTATCAGCGACCACCTTGAGCCCGGATATCCGCTCGTTCAGCGCCGCCAGGCGTTCGAGCTTCTGGGTGCCGATGATGTTGAAGGTGATGAGGATGTCCTCGAAACCCGCGTCGGCGAAAACTTCGGCCTCGGTGACCTTCTGGCAATTGATGCCCTTGGCGCCTGCCGCCACCTGCTGAGCGGCCAGTGCCGGGATCTTGTGCGTCTTGATGTGCGGGCGGAAGTCGATGCCGTGCGCGTCCATATAGGCCTGCGTGCGGGCGATATTGGCCGCCATCCGGTCTTCGTCGATAATAGGCCGAGGTGTCGAGAGGTCCGCGACCTTGTCGCCGGGCTTGGCGACGACGGCAAATGGGCTGTTGTGCATCTCAGGCTACTCCATGTTAGGCGCCGTGGGGATCGGCGATCATGGGCCAGATATCCTTGCGCGCCCGCCGATACGGCGTCTTCGCCGGATTGTTAGGATAAGGCGTGCCGGCGGCGCAATAGATGATTTCCGACGCGATCTTCGAGAACGAGGCGTAGAAGTGGTTCGTCGACTTGATGACCAGGATTTTCTTCTGTGTCGGATCGATGCCCATCACCGAGAACAGGCTCGGATCGAAGCTCTGGGCACGCGTCGAGTTCAAGATGATGTCGATGCCATCGAGCACGATATGCGCTGCGTCGCCAAAGGGCGCGAAGCTTTCGCCGAAGCGCATCTCGGCATTCGGCACGATCTTGATGACCTTGACTAGGCCGTCGATCGGGTTGCCGGTGCCCGGCGCCGACTTGGCGCCGAAGCGCAGCGGGATCTCGGCGCCTTCACCGGCCGCCATGCAGATCTGCACGGCCATCGGGTCCCAGATCGTACCGATCGCCGCATCGGTGGCGCCGCGCGCCAGGAGTTCGCCGAGAACAACGGTCGCGTCGCCGGCTGTTCCGCCGCCGGGGTTGTCCCACATATCGGCGATCACGACAGGCCATGCGGTCGCCGCCAGCGCCTGCGACACCGCTTCTTTCTCGTCGATCTGCGGCATCATGAAGGTGCCGCGCTTGGCAAAGAGCTCCATGCCGAGTTCGCGCGCCAACACGTCACCCTTGTCCTTGCGGTCATTGGTGACGACAAGAAGCTTGGTGCCCATCTCCGGCACGTCGCCGGCCATGAAGCCGTGGACCACCGAGATGGAGAGAACGTCGGAATCGTCTTTCTCGATCTGCATGATCTTGTCGACAAAGGAGCGCATGGGATCGCGCGACGTCGGAAACACGTCGATCATCCGGCAGTCGAAGACGGACATAACAGGTTTTACGCGACCCTCCAGCGTGTCGACGGCGATACGCCACAGGTCCTCGGCACGATCGACGAAGTCCGTGTGCGGGAACTCCTTGAAGTAGACGAAGACATTGGCCGCGGCGAAACGCTTGGCCGTCAGATGGCTGTGCGGATCGAGCTCGGCGAAAACGGGAATATCTGGGCCGACGAGCTCGCGAATGCGCGCTAGCGTATCGCCTTCGGTGTCCTCATAGCCGGCGGCGACCATGGCGCCATGCAGGCCGAGCACGACGGCGTCGACAGGCATCGCCGCGCGAAGCTGTCCGAGGATCTCGTCGCGCAGGCCTTCATAGGTCGCGCGATTGACGAGACCGGCCGGATCCGCCCAGGTCGCGGTGCCCTCGATCAGCGTCCAGCCCTTCTCCGCGCAGACGCGCCGGCCGACGGTGATCGGTGCGGAGCAAAGCGTCGGCGTTTCGGGATGTTCGCCCGGCGGCGCATAGAGCGACGCCTCGAAAGCGCGCCGATCGACGCAGATGGGGGAAAAGGTATTGGTCTCGGTTGCGAGAGCCGCCGTGAAAATCCGCAATGTCTCGGCCTTTGTGTTGATCAACCCATCGGGTTCGGAAGATAGCCGGTGAAACCGGAGATCTTCCAACGCCCCTCGTGCAGGCGGCAATAATAAAGGGTCTGCCACTGCATGACATCTCGGCTGCCATCGGCCTTGGCGATGCCGCCGTCGAACTTCTTGCGTACCAGCGCCATGTCGCCTTCGATCTCGATATCCTCGAGCGTGGTCGTGGTGAAAATGGCGGTGCGCGTGTCTTCGGCAAAGGACTGCGTGGCGAAATCCTTGGCCTGGCGGACCCACTCATCGCGATAGGCGGCAAGCGTCGGGAAGGCGAGGCGCCACTTGTCGGGGCTCACTTCCTTGCGGCCGTCGATACCGATGAAGCCGTCCTCGACGAAATCGTGCTCGACCATGGACCAATCGGCGGCCAGGAAGGCGTCGATATCGCGGTGAACGAGCATCTCCCAGATCGAATGCCGGGCAATGTCGGAAGCGGGGAAGGGGTTCTTGAAAGGATCGCGCATGGTGTTCCCGATTGAAATTCTTTTCATGAATGACGTTTTTCTCTGGTCAAATTCCGCTTAATATGGTCACTTGTCAACTTATCACGAAAATAATTTGCAAGGATCGGTCAATGTCCATCAAGCGTTATGGCACCGTTCAGACCGGCGCAGGCGGAAAGCCGCTGCCGTTCGCCCGTGCGGTCGAAGCCGACGGCTGGCTCTATGTGTCGGGCCAGGTCGCCATGGAAAATGGCGAGATCATCGACGGCAATATCGTCGCGCAGACGCACAAGACGATCCAGAACGTGATCGCGATCCTTGAAGAGGCCGGCTATGGCCTCGAGCATGTCGTGCGCTGCGGCGTGTGGCTCGACGATCCCCGCGATTTCTGGACCTTCAACGGCATCTATCAGCAGTATTTCGGCGAGCACCCGCCGGCACGCGCCTGTGTGCAATCGTCGATGATGGTCGATTGCAAGGTCGAAATCGATTGCGTCGCGTATAAAGCGAAAGACAAATAGCGCGATAGACCAAGGGGAGCCGGGCGTGGATATTTTCTCGACATTGCAGGAAGAGAAGGCCCGGCTTTCGCCGTCGGAAACCCGTATCGCGGATATTCTGCTCAACGACTTCGAATTCGCCGTCAATGCCTCGATCATCGAGCTGGCGGAGAAGGCGGACGTCTCGCCGCCGACGGTCACCCGCTTCTGTCGCCGCGTCGGCTGCGAGAGCTTTTCCGATTTCAAGGTTCAGCTCGCGCGCACGGCCTATGTCGGGATGCGCTATCTCAGGCCCGAGCCGAAGAGCCGCGATCCCGGTGACGTCGCCCAGGACATCATCACCAAGGCGCAGAACGCGCTGTTTCTGCTGCATCGCTCACTTGACCTTGCCGCCATCGAGCAGGCCGCCGAGAAGATCGCCAAGGCCGAGATGATCTATGCCTTCGGCTCGGGCGGCAATTCCTCGATGATCGCCAGCGAGCTGCAGAACCGCCTCTTCCGCTTCGGCCTGCATGTGACCGCGAGTTCAGACCACGGCATGCAGCTCATGCTGGCGGCGGCGGCGAAGTCGACGCATGTCATCGTCGGCTCGTCGTTTTCGGGCCGCAACACCGAACTCGTCCGTTCCTTCACGCTCGCCCGCGAGACCGGGGTCACGACCATCGCGCTGACGCAGGCCGACAGCCTCGTCGCCAAGGCCGCCGACATCGTCATCCCGATCGACCTCGCCGAGGGCAACAACATCTTCCGGCCGACCTCGACGCGCATCGCCTATCTGGCCGCCGTCGACATCCTGGCCAGCCTCGTCGCCTATAACATCCCGCAGGCGGCGGTCACCCTTCGACGCATCAAACAACAACTCGTTGCCCACCGTGACGGCGATGACCGTCAGCTGCTCGGGGACTGAGGATTTCATGTCAGGAAAGGACTGAGAATGACAAAATCGGTAGCGATCGTGACCGGCGCTGCGGGCGATATCGGCCGTGCCATCGCCAGCCGGCTCGCGGATGACCACGACGTCGTCCTGCTTGTCGATATCGACGGCGCTGCCGCCGAAAAGGCCGCGCGTGCGCTGGGTTCGGCTGAGCGCTTCGTCGCCATCAGCTGCGACGTCACGAGTGAGCATAGCGTTGCCGAAATGGCGAAGACCGCCGCGTCGCTCGGCGCGCTGAAGACGCTGGTCAACAATGCGGGTGCCGCGCGCGCCGTCAGCCTGCAGTCGACGAAGCCGGAAGATTGGCGCGCCGATAACGCGCTCAACCTCGAAGCGCCGTTCCTCTGCTTCAGCGCCGTTGCGGATCTCCTGAAGGCAACACAGGGCTCGGTGGTCAACATCGCCTCCGTCAACGGCATGCACGTCTTCGGCCATCCGGCCTACAGCGCCGCCAAGGCCGGCCTCCTGCATTTCACCAAGCTCGTCGCCGTCGAATACGGCAAGTTCGGCATCCGCTCGAACGCGATTGCGCCGGGCACGGTGCGCACGCAGGCCTGGGAAGCCCGCGCCGCCGCCAATCCCAATGTCTTCGAGGAAGCCCGCCGCTGGTATCCGCTGCAGCGTGTCGTCGATCCGAAGGACGTCGCCAATGCGGTCGGCTTCCTGGCAAGCGCGCAGGCCAATGGCATCACCGGCGTCTGCCTGCCCGTCGATTGCGGCCTTACCGCGGGCCAAGCGGAACTTGCTCGCACCTTCTCCCAATCCGCTGACTACTGATCAAAAAAAGAATACTGAGAGGAACAGTTATGGACACGGCCCCTTATCGTCTGGAGAGCTCCTGGCAGCCGGACGGCGGTCCGAATGGTCGCTTCACCTTTACCCTTTTCAACCTATCGGATGCGCCGCTTGCGGGCTTCAAGATTGTCTATACGTCGCTGACACGGGTGATCGACAAGAAGGCTTGCGAGAATGCGACCTTCCTGCGCCGCAACGCCAATTTTCACGAGTTCGCGCCCCCGGCCGGCCTTTCAATTGCGCCGGGTGAGGGCTGGACCTTTACCGTCAGCGGCCTGCACCGGCCGGCAAAGCACTGCACCGATGGCGCCAAGTCGGCCTATGTGACGCTTGCCGATGGCAGCCATGTCGCGGTCGCCGTGTCCGATCTCCTGCTCGAAGGTCGCGTCAGCGAGCCGCCGCCGGTGCTATTGCCTGAGGGCAAGCTCGACCTGCCCTTCGCGCTGCAGCCCTGGCCGGCCGAAATCGATGCCAAGCCGGGCGTTGGCTTTCCAGTCGTGCTTTATCCTGCGGCTGGCGCTTCCTCGGATGATCGACGCGCCATGTCCACGGTCACTTCACTGGTGCGTCGCCTGTTCGAAAGCGCGCACGCGCCGTTCAATCTGCAGCCGTCGCCGCAGGGGCGGGCACTGCGTTTCATCGCCGATGCCGCGATTGCGGCCGAAGGCTACAAACTCACCTTCTCGGCCGACGAAATCACGCTTGCCTATGCTGACGCCGCCGGTCGCCAGTATGGCCTGACGTCGCTGGCGCAGCTGCTTGAGGGTGCGCGCAGCCGCCCCGGCACCTTCCGTTTCCCGATCTCGGGCACCATCGCCGACAAGCCGCGCTACGGCTGGCGCGGCTGCCATCTCGACGTCTCGCGCCAGTTCTACCCGGCGGCTGATATCAAGCGACTGGTCGACATTCTGGCCTGGCTCAAGCTCAATATCTTCCATTGGCACCTGACCGATGACGAAGCCTGGCGGCTGGAGATCAAAGCCTATCCGCAGCTGACGACGACGGGCGTTCTGCGTGGACCCGACGAACCGCTCCTGCCGCAGCTGGGCAACGGTGCCGAACCCGTAGGCGGTTTCTATTCGCAGGATGATGTCCGCGAGATCGTCGCGCATGCGCTGGCGTTGAGCGTCGAAGTTGTTCCCGAGATCGATATTCCCGGCCATAGCACAGCGACGCTCGTGGCGCTGCCGGAGCTGACCGATGGACAGGAGGCACCCGACAGCTATCATTCTGTTCAGGGCTATCCGAACAATGCGCTGAACCCGGCCATTCCGCTGACCTACGAGTTCCTGGAGAAGGTGCTCGACGAAATGGTCGAGCTCTTCCCGTCCAAGTATCTGCATATCGGTGGCGATGAGGTGGCGAACGGCTCCTGGCTTGCGTCGCCGCTTGCCAAGAAGTTGATGGAGCAGGAAGGCATCGAGGGCACTTTCGCGCTGCAATCCTACTTCCTGAAGCGCGTCAAGGACATGCTGACGGCGCGCGGGCGCAAGCTTGCGGGCTGGAACGAGGTCGCCCATGGCGGCGGGGTCGCGGCCAAGGATACGCTGCTGATGGCCTGGGAAAACCCGCAGGTTGGCATCGAGCTCGCCAGGGAAGGCTACGAAGTGGTCATGACCCCCGGCCAGGCCTATTATCTCGACATGGTGCAGGCCGAGGCCTTCCAGGAGCCGGGCGCCAGCTGGGCGGGCACCGTGCCGCCGGCCCACACCTATGGCTATGAGGCCGAGGGGGACTTCCCTGAAGAGCTGAAGGACAGGATGAAAGGCGTACAGGCCTGCATCTGGTCGGAGCACTTCCTGTCGCGCGGCTATTTCAACCGTCTCGTCTTCCCGCGCCTGCCGGCTATCGCCGAGGCCGCGTGGACGCCGAAGGCGAAGAAGAACTGGGACCGCTTCTCGGCCATCGCGCCGCTGAGCCCGAAACTTTAAGGAGCTGACGATGCGGATCGCTGTTGGCGGAATTCATACGGAGTGCAGCACCTATTCGCCGGTGCTGATGGCTGTCGAGGATTTTCGCGTCCTCAAGGGCGCGGACCTTCTGGGGGCCGAGTATTTCAACTTTTTGAAGGCCGATGGCTTCGAGCATCTGCCGCTTCTGCATGCCCGTGCCGTGCCTGGAGGCCCGGTCTCCCGCGTCGCCTACGAGGCCTTCAAGACCGAGTTTCTCGCCCTTCTGAAGGCGGCATTGCCGCTCGATGGGCTCTATCTCGCCATGCATGGCGCGATGAATGTCGAGGGCATGGACGACGCCGAGGGCGATTGGATCTCGGCTGCTCGCGCCGTGGTCGGCCCTGATGTCGTCGTTGCGGCGAGCTATGACCTGCACGGCAATGTCAGCCAGAAGATCATCGATCAGCTCGATATCTTCGCCGGCTACAGGACCGCGCCGCATATCGATGTGCGTGAAACCATGGTTAGGGCGTGGTCGATGCTGGTGAATTCCGTGAAGAGCGGCACACGCCCCGGCGTCGCCTGGGCTCCGGTGCCGGTTCTCTGGCCCGGCGAGCGCACATCGACTGAAGATCAGCCGGCCAAGGCGCTCTATGAGGCGCTGCCGGTCTTCGACCAGCGCGCCGGCGTCCTCGATGCCAATCTGATGGTCGGCTATGTGTGGGCCGACGAGCCGCGCGCAACCGCCTGTGCGGTCATCACCGCGACCAGCAAGGGGGCTGCGGCCAAGGCTGCGGAAGAGATCGCGCTCTCTTATTGGAACGCACGCGAAGAATTCCGCTTCGGCCCGGTTACGGGGCCGTTGGCGGAGATGCTCGATATCGCGCAGAAGGCCGAGACCTCGCCGGTGATCCTCGCCGATTCCGCCGACAACCCCACGGGTGGCGGCGTCGGCGACCGCGCCGACGTGCTGAACGCGCTGATCGCTCGTGGCTTTGACGGCGCGCTGATTGCGGGGATTACCGATCGTCCCGCTGTCGAGGCCTGCTTTGCGGCCGGCCAGGGCGCCACGCTGGCGCTGACGATCGGCGGCAGCCTCGATGGATCGAGCACGCCGGCCAAGGTGCAGGCGGAGGTCGTGCTGCTCTCCGATACCGGCGTGGCCGCCGAGCGCCAGGCGGTCGTGCGCATCGGCGGGATCACCGTCGTGCTCGCTGCGCGTCGTCGCCCGTATCACAACATCGCCGACTTCACCCTGCTCGGGCTTGATCCGAAGGCCGTCCGCCTCCTGGTCGTCAAATCCGGCTATCTCTCGCCGGAACTGGCGCCGATCGCCAATCCGAACCTGATGGCGCTGACGCAGGGTGTGGTGAACCAGGATATTGAGGGGCTCACCAGCAACCGCCGCGCGCGGCCTGCATTCCCCTTCGATCGCGATTTCAGCTATATCCCGCAAGCGCGCTTCTCGGCACGCTGGACCGACTGATAGAAAATAACTGACAGCCTGGCGGTTTCGGCACTATACCGAAGCTGCCAGGCGGCGCTCGCCCAAGACGGGCGTCCGCCGCCACCGCCACGAATTCGAACATGACCCGCTTCCTTCCCGCCGTCTTCCGCGACCCGACCATCCGGGTAAGCATGCTTGCCCTCTTTATGTTCGGCGTCGCGAGTGCCGCCACCTCTCCTTATCAATCCGTCGTCGGCATCCGCGAACTGGGCTTGAGCAACGGCCTCTACTCCGCGCTGATTTTTTCCGCCGCGGCCGTCAACGTTACCGTCAGCATCCTGCTCGGCAATCTGGCGGATCGGCTCGGCGAATACCGCACCATGATGCCGGCAACCGCGCTTTTCGGCGTGCTTGGCAATGGTGCGATCTACATTCTGCCGCATCAGGCAACCTTCGTAGTCAGCGCGCTGCTGCTCCTGCCGGTCTATGGCTCGCTGAATTCGCTGCTCTTCGGCAACGTCCGCCGAAGGACAACCGGCATGTCGCGCGATGATGTCGCCAGGGTCAATTCTAGTGTCCGCGCGATGATGTCGCTCTCTTGGGTCTTGGTGCCCGGCCTGACCGGCGTGTTACTCGCCCGATCGCCAAGCATGCTGCCGGCCTATCTGTTCGCCGGCATCGCCTGCGCCGCCTGCTTTGGCCTCATCGCCATCTTCCTGCCGCGCCAGACGGGGACCGACAAAGCCGCAAGCCGCCATCTCTCTTATCTGGCTGCGCTTGGCGAGGTCGTCTCCCCGCCGGTACTTGTCCGGGTCATCGCCATCGCCCTCATCAGTTCCACGCTGCATATAAACGGCGCCATCCTGCCGCTGATCGTTACCGGCGCCGCGCATGGGACGGTCGCCGATCTCGGCATCCTGATCGGCATCGTCGCCTTCCTCGAAGTCGTCTTCATCATCGTCTGGGGGCGGGCGCAAAGGATCATGAGCCATGTGACGGCGCTCGCGATCGGCGCAAGCATCTATGTCGTCTATCTCACGCTGCTCGGCTTCGCCTCAGCACCCTGGCATGTCTATGCGCTCACGCTCATCAGTGGCATCGGGGCGGCGGCGCTGATCAGCATCCCGATCACCTATCTGCAGGACCTGATCGCCGAGCGTCCCGGATTGGGCAGCGCGCTCATTTCCGTCAACATCTTCATCAGCGCTGGCCTGAGCGCATTGCTTTTTGCCATCGGTACCGCGGTCAGCAGCTATTCCGGCACGGCTTTCATCGGCGCGCTTGCCGGCGTGATCGGGCTGGCGATGCTCTTGTACTTCGACCGGCTAGGGCGTCGTTGAACACCGCTAGTAGCGCAATGTTGAACTGACGAGGGGAAACGGTCGTGTAGTATTGCAACTGAGACGGATGGATGGAGGATCAATCATGAATCGGCTGACCGCGAAGGACTTCCCCCAGGAACTGCTTGAACTCTACGACTATTACGCACACGGCAGGATCACCAAGCGTGAATTCCTCGACCGGGCGAGCAAATTCGCCGTTGGCGGCCTGACCGCCGCTGCAATTCTATCCTCGATGAGCCCGAACTATGCGCTGGCGACGCAGGTGGAGTTCACCGATCCCGATATCATCGCCGAATACATCACCTATCCCTCGCCCAAGGGAAATGGCGATGTGCGCGGCTACCTCGTTCGCCCCGCGAAGGCCGAGGGGAAGGTGCCGGGCGTGGTTGTCGTGCATGAGAACCGGGGGCTCAACCCTTACATCGAGGACGTCGCGCGTCGCGTTGCCAAGGCCGGCTTCATCGCGCTGGCGCCCGATGGCCTGACGTCGGTCGGCGGCTATCCGGGGAATGACGAGAAGGGCCGCGAACTGCAACAGACGGTCGATCCGCAAAAGCTGATGAACGACTTCTTCGCCGCGATCGAGTTTCTGATGAAGAGCGATCTGACAACAGGCAAAGTTGGCATTACCGGCTTCTGCTACGGCGGCGGCGTCGCCAATGCCGCAGCCGTGGCCTATCCGGAACTTGGCGCTGCCGTGCCGTTCTACGGCCGTCAGCCGAGCGCCGACAGCGTCGCGCGCATCAAGGCGCCGCTGCTTCTCCACTACGCCGAACTCGACAAGGGCATCACCGACGGCTGGCCGGCCTATGAGGCGGCGCTGAAGGCGGACAAGAAGGTCTATGAGGCCTATGTCTATCCCGGTGTGAATCACGGCTTTCACAACGACTCGACCCCGCGCTACGACGAAGCGGCCGCCAAGCTTGCGTGGGAACGGACTGTGGCCTGGTTCAAGAAATATCTGGTCTAGGCACTGCCAATGGGCTCCCGACCGCTCATCTTGGCAGTCGGAGTTCGGTGAGGCCGATCAGTAGCCGACCAGCAGGTTCTGTCCGAAATCCGGCTGAACGCCCAGTATCGGGCCGACCCGCTTGACGATATCGGCCACCATGGGTGCTGCCGTTTGGGCGGCGAAGTTGAGGTTTTGCAAACCCGTCAGCGGTTGATCGACGAATGACAGAACCACGTATCGCGGGTTTTGCATCGGGAATCCCGCGAGGAAAGAGTTGAAGCTCAGCTTGTGCGAATAGACGCCGTGGATGACCTTGTTGGCCGTCCCGGTCTTGCCGCCGACATGGAAGCCGGGGACGTCGGCGGTTCTGCCGGTGCCCTGCTCGCCATTCAGCTTGAAGAGGTATCGGATGGTGTCGCTTGTGCTCTTCTTGACGACTGGTTGCTCGGTCTTCGCGGCCTCTTCGCGCGTGCGTGGCAGGAAAGTCGGCTCGATCAGTTCGCCGCCATCCAGAAGAGCTGCGCCGGCGACTGCGGTTTGCATGGGCGTCGTGGCAACGCCGTGGCCGAAGGCGGCGGTGAGGGAGTTGATCTTCTTCCAGACTCTCGGCTGGCTCGGCGCTTTCACTTCCGGCAACTCTGTCTGCATCTTCGAGAGCAGGCCGAAGCGGGTCAGATATTCTTTTTGAATATCCATGCCGACGACATCCATCATCTTCGCGGTGCCGACGTTTGAAGAGTACCGGAAGATTTCGGGGATCGACAGCACGCGCCGCGGAACGTCACGGTCGTCGTGGATCGTGAAGCCGCCGTAGTGCAGCGGCGTGCTTGCGTCGAACGTATCGGACAGCTTGATCTTACCGGTGTCGATGGCCATCGCGATCGAGAAGGTCTTGAAGACGGAGCCCATCTCGTCGGTGCCGTTCGACATCCGGTTGAGCCAGCCTTTATCGCCATCCGCTTGCGGATCGTTCGGATCGAAGTCGGGTGCCGAAGCCATGGCGAGCACCTCGCCGGTGTAGATGTCAAGGATAACGGCGCCGGCCGATTGTGCCTGATATCGACCGATCGCATCCGCCACCACATCGTGCACGGCATTCTGGGCGCGGATATCGATGGAAAGCTTCACCGGCTCCAGGCTGCCGGCAATGGTCAGGCCTGTCGAGGCGAGGGCGGAGAGGCCCTGGTCGTCGAGATACTTCTCCATGCCGCTGACGCCGTGATTGTCGATGTCGACATAGCCGAGGATATGCGCGGCGGTGCGGCCGCCGGGGTAGAAGCGCTTTACTTCGGGGCGGAAGCCGATGGCGGGAATGCCGAGCTTCAGCACTTCGCTCTGCTGCTTCGGGCTCAGCTGGCGCTTCAGCCACGCGAAGTGCGAATGACGGTTGGAGAGTTTCTGAAATGTCGAGCGCTTGTCGAGATCGGGAAAGACGGTGGCGAGCTTTTCGACCGCGTCGTCGACATCTACGATCTTGATCGGCTCGGCGAACATCGACACGGTGCGGATGTCCGTTGCAAGCAGCTCTCCGTTGCGATCCAGGATATCCGGGCGCGATGCGACCGATGAAGGCTTGGGCAGGATGGCTGACGTGGATGGGTCGCCGTGCACGCCGTAGTAAATGAGCTTGCCGCCGATGACGCCGTAGGCAAGTACCAGCACGGTGCCTAATATCGCCAGGCGCGATCTCGGCGTGGGCGCCTTGCGGCGTGGCTTGACCAGGCGCCTGCCGCCATCGCGAGAGCCGAACTCCAGGCTGACGAGACGCCCGCTTCTGGATGCTAGGGTTTGAAGAATGGACATCGGATCCAGCTTGCTCGATAGCGCGCATACGAATTGTTAGTGCACATCAGCTAGCGCCGAGATCGTTAATGCTGTGTTAACGAATTGCCTCGGCTTGGCTCATTTCACAAAGAAGTCATTCCAACGGCGGCAATCTGCTACCGGCGGTGGCGGGCATCCGTGCCCATCCGCAACGGCAGCGTTTGCCGGCTCATGAACCAAGCATGTAGCCGACAGGAAACGCCCTACATCAGCATCGATGCGCCGCGGTCGAGATACGTGTCGAGGAACTGTTCAAGACGTGGATTGCGCGGCTTCTTGAATACCTCTTGCGGCGGCCCTGAGAACTGCACCTTGCCATCGTCGAGGAAGGTGATCTGCTGCCCGACGGTGGCCGCAAAGCCGATCTCGTGCGAGACGACCACCATCGTCATCCCCTCGGCGGCCAGATCGCGCATGACGTTCAGCACTTCGCCCGTCAGTTCGGGGTCGAGCGACGAGGTCGGCTCGTCGAAGAGCATGATCTTCGGCTTCAGCGCCAGCGCCCGGGCGATCGCCACGCGCTGCTGCTGTCCGCCCGATAGCTGCGACGGATAGTGGCCGGCCCGGCTTTCGAGCCCGACCTTCACCAGTTGCGCCATGGCGAGCTCCTCGGCTTGCTTCCTGTTCATCTTCTGCACCAGCTTCAGCGCTTCGCTGACGTTGCCGAGCGCGGTCATGTGGGGCCAGAGGTTGAACTGCTGGAATACCATGCCGATCTGCGCCCGGATGGCGCGGTTGGCGGCGGCCGGAATGCGCTCACGCACGCCCCGTGCATTTTCCGTGAAGCCGAGCGTCTCGCCGTTGATGGCGATCGTTCCCGATGTTGCCTCCTCGAGAAAGGCCATGCAGCGCAACAGCGTGCTCTTGCCGGAGCCGGATGGGCCGATCAGACAGGAAACCTGTCCCTGCGGGATCTCGAGGTCGATGCCGTGGAGAACGGTGGTGTCGCCGAATGTCTTGACGAGATTTTTGACTGCGATCGCGGGTAGGCTCATGCGTTGAAAAACCTGAATCGTGTGAGTTTCGTTTCGACGAGATGGCCAAGCCTGCCGGTGATCTCGACAAGGACCCAGTAAAATAGCGCCAGCACCGACAGCGCTTCGACGAAGGCATACTGCTGCGCGCCGATGGCGCTGAGCGTCGCTGTCAGCTCGGGCACGGTGATGATCGACAAAACCGCCGTCTCCTTCATCAGGAGAACCGCCATATTGAGCGAAGGCGGCAGTACCAGCATCGTCATTTCGGGCAGAAGGATGCGCCGGATGATCTGCCCCTGCGTCATCCCCACGCATTCGCCGGCCTCGATATGGCCCTTGGGAACGGCGAGAAAGCCGGAGCGGAAGATCTCGCTGTAATAGGCCGCGCCGTAGATCGAGATGCCGATCAGGCCTGCGGGGATCGGGTCGAGCGAGAGGCCGATGAAGGGGCCGCCGTAGTAGACGAGGAAGATCTGGATCAGGAACGGTGTGCCGCGCAACACGGCGACGGCAAACCCGAGCACGTTGTCGAGCAGCATGCCGCCGAAGCGCCGGCCGACCGCCACGAAGAAGCCGAGGACGGCGGCGGCGATCGTGCCGACAATCCAGGTCATGAGCGTGACGCCGGCGCCGCTGACGATGGCCGGCATCTGGTCGAGAATGACGTTGATATCGAATGTCATCGCGGAACTCCCGGCAGGGAGCGCTCGATCAGGCCGCCTGCAAGCGCCACGATCCAGTTGATCACGAGATAGATGAGGCCGGCGGCCGCGAAGATCTGCAGCGGCAGGAAAGTGCTGCCGGCGAGGTCCTGCGCCATGCGGGTCAGTTCGATGATGCCGACGACCGAGACCAGGGACGACGCCTTGAGAATAAGGATCGCTTCGTTGACGAGGGCCGGGAATGTCAGGCGTAGCGCAATCGGCGCCTTGATGCGGCGGAAGATCTGGCCCGGTGTCATGCCGACCATCTCGGCCGATTCAATCAGCCCGACGGGCACGCTGGCGAAGCCGCCGCGAAGGTTCTCGGCCTGGTAGGCGGCGGTGCAGAGCGACATGCCGGCAATCGCCGCGACGATGCTAGGAACGTTGAGCCCGATCGCGGGCAGCAGGTTATAGATCAGCAGAAGCTGGACGAGCAGAGGCACGCCACGGAAAAAGCTGATGAAAACTTGGGCAGGAAGAACGAAAAGCGTCTTCTTCGACAGGAGCATGCCCGATAGCCCGATGGCGATCGCGAAGCCGATCAGGATCGACACAACGCTGATCGTCACCGTGTAGATCGATGCCTGCAGAAGCAATTCGAAGAGTTTTAGGGACATATGCGGCTTTAGCCTGTCTGGCGCTCACAAAACCTGATCGCGCTCCAGTATCGCCGGAGCGCGACCGATCGCTGATCTATAAAATCAGAACGCCGGGTCCTTGACCGCGTCAGGGGTATCGAAGGTGGCGCCGAACCACTTCTTCTGCAGCTCGGCCATGCGGCCGTCAGCCTTGATCTTCAGCAGAGCGCCATCGATCGCGTCCATCAGCGGCGCATGATCGGCATCCTTCAGGCCGATGAAGCCGAAGTAGGACTTCTTGCCGAAAGGCGGCTGCACGACTTCGAAGGTTCCCTCGCGCTGCTTGGCGACGAAAGCGATGTTCGGCAGCGAGTTTGCAACACCGGCGATACGGCCGGCAGCGAGATCGGCGTAAGATTCGGTAAAGGCCGGGTATTCGCGGATATCAGCCTTGGTCGCCAGCGTATCGGAGAATTCCTTCAGCTGATCAAGCTGCGAGGTCGCCTTGCCGACGCCGATCTTCTTGCCTGCAATGTCTTCCGGCTTGCTGATCGAGCTGTCGCCGGCCTTCTTCAGGATCGCGATCGTTGCTTCGGCGATCGGCGGCGTGAAGCGGTAGCGTTCCATGCGCTTCTTGGTGATCGTTGCCGGGCCGGCAACCACGTCGAACTTGCCGGCTTCAAGCGCCGGGAAGACGCCGTCCCAGGGAAGGGCGACCCACTCGATCTTGACGCCGAGTTCCTTGCCGATTTCGGCGAAGAGATCGACGTTGAGGCCCGCGTGCTCGCCGGCATCGATGAAGTCGAACGGCGCGAAGGCGGTCTCGGTGCCGACCTTCAGCGTGCCGGCTGCCTTGACGGCGGCAAGCGTGTCAGCGGCGTGCGCGGAAAGCGTCGCGCCAAACAGGAATGCGGCGCCGACCAGGCCCTTGAGCAATGAGTTTGCGATCATGATCTTCAATCTCTCCAGTGTTTGCTCCCCGGTGGAGGAGCACGAGTTCCCGAACTTTTTAGTCCCTTAAGCGAACTTCTCCGGTCCGCTTTTGACTATACAAATAGATATAGGCTGGCCTAGTGTGTCAATGTCAAACTCCAGGAAAGCAATTTTTGTGCCGGGCAGGTGCGTCAGCTTTGAAGCAGCCCCCGGATCGGCGTTAGCGATTTCCGCCTGGCGCCGGAGAAAAGGTGACGTATTGGACCCGATTCATCAAAGAATTTTCAAGGACATCGAAACGCGGATCCTGAGCGGCGAGTGGCGGCCAGGAGATCGCATCCCCATCGAACACGATCTCGTGGAGCAATATAAGTGCTCGCGAATGACAGTCAGCAAGGCGCTCTCCATCCTTGTCGAGCGCGGGCTGATCGTGCGCCGGCGCAAGGCCGGTTCCTTCGTGGCCTCGCCGCAGATCGACCGCACGGTCATGGATATCCAGGATATCAGCACCGAGGCGGCGCTTGCGGGCTACGAGCACCGGCACGAGATCCTGTCGCGCAAAATCGAAAGGCTGGGTACCGCGGAGGCGGCGCAGCTACAGGCGCCCGAGGGTTCTGAAGTTCTGAGGCTTCAATGCTTGCATATCGTCGATGGGAAGCCGATCGCCATCGAGCGCCGGCTGATCCTGCTCGACACGGTGCCGCTTGCAAGAGAGGAGAGCTTTGCTGGCGCCCCGCCGGCGAAGTGGTTGCTGTCGCAGGTGCCGTGGTCGAGGGCGAGGCATGTGATTCGGGCGGTCTCGGCCGACGCCTCGACGGCGCGCGTGCTCCTGATGGAGCGCGGTGAGCCCTGTCTCAATCTCATTCGCCAGACTTGGCAGAACGAGCGTATGGTGACGCATGTCGAGATCATGCATCCCGGCGATCGATTCCAGTTCGCGAGCGTCTTCCAGCCGGCTGAAAAGCGCTCGCGGCGACAACCCTGACGAGGCCTGATTTGACCGACGAGCAACAGCTGAGGGCGCTTCCGCTGAAGGCGCTGCAGGCTTTCGAGGCGGCAGGGCGTTGCGGCAGCGTCACGGCGGCGGCGATCGAACTCAATGTGTCTCCGGGCGCGATCAGCCAGCAGATCAGGAAGATCGAGAGCTTTCTCGGCGTCACGCTTCTGGAGCGCAGCGGCCGAACCGCGGAACTGACGGTCTGGGGTCGGCTCTATCACCGCGAGATCACCAAGGGCTTCGAGCAGTTCGCGATCGCGCAGCAGGTGCTGGAACGTGCGCGCAACGAGAATGCGCTGGTGCTGAGCGCGCTGTCCTCGGTGGTGAACAAGTGGATCGGCCGTCGCATCTTCGACTGGCAGGCCCTGCACCCGGCCGCCCACATCCGTGTCATCGGCCGCGACCGGGAGCCACGCATGGGCTTCGACGAGGTCGATTTCCGCGTCAGTTATGGCTCAGACGTGCTGCAGCACGATCATTATACCGAGCTCTTCCGCGACTGGGTCGTTCCCGCCTGCTCGCCGGCTTTGATCGCCGCGGGCAAACCGACGGCGGCGGAGCTGTTGCGCTATCCGTTGCTGCATGTCGAATGGGAGCGGCATTTCACCCCCTATCCGCGCTGGTCGGAATTCGCCGCAAAGGTCGGTGTCGATCTCAAGGAGACGACGCCGGGGTTGTCCTTCACGCTGTCGAGCAGCGCCATCGATGCCGCGGTCAACAAGCGCGGCGTGGTGCTTGCGCAGATGTCGATGATATCAGACGAACTAGAGGCGCAGACGCTCGTCATTCCCGTCGACATCAGGATTCCGCTGCGCGAGAGCTATTTTCTCGCCTGGGATCGATCGGCCCTCCAGAAGGCCTACGGGCCGGAGTTTCGCGATTGGATTATTGCGCTCTCGCGCCAGCAGGGGCAGGTCTCGATGCAGTCGACTCTTTAGAAAAACTAAAACGGAAGATAGCTGCGCGATATTGATGAAAAAAGTCGCGTGGCGTTAGCTTGCGCAATTGATAGCGGTCAACTTTGGGGAGACGACGATGGCGCGCAGCGACAAGATGAAACTGGGCACGTTTGTCTATACGTTCGGCTTTCATCCGGCCTCGTGGCTGCATCCTGACAGCAACGTCAACGGCGCCAACGATTTTAGCCATCTTCTCGACGTCGCCAAGCGCTCTGAAGCGGCAAAACTCGATTTCATGTTCCTGGCGGATTCTCCGGCCGCCGCGGTCGGCGATCCCGACGCGCTCTCGCGCATTCCGACCAAGATGAACCGCTTCGAGCCGTTGTCGCTGCTATCAGCGCTTGCGGTATCGACCGAGAAGCTCGGCCTGGTGGCCACGGTATCGACCAGCTACTATGAGCCGTTCAACGTCGCGCGTTTGTTTGCCTCGATCGATCACCTGAGCAGCGGCCGCGCCTGCTGGAATGTCGTGACCTCAGACCACGACGAGACCGGCTATAACTTCAACCGCGAAGGTCTCGACCCGCATGCGCTGCGCTATGAGCGCGGCAACGAGTTCGTGGATGTCGTGTTCGGCCTGTGGGATAGCTTCGAGGAAGGCGCGCTGCTGCTCGATCGCGAAAGCGGCGTTTATTACGACAAGACCAAACACCACACACTCAATCACAAGGGCAAGCATTTCCAGGTGCGCGGCCCGCTCAACATAGCACGCTCCCCGCAAGGCAGACCCGTGATCGCGCAGGCGGGTGGTTCCGAACCGGGCATGGACATGGCGGCGCGAACGGCCGAGATCGTCTTCAGCCTCGCCTCGAACATCGACCGCAACCGTGCCTTCTACCAGAACGTCAAGGCGCGGATGCCGGCCTATGGCCGCAACCCCGATGATCTGAAGATCATGCCCGGCGTCGTCCTGAATGTCGGCGAGACGGAAGCCGAGGCGAAGGCCAAGGTCGATTATCTGATCGACAAGATGCACCCGGATGTCGGTCGCTTGATGCTGTCGGAATTCCTGGAGGCTGACCTGACTGGCGTACCGCTCGACAAGCCGTTCCCGATGGACCGGCTGCCTGAGGCGCCGAAGGGATCGCGCGCCCTGTTCGACGAACTCGTGGATTTCGTCAAGAGCGGCCGCACCGTCGGCGAACTGGTGCGCCACTATGCCGAAAAGCACACCGGCAACGGCATCACCGGCACGCCGAAGCAGATCGCCGATTTCATGGAAGAGTGGTTCGAGACCCGCGCGGCGGATGGCTTCATCCTGATGTTCCCGACGCTGCCGGCGAGCCTCGATGACTTCGCCAAGCTCGTGCTTCCGGAATTGCGTCGCCGCGGCCTGTTCCGCGAGGAGTACGAGGGCGCGACGCTGCGCGAGAACCTCGGCCTGTCGATGCCCGCCAATCGTTTCGCGAACAATTGAGAGGGAAGTTGGCGATGCTGGACAAACCTGTCGTCAATCAAGCAGCGTTCAAGCTCTCGATGCGGCATCTGGCCGGCGCCGTCAGCGTGATCACGGTCGGCGAGGGAGACGAGCGGACGGGATTTACCGCGACATCGGTCTCATCGCTCTCCGCCGACGTGCCCTCGGTGATCGTCAGCGTCAACCGGTCGTCCTCCTCATGGCCCGCCGTTGATAAATATCGCCGTTTTTGCGTCAATGTGCTCGCCGCCGACCAGCAGCACGTCGCGCAAGCCTTCGCCGGCTTCGATGGTCGTCGTGGCGCCGAGCGTTATGAGGGCGCGCAATGGTATGAGCTTGCAACTGGCACGCCGGCACTCGCCAATGCGCTCACGGTGCTCGACTGCGAGCTGGAGACGGTTCTCAACCACCATTCGCACGCCATCCTGATCGGCCGCGTGCGCGCGATCGAGACGCGCGAAGACGTGGAGCCGCTGCTTTACTGGCGCGGCGGCTACCGCAGACTGTCCATAGAGACGTCTGCCGTGATCTGAACCCATCTGGCGGAGCGCCCAGGCGATTAGCCGATCGACATGAGGCTCGCATTGCCGCCGGCGGCAGCGGTGTTGATCGAGGTGGAAACCTCTTCCAGCAGCCAGTTCAGGCAATAGGCTTCCGGATTGCGCTCCAGCTCTGCGGTCGAGGCTGCCTGCGTCAGGAGCAGCGGGCCGGACATGGTGGCGATTTCCTGCTGCATCGAGGCGATGCGCGCAGTGTCACCTTCGATGAGGGCGCCCGAGAGGATTTCGCTCGTGCTCCTGCCGTTGCCAAATTGGATACGCTGGGAGACGCTCAATGGAAGATCCTTCAGGTTGCTGCGAAGGCTGTCGCTGCATTCGATGAATGCCTTGTTGCCTGTTGCCAGGACCGAGGAGATCTGGCGATGCAGGCCGACTTCGGAGACCGGTGCGCAGAAGATGGTGCCGCGAGCGTGCAGCGCGTAGATGTTGCGCTCGCCGACGGGGCCGGTGAGCTCGCTCTCCAGACCAAGCGCCGATTGGCTGCCGAGATTGCGGGCCATCTCGGCCTCGTCATGCAGTTCGCGCTCATCGAGCCACTTGGCGAAATCCGAAAGCGCTGGATCGCTATAGACGGAGCTGTGCTGCGGCGGGATAGGCGGTGTCTTCACCAGGCGTCCGAGATAGAGCGGCCCGCCGGCCTTGGGACCGGTGCCGGAAAGCCCGCGCCCGCCGAAGGGTTGTACGCCGACCACGGCGCCGATGACGTTGCGGTTGACGTAGACGTTGCCGACCTCGATGCGGGAGGTCACGCGGGCGATCGTCTCGTCGAGGCGCGTGTGCAGGCCGAAAGTCAGGCCATAGCCCGTGGCGTTGATCTCATCGACCAGACGGTCCAGATCCTGCCGGCGCCAGCGGATGACATGCAGCACCGGCCCGAAAACTTCCCGCTTCAGTTCGGCGATGTTCTTGAGTTCCACGATCGTCGGGGCGACGAAGGTGCCATGCTGCGTCTCTGTCGGCAGCTCGATGCGTTCGACCTTGCGGCCAAGCGCCTGCATCGACTTCACGTGGGTCTCGATGATCTCCTTCGCATCGGCGGTGATGACAGGGCCGATATCGGCGGAGAGGCGATTGGTGTTGGCGATCGTCAGTTCGCGCAGCGCGCCCTTCAGCATCGTCAGCGTGCGATCGGCGACATCGTCCTGCAGGCAGAGAATGCGCAGCGCCGAGCAACGCTGGCCGGCGCTGTCGAAGGCCGATGCGATGACATCGCCCACGACCTGTTCGGCAAGCGCCGAGGAATCGACGATCATGGCGTTCTGGCCGCCGGTTTCGGCGATAAGTGGGATCGGCTTGCCGTCGGCCGAAAGGCGCTTGGCGAGTTCGGCCTGGATCAGCCGGGCAACTTCGGTCGAGCCGGTGAACATGACCGCCGCCGTCTCCGGCGCCGCGACAAGCGCCGCACCGACGCTACCCTCGCCCGGAACCAGCTGCACGACATCCTGGGGAATGCCCGCCTCATGCAGAATCCTGACCGCCTCGGCGGCAATCAGCGGCGTTTCCTCGGCGGGCTTCGCGAGAACTGGGTTGCCGGCGACGAGGGCGGCCGCGACCTGGCCGCTGAAGATCGCCAGTGGGAAGTTCCACGGGCTGATGCAGACCACGGGGCCTAGCGGCGCGTGTGAGGGGCCGAGCGTGCGGCGTGCCTGTTCGGCGTAATAGCGCAGGAAATCGATCGCTTCGCGCACTTCGGCGATGGCGTTCTGCACCGACTTGCCGGCTTCGCGGATGATGAGGCCGAGTAGCGTTTCCATGCGCGTCTGCATGATATCTGCCGCGCTGTCGAGCAAAGCTGCGCGGTCGGCGGGCGAGACGCCGGCCCAGGATGCGGCTGTCGCCTTCGCCGCCTGCATTGCTGCCGCGACTTCGGATGGCGTTGCCTCACGAACCTGGCCTACGGCGTCCCGGTGGTCGGCGGGGTTGAGCACGTCGCGCGCGCCGTTGATGTCGGTCGCCTGGCTCGGCAGCGCGCGCCAGCCCTTGGTGGCGCTTTCGCCGAGCAGATGGGACAGGTGGTTCAGTACCGTTTCGCTGGAGAGATCGAGGCCGGCGGAGTTGACGCGCGTCCCGTAGAGTTCGCCGGGAAGCGAGATCTTGTCGTGCTTCTGCCCGACGATCGGCATCTTCGATACGATCTCGGCCGGGTCGGCGATCAGTTCGTCGATGGAGACGTTCGGGTCAGCAATCCGGTTGACGAAGGAGGAGTTGGCGCCGTTCTCCAGCAGGCGACGCACGAGATAGGCAAGCAGCGTCTCATGCGTGCCGACGGGGGCGTAGATGCGGCAGGGGCGGTTCAGGTTCTGCCGGCCGACCACCTCGTCGTAAAGCGGCTCGCCCATGCCATGCAGGCACTGGAACTCGTATTTGCCGACATAATAATCCGAACCCGCCATCTGGTAGATGGTCGCCAGCGTCTGGGCGTTGTGAGTCGCGAACTGCGGGAAGACGGCATCCGTCGCCGCCAGCAGCTTCCTGGCGCAGGCGATATAGGACACGTCGGTGTAGATCTTGCGGGTGAAGACGGGGAAGTCCGCGAGGCCGTCGACCTGCGCGCGTTTGATCTCCGCGTCCCAGTAAGCGCCCTTGACGAGGCGCACCATGATGCGGCGGCCGGCGCGGCGCGCGAGGTCGATGATGAAATCGAGCACGAAGGGGCAGCGCTTGCCATAGGCCTGGACGACGAAGCCCATGCCGTTCCAGCCTTCCAGATCGGGGTCGAGGCAGAGCGCTTCCAGAAGGTCGAGCGACAGTTCGAGGCGGTCGGCCTCTTCGGCGTCGATGTTGAGGCCGATGTCGTAGGACTTGGCGATCAGCGCCAGCGCCTTCACCTTCGGCAGCAATTCGTCCATGACGCGGGCGCTCTGCGCGCGTGCGTAGCGCGGATGCAGCGCCGAAAGCTTGATCGAGATGCCCGGGCCTTCGTAGATGCCACGCCGATCAGACGCCTTGCCGATCGCGTGGATCGCTGTCTCGTAATCCTTGTAGTAGCGCTTCGCGTCGGCGCCCGTCGTCGCGGCTTCGCCCAGCATGTCGTAGGAATAGCGGAAGCCGCGCTGCTCAAGCGGCTTGGCGCGCTGCAGCGCCTCGTCGATGGTCTCGCCGGTGACGAACTGCTCGCCCATCATCCGCATCGCCATGTCGACACCCCGGCGGATTACCGGTTCACCGCAGCGGGCGATCAGTCGGGTCAAAGCGGCCGAAAGGCTGCGGTCGGCAACCGTCGATGTCAGCTTACCCGTCACGACGAGACCCCAGGTCGCGGCGTTGACGAAGAGCGAGCGACCGCCGCCGAGATGCGCCTTCCAGTCGCCTTCGGAAATCTTGTCGCGGATAAGCGCGTCGCGCGTTGCCGTGTCTGGAATGCGCAGCAGCGCCTCTGCGAGGCACATCAGCGCGATGCCTTCCTGGCTGGAGAGCGAATATTCGTGCACCAGCCCCTCGACGCCGGTTCCCTTGTGCTTGGCGCGCAGCGCTTCGATCAGCTTGCGAGCGGTGTCGGCGGCGGCTTTCCTGACGTGATCGGGAAGGGCGGCTGCTTCAACCAGGCGTGGCACGCAGATCGTCTCCGGCGTGCGGTAGGCAGCCGTGATGGCGCGGCGCAGATCGCTCTGTTCTCGGATCGGAGGGGCAAATCCGTCAAAGGGATTTGCAGAGCCGTTGGCCTGCTCTACTGTGACTTCGACTGTTGCCGCGTCGGTGGTGATTGCCATGCTGGGCTCCTGATCCGCTGATGTCGGAAAGCTAGCAGATTTCAAAAAGTCAATTTCACTTGATTTTGAGCGTTCTGGTCTTTAGTTCGCTATTCAATATTCATATTGAAGGGAATTATTGTGGCTGGTGCGGGAAATATAAGGGAAATCGACCAATTTGATCAACGCATACTTGAGGCGCTCGTCGCCGATGGCCGGATGTCGGTGACCGACCTCGCCAAGCGCGTGGGCCTGTCCAACACGCCCTGCCAGGTCAGGCTCAAGCGACTGATCGAGGATGGCTACATTCTCGGCTTCCGCGCCATCATCGACGTCAACAAGCTCGGCCGCAACCATGTGGCGTTTACCGAGGTGAAACTCTCCGACACCAGAGAGAATGCGCTGAATGCTTTCAACGTCGCGGTTCGCAAGCTGCAGGAGGTCGAGGAGTGCCACATGATCGCGGGCGCATTCGATTATCTCCTGAAGATACGCACGTCCGATATCGCCAATTATCGCCTCGTTCTGGGCGAGAAGATCTCCAGTCTTCCCTTCGTCGCCAACACGTCGACCTTCGTTGCGATGGAAGCGATCAAGGAGAACGGCGCCTGATCGGCAGCGGATTGCTGGCTCCGGGCTGCTGTCATTTTGCGCGTGACAGCGGTCGGCTTCTCTGACAGAACAGAGCCATTGAGAGACAGGGGCGTTTGCCGACGGCAGACTGAGAAGTACCCTTTGAACCTGAACCAGATAATGCTGGCGGAGGGAGTCGCTCGGACCCTTCGGCATAGCTATCAGGGTTCCCGCGTCTTGCCCCGCCCGAAAGGGGCATGATGAAAGACGACAGATCTCCCGGTTCGATGCTCGATGCCATGCGCGCGCAAAAGCCGCTCGTTCAGTGCATCACCAATTTCGTTGCGATGAACATCGCCGCCAACGTGCTGCTCGCCGCCGGCGCGTCGCCAGCCATGGTGCATGCCGAGGAAGAGGCCGGCGAGTTCGCGGCCATCTCCGGCGCGCTGACTGTTAACATCGGCACGCTGTCGTCGAGCTGGATGAACGGCATGCGCGTCGCCGCCAGATCGGCGGGCGAAAGCGCCAGGCCATGGGTTCTCGACCCCGTCGCCCATTATGCGACGGCCTTTCGCAGGCGAGCCGTCGCGGACCTGCTGGCGCTTCGCCCGACCATCATTCGCGGCAACGCGTCGGAGATCATCGCGCTCGCCGGCGGCGAAAGCCGGGGGCAGGGGGTCGACAGCCGTGACCCCGTGGAGCAGGCGGAAGCTGCAGCCAGCCATATCGCTAACACGCACCAGGCCGTTGTCGCGGTGACCGGCGAGGTCGATTTCGTCACCGACGGCGCGCGTGCCTGCCGCATCGAGGGCGGCTCATCGCTGATGCCGCAGGTGACGGCGCTCGGCTGCTCGCTGACATGCCTCGTCGGCGCCTTCGCCGCCATCAGGCCCGATGCGCCATTCGAAGCGACGATATCGGCACTCGCCATGTTCGCCGTCGCCGGCGAAGAGGCGGCGCGGGCCGCTGATGGACCGGGGTCATTTTCCTGGCGGTTCCTAGACGCCCTCGCGGCGATAGACGGCGCTGCTATCGACACCAAATCGCGGGTGCGGATGCTATGAGCAGGATCGATCTCTCGCTCTACCTCGTTCTCGATCCCGAGCTCTGCGCCGGCATCGGCATGGTCGAAACCGCAAGGCGCGCCGTCGCCGGTGGCGCCACCGTCGTGCAGCTCCGCGACAAGCATGCCTCCACGGCGCGCATGATCGAGACCGGCCGTGCTTTGAAGGAAGCGCTTGCCGGGACGGGCGCTTTGCTTGTCGTCAACGATGATGTCGAGGCAGCTATCGCGATCGGCGCGGATGGGCTGCATGTTGGCCAGGACGATATGGTCGTGCGCGCCGCGCGCGAGCGGATCGGACCTGACATGATCCTCGGCCTGTCGGTGGAGACCGAGGCGCTTGCAAGAGCTGTCGATCCCGCATTGGTCGACTACGCCGGTATCGGGCCGGTCTTCGCGACGCCGACCAAGCCGGACCACAAGCAGCCGATCGGCTTCGACGGCCTTGCACGTCTCGTCGCCGCTTGCCCGGTTCCATCTGTTGCCATCGGCGGGTTGAAGCTGGCGCATGTCAGCGGTGTCTTTGTCGCCGGCGCCGACGGGATCGCCGTCGTCTCTGCGATTTGCGGCACATCAGACCCGCGCGCCGCCGCCCGCGAGCTTTCAGAGGCAATTCAAGGGAGATCGCGATGATCCGCAACGTTCTCTCCATCGCCGGATCCGATCCATCGGGCGGCGCGGGCATCCAGGCGGACCTCAAGGCGTTTGCCGCGCGCGGTGTCTATGGCATGGCAGCGCTCACGGCCTTGACCGCGCAGAACACGCAGGGCGTATCTGGCGTTCATCTCGTTCCGCCAGGCTTCGTGGCGGATCAGATCAAGGCCGTGTTTGCGGACATCCGCGTCGATGCCGTGAAGATCGGCATGATCGCCAATGCCGAAATCGCCGATGCGGTAGCCGACGTTCTCAAGCATCATCCCGACATCCCGATCGTGCTCGATCCCGTCATGGTGGCCAAGGGGGGGGCAAAGCTTCTCGATCCCGACGCGGTCGATGTTTTGCTGCGACGGCTGCTGCCGCTTGCAACGCTGCTGACGCCCAATCTGCCTGAGGCCGCCGCGTTGCTGCGCACCGATGTGGCCGAGAGTCGCCGGGAGATGGGCGAGCAGGCCGAAGCGCTGCGCGCTTTGGGGCCCGCTGCCGTGCTTGTCAAAGGCGGCCATCTCGAGGGCGACCAGAGCCCCGATGTGCTGGCAACGGAAGACGGCCTCGCCTGGTTCGAGGCCGCCAGAATCCCCACGGCAAACACCCACGGCACGGGCTGCACGCTGTCGAGCGGGCTGGCGGCCGAGCTCTCCAAGGGCGCGCCGCTGCCAGATGCGGTGGCCGTCGCAAAGATCTATCTCGCCGGCGCGGTGGCTGCTGCCGACACGCTCGACGTCGGCTCGGGAAATGGTCCGGTCCAGCACTTTCACGAACTTTGGACGACAGAGGAAGGAGACACGAAATGACATTGCCGATCAGTGAGCAGACGGTGATCGTAACCGGCGCTGCGCGCGGGCTCGGGGCGGCGATCACAAGCGCTTTCGCCCGCGAAGGCGCGAAGGTAGCAGTCAACTATCGCAATAGCCGGAAACAGGCCGAGGCGCTGGCGAAGAGCCTCGGCGAGCGGACGCATGCCTTTCAGGCCGATATCCGCGACGGCGCGGCGGTGAGCGAACTGGTGGCGGATGTTACGCGCAGGCTCGGACTGCCGACCACGGTGGTGCACAATGCGCTCGCCGATTTCAGCTTCAACGGCGATGCGCGCCCGAAGCTCGGCGAACTCAGCTGGGAGGAGATGACCGCGCAGCTCGATACGGCGATGAAGGGCGCGTTGAACCTCATCCAGGCGACGCGCCCCGGCATGGCGGCTGCCGGTTTCGGGCGCTTCGTAACGATCGGGACCAATCTCTTCCAGAACCCGGTCGTTCCCTATCATGACTATACGGCGGCGAAGGGTGCGCTGTTGTCGCTGACCCGCACGGCTGCGGCCGAACTCGGGCCTGATGGCATCACCGTCAACATGGTCTCCGGCGGATTGCTGCGGACCACCGATGCCAGCGCCGGGACGCCCGAAGCGGTGTTTGATCTCATAGCCGGCAGCACGCCGCTGCGCCGCGTGACGACGCCCGAGGAAGCCGCCGACGCCGTGCTGTTCTTCGCCAGTCCCTGGGCGCGGGCGGTTACCGGCCAGAACCTGATCGTTGACGGCGGCCTTGTCTTTGGCTGAACGTCACCGGGCTTTCATCACGACTTGACCGCGCCTGCGGTCAAGCCGGCGATGATGTGCTTCTGTGCGAGGAAGAAGACGATGACGGTCGGCATGATCGTCAGCGTGATGAAGGCGAGCACAAGCTGCCAGGCGGTACTGAATTCTCCGCGATAGACCATGATGCCGAGCGGCCACGGATACATCTTCTCGGAGTTCAGCATGATCAGCGGCAGGATGTAGCTGTTCCAGCTGCCGACGAAGGAGATGATGCTGACCGTTGCGATGATCGGTCGCGAGAGCGGCAGGCAGATATGCCAGAAGAAGCGCATGTAGCCGCAGCCATCGACAACGGCCGCCTGGAACAATTCTTCCGGAAGGTTGCGAAAATAGTTCCGGAACAGGAGTATGCTCATGCCGAGACCGAAGGCGACCTGCGGCAGCACCACGCCCCAGTAAGTGTTGAGCAGCCCGAGATCGCGAATGCGGATGAACAGTGGCAGGATGGCGGTTGCTGCCGGGAACATCAGCCCGATCAGGAAATAGTTCAGCAGGAAATCGGCGCCGAAGAAGCGGACATGCGCGAAGGTGAAGGCCGCCATTGCCGATACCGATACGGTGAGGAAGACAGTCAGCGCGGCGATAATCAGCGAATTGACCATTTGCCGCCAGTAGCGATCGCCGAACAGGATTTGGGTGTAATTCTCGGCGTGCCATTGGACCGGCAGGCCAAACGGATTGGTGCGCAGATCGCCCAAATCCTTGAAGCCGCCCAGCGCTGTGGTCATCAGCGGGATCAGCACGATGGCCGATATGATGACCAGCGACGTGTAGAGATAGATTTTGGTGCCGGCGGTGAGCCGATCGGATGAAACGACGTCAGTCATGGCGCATGAATATCCGTTTGTAGCTGAAGGCGAGCGTGACGCAGATCAGGAAGAGCACCACGCCGACGGCGCTTCCCAGCCCGACCTGCATGCGGGCAACACCGAAGTTGAACAGGAAGGTGACCATCGTCTGTGTGGAGTTGAACGGACCGCCGCCGGTCAACGGCATGATGACGTCGAACAATTGCAGCGAGCCGACGACGGCGAAGAAGACGGACAGACGCACGGTCGATCCAAGCAGCGGCAGAGTGATATAGCGAAACCTCTGCCAGCCGCTGGCGCCATCGATCTCGGCAGCCTCCAGCACGCTTTTGTCTAGCGACTGCAGCCCGGCGATGAACAGCATCATGTGGAAGCCGAAGTATTTCCAGATGATCACGCCCAGCACGGCGTACATCGCCAGATCCTTGTCGGCCAGCACATAGGGTGTCTCGACGCCGAGCAGATGGGCGATCGACGCGAAGAGCCCGTAGTCGCCGTCATAGACGAAGCGCCAGATCAGGCCGGCCGCGACATCGGCGAGCACGTAGGGCAGAAAGAAGATCAGCCGGAAGACGACCACGCCGGCGATGCGGTGCGCCAGCATCATCGCCAGCCAGATGGCGAGCGGAATCTGGATCAAGATCGAGATGACCATGATCATCGCGTTGTTCTTCAGCGCGGTCAGGAAGGCGCCGTTCTTGAACAGAAGCTCGAAGTTACGCATGCCGACATATTGCGTCGGCAGGCCATATCCGTCCCATTTGTAAAGGCTGTACCAGGCGGCCTCGCCCATTGGCAGGATCACGAAGATCGAAAACAACAGAAGCGCCGGCGGCAGGAAGAGCAGCAGCACGGGCAAGCGGCCGGCAACGGCCGGATGTTTGCGCCGGGCCGACTGGGTGGCCGGTATGCGCGCGGGTCTGATTGCGGCGGCGGCGCTGACATTGGCCATGGGGACCTCACATTCCAGACATCAAAGTGCGGCGCGGAGTATGTCCCGCGCCGCGATGGTCTTGATCAGAACTGATCCTGCTCGAAGGCGTCCTGGATCTGCTGTGCGCCATCGGCCGGCGTCATCTGTCCGGAGACGATGGCGACCGACACGTCGTTGACGACGCGACCGACCGAGGGGCCGAGGTCCTGGTCGAAGAAGTTCTGGTGCCATGTGGAATGCGCCAGCTGTTCGGCCGATTCATGCAGCAGCGGGTTGGTCACGCCATCTTCGGCGCCAACCGCAACCGGAATGATCATGCCGGCCTTGGCCATGGTCCGCTCGTTCTCGGCATTGGTAAGGTAGGCAAGGAAGTCGAGCGTTTCCGGCGGCGCCTTCTTGGTGACGGCCCAACCGTTCAGACCGCCGAGCGTATCGGTGACGGCACCGGCGCCGCCTGTAACGGCGGGGAAGGCGAAGCGACCGATATTGTCGGGGCTCAGACCCTTCTGGTCGCCGGCATGCGTGCGCTGGTTCGCTTCAGTGTTCTGGAAGCCGAGGATCATCGCCGCCTTGCCGTCGCCAAAGACGCCGAGCGTTTGCGGCCATGTGGCCCCGAGGTAGCCGGGCTGGAAGGGCTCGAGCTTGCCAAGCTCGGCGAGCTGCTCGCCGGCCTTGATCATCGCCGGATCGTTGAAGCCTTCGCCCTGGCCATTCTTGGCGGCATCGAAGACCTTCTGGCCGCCATCACGCATGACCAGATAGCTCCAGTAGAAGTGGATCGGCCACTTCTCGCCGCCACCGCCGGCGATCGGCACGATGCCGGCATCCTTGATCTTCTTGACCGCGGCGAGATAGTCGTCCCAGGTCTTGATCGTGGTCGCATCGACGCCGGCTTTTGCAAACAATTCCTTGTTGTAGAAGAACGATACGGTGCCGACTGCATAGGGGACAGCGCCGATCTTGCCATCATAGCTCAGGCCCTTGACGGAAGCCGGGTTGTAGGTCTTCACCCACGCGCCATCCTTGGCATTCATCGCCTCGCTGAGATCAAGCAGGGCACCCGTCGCCAGCTGCTGTTTCAGGACGCCGCCACCCCAGCTGTAGAAGAGATCAGGCGCATCGCTCGACTGCAGAAGCGTCGGCAGCTTCGCCTTGAAGGCTTCGTTTTCAAGAAACTGCATCTCGATTTTCGTGCCCGGATGCTCTGCTTCGTAATTCTTGACGATCTGCTGCCAGATGCCGAGATAGGTCGGATCGACTTCAAGATGCATCCACTTGATTGTCGTGTCGGCAGCGGCAGTGCCGGCGGCGATCAGAAGCGCGAGTGCGGTCGCGGTCGAGCGGACAAAGGCACGACTATTGAACAGGGCTTTCGCCCTTTGATGATTGAACATAAGGTCTCCTCCTCAAGGGAAAATCGTCCTCTACAATTTTGTCCCTTATGCGGATTAAATGATCGGCAGCTTTGCCGGAATGTCAACTCCCTTGGTTGAATTTGACAGATTTGCCTTGACAGAAGACTGAATCCCCACGTTATTTAATTCGCAATCCGACAAAAATAACGACCTGCTTCGGCGGTCGCCAGAAGAGCCGTGCACGAATAGATGAAGACCGCAGACCCGGAATTGATGCGCGCGATCAATCGCCTGAACGTGCTCGACACGGTTCGCCGGCATGGGCCGATCGCGCGCGTCGAGATCAGTGAGCGCACGCAGCTGTCGACCACCACGGTGTCGGCCATCACTGCCTCGCTACTGGATGATGGCCTCATCCTGCCGCGCCACGAAGGCGATATCCGCAACGAAGCGGCGCGCGGCCGGCCACGCGTCATGCTGGAGCTCAATCCGGATGCGGCGCGTGTCGTGGGCGCCAAGATCGCAGCCAGCCGCATGGTCTTCGTCGTCACCGATTTTCGCGGCGACGTGCTCTCGAACCTCACCCTGCCGATCCGGATCGATCGCCAGCCGATCGCAGTCATCGCCGATCTCGTCGAGGATGGCGTGCGGCGCTGCGTCGTCGATGCCGGCCTGTCGCTTGAAGATGTCGACACCGTCTGCCTCAGCCTTCCGGGTGTGATCGAGCATCGAACCGGCCATATTCGCAGCAGCCCGATCTTTCGAGACGTGAATGTCGATTTCGCTGCCGAGATGACCGCGCGGCTGAACACCTCGACGATCGTCGAAAGCGATGCGCATGCCATCACACTGGCGCATCACTGGTTCGGCAAGGCGCGCGACCTGGAAGACATGGTGCTGATCTCGCTGGAGCAGACGCTTGGGCTCGGCGTACTCCACGGCAACCAGCTGTTTCGCGGCGCCGGCGGCCTCAGCCACAATCTCGGCGATCTCGTGCTTGGCATGGGCCCGCGCGGCATCGTGCGGCTGTCGAGCCAGGCGGGCGAAAGCGAAATTCTGGGCGAGCAGCCGGCCGGCGGGAGATTTGCCGAGGCGATCCGGCTCGGGCGCGGCATGGCGCATGCCCAGGCATTGATCAAGGCCGAAGATAATGCGCTGATCAGCGCGGCGATCCGGGCGGGGGAGGCCGTCGGCGTCGCGGTTGCCAATATCGTGACGATCTTCGCGCCGCCGCGCGTGATCCTCGTGGGCTCCAGCCTGGCGCTTGGCGAACCGTTCCTGGAGAGCCTGCGTAATGCCTACGCGCTGGCCATTCCACCCTCGCTCAAGGGTGTCGCGGAACTCGTCTTCGACGATTCCAGCGACGACTTCTGGGCACAAGGGGCTGCGGCCGTCGCCCTCTACGAACTTTACGAGTCGCCGTGGAACACCACGGGCCCGGCGCTCTGACGCTTTCAGAACCAAAATCTATGGGAGGAAATCATGGATAAAGTCGGCATAGGCATCATCGGATGCGGCAACATATCGGGCGCGTACCTGAAGGCCATGGCGTCTTTCCCCATTCTCGATATCAGGGGCGTGGCGGATCTCAACAGTGAGCTCGCGCAAGCAAAGGCGGCCGAGTTCAACGTGCCGGCCAGAGGCGTCGACGAACTCTTCGCCGATCCCTCGATCGAGATCATCGTCAATCTGACCATTCCGAAGGCGCATGTCGCCGTCGGTCTGCAGGCGCTTGCCGCCGGCAAGCACACCTATTCGGAAAAGCCGCTCGGCATCAACTTCGCCGAAGGCAAGCAGCTGGCCGAAGCCGCTAAGGCGAAGGGCCTGCGCATCGGTGCGGCACCCGACACTTTCCTCGGCGGCGGGCACCAGACGGCGCGGGCGCTGATCGATCAGGGCGTGATCGGCCAGCCGGTGGGCGGCACGGCCACCTTCATGTGCCCCGGCCACGAGCGCTGGCACCCCAATCCCGCCTTCTACTACGAGGTTGGCGGCGGGCCGATGCTGGACATGGGCCCGTACTATATTACTGATCTGGTCAATCTGTTCGGGCCCGTGGCGCAGGTGGCAGGCTTTGCCGTCACGCCGCGCAAGGAGCGCGTCATCACCAGCGAGCCGCGGAACGGCGAGCATATCCCCGTGCATGTGCCTACCCATGTGTCCGGTCTGATGGCCTTTGCCAACGGTGCCGTCGTGCAGATCGGCATGAGCTTCGACGTCGCGGGCCACAAGCACGTACCGCTCGAGGTCTACGGGACCGAGGGAACGCTGATC
The DNA here is from genome assembly GCF_044772225.1 of Rhizobium sp. NPDC090275. Classification (NCBI taxonomy): domain Bacteria; kingdom Pseudomonadati; phylum Pseudomonadota; class Alphaproteobacteria; order Hyphomicrobiales; family Rhizobiaceae; genus Rhizobium; species Rhizobium sp. NPDC090275. The sequence continues at coordinate 97,162 of NZ_JBIVYL010000004.1, read as the reverse complement.
GTGCCAGATCCCAATCACTTCGGCGGTGAGGTCGAGCTTCTCAGAAAGGGCGGCTCGTTCGAGAGCCAGCCGCTGACCGCGCCCTATGCCGATGGAAACTACCGATCGATCGGTGTCGCCGATCTCGCTTATGCGATCCGTGAGAATCGTCCGCATCGCGCAAATGGCAGCCTGGCGCTGCACGTGCTGGAGGTCATGGAAGCGTTCCAGGCCGCATCGGACACCGGCCGCACCGTGGCGATATCAACGCAGACCGAGAGGCCGGCGCCGATCTCGGAATCCCTCGTCGACGGGCGTCTGGGCAAGTAATTATTGAGGAGGAAGTTTAATGCGTGAAGCACTGATCGTTTGGGGCGGATGGAGCGGCCACGAGCCGCAGGAATGCGCCGCCATCGTCAAGGACATACTCGAGGAAGACGGCTTCAAGGTCTATGTCGAGCATACCACCGAGGCTTTCGCCGACCCTTCCGTTCACGACCTTTCGCTCGTCGTGCCGATCGTGACCATGTCGAAGATCGAAAAGGAAGAGATCAAGAACCTTGCGGCGGCAATCGAAGGCGGTGTTGGTCTGGCCGGCTATCATGGCGGAGCCGGCGACAGCTTCCGCGAATGCGTGGAATACCAGTTCATCGTCGGCGGCCAGTGGGTCGCGCACCCCGGCAATATCATCGACTACAGGGTCAATATTACCCGGCCGGACGACCCGGTCATGGAAGGCATTTCCGATTTCGACTACACGTCGGAGCAATATTACATGCATGTCGACCCCTCCAACGAGGTGCTGGCGACGACGACCTTTACCGGCGATCACGCCTATTGGATCGACGGCGTGGTGATGCCGGTTGCCTGGAAGCGGAAGTACGGAAAGGGACGCGTCTTCTATTCCTCGCTCGGGCATCAGGCCAAGGAGTTTTCCGTGCCGGAAATGCGCACCATCTTCCGCCGGGGCGCCAACTGGGCGGCGCGCTGAACTCGCGCGAAATAGGTAGTAGCACGCGGTTGGAAACTATCCGGCCGCGCGCTATTTCTTCATGGTATTCAACGTGAAGGAGTTTCCAGCATGCGCAAGCTTCTCGCAGTCACCTCAATCGTCATCATGGGCTTTGCCGGCAGCGCATTCGCGCAGATGAACATGGGCATGGACAGCAGCGGCCGCTTTGATGGTTCCGCGCCGCTGGGCACCGGTCCGAAGGACGAGCAGCCGAGCGGCGGCCTTTCCATTCCCCTCGATTCCTTCGAGACTGGAAGCACCGCAGGCACTGCCCCGGTCCAGTGGACACGCTGCCCGCCCAATCAGCGCAATGCGGCCAACCACAAGTCCACCAATCCGGCCTGCATAAACGGACAGTGATCCGATCGGGTGTCTGACTTTCAGCCTCGTGTTTGCGTTTCATCGGCGCGATCTTTTGTGCTAGTGGGGCGGCTCAACGCGAGGCCTAAGACATGCTGCCCTGGATCCAGCTCGATTCCGCTCAAATTCCCGGCGAGGCCGGCGAACTGCGCCTGAAGCAGCGCGGCAGCGAATTCTCGATCATGCTCGGATCGAACGAGTTGATGAACAGCCGCCTCTCCGGCTCCGAGGAGGCGCTTGCGACGCTCTCCTACGACAAGCTCAAGGGCCGGCCGCGTCCGAGCATCCTCATCGGCGGTCTCGGCATGGGTTTCACGCTGCGCGCGGCACTGGCCGTCGTGCCAAACGATGCCACCGTTGTCGTCGCGGAACTGGTGCCTGCCGTCGTCAGCTGGGCGAGGGGGCCAATGGCGGAAGTGTTCAAGGGATGCCTCGATGACCCTCGCGTCGGCATTCATCAGGGGGATGTGTCCGAGCTCATTCGCGCGAGCCGGGCAAAATTCGACGCTATCCTGCTTGATGTCGACAACGGGCCGGATGGGCTGACCCGTCAATCGAACGATGGGCTCTATGATTTCGCCGGGCTGAAGGCCGCCCGCGAGGCGCTGCGTCCCGGTGGCGTGCTGGCCGTCTGGTCATCCGGCCCCGACGCCAGCTTCACGCGCCGCGTGCGCGACAGCGGCTTTGCGGTCGAGGCCGTCAATTCGCGCGCCAACGGAAAACGTGGCGGCGCGCGCCACGTCATCTGGCTGGCACAGAAGAAGTAACTCAGCCGGCCTGGCCTTTGCGCGCCACGGCGATGGCGTTCGCGGCGCCCGCGCGAAGCTGTTGCGTGTCGGCGCCCGCGATAACGAGATCAAAGCCCATCTTCAGCAGTTGCCCGGCGCGCTCGCCATTGCTGCCGAAGATGCAGGCGAACTTGCCATGCGCGCGGCAACGGTCGAGCAGTTGCTTGAGCACAACATCCATTTCAGCCGTGTCGGGCGCCAGCTGCGCGCCGTTCGAGAGCGCGATGGAAAGGTCGGATGGGCCAATAAAGATGCCGTCGATGCCGTCAACGCCCAGAATGTCGTCGGCGGCATCGAGCGCTGCCCGGGTCTCGATCATGGCGATCGCGACAGTCTCCATATTCGCCGTCGCCAGGTAGGTCGTGGCCGCTAGGCCCGTATGGTTCATCGCCAGCGTCGGTCCCCAGCTGCGCTCGCCGAGCGGCGGGTACTTGGTCGCCTTGACTAGGGCATGCGCATCCGCAACCGAATTGATCATCGGCGCGATAATTCCGGACGCGCCGGCATCGAGCAGCCGCGAGGCTGTCGAGAAGTCGCCGACGGGAATACGCGCCATCACTGGCTTGCCGGCGAGCCTGCCCTGCCCAATGCCGTTGGCAACGGATACCATGTCCCAGACGCCGTGCTGCATATCGAGCACGACGGCGTCAAAGGCTTCCTGCGAGAGATGATTGACGAAGAGCGGATCGGGTATGCCGATCCAGGCTGAAATCAGACCACCGCTTTCGCCCGACCTGAGGCGTTTCGAAAAGTCGTTGATCGCAGTTGAACCAGGCATGCCAGTCTCCTTCCGCAGCTCAGCCCGTGGCGCGCTGCTCATCTTGATGGAATTGCTCGATAAAGGCCTTCTGAAGAAGGATGCCGTCCCATTCGTCGGGGAAGAAGGGCGAATCGTAGATCAGCGTGTAGGGACCGGCATATCCCGCCTGTCGGCAGGCTTCCAGGCACTTGCCGTAGTCCTGGGTGTCCATGCCCGATGCGGTGTAGTTCGCCTTGGCGTGGCAGATTTCGGCGCGGCGCATGATGTCCGCCAGACCGGCATATTTGTCCGGCGCCGACCAGTTGCCGAGATCGCCGTTGAGGCCGACCTTTCCGGCGAGATCGTCAAGCAGCCAGTTCATTTCTCGCGGCGACGGCAGGAGGTCGAACCAGTTTTCGGTGACGACACGGATACCGCTCTCCTCTGCCTGCTCCGCCAGCCATGAGAGATGTCCCGATGAACGGGCGAGGTTCTCGTCGCTCGGCTGCTGCTTTCCAGCGATCACGCGCATGTTTCTCGCGCCAAGCGCCGTTGCGATCTCGATCCAGCCGGCGATCCAGCGGATATCGCGCTCGGCCGTCTCGGGGTTGCTCGGGTCGCCATCCTCGACCAGCAAGGTCTGAAGCAGGACGCCGGATTGATCGAGCGCAGCGCGCAGCCGCCGCAGATAGTCCGCGTCGAGGCTCGGCAGATGGAAGGAGCAGATCTCCAGCCTGTGGATGCCGCGATCTGCAAGCTGGCGTGGAACGTCGAGCAGTCCGACGCTGCCGGGGCCGTAAGGCTCTTGTGGCGCCGCGCTCTTGGCCGGATCGGGGCTATAGGGATAGACCGTCCCCAGCGCCCGGTGCAGCGACCACGTGGAGACGGCGAACCGTCCGCTCTCGATATCCTCGATCATTCCATTCCTCCTCCTCGTTCCCACCCTATCTAGGCAGCAACGTCTTGGAATTTCAAACGGAATCTCCCGTGATCACAGCTTCCGCCGAAAGGCTGGCGGCAAGCAGCGCCTCGTCGCGGCCGGCGGTTGCCGAAAGCAGCAGGCCGACCGGCATATCCGCATCGCCTGTCCCGCAGGGGATCGACACGCCGCACCAATCAAGGAAATTGCCGAGCATGGTGTTGCGCAATGTCTTGCCATTGGTCGCAAAGAAAAGATCGTCGTTTGCTTCCAGCGCGGCGATCGGTGGCGCGATATGGGCGACGGACGGGTAAGCAATGATGCTATCGCCGACCATCCGGTTGACCTCCGCGATCAGCCGCTCGCGGGCTTCGATAATGGCGATGTAGTCGGGCATGGTGATCGTCTGGCCAAGGCGGGTGCGCTGCACGACGCGGCGGTCCATCTGATCGGCCTCCGGCCCGGCGAGGCGTTCGCGATGAAGCGCGAAGGCTTCCGCGGTCACCAGGCTGCCGTACTTGCCCATGAGGGCGAGAATCTCGTCGAAGGCCGGGATGGTGACGCGGGTGACCGAAGCACCTTCCGCGATCAGCCACTCCACGCCTTGCTCGAAAGCTGCGACGACGCCGGCCTCGGCGCCATCGAACACGACATTATCAGGAATGACCACATCCAGTTCCCGAAGCGAACTTGGGGTGATGGCGGGAGCGGCGGTCAGGCCACGCATGGCCGCGTCGACCCAGATCGCGTCCTGCACTGTGCGACAAAGGGGGCCGAGTGAATCCAGGCTTCGCGCCAGCGGAAAGACCCCGCCCATAGGGTAGCGGCCGCGTGTTGCCTTGTAGCCGACGACGCCATTGAAGGCGGCGGGGATTCGGACCGAACCGCCGGTGTCGGTGCCGATCGCCACAGGAACGAGGCCCGCGGCCACCGCGGCACCAGCGCCTGAAGAGGAACCGCCGGGAATACGTGGCTCATCCTTGCCGCGCGGATTGTGCGGCGTGCCGTAATGTGGGTTGATGCCGAGGCCCGAGAAGGCGAATTCGCTCATGTTGGTGCAGCCAACGGCGATCATGCCGGCCTGGGCTAGAGCGTTCACGACCGCTGCATCGTCCACTGACACGGGGGCGTCCCGCAGGACCTTGGAGCCGGCCGTCGTCGCGCGCCCCTTGATGTCGAACAGGTCCTTCCAGGCAACGGGAATGCCCTCAAGCAACCCGCGCGACCGGCCAGCCTTGAGCCGTGCCGAGGACGCCTTGGCCTCTTCAAGCGCGCGGTCGGCCAGCAGTTCGGTGAAGATCGCCTGATCTGGATGCGCCTCGATGCCTTCAAGCACCGCCTCGGTAACCCCGACCGGATCGGCGGCGCCATTCTGGATGAGAACGGAAAGTTGCGCGATCGACATCGCCCCAAATGATTTCGTCATGTCAGTGTCCGTGGTCTGAATTGGTACCCGACCTAAGCCGAATTTCCTCGAAGTGCCAAGCCCTTGAAGCCAGATCAAACCGATTGGTTCGATTTTATGAACACTGAGTTTGTGTATCCGGCCTTCAACCGTGGCGGTTGCCACCACATATCGGGAATGCGCGAAAGACGCCACGGGTCGAGGGATGTTGTAGGCACCTCGCGCGGATTTCAGGAGCAAGACAATGAGAGATGTAGACAGCTGGAGCGCCCCTCGCGGCGACACGGTCCATCATCATGCAACGGACGAAGAGTTGAACGGTATGGGCGAACGCGAATACGTGGAACACATCAAGGCAACCAGCCGGCCATCGATGTCGGAGCGGTTTATGATCGTTGGAGCCCTGCTGGTTCTTGGCGCGGCGGGGTATGTCGCGCATATGAACACCTCGACGGCATCGGCCGTCGATCTCGCCCCTGTCGGAGCGATCTCAGATTCGGGCCCGTCACTCGATTTTTGCCGGGAGCATAGCCCCTATCCCGACAAGTCCTGCTGAGCACTTGTCGGCTTAAACTGGAGAAACGGCGATCGTGACATAGATCTAGTCGGGGGAGGGCATCATGTCCGGTGATATCGACTACGATCTCGATCGCTTTATCGAAGCTCAAAACGGTGTCTATGATCGCGCGCTGGCAGAGCTCAGGAATGGCCGCAAGCGCTCGCATTGGATGTGGTTCATCTTTCCGCAGATGGCCGGTCTCGGCTCGTCCTCAATGGCAGAGAAATATGCCATCCGCTCGGCCGGCGAAACCTCGGCCTATCTGGCCGATCCCATTCTCGGCGCTCGCCTTGTGCGCTGCGTCGACGCAGTATTGTCGATAAATGGAAAATCCGGGCATGAGATCTTTGGTTCTCCCGATGATCACAAGCTGCGATCGTCGATGACGCTGTTTGCGGCGGTCAGCGACCACGGGTCACCTTTCCATCAGGTGATAGACCATTTCTATGACGGAGCGTTCGACCATCGCACGATCGAACTGCTCGATGCCATCAGCTAGCGGGTGTTATCCAACGCGGGAATGTTCGAGCGTATCGATTTCAGCCGAGATTTCCTCGATCCGAGAACGCAACTCACGATCAGTACCGTCGTTGACGTCCTCGTCACCGAAGCAATCGCGCGCATCATAGAGTTCAAGCTTGGCTTCAAGCTCCGCCCGTTTGGCATACAGGCGATGGAGATAAATGTAGTTCATCTTCCCGCTGAACCGTGTTTCCACATCTGGTTGAAAACGAGCTTCGCTCACGAAAGTTCCAAATTGCCAGAACCGGCGCTCAGGCGAACGCCGCGACAGCGGCGTTGCACGCCTTGGAGAAGTGGCCGCAACAGTTGTCCTTGCCCATCGATTGACGGGTGACGCGGGCGCCTTCCAGAAGCAGGGTCAGTGTGTCTGCCAGCAGCTGCGGTTCACGCACGCCGGCGGCGAGACAGAGCGCTTCGAGCCTGTCGCGTTGCTCCGCCTTGTGGCGTTCGATGACGCTATAGGCCGGGTGCCCTTCACCCTTGAGCTCGATCGCGGCGTTCGCGAGATCGCAACCGACCTGATCGCCGCACAGGCTCTGCGTCCTGAGCTCGATCCAGGCAAGCAGCTGGGCGCGGGCATCGTCGGGGTGCGTGGCTTCCAACTCGCGCCAGATCGCCTCGGCCTTCTCGGAGGCGCGGCGCAGGGTTTCGCACACCAGTTCGTCCTTCGATCCGAAGTGGCGGTAGAGCGTCATCTTGTTGGTGAGAGCGCCTTCGGCGATGGCATCGACGCCGATGCCACGGATCCCGTGCTCACGGAAAAGCTCCGCCGCGGTCGAGACGATGCGTTCCCGGGGAGGGATCTTTTCATCGGTGCCTGCAGGCAGAAGAGCTGTCGAAGTTTTTGATTTTTCTGCGGACAATGTCCTTGACATCCATGTGACCGATCGGTAACAAATGCATTGTTACTTACCGGTAACACCACTTTTCGCGGAAGTCAATTGCCGATAGGGCAGCGCGGCCGAAGTGGAACACGGGCGACCGCCCACGAAAGGAGGACTGAGCCATGAGAAAGACCAGAGACGACCTGACGATATCCGAAGCCCTTCGCGACCCCCTGATCGCCATGGTGATGCGCGCCGATGGCGTGAAGCTTGAAGATTTCAAGCGACTTCTGGAGACTGCGGCGGTGAAACGCGAACAGCGCACCAACCCGGTCAAGAAATTCATCGACGTCATCAAGAGCAATCCGGCCGCTGTCTGCAGCTATTGCTAACGTCTTGGGCTTCCCTGCCCCGAAAGCCGTCGCCACATTGGCGGCGGCTTTTTTGTTTGTGGCGATCAATGGTCGCGCGTTGTACTCAAATAAAAAACGGAGCCTTCTGGGCTCCGTTTCCTAAGTGACCTAGCTCAGAATTCAGACCATTCCGGCTCTTGCTTGAGCGCGGCGTTTCCGCGAAACGCATTGGTCAACTTCTGGCCCAGCTGCCGTGCCGGCGAGGCGACGGGGCCGTGGTTGGCGGTCGTCGCCGCAGGCTTGGCGAAGCTCGGCCGCGCCTGGTTGGCAACGGCGCCATCCAGCTTGAACTGGGACATCAGCTGCGACAGCGCCATCGCCTCATGTGCCAGGCTGTGGCTCGCCGCGGTCGTTTCCTCGACCATGGCGGCGTTCTTCTGCGTGCCTTCGTCCATGGTGTTCACGGCCGTGTTAATCTCCTGCAGGCCGATCGACTGTTCGCGCGAGGCTTCAGCGATCGCGTGAACATGGCGGTTGATCTCCTGCACTTCGGCGACGATTGCATCCAGCGCCTTGCCGGCTTCGCCAACCAACTCCACACCGGACTCGACCTGCGAACCGGAGGCGGTGATCAGTGCCTTGATTTCCTTGGCCGCGCGCGCCGAGCGCTGTGCCAGTTCGCGCACTTCCTGTGCGACGACGGCAAAACCCTTGCCCGCCTCACCGGCACGGGCGGCTTCGACGCCGGCATTGAGCGCGAGAAGGTTGGTCTGGAACGCGATATCGTCGATCACGCCGATGATGTTGCTGATCTCGTTCGAAGACTGCTCGATCAAGTGCATCGCGGTTACGGCATTGCGAACGACCTCGCCGGAGCGTTCGGCTGCTTCACGCGTCTTGGCAACAAGCTGGCTGGCGTCGCTTGCACGGCCGGCGGCATCCTTGACCGTCGTGGTGATCTGCTCCAGCGCGGCAGCGGTTTCCTCAACGGAGGCTGCCTGCTGCTCCGTGCGCTTGGAGAGGTCGTCGGCGGAAGCGCGGATCTGGCTCGAGCCGGCGCTGATGGCGCTTGCATTGGCGCCAACGGCCTGCAGCGCATTGTGCAGCTTGGCGACCGCGGCGTTGAAGTCCTGGCGAAGGGTGTCGAGGTCGCCAGTAAATGGTGTATCGATCTGGCAATTCAGGTCGCCATCGGCGAGGTTGCCCAGAGCGCCGCCAAGGGCCTTGACCGCGCGATGCAGATTGGCCGCCTCATTGGCCTTCTCGGCTTCGCGCTCGAGACGCTCGCTCTCACTCATCGAACGGGTGGCTTCTGCTTGCTGCTCGATGCGCAGGCGGTCGATCGCATTGGTCCGGAACACGGCAACGGCGGCAGCCATCTGGCCGATTTCGTCCCGGCGATCCAGCCCATGAACTTCTTCGCCGGTCTCGCCGGAAGCAAGCGTTTCCATACGCTGGCGAAGCTTCGCCATCGGTGCCGTCACACCCTTCTGAGCGATGACCATGGCAAAAGCGATTGCCGCGATGACACCGAGGGTAAGGCCGACAAGCGTGTAGAAGATAGTAGAAGAAACGGAAGCGGACAGCCGGCTACCGCCCTGCTCAAGCAAGTCAGCCATGGCCTTGTTATTCGCGCCGAACTTAGGCGACAGCCCGACGATCATGTCATCAAGCTTTGTGGAAAGCGCCTGCGTTTCAGCCGTATTGCCGGCAGCGCGCGCGGCAAGAAGCTGATCGCCAAGCGATTTCAGGGCGTCTGCACCGACCAGCAGTTCGTCGATCGCGCTCTTGCGGCTGGGGACCAGTTCAGACACCTGCGCGAGGCGCTGGCGAGCTCCGCCGAATTCGGTGGCGAAACGCTTCGAGATGTTATCGAAGGCGGGGGAACCGGGTTCTTGCGCGACGGCACGGCTGAGCCATGTCGTCGATGTCCAGATGCCGGCTGCTGCGCGCGCGCTGAAGGTTGCCGCCTGGCTCTCGTTCTGGAGGAAGCCGGTATACTGCTGATTAGCCGCGCTGAATTTGTCGGTGAGATACAGCAAGCCTGCCATGGAGACGAGGCCAAGCATGGCAATGGCAATAAGGAATTTGGTTTTTATCTTCAGGTTTTTCAACATGAGGCACCTTGGAAATCTTGGTGAAATGGCATCGGGCCGCCTGCGGACGAGGGCACCTCGATCGCAAGAAAAATGACATCAGAAAACGGTGGGACAACGCATCATGCGCAAAACATCGAGGGAACTGCCCCGATATTGTGGCTTCAACCTAGGCGCTTATCCTTAAAAAAATCTGACCTCGTGAAGCCACGCGAATAGAATCGGCAGTAGAGATGCGTTTTATCAAAGCATGTTTGTGTGAAAGCATAAGCATATATATATGCTGGCTAATTTTCTGTCATGTTGTTTACGGCGTTCTGGTCACGGCTGATTAACCAGTCGGCTGAATGACCTAAAAGTGTCATTGCGGCACACGTATAGGTCAACATACATGAGCGCGTGATCACGATTTTGATCGCAGCCCGCGAGCCCGTGGGTCCTTTTGACACAAATCATATTGAGGATGCTTAGTGGTTTACACACGCCGCAACGTCATTGCCATATCAGGAGCCGCGCTGGCGGGCGCCGTTCTGCCGAAGGTCGCAGCCGCACAGTCGATCGGCTTCACCCCGTCGCCGATCTATCCGGATCCAGCCATCCAGGTTCTCGACCCGAGCTTTGCCAAATATCGCGTCGGGAGCTCGTCTTTGGAACAGGTCGCCACCGGCGCCCGCTGGCTGGAAGGCCCCGTCTGGTTTGGCGACGGCCGTTATCTGCTGGTTAGTGACGTGCCGAACAACCGGGTCATGAAATATGACGAGACGAACGAGACCTGGAGCGTCTTCAACCCGAATTCGAACTATTCGAACGGTCACGCCCGCGACATGCAGGGCCGGCTCTTGTCGTGCGAGCACCTGACGCGCCGCGTTACCCGCACTGAATATGACGGCTCGATCACGGTTCTGGCCGACAATTATAAGGGCAAGAAGCTCAACTCTCCGAACGACATCGTCTGCAAGTCGGACGGCTCGATCTGGTTTACTGACCCGCCCTTCGGCATCGCCGGCGAATGGGAAGGCGACAAGGCCGAACCGGAACTGCCGCATTCCGTCTATCGCATCTCGCCTGATGGAAAGCTGAACCTCGTCACCGACGAGCTGAAGGGTCCGAACGGCCTCGCTTTCTCGGAAGACGAGAAGAAGCTCTATATCGTCGAAGGCCGCGCACAGCCCTATCGCGTCATCTGGTCCTACGACGTCGGCAAGGACGGTTTCTCGTTGTCCAACAAGAAGGCACTGATCACTGCCGACGACAATGGCGGCCTCGATGGCTTCCGCGTCGATGTCGACGGCAATTTGTGGTGCGGCTGGGGCTCTTCGGGTGCGGCCGGCGCCAAGCCGGAAGACCTCAATGGCGTGAAGATCTTCAACAAGGCCGGCAAGACGATCGGCTTCATCAAGCTGCCGGAACGCTGCCCGAACCTGTGCTTCGGCGGTCCGAAGAAAAACCGCCTGTACATGGCGTCCAGCCATTCGGTCTATGCGCTCTATGTCGAGACGCGTGGCGCCGTCTGATTAAAGAATCGAGCCGCCGCGAAGTCGCGGCGGCTCGATCAAGCCTTCGATCTCAGATGATGCCACCGCTGCCGCCGACGGACGCCGGGCGTGCCGCGGCGACCTTCTTGCGGTAGCCGCTGGCGCGATAGGTCGCGACGGGATCAATAGCGCCACCGGCGCGGCGACGAGCTTCCGCCAGGATCGGCTCGACATCGGTGCGATAGCCGCGCTTCAGCGTCTCCGTCGCCATCAGGGCGTCGTTTTCATCCTGGAAGCCTGCCAGCGCCTTGCGGTCGACGATCAGCGCCTGCGCGTAGGCGCGGCGAATTTCGTTGGCGCTGTTGATCAGGCTTTCGATCGGATCTGTCACATTGTGCGACTGGTCGATCATATGCGCCGGGTTGAAGTCGTTGACGCCGCGCTGCTCGGCCTCGACCAGCTCGTTGAACACGAGGAACAGGCGGTAAGGCTCGATCGACCCGGCGTCGAGGTCGTCGTCGCCATACTTAGAGTCGTTGAAGTGGAAGCCGCCGAGCTTACCGAACTGGATCAGACGAGCGACGATCATCTCGATATTGGTGTTCGGCGCATGGTGGCCGAGGTCGACGAGGCAATGTGCCTTCGGTCCGAGCGTCTGGGCGATCAGGTAGTTCGTGCCCCAATCCTGCACGACTGTCGAGTAGAAGGCCGGCTCGTACATCTTGTGTTCGGAGAACAGCTTCCAGTCATCAGGCAGCGCCTTGTAGATGTCGGCCATCGAGGCGAGGTAGCGTTCGAAGGAGCGGGTGAAATTGCTCTGGCCCGGGAAGTTCGAACCGTCGCCAACCCAGACGGTCAGCGCCTTGGAGCCGATCGCCTTGCCGATCTCGATGCATTCGATGTTGTGCTCGACAGCCTGCGCGCGGGTCGCGGCGTCGGTGTGGCTGAGCGATCCATACTTGTAGGAATGGGCCTGGCCGGGCGCGTCGGAAAAGGTGTTGGAGTTCATCGCGTCAAAGCCGAGGCCGAGCTGGTCGCCCTTCGCCTTCAATTCCTTGACGTCGGTCTTGTCCCACGGAATGTGGAGAGAGACGTTCGGCGTGGCGCGGGTGAGCTCGTTGATGACCGAGCAATCGTCGAGCTTGTCGAAGATCCCGCGCGGCTCGCCGTTGCCCGGGAAGCGGGCAAAGCGCGTGCCGCCGGTGCCGACGCCCCAGGATGGGACGGCGACGAAGAACTCGGAGACGCGGCGCGTGATCGCTTCGATATCGACGCCGCGGCGTGAAAGATTGGCGCCCAAGGCTTCGTAATCGGATTTGAGCGCAGATGCGCGTTTGTCGTTTTCTTGCGCGATCACATCCTGCGCGATTTTGGTTTCGGCCATCAGTTCCTCCCTCTTCGCATCGAAACAAACAGCTCCTGTCCGCGTTTCAATGCGTGAAATACCTAAATAAATAACGAGGCGACCTTGGACATCATACGCATTCTTCTCGCGATCATCCTGCCACCTGTCGGCGTATTCCTGCAGGTCGGTATCGGCCTGCAGTTCTGGCTAAATATACTGCTGACGCTGTGCGGCTACGTGCCGGGGATCATCCATGCGGTATGGGTGATCCTCCGGCGGTAGCGATCAGCGCGGGAAGCTCTGCGCGTTGCCGGCATCGACGTTGATGATGTTGCCGGTGGACTTTGCCGAGAGATCAGACGCCAGGAAATAGATGGCTTCGGCGATGTCTTCAGGGAAGACGTTGAGCTTCAGCATGGAGCGCTTGCGGTAGTGCTCCTCAAGCTCGTTGATCTCGATCTTCGACGATGCAGCACGCTGTTCGCGCCACTCGCCGTTCCAGATCTTCGATCCGCGCAGGACCGCATCCGGGTTGACGGTGTTGACGCGAATGCCGGCTTCCGCGCCTTCGAGCGCCAGGCAACGGGCGAGATGGATCTCGGCAGCCTTGGCCGTGCAGTAGGCTGCAGCGTTCGGAGACGATGCCAGGCCGTTCTTGGAGGCGACGAACACGACGTTCCCGCCGAGGTTCTGCTTGCGGAACAGGCGGAAGGCTTCGCGCGAAACCAGGAAGTAGCCGGTCGCCAGGATATCGATGTTCTTGTTCCACATCGAAAGCTCGGTGCTTTCGATCGGCGCGGAGGACGCAATACCAGCGTTGGAGACGAGGATATCGACGCCGCCGAATTCAACGCAGGCTTCCGCGAAGGACGAGATCACGCCGTCTTCCTTGGTCACGTCGAGCTTGACCCCGCGAACGGCATCGCCGCCGAATTGCTTGGCGAAATCCGCCTTCGTGCTGTCGAGCGCTTCCTGGTCGATATCGGCCAGCACCACGCAGGCACCTTCGCCGATCAGCCGGGCAGCCGTAGCACGGCCGATGCCGCCGGCGCCGCCAGTGACGAAGGCAACCTTGCCGGCCAGGCTCTTCGGCTTCGGCATGCGCTGAAGCTTGGCTTCTTCGAGCAGCCAGTATTCGATGTCGAAGGCTTCCTGCTCGGGGAGGCCCTGATATTCGGAAACGGTCGAGGCGCCGCGCATGACGTTGATGGCGTTGACGTAGAACTCGCTGGCGATGCGCGCCGTTGCCTTGTCGCGGGCAAAAGACAGCATGCCGACGCCGGGAACGAGGAAGATGACGGGGTTCGCGTCGCGCATGGCGGGCGAATTGTCATGCTTGCAGTCGTTATAATAACGCGCGTAGTCGGCGCGGTAGTCTTCGAGCGCCTTGTCGAGGCCGGCAACGATCGCATCCACATCCGGCTTCGCCGGGTCGAAATCGACGATCAGCGGGCGGATCTTGGTGCGCAGGAAGTGGTCGGGGCAGCTGGTGCCGAGCGCACCGAGCGGTGCCAAGTTCTTCGAGTTGACGAATTCAAGAACGGCGTCCTGGTCATCGAAATGGCCGAGCTTGCGTTCCGTCTTGCCGATGCGGCCGCGAATTTCGGGCATCAGGCGGGCGGCGATGGCGCGGCGCTGTTCGGCGGCCAAGCTCTCAGTGGCGGCACCACCGAAAATCGTCTTGCCTTCGGTCTTTTCGGCAAACCAGACGATTGCCTTGTTGATGATCTCGAGCGTCAACTCGTAGCAGGCCTTGGCGTCGTTGGCCCAGGTGAAGAGGCCATGGCTTTCGAGCACGACGCCCTTGGAATTCGGGTTTGCCTTGACGAAGGCTTCGAGGTCGAGGCCGAGCTGGAAGCCCGGGCGGCGCCAGGGCAGCCAACCGATGTCGGCACCGAAGATCTGCTGGGTCAGCTCCTTGGAGTTCTTCGAGGCGGCGATCGCGATAATCGCGTCAGGATGCATGTGGTCGACGTGCGTGGAGGGCACGAAACCATGCAGCGGCGTGTCGATCGAGGCGGCGCGGCTGTTGAGATTGTAGGTGCAATGCGGAAGGAAGCCGACCATGCGGTCTTCGTCTTCAACGCCCTTGTAGATGCCCTTCAGCGAATCCAGCTTGTCCTGATAGAGGGTGGCAAAGCCATCGAGCTTGATGGTGCCGACGTCGCCGCCCGAACCCTTGACCCAGAGAACCTTGACCTTTTCGCCGGTGAGCGGGTCGGTTTCCATGACCTTGGCCGACGTGTTGCCGCCGCCATAGTTGGTGATGCGCTTGTCGGCGCCCAGCAGGTTCGAGCGATAGAGCAGCTTCCCAGGCTCATCCAGCCCTGCAGCGTACGAGTCATCCCAACGGTTATCCAGAAGCCGGACGGTTGCCGCCATGTCATCCTCCCATGTAGAATTCTTCAGGACGCGAAAATGAGTAATACGCCCTTTGCGGTGACGGTATCGCTCATCAAAAGCGCCGTTGTCAATCGAAAACGATCAAAAACGATTATGTTGCAACGCAATATGGAAAAATATGATCGTTTGTGATTGACACATAGTCACAACTGCGAAATAAACGATGCAGGAGGAACCCATGCACGAACGCGAACGCCATCGCATCATATTGAGCGCCGTACAGGAAAAGTCGGTCGTGACGGTTCAGGATATTTCCGAGCTGACCGAGGCTTCCGAGGCGACGATCCGGCGTGACATCGCGGCTCTCCATGTGCAGGGAAAGATCCGGCGCGTGCGTGGCGGCGCGGAAGCCGTGCATCCGCCGCAGCTCGGCAATCTCGCCGGGAGGCCTTTCAGGGTTTCAGAATCGGTCAATTCCGATAAGAAACGCGCAATTGCGCGCGCAGCTGTCGAACTCTGCGATCCTGGCGACGCCATCATCATCAACGGTGGAACGACCACCTTCCAGATGGTGCATTTCATGGCGGCGCATCGCATGCAGGTGATGACCAATTCGTTCGCGATCGCCGAGCATCTGGTCAAGCATTCGAAGAACACGGTGACGGTTCCTGGTGGCGTGATCTATCGCGAGCAGAGCCTCATCCTGTCGCCCTTCGACAATGACGCGATCCGCAACTTTTATGCGCGGCGCTTCTTCATCGGCGCGCAGGGCGTGGGGCCGCTCGGCATCATGGAAGCGGATGCGCAGATCATCCAGAGCGAGCAGAAGCTGATGCACCAGGCCGACGAGCTGATCGTCATGGTCGATTCAAGCAAGTTTCATCGCCGATCGAGCCTCATTCTGTGCGGGCTCGATCGCGTCACGACGGTCATTACGGACGAGGGCGTGTCCGACGAGGCGGTGCGGATGATCGAGGATGCGGGCGTCAAGCTCGTCGTTGCGAGCATGGTCTCGCAGGCAAGGGAGGATTCCTCGTCGGTCGCCTGAACGGCGCCGGCAGGATGTAGTCAAGTCAATCAACGTGGGAGGAAGAAAGCATGAAACTCGCAAAGACACTGGCGGTGGGCGTCGCCTTTGCCGTCGCATTGATGGCAGGTGCTGCAAGCGCCAAGGACATCAAGATCGGCCTCGTGGTCAAGTCACTTGGCAACGGCTTCTTTGAAGCCGCCAACAAGGGTGCCCAGGAAGCAGCCAAGGAACTCGGCGGCGTGGAAGTCATCTACACCGGCCCGACCTCGACGACGGCTGAAGGCCAGATCGAAGTCATCAACTCGCTGATCGCGCAGGGCGTCGACGCCATCGCGATCTCCGCGAACGATCCGGACGCTGTCATCCCGGCTCTCAAGAAGGCCAAGCAGCGCGGCATCAAGGTCATCTCCTGGGATTCCGGCGTCAACAAGGACGGCCGCATCCTGCAGCTGAACCCGTCGTCCAATGAACTGATCGGCAAGATGTGCCTGACGCTCGTCAAGGATCATCTGGAAGGCGGCAAGGGCGACTTCGCGATCCTGTCTGCGACCACCACCTCTACGAACCAGAACATCTGGATCGGTGAGATGAAGAAGCAGCTCAAGGACTTCGCCGGCATGAACCTCGTCACCACCGTTTACGGCGACGACCTTTCCGACAAGTCCTATCGCGAAGCGGAAGGCCTGCTGAAGTCCAACCCGAACGTCAAGGTCATCGTCGCTCCGACGACGGTCGGCGTTCTGGCCGCTTCCAAGGTCGTCGAAGACAAGGGTCTCGTCGGCAAGGTCTATGTCACGGGTCTCGGCCTGCCGTCCGAAATGGCCGGTGCGATCAAGTCTGGTGCGACGAAGGAATTCGCGATCTGGAACCCGATCGATCTCGGCTACTCCGCGACGCAGATCGCCTATCACCTCGTAAAGGGTGACGCGACCGGCAAGCCGGGCACCGAAATCGAAGCCGGCCGCATGGGCAAGATCAAGGTAGACGACAAGGGCGAAGCCGCAATGGCCGACCCTTTCATCTACAACGCGTCGAACATCGACCAGTTCTCGAAGGTTTTCTAAGCCTCGCTTGGACGAAACAAACCCGGCGGCACAGCCGCCGGGCCCTTTCCAATGAACACTGGTAAGCGCTGATGAACAACGCCCTTCAACATCCTGTTGCAAGCGTCGCGACAAACGACGTACCCGCAATTCTCGAGATGCGCGGCATCTCGCAGATCTTCCCTGGCGTGAAGGCGCTCGATAACGTCAGCATCGCGCTCTATCCCGGCAAGGTCACCGCGCTGATCGGCGAAAACGGTGCCGGCAAGTCGACCCTCGTCAAGATCCTGACCGGCATCTATCGCCCGAACGAAGGCGAGATCCTCGTCGATGGCAAGCCGACGACGTTTGCCAATGCGCAAGCCGCTATCGATGCCGGCGTTACCGCCATCCATCAGGAGACCGTGCTTTTCGACGAACTGACGGTTGCCGAAAACATTTTCCTCGGCCATGCGCCGCGCACGCGCTTGCGCACCATCGACTGGAAGCTGATGAACAGCCGCGCCAAGGCGCTGCTCACCTCGCTTGAAAGCAATATCGATCCGACGATCCGCCTGAAGGACCTCTCGATCGCGCAGCGCCACCTCGTGGCGATCTCGCGCGCGCTGTCGATCGAGGCCCGCATCGTCATCATGGACGAGCCGACCGCCGCCCTGTCGCGCAAGGAGATCGACGATCTCTTCCGCATCGTCGAAGGGCTGAAGGCACAGGGCAAAGCCATCCTTTTCATCAGCCACAAGTTCGATGAGCTCTATGAGATCGCCGATAATTTCGCGGTGTTCCGCGACGGCCGCGCCGTCGGCCACGGCAATCTCAAATCCACACCGCAGGACGAGATCGTCCGCATGATGGTCGGCCGCGATGTCGAGAACGCGTTTCCGAAGATCGACGTCGCGATCGGCGCACCGGTGCTGCAGGTCGAGAAATACTGTCACCAGACCGAGTTCCGCGATATCTCGCTGACGCTGCGCAAGGGCGAGATCCTTGGCGTCTACGGCCTAATCGGCGCCGGCCGCTCCGAGCTCTGCCAGTCGCTGTTCGGCATCACCAAGCCTCTATCCGGCAAGCTGACGCTCGACGGCCGGGAGATCAGCATCAATTCGCCGCTCGATGCGATCAGGGCCGGTATCGTCTACGTCCCGGAAGAGCGCGGCCGTCACGGCCTGGCGTTACCGATGCCGATCTACCAGAACATGACGCTGCCATCGCTCGGGCGCACCTCGCGCAAAGGCTTCCTGAAGGCGGCCAATGAGTTCGCGCTGGCGCGCAAATATGCCGAGCGGCTTGATCTGCGTGCCGCGGCACTTTCGGTTCCGGTCGGAACGCTGTCGGGCGGCAACCAACAGAAGGTCGTGATCGGCAAGTGGCTGGCGACGATGCCCAAGGTCATCATTCTCGATGAGCCGACCAAGGGGATCGACATCGGCTCGAAGGCGGCCGTGCATGGTTTCATCAGCGAGCTCGCCGCCGAGGGCCTCTCCATCATCATGATCTCTTCGGAGCTGCCGGAGATCATCGGAATGTCCGACCGGGTGCTTGTCATGAAGGAAGGCCTGTCGGCCGGCCTTTTCGAGCGCAAGGACCTGACGCCGGAAACGCTGGTGCGCGCTGCCACCGGCAATGCTTGAGGATAGCTGATGTCCAGACTCTTGAGAAAACGCGAAACGCTGCTCTTCATCATCATCGCGGTGATGATCGCCGCCTTTTCGACCCGGGCCGATGGCTTTGCAACGCCCGGAAACCTCGCCGGCATCTTCAACGACACGTCGATCCTGATCATCCTGGCGCTGGCGCAGATGACCGTCATCCTGACGAAATCGATCGACCTGTCGGTTGCCGCCAACCTCGCCTTCACCGGCATGGCGATCGCGATGCTGAATGCCGCGCATCCGGATCTGCCGCTGATCGTGCTGATCCTCGCCGCTGTACTGATCGGCGCCTGCCTCGGCGCCATCAATGGCTTTCTCGTCTGGGCGCTCGAGATCCCGCCGATCGTCGTGACATTGGGAACGCTCACCATCTATCGCGGCATGGCCTTCGTGCTCTCGGGTGGCGAGTGGGTCAATGCGCACCAGATGACGCCGACCTTCCTCAACGTGCCCCGCACCGTCGTTCTCGGCATGCCGGTGCTGAGCTGGGCCGCGATCATCATCGTCGCGCTGATCTATGTCGTGCTGAAATACACCCAGTTCGGCCGCTCCACCTATGCCGCCGGCGGCAATCCGACAGCGGCCGTCTATGCCGGTATCGATGTCGGCTGGACCAAGTTCCTTGCCTTCGTTCTGTCGGGGGCGCTTGCCGGTCTCGCAAGCTATCTCTGGGTTTCGCGTTACGCCGTCGCCTATGTCGATATCGCCAACGGCTTCGAGCTCGATAGCGTCGCTGCCTGCGTCATCGGCGGCATCTCGATCGCCGGCGGCGTCGGATCGGTGCTCGGCACCGTGCTCGGTGCGCTCTTCCTCGGCGTGATCAAGAACGCGCTTCCCGTCATCGGCATCTCGCCCTTCACGCAGATGGCGATCTCCGGCACCGTCATCATCCTCGCCGTCGTCTTCAACGCAAGGCGCGAGCGCAATCGCGGCCGCATCATCCTCCGCGACAAGGCCGCCGCGGAAATCCCAGCAGAGGTGGCAGCATGAGCACCGTCGTTTCCACGCCCACCGAAAAACGCGTCATCCCGGATCGTCTGGGAACGCCGTTCAAGCGGATCATGTCCAGCTGGGAAGTGCTACTCTTCGGCGTTGCCGTCGTGATCTTCATCTTCAATTCGCTGGCGTCACCCTACTTCCTCGATGCCTGGAACCTCTCGGACGCGACGTTCAACTTCACCGAAAAGGCGATGATCGCATTCGCCATGGCGCTGCTCGTCATATCCGGCGAGATCGACCTGTCAGTCGCCGCCATCATCGCGCTCGCCTCGACCGCCATGGGCGCCGCGGCGCAGGCGGGTGTCGGCGCGCCTGGTCTCGTTGCCATCGGCGTCGGCGTTGGCCTGCTCTGCGGCATGTTCAACGGCTTCCTCGTATCGGTGATGAAGCTTCCCTCCATCGTCGTCACCATCGGAACGATGAGTCTGTTTCGCGGCATCTCCTACATCGTGCTGGGCGATCAGGCTTACGGCAACTATCCCGAGGATTTCGCCTTCTTCGGGCAGGGATACGTCGTCTGGGTCTTCTCCTTCGAATTCGTGCTCTTCATCGTACTGGCGGTCCTTTTCGCCATACTGCTGCACGCCACCAATTTCGGCCGTCAGGTCTATACGATCGGCAACAATGATTTCGCCGCGCGCTTCTCCGGCATCCCGGTCGAGCGGGTGAAGTTCATTCTCTTCATGCTGACGGGCGTGATGAGCGGCATCGCCTCCGTCTGCCTGACCTCCCGCCTCGGCTCGACCCGCCCATCGATCGCGCAGGGCTGGGAGCTCGAGGTCGTCACCATGGTTGTTCTCGGCGGCGTCTCGATCCTCGGCGGTTCCGGCAAGATCGGCGGCGTCGTCATCGCCGCCTTCGTCATGGGCCTCGTCACCTTCGGCCTCGGTCTGCTCAACGTTCCCGGCATCGTCATGTCGATCTTCATCGGCCTGCTGCTGATCATCACCATCGCGATCCCGATCATCGCTCGCCGCATCAAAGCCATGAGTTCGAAATGACGCTGGAAAAACACGCCTTCAAGATGACGCTCAATCCCGGCATGGAAGCCGAGTACATCAAGCGCCACGACGAAATCTGGCCGGAGCTGGTCGATCTGCTGCACCAGTCCGGCGCCAGCGATTACTCGATCCATCTCGACCGCGAGACGAACACGTTGTTCGGCGTGTTGACACGAACCAGCGACAACACGCTGTCGAGCCTGCCGGAACATCCCGTGATGAAGCGCTGGTGGGCGCATATGCGCGATATCATGGCCACCAATCCGGATAATTCGCCTGTTCAGACCGACCTCGTCACCGTCTTTCATATGCCATGACATCAAGCCAGAACTACGCCCGCGTCGCGGTTCTCGATATCGGCAAGACGAATGCCAAGGTCGTTGTGCTCGACAGCGCCACCGGCGCTGAGGTTGCGGTCGTCAAAACCCCGAATGTGGTGATCAAGTCGGGTCTCTATCCGCATTATGATGTGGAGGCACTGTGGGCTTTCGCGCTCGATGCGCTGAAGCGGTTTGCGGTTTCCCCCGGTTTCGATGCGATCTCGATCACCACGCATGGTGCAAGCGCGGCTCTGCTTGCTGCGGATGGCGCGCTCGCCATGCCGGTGCTCGATTATGAGCACGAGTATTCGCGTGAGATTATCGACGCCTACACCGCCCTGCGCCCATCATTCGACGAAACCTATTCGCCGCGCCAGTCGATGGGCCTGAATATCGGAGCGCAGCTACACTATCAGCAGGCGGCTTTTCCTGAGGCGTTCGCCAATGTCGCCACCATCGTCACCTACGCCCAATACTGGGCGGCGCGCCTGACTAGTGTCGCAGCCAACGAGGTGACGTCGCTCGGTTGCCATACGGATCTGTGGAACCCGCGCCAATCGAGCTATTCCAGTCTTGTCGACACGCTGGGCATCCGGTCGAAGATGGCGCCGATCCGGTCGGCTTTCGATGCGCTCGGACCAGTGCTGCCTGAGATTGCCAAGGAGATCGGGCTTTCCAAACCCGTTCCCGTCTATTGCGGTATCCACGATTCCAATGCGTCGCTGCTGCCGCATCTGGTCAGCCGGCAAGCCCCGTTCGCCGTCGTCTCGACGGGCACGTGGGTGGTCAATTTCGGCGTGGGTGGCGATCTCGACCATCTCGATCCGAAGCGCGATACGCTTGCCAATGTCGATGCCTACGGGCGCGCGGTGCCCTCGTCTCGGTTCATGGGTGGGCGCGAATTCGAGATTCTTTCCGCCGAGATCGGTCCCGTGGCGATCGAGGACGCGGTCGCGGCCATGCCCGGCGTCATCGATAAGGGCATGATGCTCTTGCCCAACGTGGCGCCCGGGTCCGGTCCATTCCCCGGCAGGGAGCGGCGCTGGATCAACGCGGATGCGGCGAGTGCTGTCGAACGTTACGCGGCGGTCTGCCTCTATCTGGCCCTGATGACCGATGCATGCCTGGGCTTGATCGGCGCCGGCGGGCCCGTTGTGGTCGAGGGACCGTTTTCGCTGAACGAGACCTATCTCGAGGTGGTCGCGGCGCTCACCGGCCGGGATGTGATCGCCGTTCCCGGCTCGACTGGCACAAGCGCAGGTGCTGCACTTCTGACCGGAATTGCTCCGATGACAGGCAAGGAGAAGCATTTTCCGCCGCGCGAGATCTTTCACTTGCCGGAGTATCGGCGGGGCTGGTACGCCGCGCTCGCATAAGACTCTTTCCGGATCGCCTCTTTGCGCCATCTATGAATGCCGGTAGAGTTGAAGCGCATTTCATACCAGGTGAGGAAAGCACGACATGACAGTTTCATCCGGCGAGGGTTTCGATCCGCGGGCGCTGGCCGCGCGTTTGAGTGGCCTTGAAAAAGCAGGCGGAAAGGCGCCGACGGCGGACTTCGTATTGCCCGCGACATTGCGCGAAGCGATGGATGCGCAGAATTTTCTTGCCGCCGAAGAGCGCATCTCCACACACGCCTGGAAGGTGGCCATGTCGCCGTCGGGCGAGCCTGTTTTGGCACCCTTGCATCCCTATTTCGAGGCCGTTTCCGGCGCATCGATTTCGTGGCGTCCGGGCATGAAATTCGAGGCGGAAGTGGCAGTCCGCCTGGGACAGGATCTCCCGGTCCGTCAAAATGGTGACTATACGCGCGAGGAGATCGTTGCGGCGATCGCAGACTGCCATCTCGGCGCAGAGCTTCTGGCCAGTAGCATTGTGGAAAGCGGGCAGGTGTCCTTCCTGCTCTATCTGGCCGAACGCATCGGAAACAAGGGCTATGTTCTCGGGCCCGCGCTTCCGAAAAGCATCGTCGACACCATCGGCAATACGACGCTCAAGGTGACGCATGGCGGGCAGGTGATCTATGACGCCCTGGCGCGCCATCCGAAGGATGATGTGCTGGTATGGCTGCTGTCCTACGCGAATGACAAGCTGCGCCCGCATACCTCGCTGAAGAAGGGCGCGCTGATCACCACGGGCACGCTCTGCGGAGCGATCGAACTGACCTCGCGCGGCCCAATCGACATCGTCCTCGGCAACGAAACGCGTCTCAGCCTTTCGATCGTCTGACTAGGTGGCGCGATTTTCTCCGCCTTCGCACAGGCGGCGGAAAAAAGCGCGGAACATCGGCGCTGCTCACGCATTCTCCCGGATTGAACTTCGGGAGGATGTGATGGGGGTATATCGTCTCGCCTTGTGTATGCTCGTTCTCTGCGCTGCCTGGGGCGCATCCGCGAGCGAGGCGCCGTTCCTCCAATCGCTCGCCGGCAGTTGGACAGGAAGTGGCATGATGAAGCGGACAACGGCCTCGTCTCCAATCAATCTGAGCTGCAGGTTTCAATCGAAAGCCAATGGTGAAGCGCTATCTATGGATGGCAAGTGCACCGGTATGCTGGTCGTCTCGCGCGCGGTATCCGCGCAGCTGACCGCGATGGGCGGCAAGTACGCTGGCCGGTACATTGGCCCCTCGGGTAGGGTTTCTTCACTCAACGGCGCAAGGCAGGGCGATGCAATCGAGCTCGCGGTCACTTGGTCGAGGATCGTCAATGGCGACCGTGCCGCGACCATGACCATCCGGCGCTCCGGCGCAAACGCGCTGAGGATCAGAACGGTCGACAAGGACCCCGCATCCGGCAAGCAGGTCGTGACGAGCGAGATCAACCTGCAACGAAACTAGCCCTAGGCGCCGAGCAGTCCTACTAGTATCCGTACTTTTCGGCACTGAACTTGCATTTGTTCAGCACCACCCCGAGAACGTTCGTTTTCTCGCTAAGTGTCTGTTCGCAGATATCGATTTCGCTCAGCGTGCTCTGCTCCGCGGCGGCAACCAGGATTATGCAATCGACGTTCGGCAGGAACGCTAGGACATCGTCGGTCGAAAGCATCGGGGGGAGATCATAGATGACAATATCCGGACGCATGCGTTGACGCATGTCCTGCAACGCCAGGGTCGAGGCGGCACTCTGGAGCAGTTCGGCGGAGAACTGCACGGATTGCTTATTGGCGGCAATGGCGAGATTGTCGCCGTGGCGCCTGAAGATATCGTCGGCCTGCAGCTCGCCGCGCAGAAATGACTCCATCGATGCGGTATCGCGCATACCAAGCGTCTTGCCGACCTGGGGACGCTTCATGTCGAGATCCAACAGAGCGGTGCGACAGTCTTTCTGGTTCGCCAGGCTGAAGGCAAGGTTGAGCGCTGTAAAGGTCTTGCCGCAACCCGGCGTCGGCGAGGTAATGGCGACAGACGTCCAATTGTTCTCCCGCATGTTCTGCAGGATTTTGGTGCGCATCATGTCGAAAGCGGTGTGCGCGGTGTCCGAACGATTGACTGTCACGATACGGTTTTTCGCAACGAGGCTCGCATCCGGGGTGAATGACTGAAGCTTCTCCCAGGCTATCTCGCTGATCTCCCGCGAAGGCGCTGTGGACATGTTATTCTTCTCCTGGAGCGCTTGCGAGAACGACGATACCAGAGTCTGTTCCATTGGGTTTGCCTCAACTCTCTTGTTCGATGCAGCTGAATAGCTTCGGTGCTTCACATTACATCGAACCGGGCTTCATGAAGCCGGATAGCAGCCTTTGAAAAGCGCTCGCCAACGGTGCATAGAAGTAATGAATGATCAGGAGGGAGGCGGGAATGATGCTCGCCGAAACGGCGGCTGCCGCGAACCTCTTGTTATAGAAACCGCCGGTCGTCTCGGTCGGTGACTCGATATACGGAATGACACCGAGCGGTTGACGCTGCAGGAGCTGGCTCAGTTCCGACGGTCTGCGGATCGTGCGGTTCATCATTTCGAGCAGGAAGGTGAGGCCGAGGCCGAGGGCTATCCCACCGAGACCACCAGCAAGCACGACCAGGCGGCGTTTTGACTTCACCGGTGATTCCGGCGGCTTGGCGGCTTCGAGCAAGGAGAAACGGCCGCCATCGGAGCGCGCTTCGATCTGCGTACCCAGGGATGCTTCCGCTCGCCGCGCAATGGCAGTGTTGTACTGCGTCTGAATGTTGCCGAGATTGCGCTCGATAACGTTCAGCGCCGTCTGCGTCGCGGGGGTCTCGCTCACGGATTTCGTAAGGTCGGCGATGCTCTGCGTCAGGGATGCGCGTTCGCTATCGATCGCCTCAAGGCGCTTGTCGATATCCGCCAGCTGAAGATCGAGAGCTGACGCGCCCTGCTTGCCGGCCTGCCCAGTGGCCTTTGCTGCGCCCTTGCCGCGCAGGGCCGCAATGCGCGCGCGCAGGTTGACGATATTGGGGCTGTCTTCGGAGAAGATTGCCAGCTGTTCGGCCAAGGCCTTGTTGAGATCCAGAAGCATCTGTTGCTCGGTGCTAAGCGGACCGACGTTGCCTGTCGTGATCGCATTTTCGGCGAGCAAACTTCTCCGCGCGCGAAGATCCGCTTCTTCACGTTCCAGCGCCACAAGGCGTTCCTGCTGGCTGGTCTGTTGTTGCCGACGGAATTCCAGGCTCTCTGGAAGGGTATCTCTGTGATCGGTCTTGAATTTGAGGAGATCGGCCTCAATCCGGTTCAATTCAATGTCTAGTCGCTTCACTTCATCATTGAAGAACTGCAGCGTATCGCCGGCGCGGTCCGTGCGCTGGCGCTGGTTACCAAGCAGAATGGACGACGAAAGCTCGTTGGCGGCTCTTGCCGCCAGTTCCGGCGTTCCGGCTTCGAAGACGATGCTGAAAACCGTCGTCGCTCCGTCGCCGAGTGGCAGTTGATCAAAGGTGATACGCGAACGCATGTCCTTGATCACCGCATCGGTCGAAAGCTCTTCTCGGTCGCTTCCGTAGACATCGAGCTTGTCCGCGAGTTGCACCAGGTTGTCGCCTGTCGTCATCTGCTGCTGCAGGATCAACAACTGCTCAAGCGAGCTGGTAGGGACCGTCGACTTGACCAGATTCGTCGGTATCTGTGGGGCCTCGACGAGAATTTTAGCCGTTGATTGGTAGGACTTCGGCAACAGCAGGGCGATGGCGAGCGCGATCGCTGTCGTGATGAAGGTGAGAACAATGATGTGCGGCAGTCGCCTTAGCAGGATCGACAAGTAGAAACGAATATCAATATCACCCATTACAAGTTCGCCTGACTGATCCTGAGAATCTGAAGGTGCTTTTACGTGCGCTCATTTTCGGTCAGTTCCCCAGCCGAGGGTAGTTCATCGATAGTGGATGCAGCGCCCGGGTTGCTAGTACCTTTGGACAGGGTGTCGAGTTTTGTAAGTTTAGTTTTGGGTTAATTTGATTTAAGTCAATTCTATACTATGATGTCTGGATTTCTATTCAGATCCTGACGATAATTCTCTGAGTTGCTTTATGAATTTCTCCCGCGGCAGCCTTTGGGGTCGCCCGATCGCCGATAATTTGCGCGGAAACTAGTCTATTTTGGTAGAGAGGGAGATATTGATCTTACGTAATAATATAATGAATAATAATTCTGCGAAATTCAATTAAGTCCTGCTTTCACACTGCAGGACGAGGAATTACTCGGCGGGTTCTGCAGTATTACGAACGTTTTCGCGCTACGGTGAGGAATGATCGAGCATGGTCATGCAACGCATTCGTTTTTCGACAAGTCGCCATCAGCCAACGCGGCTGGGGAGGCTGCTGACGCTGCTTGCGTTGGGGACGGCCATGTTTGCCGGCACCGCTGCCGGTGCTCCGCTTCCGCCTCACACGAAGATCAGATTAAGCGTTGTGCAGTGGATGCCTACCAAGGGTGTCTATGAACAATGGGGTTCGATCGGCGGCGATTTTACCATTTCGGATGCTGGCACGTTGTTCGTTCCGGTGATCGGCAGCGTTGCGGTCGGAGATCTTGATGATGACGGCCTTGCCGCGGAAATCGCCGAACGTCTCAAGGAGAAGATCGGCCTCGTCGATGCGCCGGCAGCAACTGTCCAGATATTGGATTATCCGCCGATCTATGTTGTTGGCGACGTGTCCAGGCCGGGCGAGTACAGGTTCAGTTCGGGGCTGACCGTATTGCAGGCGCTGGCTTTGGGTGGCGGGGAGTACCGCGCGCCTCTGGCGCTTGACGGGGCCGGCGAAGTGACGCGGTTGGCTGGCGACTTGAAGGAACTGGACGACTCCATCACCCGCAGCAACGCCAAGATCGTTCGCCTCGAAGCCGAGATGGCGGGCGCAACCTCGGTCGATTTCTCCCAGCAGCCTGACAAGGCGGACCCGTTCGCCGCGGCCGTCTATAATCAGGAGAAGGTCATTTTCGAAGCCAGGGCAAACGCCGTTGATCGCAAGGCAAAATCATTTGCCGAGCTGCGCGATTTGCTCAATGACGAAATCGGCGTTCTCGAACAGAAGACAAAGAGCACAGACGAGAATATCAAATCTATACAGCAGCAGGTGGACAGCACGGCGATGCTCGTTGCCAAGGGCGCGGTGGTGGCGACCCGGCAGGGCGAGGTCGAGCGGTCGCTGAGAACCTATCAAGACACCCGGCTGGACATAAGCACGGCGATCATGCGCGCTCGCCAAAACATCAGCCAGACGACCAGGGACCTGCAAGCGCTGTATGATGAGCGAAAGACGGAAGTCGCTTCGGATCTCCAGGCCGAGCGAGCAACGCTCGTCCAACTGAAACTCAAGCGTGAAACCAGTCAGAAACTCGTGTTGGACAGGCTGCAGTCTCTTGGCGGGGCCTTAAAGCAGGATGAGAAACCGGTCTTGACGTTCGTCATCGTGCGCAGGGAAAACGGGACGATAAACGAGATCTCAGCGTCCGAGACGATGGCACTTTTACCCGGCGATGTCGTCAAGGTGACTCGACCTCCTATAGAAGCTGTGAAGCCGGTCGAGCAGGTTTCCGCCATCTCGGGCGCGGATCAGGCCAGCCGATGAGCATTCTCCTATCGCGCAAGAACCACGGGCGTATTGTGTGTTCGCGCATGCGGTCGGCCGAAGGTAAACAGTTGCAGGGTAGTGTGCCTTGATGGCGGTGGATGTGCACTCGACGGGGCGGCAGAGCTACACTCAGATCCTGAAATCCACGGTTTTGATCGGTGGGTCATCCGTTGTGAACATCGGCTTTTCGATTATTCGCAACAAAGCGATGGCGTTGCTGCTAGGGCCGGAAGGCGTGGGTCTGATCGGGCTTTACAACGCAACAATCGATATCGTTCATTCCGTCGCTGGCTTCGGGATGAACGCAAGCGGCGTCCGGCAGATTGCAGAATCCGTCGGCAGCAACGACCCAGATCGTATTGCAAGGACTGCCACAGCCCTCAGGCGCATCTCGGTGGTGCTCGGGCTTCTCGGAACGCTGGTGATGGCGCTGCTTGCTGCGCCGATTGCCAGATGGACATTCGGCGACGATCAGCACGCAATGGCGTTCAGGCTGCTGTCGCTCGTGATTCTTTTCCAGGTCATGTCTGGAGGGCAGACGGCTCTTGTTCAGGGCGTGCGCGACATCGCCAGCCTTGCTCGCCTCAGTATGCTGGGAGCACTTTTCAGCACTGTGATCAGCATCCCGATCATCTATCTTTACGGTGAAAAGGGTATCGTGGCGTCGCTGGTCTGCATCGCGGCGGCAACGCTAGCGACGTCATGGTGGTACAGCCGCAAGATCGAGATCAAGCCGTGCCGCTTGTCGTTCAGGGATCTGCAATTCGAAGTTGCCGGTCTATTCAAGCTCGGCTTCATCTTCATGGTCAGTGGGTTTCTGACTTTTGGCAGCGCTTACGCGATCCGCATCATGGTGTTGGACGAGGCGGGCATTGTCGCGGCAGGCCTTTATCAGGCCGCATGGTCGCTCGGTGGGCTGTATGCCGGCTTCATTCTGCAGGCAATGGGGACCGACTTTTATCCGCGGTTGACCGGCGTCGCCAATGACGACGGCGAATGCAACCGGCTGGTCAACGAGCAGACGCAGGTAAGCGTGTTGCTCGCCGGCCCAGGGTTGCTTGCCACACTGACGCTGGCGCCGGCGATCATGCATGCCTTCTACTCGCCAGCCTTCTATGCGGCCGTCGATCTCCTGCGGTGGATATGCTTGGGAATGATGCTTCGCATCGTAGCCTGGCCCATCGGTTTCATCATTCTCGCAAAGGGTGCCCAGCGAATATTCTTCTGGACCGAGGTGGCGGCCACGATCGTTCATGTCGGTCTCGCCTGGATCTGCGTCAAGGCATTCGGAACGGTGGGTGCCGGTATCGCGTTCTTTGGCCTTTATGTGTGGCACAGCATTCTGATCTACTGGATCGCGCGGCGCTATACAGGTTTCCGCTACTCGGCGATCAATCGCATCCTTGTCATGGTGTACCTTCCGCTGTCGGGGCTGATTTTTCTGGCGTTCCAGTTCCTGCCGGTATGGCTCGCCGCATCGATGGGGTGCGCGGCGACGGCTGCCACGGGGCTCTACTCGCTAAAGACCCTTGCCGAGCTGCTGCCGCCGGAAGCGTTGCCGCGCGTCGTCAGAACGCGGCTCGGTCGCGCTGCGCTGGCTTGGTCCGGTTCGGTGCGCCAGGTCCCGTGAAAAGCTGAAGAGTCCAACATCGCTTGCCGATTGCCGAAACTGCCGCATTGAGATTTGTCGGCATTTTGCGTAAAGACGATGCAAGTGAGCGGTGAGGACTCAGGTGAGAGCGGCGGAAGCAGGCATAGTTCGATGGCTGGTGCGTATCAGCTGCGCCTTTGCGCTGGTCCTTGTCGGCTTCACGCATCAGGCGCCAGCCTTTGCCAATGGCGCTTTCATCCCCGACGAGCTGTCCGAATATGTGCTGCCGGATGGGACCGCGCCGGTCATCTGTACGGTCGATAGGGCGCAATCGACACACCACGACAGCAAGATCCACACGCACGGCTGCGAAGCCTGTCGGATCAGCGCGTCGGCCCTTTTGCCTATTCCTGTTTTCGCCACATGGCGAAGCGCTTCCATCCCCACTTATCTTGGCCTGCGTCGTAATGCTGAGGCTAACGCAAACCGGCCTTTATCGCCCGGCGGCGGCCCGAGAGGCCCTCCGTTGAAAGCTGCTCAAATATGAGCTGCCATGCGGTCCGCCGTTCCGATCCCGCATAGCTTTCCTACTGTCCCATACATACGTCCGCTGCCGGTGCCGCATGACATGTTAGTCACGCAAGCGCCGGCAAACAGCGGTCGCTCTGGCAGGAACCACCATCATGAAGAAGTTTACAGTCCTTCTGGCTACCCTCCTTCTTGCAGGCCTTTTCATCGCGCCCGCTGGCGCACAGACGATCAACGCAGGCGATATAGAGATCTCCAATCCGAACGCCCGTGCCATGGTGCCCGGCGCGAAAGTCGGCGGCGGCTATCTGGTCATCACCAACAAGGGAAAAGCCGACGACAAACTCGTCGGTATCACCTCATCGCGTGCCAAATCATCGGAAGTTCACCAGATGAACGTCGATAACGGTGTCATGACCATGCGCCCGGTTGCGGGTGGTCTTGTCATCCCTGCGGGGCAGGCGGTCGAGCTCAAGCCGGGCGGCTATCACGTCATGTTCAAGGACGTCGCCGAGCCCTTCAAGCAGGGCGAGACGGTCAAGGCGACGTTGACGTTCGAAAAGGCCGGACAGGTCGATGTCGAATTCGCGGTAGGTGGCGCCAACGCCATGAAGATGGATGGTCATTCCGGGATGAGCGATATGTCCAAGCCGCAATAGGCGGCAGGTATTAGACAGTCATCAGCAATCAGCGAATCATTACAATGAGCAATCCTATGTCTAGAACGAGCAAATTCCTTATCGCGTCCTTCGTTGCTACTCTTGTCGCCGCCGGGCAGGCGAGTGCCCATGCGCATCTCACGTCAAGCGTTCCCGCCGACAAGGCCACGGTGCAGGTGTCCCCCGCAGCGGTGGAACTGCATTTCTCCGAGGAGCTCAACCTCCGCTTCTCGGGCGCGACGATTGCCGGTGCCGGCGACACGCAGGTTCCGACCGGCGACACCAAGCTGTCCGACGACGGAAAAACGCTGACGGTGCCCGTTTCGGGAAGCCTCGATGCCGGCGGGTATGTCGTCGAGTGGCACGTGCTGTCGACGGACGGCCACAAGACGAAGGGCAGCTATGGCTTCACGGTCAAGCCGTGACGCCTGATGCGGCCCTTATCGTCTGCCGCTTTCTCTTCGACGCCGCGGTCATCCTGATCTGGGGTAGCTCCGCCTATCTCTGCGCGCTCGTGTCGCCCGAACTTGCACGCATTGTAGGAGACCGGCTGCGGTGGTTGAGCGCGGCTGCAATCGCAGTCGCGTTCGCCTCCAC
The DNA here is from genome assembly GCF_044772225.1 of Rhizobium sp. NPDC090275. Taxonomy (NCBI): domain Bacteria; kingdom Pseudomonadati; phylum Pseudomonadota; class Alphaproteobacteria; order Hyphomicrobiales; family Rhizobiaceae; genus Rhizobium; species Rhizobium sp. NPDC090275. Next base: position 66,005 of record NZ_JBIVYL010000004.1, on the reverse strand, counting down.
CGTTGCCATGCTCCCGCTCCGCACGGCGATCATCGGCGACGGGTGGTCCGATCTGTTCGCGCCGGAGATGCTCGGCGCCGTGCTCACGCAGACGGATGTCGGGACGGCCTGGATGGTCCAGGCCGTCGGCGTCGTGTTGCTTGGCGCGACAATGGTTCTTCCGTCACGGTATCGGCAAATGGGGCAGGCCGTCTGTGCGGCACTCGTGCTGCTCAGCCTGACGCTGAGCGGCCACGCAGCGATGAACAGCGGCTGGCTTCGGGTGATCCACCGTATCAATGACGGTGTGCATCTTCTGGCCGGCGGTGCCTGGCTGGGTGCGCTGGTGCCGGTGCTCTTGATCCTGCCTATGCTTGGACGAGGCACGCTGCAGGCCGATGCGCGCGTCGCGGTCATGCGGTTTTCGACTGGAGGACATGTCGCCGTTGCACTTGTGCTTCTCTCTGGCGCCTCGAACACGCTGCTTATTCTAGGGGGCGTGCCGTCGGATTGGTCGTTCGGTTATCAGCGTCTGCTGAGCGCCAAGATCGTGGTGGTGGTGGCAATGGTGGCGATCGCCATCATCAACCGCTATGTCTTCGTGCCGAAGTTCGCTCGAGACCACTCTCTTCTTCCGCTGAAGATTTGCGCCATTACCGAGATCGTTCTCGGCTTGACGGTTGTCGGGCTCGTCGCCTGGTTCGGCACGTTGCAGCCACGCTAGGCGCGAAAGCCGCCGTCCAATCCATCTACGTCAAATAACGGTGCTGCCTGTTTTTTCGCTTTGAAGCCTTGATTCTCCATGTCATTTTCAGCGCAACACTGCATACCGATAATGGGGACGATCATGTTTTCAAAAAGCATCAAATTCAACGCCGCGCTTGCCGCGCTCCTGCTCGCGCCATCGCTTGCATTCGCCCATCCGGGCGCCGGTCAGGCGGTCGGCTTCGCGCATGGCTTCAGCCACCCGATGTCCGGGCTCGACCATATCCTCGCCATGATCATGGTCGGCGTTGTCGCCTGGCAGCTTGGCGGCCGTGCCGTCTGGATGGTGCCTGCCACCTTCGTCGCCGTCATGGGCCTCGGCGGAGCGCTCGGCATGATCGGTATCTCGATCCCCTTCGTGGAAGCCGGGATTGCGCTTTCGGTGATCGTTCTCGGCGCCGTCATCGCGCTTAACGTTCGTGCGCCGGTTGCCGTTGCGGCCGGTCTGGTTGGTCTGTTCGCCGTTTTCCACGGTCATGCGCATGGTTCGGAAATGCCGGCTGCCGCCGCAGGCATGTCTTACGCCGCCGGCTTCATGATCGCGACGGCCATGCTGCACGCCATCGGTCTTGCTATGGGCTTTGCGATTGCACGTGCCGGTGATGCCAAAGGCGCTCTCGTGACGCGCTCCGCCGGCGGTGTCGCGGCACTGGCGGGGATCGGCCTGCTGACCGGTCTCATCTGATTGCTCTATGCTCTGGGATGAGGGGCCTTGTCGGCTCCTCATCATAAGGTTTCGCGGAGACAACTCGGCGTTTCTAATTCAAGCCGCGGCGAAATTCCGCTGCTTTTCTGAGCGTTCGCTGCACGATCGAGGGCATGGCCGGCTTGGTGACGACACCAAGTGCGCCGTTCAGCTTGTCCGCCACGGCCTCCGGATTGCCGGTCATGAACACCACGGTCACCCCGAATTCCTCCACCAGACGGCGGCCTATTTCCGGGCCTGTCGGCCCATCCGAGAGGTTGACGTCGACGAAGGCAATATCGGCGTCACGCGCAAGCTGCAGCGCCTGATCACGGCCGTTCGCCAGGCCGGCGACGTCGAAGCCCATCTCTTTTATCGTTTCCTCGAGATCAAGCGCGATGAAAAGCTCGTCCTCGACGATGAGGACACGCTGCTTGGTGCTATTTTCAGTCTGTGAATTGTACTCAACGCCGGTGCCCATACTTGGCCCCCTGTTACTCATTTTCACCAGAACTCGGACGGAAAACGGCTAGGCAACAGATATGTTCCGGCGCGGGACAGCTTTATTTTCAGTTAAGATATTGTTAGTGTTAACAAAATACTAATTTCAGTCTTTCGTAACGCATGCTCTCTCAGAGATCCGCAGCCGGTCTTGATGGTGCTGTAACACGATTGAGATTTACTGCCGGGCGACGCTCCATCCGAGTTGACAACAGGGATGCGAGTGGGGAGAGTTGCCGCCAAATGAGGCGCCAGCATATTGGGGGGAACCTATGTTCGCACGCGCGTTCTTGACAGCCGTAACCGTTGTTCTTTCGACCGCTCTGATCGGTTCACCCGCTTTTTCCGCGGACAGCAAGCGACAGATACAAACCGTGCGCGATGCCGACTATTTCGGCTTTGATCTGCGCAGCGAGCAGAATGTCACGCTCGACCAGTGCAAGGCATCTTGCATCGGCGACAAATCGTGCAAGGCCTTCACCTATAACCCCAAGGCCAGCTGGTGCTTCCTGAAATCCGACTTCAAGACGATGAATGCCTTCCCGGGCGCCATCGCCGGCAAGATCGTCGAGACAGCGGGCAGCCAGGAGCCGGATCTCGGTGCTGCACCTCGCATCGGATTCCTCTCTGGCGATGTGCTGCAACAGGCGCGCGACGACAAGGCCAATCTCGAACTCGCCGACGACCAGCAGGGCCAATCCGCCGACAGCCTGATCGCCAATGCGCGGATCGACCTCACGGCAAACAATGTTGTCGATGCCCTGAAATCCTTCCGGGGAGCGCTGGCGTTCACGCCCGATAATGCGGATCTGTGGCTGGAAACGGCGCGCGCGGGCGACAGCTTCGTCAAGACCGACGACAATAACGGCAGCGACATCTATGCGCAGGCCGTGCTCGCCGCCATCAATGGCTACGACCTTACGCGGACAACGACCAGCCGCGCGGATGCGCTTGCGGTTCTGGCCGTGGCGCTGGAAAAGAACGCGAACTACCGGGCCGCGCTCAATGCCTATAAGGCAAGCCTGGCGCTGGTGAACTCGAAGGAAGTCCAGGCCGCTTACCTGCAGCTGAAGTCGACCCAGGGCTTCCGTATCACGGATCACACCGTCGATGCCGACAGCGCCACGCCGCGCGCTTGCGTCACCTTCTCGGAATCACTGGTCAAGACCACCGACTATACCCCCTTTGTGACGCTGAATGGCGCGTCGCCGAAGGCGCTCGAAACCAAGGACAAGCAGATCTGCGTCGAGGGCCTGACGCATGGCGAGAACTACAAGATCTCCTTCCGCACCGGCCTTCCTTCGTCAGTCGACGAAGTTTTGGAGGCGCCGGTCAGCCTCGATATCTACGTCAAGGATCGCACCGCAAGCGTCCGCTTCACCGGCGACAGCTTCGTGTTGCCATCGACGGCGCGTCGCGGCATTCCGATCGTCTCGGTCAATATGGCCTCGGCCAACCTCAAGCTCTACCGCATCGGCGATCGCGGCATCGCGCCATTGCTGACCAGCTCGCAGTTCCTCACGCAGCTGGATGGCTACAGCGCCCAGCGGATCGAGGACGAGAGCGGCGAGCTTGTCTGGCAAGGCGCGATCGATATCGCCAATGACCTGAACAAGGATGTCGTCACAAGTTTCCCCGTCGATGAAGCGCTGCCGGAGCGCAAACCTGGCGTCTACGTGCTGACGGCGACGTCGCCGACCGGGCCGGACCAGGAATGGAATTCGCAGGCCACGCAGTGGTTCGTGGTCTCCGATATCGGTGTGACGACCTATGCTGGGACAGACGGCCTCAACGTCTTCGCCCGCTCGCTTGCATCAGCCAAGCCGATGGCCGGCGTCGCGCTGCAGCTTCTCGCCAAGAACAACGAGGTGCTCGGCACCGCCACGACCGACGACAATGGCCGCGCCACCTTCACCGCCGGCCTGATCCGCGGGACGTCGGCGCTGACGCCTGCCGTGATCACGGCGAAGAACGGGACGTCGGACTACGTCTTCCTCGACATGACACGGGCCGGCTTCGACCTCTCCGATCGTGGTGTCACCGGCCGTGCATCGCCCGGCGCGATCGACGTGCTGACATTCACCGAGCGCGGCATCTACCGCGTCGGCGAAACGGTTCACGCGTCTGCGCTGGCGCGTGATACGGATGGCAAGGCAATCGAAAATCTGCCGCTGACCTTCATCTTCATGCGCCCCGACGGGGTCGAAGATCGCCGCATCGTCAGCCAGACCAGCAATCTCGGCGGCTACAACGTGGATTTCGCCGTACAGGACAACGCCATGCGCGGCACCTGGACGATGAACATCCATACCGACCCGAAGGGTTCGCCGATCGCCAGCAAGAGCTTCCTGGTTGACGATTTCGTGCCGGATCGGACCGACATGGAGCTGAAGACCGAGGCGAAGGTGATCGGACCAGACACGCCGGCGACGATCAACATCACCGGCAAGTATCTCTATGGCGCGCCCGCCGCCGGGCTCACGCTCGAAGGCGATGTCGTCATCAAGCCGACGCGCCAGGCCGATGCGTTTCCGGGTTACTTCTTCGGCCTAGCCGATGAGGAAGCGAGCGAGGATTCGCGTCAGTCGATCGAGGGGCTGCCTGATCTGGATGAAAAGGGCGAAGGCGTCACCGATCTGACAGTCGGCGAGCTGCCGGCAACGACGCAGCTTCTGAACGCGACCGTCTATATCAGAATGCAGGAGGCCGGAGGCCGCGCCATTGAACGCTCGCTCGTTCTTCCTGTGAAGAACCAGGGTCCGATGATCGGCATCAAGCCGGAGTTCTCGGGCGATCTCGGCGAGAACTCGATCGCCAACTTCACTATAATCGGCGTCAGCGCCGATGGTGCGAAAGAGGAGATGAAGGGGCTTCGCTGGAAGCTCTTCAAGCTCAACCGCGATTATCAATGGTATCGCGATGGCACGGCCTGGAAGTACGAGCCGGTCTATACCGCCGAGCAGGTGGGCAACGGCAATGTCGATGCCGGCATCGATGGCGCCAAGATTGCCTCGCCCGTGCAATGGGGCCGTTATCGCCTCGAGGTCGAGAGCACGGACGCGGATGGACCGACCTCCAGCGTGGAGTTCGACGCCGGTTGGTTCGTGCAGGCTACATCCACGGAAACGCCCGATGGGCTGGAGATCGCGCTTGACAAGGATAGCTACAAGGTCGGTGAGACCGCGAAGCTAAAGGTCTCCTCGCGCTATGCCGGCGAGCTGATGATCGCTGCCGGTACCGAGACGCTGGTTGCCGTGCAGAACGCGGCGATCGGCGAGACGGGCGGCGAGGTGGATATCCCCGTTACCGCCGACTGGGGCGCGGGCGCCTATGTGACCGCGACGCTTTTCCGTCCTGGTGATGCCCAGGACAGCCACATGCCGATGCGCGCCATCGGCGTGAAATGGCTGAAGGTCGACCCCGAGGATCGGGCCTTGCAGGTCAAGATCGACGCGCCTGAGAAGATGTTGCCACGCGGCCCTCTGCCGATCACGCTCGCGGTTGCGGGTGCTGGCGCAAACGAGGACGCGTATGTCACCGTTGCCGCCGTCGATGTCGGCATTCTTAATCTGACGCGCTATGAGCCGCCGAACCCTGAGGAATGGTATTTCGGCCAGCGCCAACTCGGTCTTGAAATCCGCGACCTCTATGGCCGGCTGATCGATGGCTCGCTGGGCGCCACCGGCAAACTGCGCACCGGCGGCGATGGCGGGGCGATCGCGCTGCAGGCAAGCCCGCCGACGCAGAAGCTCGTTGCCTTCTTCTCCGGTCCGGTGAAGTTGGATGCCGAGGGCAAGGCGCATGTCAGCTTCGATATTCCACAGTTCAACGGCACGGCGCGCCTGATGGCGGTCGCCTGGTCCAAATCCGGTGTCGGCCATGCCACGCAAGACGTGATCATTCGCGATCCTGTCGTCGTCACCGCCAGCCTGCCGCGCTTCCTGGCGCCGGGGGACAAGTCTGAACTGCGCCTTGATATCGCCAATACCGATGCGCCCGCCGGCGACTACAAGCTTGCAGTCACAGGCAACGACGCTGTCGGTATCGATAAGGCCACGCAGACGATCCGTCTGGATACCGGCGCGAAGCAGGCGGTGACGCTGGCGGTGACCGGCTTGCAGCCGGGCAACGGTATCGTTTCGATCAACCTGTCGGATGCGGCGGGCCTGTCGCTCGACCAGAGCCTCGATGTCCCCGTTCGGCCGGCGGTATTGCCGGTCACGGAGCGTCGCGTGCTGGCGCTGAAGCCGGGCGCGAAGCTGACGATCGACAAGGCGCTTCTGGCGGATAGCGTCCTTCCGGGCGCGTCGGTCAGCGTCAACGTTACGCGCTCGGCTGCCTTCGACATTCCGGCCTTGCTGATGTCGCTCGATCGCTATCCTTTCGGCTGTGCCGAACAGACGACCAGCCGGGCTCTGCCGCTGCTTTATCTCAGCGAGCTTGCCGAGCAGGTCGGTCTCGATGGCGATGCGGATATCAAGAAGCGCGTGCAGGACGCCATCTACCGTGTCCTGTCCTACCAGGCATCCGCCGGCAGTTTCGGCCTTTGGGGGCCGGATAGCGGCGATCTGTGGCTCGATTCCTACGTTACCGATTTCCTGACGCGGGCTCGCGAGCAGAAATACGACGTGCCGGATCGTGCACTCGCGCAGGCGCTGGAGAACCTGCAGAACGCATTGAGCTATGACGTCAACGTCAAGGATCAGGGTGATCAGATCGCCTATGCGCTCTATGTGCTTGCGCGCAACAAGAAGGCCGCGATCAGCGATCTGCGCTATTATGCCGACACGATGATTAACGACTTCCCGACACCGCTCGCTAAGGCCCATATCGCGGCCGCGCTGGCGCTATACGGCGATGCGACGCGTTCGAAGAACATCTTCGTCGACGCGCTGCAGATGTCGGCCCAGTCGATGGTCACGAAGGTCAACCTGTCGCGCACCGACTACGGCTCGGTGCTCAGAGACGGTGCCGCCATCCTCGCGCTCGCCGCCGAAAGCCGCCCGGTGCCGCCGATCGTGCCGGAACTGGCGAAGGCCGTTGCCAAGGAGTGGGAGCGCAGCAAGTACACCAGCACCCAGGAACAGGCCTGGATGCTGCTTGCCGCCCGCGCCATCCAGGGCGGTGACGACTCTCTGAAGATCGACGTCAACGGCGCGCTCCACAACGGCGCCTACATGGCGCGGATGAACGGCGAGGCGCTGGCCGATCACGCGCTGACCCTGACCAACCAGACAAGCGATGCCGTTTCGGCTGTTGTCACGACCGTTGCCGCACCGGTGACGCCGCTGCCGGCAGGCGGCGATGGCTTTGCCATCGAGCGCAGTTACTACACGCTGGATGGCGAGGAAGCGAATGTCTCGGAGGCGAAGCAGAATGAGCGCTACGTCGTCGTGCTGCATGTCACCGAGAGCAACAAATGGCCGTCGCGCATCGTCATCACCGATCTGCTGCCAGCCGGCTTCCAGATCGACAATCCGAGCCTTGTCGACAGCGCGCAGCTGACCAACTTCGACTGGATCGGCGATGTGACGGCCGCGCATACCGAGTTCCGCAACGATCGCTTCGTCGCCGCCTTCAATCGCAGCGCCGATGACAACCGCGAGATCAACGTCGCCTACGTCGTGCGCGCCGTGACACCCGGCGTCTACGATCACCCGGCGGCGAACGTCGAGGACATGTACCGGCCGCAGCTTTCGGCGCGGACGGCAACCGGCAAGATGGAGGTCGTGGCGGCACAGCCATGAGACTGAGGCGGAAAATCGCGATCGGCCTTGTGGCGGCGATGGCAATCGCCGGCGCCGGGCTGATCGGGCTCGACGCGGCGGACAAGGCATTTCCGCCGCCGCTTGACAAAGCGCGCGTATCCGCCGAGGTGCTGGATGCCGATGGAGAGCTTCTGCGTGCTTTCGCGACGCCGGAAGGGCGCTGGCGGCTGAAGACTGATGTCGGCGATGTCGATCCGCAGTTCCTGCGCATGCTGGTCGCCTATGAGGATCGGCGCTTTTACGAGCATGGCGGCATCGACGCGCGCGCGATTGGTCGCGCCGCCTTCCAGCTCGTCACCAACGGCCGTATCGTGTCTGGGGCCTCTACGCTCTCGATGCAGGTCGCCCGGCTGATCGAGCCGCGCCAGGGGCGTTCGCTTTCGGCCAAGCTGCTGCAGGTCGCACGCGCGCTCCAGATCGAGCGACGCCTCTCCAAGGATGAGATCCTCGATCTCTATCTGACCCATGCGCCCTATGGCGGCAACCTGGAGGGCGTCAGGGCCGCGAGCCTTGCCTATTTCGGCAAGGAGCCGAAGCGACTGACGGTGGCGCAGGCCGCACTCCTCGTTGCATTGCCGCAGCTTCCCGAAAAACGCCGTCCTGATCGCAACCTCAAGGCCGCCGAAGCGGCGCGCAAGCGCGTCCTGGAGCGCGTCGCGGTCGTAGACGCGATTGGAGAAGGGGAGGCGGAGCGCGCCGAGGCGACGCTTGTGCCGGCAAAACGCATGCAACTGCCGGCGCTCGCGGCCCATGTCGGCGAAGCCGCGCTACGTAAGGCGCCGGACGCGTCGCCGTACCGGACCACGCTGAAGAAGCGCGTGCAGGAGGGGCTGGAGACCGTCGCCAAAGCCGCTGCGCTGAAGCTTGGTCCCAAACTGTCGCTGGCGATGGTGATGGCGGATGCGCAGACCGGGGATATTGTCGGCGAAGTCGGCTCCGCCGATTATTTCGACGCGAGCCGATCCGGCTGGATCGACATGACGCGTGTCCCGCGCTCGCCGGGCTCCACACTAAAGCCATTCATCTATGGCCTTGCCTTCGAGGAGGGATTGGTCAGTCAGGAGACGATCATCGAGGATCGGCCGGCGGATTTCTTCGGTTACCGGCCGCGCAATTTCGATATGAGCTATCAGGGTGACGTGACGGTGCGCGATGCGCTGCAGCTCTCGCTCAACGTGCCCGCGGTCAAGCTGCTCGATGCCGTCAACCCCGCCAAGCTCCTCATCCGCTTCCGCCGCGCCGAGGTGCGCCCGCTGCTGCCGGCGAACGAAACGCCGGGACTTGCGATCGGGCTCGGCGGCGTCGGCCTCACGCTCAAGGATCTGGTGCAGCTCTATACCGCGCTCGCCAACCGAGGGCAGGCGGTCAGGATCGGCGATGGCATATCCGGAAATCCCGGAGAGATCGAAGGCGAAGCGCTGCTGGAGCCGGTCGCGGTGTGGAATGTCGCCGACATTCTCTCGGGCGTCATCCCGCCCGCCGGCGCGCCGCAACGCGGCATCGCCTACAAGACCGGCACGAGCTACGGATACCGCGACGCCTGGTCCGTGGGCTATGATGGTCGCTATGTCCTCGGTGTCTGGGTCGGTCGCCCTGACAATGGCGCCTCTCCAGGGCTGACCGGCTATGGCACGGCCGCGCCGATCCTGTTCGAGGGTTTCGCTAAATCGGGTATCGCGACAACGCCGCTGCCGCGCCCGCCATCGGGCGCCGTGCGCATGGCGCAGGCGCAGCTGCCGATCAGCCAACGCCGCTTTGCCGTCAATCCCAGCGGATTACTGGCCACCTCAGGCCGCGAGCCGGCGCCGCAGATCGTCTATCCGCCAGAGGGTGCGCATGTCGATTTGGGTGCCCAGGGTCTGGCAAAGGGCGGCGAGCTCTCGCCGCTGATGCTGAAGTTGCAGGGTGGTCGCGCGCCCTTCCGGTGGCTCGCCAACGGCAAGCCATTACCCGACCTGTCGCGGCGGCGCACTAACCAGTGGACGCCCGATGGCGGAGGCTATTCCAAGCTGACGGTCATCGATGCGATGGGGCGCGCGGCAAGTGTCGGCGTGTTCATCGATTGAAGCGGTTTTGACCGCCGTCAAGAAGTGTGAATTTTACGCTTGACCTTCCAGTTGCTGGAAGGTTGATAAGCATCTCCACTGCCTTGTCAGGCACAGGAGATACAAATGGACAGCACCCACGCACATCACCACGGCAACAGCGACCACCATCATCATCCAGTGGATGACGGCGTGGTCCGCGACCCCGTCTGCGGCATGACGGTTGATCCCGCCGCCGGCAAGCCGTCGCTTGAGCGTGAGGGGCGCCGCTATTTCTTCTGCTGCGAGGGCTGCCGCACCAAATTCGAGGCCGCGCCGCAGGATTATCTGACGGCAAAGGACCCGGTCTGCGGCATGAGCGTCGACCGTGCGACGGCCAAGCACTTCCTGCGGCATGAAGGCGAGAAGCACTATTTCTGCTCGGCCGGCTGCAAGACGAAGTTCGAAGCAGCGCCGGCGAATTATCGCGACGGCAGCAAGCCGCAGCCGAAACCTGCTCCGAAGGGGACGCAGTACACCTGCCCGATGCACCCCGAGGTGATCAGCGATCATCCCGGTGATTGCCCCAAATGCGGCATGGCGCTGGAGCCGATGGGCATCCCGCCCATGGATGAGGGACCGAACCCGGAGTTGGTCGATTTCACCCGCCGTCTCTGGATCAGCGGCATTCTCGCGGTTCCGCTGCTTGTCATCACCATGGGGCCGATGATCGGCCTGCCCGTGCGCGATTGGCTCGGCGAGCCGCTTGCGACCTGGGCCGAACTTGTTCTCGCCACGCCCGTGGTGCTTTGGGCAGCACTCCCGTTCTTTCGCCGCGCCTGGGCGTCGCTCGCCAACCGCAGCCCGAACATGTGGACGCTGATCGGTCTCGGTGTCGGAACGGCTTATATTTATAGCCTTGTCGCCACGCTGGCGCCGGGCATCTTCCCGCATTCGTTCCGTGGGCATGGCGGCGCCGTGCCTGTTTATTTCGAGGCGGCGGCCGTTATCGTGGCCCTGGTTTTCATCGGGCAGGTGCTTGAGTTGAAGGCGCGTGAGCGGACCGGCTCGGCCATTCGCGCACTGCTCGATCTTGCGCCGAAGACCGCGCGGCGTATCGGTCGCGATGGCAGTGAGGCCGATGTGCCGATCGACGACATCGTGGTTGGCGATCGCCTGCGCGTTCGGCCGGGCGAGCGGGTTCCTGTCGATGGCACGGTCAGCGACGGGCAGTCGACGATCGACGAATCCATGCTGACAGGCGAGCCGATGCCAGTCGAAAAGGGTACGGGTGATGCGTTGACGGGTGGCACCATCAACAAGAACGGCATGCTCGTGATGACGGCCGACAAGGTCGGCGCGGAGACCACGCTGTCGCGCATCGTCGACATGGTCGCCACGGCGCAGCGCTCGCGCGCGCCGATCCAGGGCGCCGTCGATCGCGTCTCGGCCTTCTTCGTCCCCGCCGTTGTCGCCGCGGCGATTGCCGCCTTCGCAATCTGGGCCCTCGTCGGACCCGAGCCGCGCATGGTTCACGCGCTGCTCGCCGCCGTCTCCGTCCTCATCATCGCCTGCCCCTGCGCGCTGGGTCTTGCCACACCAATGTCGATCATGATCGCCACCGGTCGCGGCGCCCATGAGGGCGTGCTGATCAAGGATGCGGAAGCGCTGGAGCGTTTTTCGAAGGTCGATACGCTGATTGTCGACAAGACGGGCACGTTGACCGAGGGAAAGCCGCGCCTGACGGATGTCGTGGCGCTCGATGATGTTGCCGATGACAGGCTCCTGCAACTCGCCGCCAGCCTGGAGCGCGGATCGGAGCATCCGCTGGCGGCCGCTATCGTGTCGGGCGCGGAAGAGCGTGGGATCGCCTTGGCCGATATCACAGGCTTTGACGCGGTAACGGGCAAAGGCGTACGGGGGAATGTCGGCCAGAGCGCGGTGGCGCTCGGGAACGCGGCGATGATGGCTGATCTCGGCATCGACGTCGCCGCCCATGGCGAGCGGCTGCAATCGCTGCGGGATGACGGCAAGACGGTGATGTTCCTCGTCGTCGACCAGCGCCTTGCCGGGCTGGTGGCAGTCGCCGACCGCATCAAGCCGACGACGGCTGCTGCGATCAAGGCGCTGCATGCGAGCGGTCTGAAGATCATCATGGCGACGGGCGACAACGAGCGCACGGCGCGCTCGGTCGCCAGGAGCCTGGGGATCGACGATGTACGCGCCGATATCCTGCCAGAGAGCAAGAAGGCGCTGATCGACGAGCTGCATGCCAAGGGAGCGGTGGTCGCCATGGCCGGCGATGGGGTCAACGATGCACCGGCGCTGGCGGCGGCCGATGTCGGCATTGCCATGGGCACCGGTGCCGATGTCGCGATGGAGAGCGCCGGCATCACCTTGGTCAAGGGCGACCTCAACGGCATTGTCAGAGCACGGCGCCTGGCCGAGGCGACGATGCGCAATATTCGCCAGAACCTCGGCTTCGCCTTCGGCTACAACGCGCTCGGTGTTCCGCTGGCCGCCGGCGTGCTCTATCCGGTCTTCGGTCTACTGCTGTCGCCGATGATCGCCGCGGCGGCGATGAGCCTGTCGTCTGTCTCGGTCATCGGCAATGCGCTGCGGCTGCGCGCCGCAAAGCTCTAGGAGGTCCGCCATGAATATCGGTGAAGCATCGGCACGCTCCGGCCTGCCGTCGAAGACCATCCGCTACTACGAGGATATCGGCCTCATCCGCCCCGATCGAAACGACAACGGCTACCGCGATTACGCGGTCGCCGACGTTCACAAGCTGCGCTTCCTGCAGAAGTCGCGCGGGCTCGGTTTCTCGGTGGAGGAGTGCCGGCAGCTGCTGGCGCTTTACGAGGACAAGAGCCGGGCCAGCGCCGATGTGAAGGAGTTGACCCAGGCCAAGCTCACCGAGATCGACCGCAAGATCCGCGAGCTCAGCGAACTCCGGCACACGCTTGAGCACCTGGTTCACGCCTGTCACGGAAATGATCGACCTGACTGTCCCATCCTCGAGGAATTGTCGGACGAGCAGCATGCCTGACGATTTGCGCGCATGTGCGGCATCTCCGAGCAATGCTTAAAGTCATGATTTCCATGTGATATTCGGCGGGCGGTATTCCGTTTCGCTCGCCGGATGACGAAAAAGCAGAAAAAATCGCGGCCGCGGGGAATAAAACGACGCGCGGTTTCGTATACTCAATCATGGAACGGAGAGAACGCCCATTCGATGTCATCGGTCAGCTCGCAACGCTTCGGCGCTACGCGCGCTCCCTGGTGCGCAATTCGGATGACGCTGAAGATCTGGTTCATGATGCCCTGGTCCGGGCATACGAGAAGAAGCAGAGCTTCCGCAGTGGCGGTAACTTGCGTACGTGGTTGCTCTCGATCGTGCATAACGCTCACATCGACCGCGTCCGACAGGGGCGATCGCTTACACGACGGCACGATGAGGCCGCCGTAGAGGCCGAGCAGTCCTTGCCAGCCGCGCAGGAACATGCCGTGCGTCTGCAGCAGGTGCGCAATGCTTTCTTCCGCTTGCCGGAGGAGCAGCGCGAGGCCCTCCATCTCGTGGCGATTGAAGACCTCTCCTATCAGGAAGCTGCTGCAGCGCTCGGCGTTCCGATCGGTACATTGATGTCGCGCATTTCGCGCGCCCGCGCCCAGTTGCGCGAAATCGAGGAAGCGACACCGCGCGCACCACATTTGAGGTTGATCGAAGGAGGCGGGAATGAAAGCAGTTGATCCCATTATCGACGCCGATCTCGATGCCTATGTCGATGGCGAACTCGATGTGACTCGTCGCATCCAGGTGGAATCCTATCTGTCCGAGAATCCCGAAACGGCCGCGAAGGTCATGGCGGATTTGAGCATGCGCGGCGAACTGCGCCTTGCGCTCGCTCATGAAGGCGCCTCGGGCCGGGCGGAAACGCGCGATGTCGCGCGCCGTCTTGAGCGCGGGCTTGCTTATGGCCGCATCTTCCACGCCGTACAACGTATCGCCGCCGTCGGCATCATGGTTGCGGCCGGCTGGGTTGCGCACACCTCGTTCGGCGCGTTTACCGCAACCGAAGTGGCTGCATCCGTCCCGGCGCCTGCCTATGTTGAGGAAGCCGTTCAGGCCTACAAGACGACATTGGTGCGCCAGTCCGTGTCTTCGCAGCCGGCGGAAGGCTACAAGCCGGATGAAATTCGCGCCGCAACCGGCATCGTCATGCCGCAGCTTCCCAGTGACTGGGCAATCTCGGACGTACAGATATTCCCGTCCGAGTTCGGCCCGAGCGTCGAAATGTCGATCACGGCCGACAAGAAGCAGCTTTCGCTGTTTGCCGTTCGCCCGGGCGTCTTCTCCGTTCAGTCGGTCAACCATATCGCGCTTGACGGCGCCGAGGCCGCCTATTGGCAGATCGGCGACGTCGCTTACGCGCTGGTGACCGCGGATCGCTCCATCTCACTGGATCAGGCAGCCGATGGGCTTGCCCGTACCCTTTACTAGTTCACTCGAGGAGATCTCAATGAACCCAATCAATCAGCAGCGTTACGGTGCAGCCGTTGGCTCGCAGGCCATGTTCGACGAGGGTCTTCGCCAGCACATGCTGCGCGTCTACAACTACATGGGCATCGGCCTTGTCATCACCGGCATCGTCGCGTTCATCGTTGGCTCGACGCCGGCGCTTTACGTGCCGATCTTCCAGTCGCCGCTCAAGTGGGTGGTCATGCTGGCGCCGCTCGCCTTCGTCTTCTTCTTCTCGTTCAAGATCCAGACGATGTCGGCAAGCGCCGCACAGATGACTTTCTGGGCCTTCTGTGCCGTCATGGGCCTGTCGATGGCTTCGGTGTTCCTGGTCTTCACCGGCACCAGCATCGCACGCACCTTCTTCATTGCCGCGACCATGTTCGGCTCGACCAGCCTCTATGGCTACGTGACCAAGCGTGACCTCTCCCGCATGGGCTCGTTCCTGATGATGGGCCTGATCGGCGTGGTGATCGCCAGCGTCGTCAACATCTTCCTTGGTTCGAGTGCCCTGCAGTTCGCGATCTCGGTCATCGGTATCGTCGTCTTCGTCGGCCTGACCGCTTACGACACGCAGAACATCAAGGAACAGTACTCGGAGAATTACGATCAGGAATCGAACCAGAAGCTTGCCGTCTTCGGCGCTCTGTCGCTCTACCTGAACTTCGTGAACATCTTCCAGCTGCTGCTCAACTTCACGGGCGAGCGCGAATAGTCGAGTTACGGCGCTTCTGGGGGCAAAGGAAGCGCCAGAACGCCCGATCCGCACTCTGTGACAGGATCGTGGATTGGGTGTTCACCATAGGGAAGCGGCCGGGCGCAAGTCCGGCCGCTTTTCTGTTTTGCGAACGTGTGCTGCAGGGCACCTCGGCGAGCGTTGCCGCCTACTGGACTTGGCCATTTGATCCATGCCCTTGCAGCGCCGAACCATGTGCGTCAAAAGCAGGGAGAATTGATCAGGAGAGCCGGCGTGCGCCACATCTATGTCATCGGTATCGGAACGGGAAATCCCGAGCACGTCACCATTCAGGCCATCGGCAGGATGAACGCCGCCGACATGATCTTCCTGCCGACAAAAGGTGAAGAGAAGGAGAAGCTCGCCTCCGTTCGCCGCGAGATTTGCGAGCGCTTCATCACCAATGCGACGACCCGCATTGTCGAGTTCGCCATTCCGCAGCGCAACACGGCTGACCGCAGCTATGTCGAAAGCGTCGATGATTGGCACGCGACGCTGGCGCAAACCTATGTGCGGCTGATCAACGATCTTCCCGAAAACGGTACCGGCGCTTTCCTCGTCTGGGGCGATCCGAGCCTTTATGATAGCGTGATCCGTCTCATCGAGCGGGTAAGAGCACTTGGCACCGTCGATTTCGACTTCAGCGTCATTCCCGGGATCACCAGTATCCAGGCTCTGGCGGCAAGCCACCGCATTCCGATCAACATGGTTGGAAAGCCGGTCGAAATCACGACGGGGCGGCGGCTTGTCGAGCATGGCAACCGGGCGGAAAGCACCGTGGTCATGCTGGATGGAGAGCAGGCGTTCTCCAAGATCGAGGATCCTGATGCGGAGATCTTCTGGGGCGCCTATCTCGGGACGGAAGACGAGATCGTGCGTTCCGGACGGCTCGGTGATGTCGCTGCGGATATCGTGAAGCTGCGCGCCGAAGCGCGTGCGCGGCACGGTTGGATCATGGATATTTACCTGCTGCGTAAGGGCCGCGATTTCGACGACCTCTGACACTGGCGATGGCTTTGCCCGTGGCTCGCGATCATGCAGACGCCGGGCGGAAGGAAATGACGAGATGGCACGCGACGAGCGCATCAAGACGGATATTGCGGGCGAAGCCACGCAACCCTATGCGCGGCGCGGCGCCTGTCCGACCCTGGCGCGGCCGATGCCGACGGGCGATGGTCTGCTTGCGCGATTGCGTCCGCAGGGCGGCATCCTGACGGTCGATCAGTGCGCGCAGCTGGCCCAAGCCGCCTTGCTGTGTGGTAACGGTCTGCTCGAGATCACGGCGCGCGGCAGCCTCCAGATCAGAGGACTTCGGCCGGAAACGGTCGAGCAGTTCGCCGAAGCGGTGGATGCGGCCGGCATCATCGTCTCGCCCAATCCCGTGATCGAACTGCCGCCCCTGCATGGCGGGGCGTTTGGCGATGTCGCGGATGCTGCTGCCATGGAGTTGCTGCTGCGGGACCGGCTAGCCGAATATCTGCAGGCGCCGGGGCTTGCGCCGAAGCTGTCGATCATCGTCGATGGCGGTGGGCGCTTTGATCTGGCCGATGTCACCGCCGACATCCGGCTACGGGCTATTTCGGCGGAAGAGTGGATCGTTGCCATCGCCGGGGACGGCGCGAGTGCCCGTCCGGTTGCTGTCGGTTCCGGCGATGAGGCGATCGTGGCGGTCGGTGACGTGCTCAAGCTGCTGCTTTCGACCGGCTGGCAGAAGCGTTGCCGCGATATCGAAGCAGAGCGATTGGCGTCTGTCTTCCCGGATATGCACGCCATTTCGCGCCACGCCCGTGCGGGCGCGACGCCATCGGTTGGCATGCACGCGATGGAAGACGGTGCGGCGGTGATCGGTCTCAAGCCGCGCTTCGGGCAAATACACGCGAACGACCTGCTGGCGTTTCTGGCGTTCCTCGGCGATCTCGATGTGACCGATATCCGGCCGGCGCCCGATCGCTGTCTTTTCATAACAGGCGTGAGCGAAGAGAGCGCGGCAGCAGTGCGGCAATCGGCGGAGCGCTTTGGCTTGTCCGCCGACAGCGACGATCTCTCATCGCGCATCGCCACCTGTGCCGGCGCCGGCGCCTGCGCGTCGAGCTTCTACGCCACCAAGGCATTGGCGGAGACGTTGATCGAGCGGTGTCCGGAGGTGCTGGATGGCTCGCTCGATCTGCATTTGTCCGGTTGCGCCAAGGGCTGCGCCCATCCGCGCCGCGCCTTTACGGTCTCGGGCGATGCAAACGGCTATCATCTCATCCTTGATGGCCTCGCGTCGGACGCGCCCGATGCACAGATTGCTGGTAGTGACATCAATTCCGCTATAGAGAGGCTTTCCCGTCTCATCAAAAGTGAAAGACAAGCTGGCGAATCTGCTAGGGCCTGTCTCGACAGGGTGGGGACGGCCACGATTACGCGAGCGCTGCGACAGGAATAGGAATGCCAGACTACGATTACATCCACAGTGGCGACGCCATCTATGAGCGGTCGTTTGCGATTATCCGCAGCGAAGCCGATCTGTCGCGGTTTTCCGCCGAGGAAGCCGACGTTGCCGTGCGCATGATTCACGCCTGTGGATTGGTTGAAGCCGCTGAACATTTTGTGTTCGCGCCGCATTTCGTCAGCGCCGCGCGCGCGGCGCTCCATGCCGGCGCGCCGATCTTCTGCGACGCCGAGATGGTGGCGCATGGCGTGACCCGCACAAGGCTTCCCGCCAAGAACGATGTCATCTGCACATTGCACGATCCGCGCACCGCGGAGCTGGCGAAGGAGACCGGAAACACACGTTCGGCCGCCGCCCTTCACCTTTGGAAGGACCGTCTTGCCGGCAGCGTCGTTGCTATCGGCAATGCGCCGACCGCGCTCTTCCACCTGCTCGAATTGTTGCGCGACGGCGCGCCGAAGCCGGCAGCGATCATCGGCATGCCTGTCGGTTTCGTCGGTGCGGCGGAATCCAAGGATGCCTTGGCAGAGAATTCCTATGGCGTGCCCTATGCGATCGTGCGCGGACGGCTTGGCGGCAGCGCCATGACGGCAGCGGCCGTCAACGCCCTGGCGAGGCCTGGCCTGTGAGCGGCGGCGGTCGTCTCATCGGCGTCGGCACGGGTCCCGGCGATCCGGAACTGCTCACCGTGAAGGCCGTGAAGGCAATCGAAGCGGCTGACGTGATTGCCTATTTCGCCAAGCGCGGCAGAAGCGGCAACGGCAAGGCCATCGTCGAGCACCTCATCGGGGCTGACGCGATGATGCTGCCGCTTTACTATCCGGTGACCACCGAGATCGAGAAGAACGAAGCCGAATACCGTCGACAGATCACCGATTTCTACGAGGAGTCGGCGGCGGCTGTCGCCGCGCATCTTGATGCCGGCCGCACGGTGGCCGTCCTCAGCGAGGGCGATCCACTGTTTTATGGTTCCTACATGCACCTGCATGTGCGTCTCGCCAACCGCTATCCGACCGAGGTCATCCCCGGCATCAGCGCTATGTCCGGCTGCTGGTCGCTTGCCGGTATCCCGATCGTGCAGGGCGACGACGTATTGTCGGTTCTGCCCGGGACGATGGCCGAGCAAGAACTTGAGCGTCGCCTGTCCGATACGCAAGCCGCGGTAATCATGAAAGTCGGGCGCAACCTGCCGAAGATCCGCCGCGCGCTGCAGGCATCGGGGCGTCTTGCCGAAGCGGTTTATGTCGAGCGCGGCACGATGGCCAACGCGGCGATGATCAAGCTCGCCGATCGCCCCGAAGGCGATGCGCCTTACTTTTCGCTGGTGCTCGTTCCCGGCTGGGAGAGCAACCGATGAGCGGGCAGCTTTTCGTCATCGGCACCGGCCCGGGCAATCCCGACCAGATGACACCGGAGGCGCATGCCGCCGTTTCGAAGGCTACGGTCTTTTTCGGCTACGGCCCCTATCTCGATCGCCTGAATCTGCGGGCCAACCAGACGCGTCAGGCCTCCGATAACCGCGAGGAACTGGATCGCGCGGGCGCCGCGTTGCGTGCCGCGTCCCAGGGCGCGGTCGTCTGCGTCGTCTCGGGTGGCGACCCTGGTGTTTTCGCCATGGCGGCTGCGGTCTGCGAGGCGGTCGACAATGGTCCGGATGCGTGGCGGGACGTCGATCTCGTCATCCTCCCAGGGATCACCGCCATGCTGGCGGTCGCCGCCCGTGTCGGCGCCCCGCTCGGCCATGATTTCTGCGCGATTTCGCTTTCCGATAATCTGAAGCCCTGGGCGACGATTGAAAAGCGTCTGGCTGCCGCAGCCGAAGGCGGCTTCGTGATCGCGCTTTATAATCCGATCAGCAAGGCGCGTCCTTGGCAGCTTGGAAAGGCGTTCGAGCTGTTGCGCGAAAGGCTGCCCGGCTCTACGCCCGTCATCTTCGGCCGTGCCGCCGGACGGCCGGACGAGCGCATTTCCGTTCAGCCGCTCGATGTCGCGGATGCCGCGACAGCCGATATGGCGACCTGCGTGATCATCGGCTCGGCGGAGACGAAGATCATTGAACGCAAGGGCCGGGCCGATCTCATCTATACCCCACGTTTCAGCCTGGGGGCAGCAGGTGATTGATCATCGCCAAGGCCTCGTCGACGGTAGCGACCGTGGGGATGGCGGGCGCTTCGGCGCGGCCGATCATGATAACCTCGATGCCGAGCGCGCGCGCCGCAGCGATCTTGGCATAAGTGGCCGAGCCGCCGCTGTTCTTGGTGATGACGACATCGATGCGGTACTCCCGCAACAGATCGGCCTCGCGCTCGACATCGAAGGGTCCGCGATCGAGAAGATAATGGGCGTGGGGAAGCTGGGGCTGCGGATCGACCGGGTCCACGCTTCGGATCAGATAGTGGTGCTGTGGGGCCGCATCCGCCCGGTGCGCCTCCTGGCGACCGATGGCGAGAAACACCCTGCGCGGCGCGCTGCCGATATGCGCGATCGCGTGCTGGACGCTTGCGGCATGCCGCCAATTGTCGCCCGCCTCGGCCTGCCAGGGCGCGCGGCGAAGGCAGAAGGCAGGCAGGCCCGTTATCGTGGCGGCTTGCGCGGCGTTGTGCGAGATGCGCGCTGCAAAGGGATGGGTGGCATCGATCAGCAGGTCGAATTTGCCGTCACGCAGGAAGGTTGCGAGCCCCTCCGCGCCACCAAATCCGCCAACGCGGGTGGGCAGGGACTGCGGAGCGGGTTTCTCCGTCCTGCCGGCAAGCGACAGCAAGGCATCGTAGCGCGGCTCAGCGGCCAAAGCCTTGGCGAGCGCGCTTGCCTCGGTCGTGCCGCCAAGCATCAGAATGCGGATTTTGCTCATGGCTGATATGTCTTCCGCTCCCGGCCAACCTTGGCTGACTATTATCGGCATCGGCGAGGATGGTCCAGCAGGGCTGGGCGATGAAGCCAAGCGGCTGGTCGCAGCTGCGTCCGTCGTCTTCGGCGGCCTTCGTCATCATGCGCTGATGGCTGGGCTCATAGAGGGCGAATGCCTGGCGTGGGAGAGCCCGTTCGAGCGCTCGGTTGGAGCGATTACGGCGCGTCGAGGTTCGCCTGTCGTCGTGCTCGCCTCTGGAGACCCGTTTCTCTACGGCGTCGGTGCCACGCTGTCGCGGAGCGTCGATGCCACGGAGATGCGAACGATACCCGCGCCGTCATCCTTCAGCCTTGCCGCTTCGCGGTTGGGCTGGCCGTTGCAGGAGATCGCCTCCGTCTCCCTGCATGGACGCTCGATCGATCTCATCCGTCCACATCTGCACCACGGCCGGCGCATCATCGCACTCACCTCCGACCAAGAGACACCAATGCAGCTTGCGGCGTTGCTTGCGGCCAACGGTTTCGGCCGGTCGCGGCTGCATGTGCTCGAAGCGCTCGGCGGCGCGCGTGAACGCGTCAGGGCCTGCCAGGCCGATGCGTTCGATCTTGAGGACATCGATCCGCTGAACGTCTGCGCCATTGATGTCGTGGCAGGCGAGGGCGCGCGCGTGCTTGCCTTTGCGCCCGGCCTCGACGATGCGCTCTTCGAGCATGATGGCCAGATCACCAAGCGGGAGGTCCGGGCGTTGACGCTGTCGACGCTTGCGCCCCGCCATGGCGAGCTATTGTGGGATATCGGCGCCGGCTCCGGCTCGATCGGTATAGAGTGGATGCTGTGTGACCCGTCGCTGCGGGCGATCGCGATCGAGCAATCGAGCGAGCGAGCTCTGCGTATCGCGCGCAATGCGGCAGCCTTCGGTGTGCCGGGGCTCGCGGTTGTGGAAGGCGCGGCGCCGCAGGCGTTGCAGTCGCTGTCCGAGCCCGACGTTATCTTCGTCGGTGGCGGGGGAAGCGAGGATGGGGTAATGGAGGCGGCGATCGCGGCGCTGAAAGGCGGCGGCCGGCTGGTTGCCAACTCCGTGACGCTCGAGATGGATGCGAAATTGCTGGCGTTGCACGCCACGCTGGGCGGGTCGTTGACCCGCATCGATATTTCCCGCGCCGGCGCGATCGGCGCGATGACGGGCTGGCGTCCGGCAATGCCCGTCACACAGTGGCACTGGGTCAAGAATTGAGGACAAGCATATGACCGTTCATTTCATCGGCGCTGGCCCGGGTGCCGCGGATCTCATCACTGTGCGCGGCCGCGACCTCATCGGCAAGTGCCCCGTTTGCCTCTATGCCGGCTCGATCGTTTCGCCCGATCTTCTCGCCTATTGTCCACCGGGAGCGCGCATCGTCGATACCGCCCCCATGTCACTCGACGAGATCGAAGCCGAGTATCTGCGCGCGGCCAATGCCGGCCAGGATGTGGCGCGCCTGCACTCGGGCGATCTCTCTGTCTGGAGCGCTGTCGCCGAACAGATCCGCCGCCTTGAGAAGCATGGCATCGCCTACACGATGACACCAGGCGTGCCGTCCTTTGCCGCTGCTGCGGCAGCGCTCGGCCGCGAACTGACCATTCCCGAGGTGGCACAGAGCCTGGTGCTGACCCGCGTATCGGGCAGGGCATCGCCGATGCCCGGTGGCGAGACCCTGACGCAGTTCGGGGCCACGGGCGCCACGCTTGCCATCCATCTTGCCATTCACGCCCTGGACCGGGTCGTCAGTGACCTTACGCCGCTTTACGGGGCCGAATGCCCCGTTGCAATCGTCGTGAAGGCGAGCTGGGAGGATGAGAGGATCGTGCGCGGGACGCTTGGCGATATCGAGGCCAAGGTGGCCGCGGAGCCGATCGAGCGGACGGCGATTATCTTCGTCGGCCCTTCCCTGTCGTCGACCGACTTTCGCGAGAGCTCCCTTTACGATGCGACATATCAGCGTCGGTTCAGAGGTCGACAGTAAATCCGCCGCAAGACTTGGACTTCTAGCCGCGCAATTGCCGGCTCGTGTGCCCCGCGCGCCGAGCGATCGGCGCGCGGTGAGGCTTAATGTTATCCACAGCGCCCAATATCCCCGAAGATTGCCCTGAAAATCCGGTTAAAAGCGGTAAATGAGGGATTAACCAATTGGATTAGCTTGGTTTCGTGATCCCGTTACAGAGGCGTTGCTACAGTATTTACTAGGGATGACGTTGCTTCGTCTATGCCAGAACAATACGGTATTTGGCACTATACCGTGACGCGAAAACACAAACGATTATTATCGTTAAGAAACGGTATTTCTAAAGAATAATTGCCATACGCTTCTTGGTTGATGTTTTTGCTTTCGAGTAAAAATTAATTCCTGTTTTTATGTTTAGGCGGTAGAATTTTATATACTGAGCATTTTTAATCTAAAAATGACGAAATATTTTGTATTGATTGTCACTACTGATGTATGTAGGTTCTTAATAAAGTAGAAACCACACGCGATAAGTGATCCAAAACGGATAAACTACTTTACTGACTTAATACACGCCGATGTCCCCCGAGTATTGCATTTCGTTGCGAATGGTCACCTCTAACACTATTGAGTATGAGGCTAGTATGAATTACGTACCTTCGGAATTTGAAAGCGGACGCACGCCTGTCAACAGACTTCAGGCCGTTGCCGTGGCACCCAGAGCTCTCAGCGAACTGGGCGAAGTAAAGGTTATCGGCGAAGACCGGTGCCTGCTGATCATCGACGGCAGAACACTCGAGCGGGAATGCCTTGCGACGACGCTGACGCAGAACGGCCTTGGCATGAAGGCCTGCGCGGTGGGCTCGGTGGCGGAATGGCGGCGCAAGAAAGATGCAACGCAGCGCGTGAAGGCTGTGCTGCTGAACATCACCGGCCGTGCATCGAGCGATGGCGCTCTTTATGAAGAGATCGCCAGCATCGCCACGGAACTCGCGCCGGCGCCGGTTGTCATCCTCGCCGATGGCGACGATCTCAACCAGACGCTCCGGGCGATCGAGCATGGCGCTCGCGGCTTCATTCCCACCTCCGTGGGCATCGAAGTCTGTGTGGAAGCCATCGGGCTTGCCGTCGCGGGCGGCACCTTCATCGTTGCGGGCAAGGCCTTCACGTCGTCGGCTCCTGTCGATAACGCGCCGCGACAGAAAGAGCTGTCGCGCATGTTCACGCTGCGCCAGGCCGAAGTTGTCCAAGCGCTGCGCAAGGGCAAGGCGAACAAGATCATCGCCTACGAACTCAATCTGCGCGAAAGCACAGTGAAGGTTCACATCCGGAACATCATGAAGAAGCTGAAGGCAACCAACCGTACCGAGGTCGCCTATAAGCTGAACGATCTGTTCCAGTCCGACTCGCGCTGGAGCGCATCGGCGGACTAGATGAGGTTAGGCAGTGCCATCCGTGCTGACCGGATGGTTCTCGCTGATGGTGCCGGACGGGGTCCGCGATCCTTTATCACCTGTTCCTATCTCCTGGCCGTCGGGGTGTACTCGGCGGCCAAGAATTTGTCGGTAGCCCTTCTTCGAGAAGGGCTGGAACAGCTGCCCAATAAAGTTGTCGGAGACCCGGCCGCTGATGCCGATGTTGGTCGGCGGGCGGCGGTCTGGATTGAAATAGGTGCCGAACAGCTGGTCCCACAAGACAAGGTTCTCGCCGTAGTTCGTATTGCCCTCGGCAAGCACCCGCGAGTGGTGCCAACGATGCAGGCCCGGCGTGCTGAAGATCAGGTCGAGCGGGCCTGTGCGCACATCGATATTGCAGTGGGTGAGCAGGCCGATGAAGGCCGTCACGGCGCCGATCCACAGAAATACCGGGAGCGGCGCGCCAAGGAGGTAGAGCGGAAGCTGGCTAAGCGCGATCTTGAATAGCGAGTCCATGAAATGGAACCGGCCCGTGTTCACGACCCAGAGCCGCTCGACACTGTGATGAAGGGCGTGAAACCGCCAGAGCGACAGGATCTCATGGGCCGCGCGATGGGCGACGTACAGCCCGAACTCGGCGATCACCAATCCAAGAACGACCTGAAGGGCGAGCGGCCAGCTGTTGGGCCAAATATCGGGTATGCTGGTGACAAAGGGATGCGCGACGGTTGCTACCGCCATGGGCGCGGTCGCACCCAGTGCGGCGGCCAGCTGAACGCCACCCTTGCTCAGCAGCGTGTGCGCGACGTCATTGAATGTCTCGCCATCGCGGCGAAGCCATTGCTGTTCGAAGGGCATCACGCGCTCGAACAAGGCGATTGCGCAGACGATCGTCAAGTAGACCACGTTGAACCACAGCAGCGGTGCATGAGCCTGAAAAGCAAACCCGGCGCCAATCAGCCCGGCTGAAAACAGCGCTGGCCACAGGATCCATGAAAGCAGCGCGTAGGGAGGCGATGCGCTCTTGTCGGTCACGTGTACTCTCCGCCAAAGTTCTAAGTTGTTCGTTGATACACTATGATTGTGGCTCGTATGCAATATCGCGCGTTTAAGCAACTGTGCGTACAAGAATCCCACGTCGATCTCCCGCCGTGCAGTGGGCGTGTGCTTGGGCCAAAACTAGCCATTGTTCCCCGTGCAACTTTTTGCTAGGTGCTCACCATCATCAATGCCGCATCCAGGCTGCCGTACCATGCATTTCCGCGCTTCTGACGCCTCGCCCAACCCGCTCGTTGGCATAGCGCTGTCCTGCGCGGGCTATTCGCTGTTCGCAATCCAGGATGCCGTCGTGAAATGGCTGGTCGCGGACTATGCGGTGCCGCAAATCCTGTTCATTCGCAGCGTGATCATCGTCGCCGTGGCAGGCTTCATGGTCAAGCGGCTGCGTCATCCCTCCATTCTGAAGAGTGCTCATCGCGGTTCGCTCGTTCTTCGTGCCATGCTCATGCTGGGCGCCTGGATGGCCTATTATTCGGCGGCCAGGCATCTGGGCCTTGCCGAAATTACGACCCTGTACTTCTCTGCACCCATTATCGTCATCTTCCTTTCCATCGTCGTCTTGAAGGAAAGTGTCGGGCCAATGCGATGGTTTGCCTGCTTCGCGGGCTTTGCCGGCGTCATACTTGCGGCCAACCCCACGCATTCGCCCAGTCTTACGCCGACGCTCATGGTGTTGTTTGCGGGCTTCTGCTGGGCGTGGAGCACGGTGCTCGTTCGCCTGGTTAGTCGCTCCGAGAGCACGTTTAACCAGATGATGGCGACCAGCTTCCTCTTCGCCATAGCCTGCGGTGCCATGTTGCCGTGGGTCTGGAAATCGCCCGATCTCATCGGCTGGGCGCTCATGCTCGGCCTCGGGGCGGTATCAGCGCTCGGTCAATTCCTTCTCTATGAAGGTTACCGTCACGCGCCGGCGTCTACACTTGCTCCCATGGAGTATAGCGGTCTCGTTTGGGCGTTTCTGTTCGGCTATCTAATTTGGTCGGAGATCCCGACGGTGAACGTCGTTGTCGGTGCTGTGGTGATCGTCTGCTCCAGCCTTCTGCTTGTATGGTGGGAGCGTCGCGCGGTGCTTGCTAGCCGCCGCTTGATCGCGTGATTGTTTACCCCGCGGGCCTCGCAGCCACTTATCGCGCTACGCGCGCCGAGAGAACAACTATAATAATACTCCCGGTTGCTTCCCGTGGTGCGCTCTTCATTTAAAGTAACGTCATTGTAGTTATCTGTATATCCGAAGTGATGACGCGATAACACGAATATACCAGTACCGACGATTGACGCTTCTGCTACATTTCTTGATGTAGTGGAGCGATCCAGCATTCACTGTTTCATGATGAAATTTGACTATTGCATCGTCGATTTTTTGCGCTTAGCATTGTATCGAATTAATAATAAATTGAACGAGAGCAATATCGTCGAGCGTGAATTCCTCAGAGTGTGTGTATAGTGTCCGGATATTTCTTGTCCGGAGGTGTTTTCTGTGTGCTTTCGGGGGAAAAGATGAAAAAAAAACTGAGAATTGCTGACCCCGTCGATGGAGTCTCCGACGGGATACTTCATCGCTCACGCTCCAAGACCATCTCCAACATTGGCTCAGCCCCTGCTCGGGTCACATTTAGGCTCTCACTATCGTTGATGAATAGCGGATCGGCGGATGAAGCTGCGCGTCGACGACATTCTCTGCTGAGGAAATCTCACCGGTCGCGTGCTTTTTGCGTTGGTGTTCCACCACGCAGCGGAATGATACTCGAGCGCGCAAGCTGCTCTACGTCGCGACATGAGTGAGATGACATTTGAGGCGCACGCTGATGATAGAGGGACTTAGGGAGATCGTGCTCGTTGGGGGGAGCCAAGGCATCCCGTGTGAGCAAGCCAGGATCATCCGGCGACCGATGTGCGCGAAGTCCGGTGCCCTGCGATCGACCCATCCGACGCTGCATGAAAGACGACGCCGGTTCCGCGTTCGCGGCGTCGATAGCGGAGGTCGATGACGATGGCGTGGAAGAGTGCGCGCAAGCGCAGCGTTACATTTCGCAAGCGCCGCCAGCGGGATGAGCCCTTCGCCTGGAGCATGCAGCCTTATCGTGAGACCGGGCCTCGGGTCATGACCTGCATGGCGCTCGTCATGCCGGAGAATGGATCCGGCCTCGGCCGTGCCCATAATTGGATCGTCCTGATCAGCAACGAGATCAAAGCGCGTGCGTATCAACACATGACGGTCGAAATGCAGGGAGCGTCGTTCGGCTTTGATGACGATGACGACGATCTGTCGGATGAGTGACGGTGCCACAGAGCCGATCGTCTTAGATGCCAAGTTTACTTTAATTGTAAGTATAAATTGGAATAGCTTGTAATTCAGCGGCTGCGCGTCGTTTGTAACGATGCGCTCGTTGCAAGCGCATTAAAAGCTCCCACTTGTCTGAATTTCTGTCGAGGCTGCAGCCTTGAGGGCGCCCGTATTGCTGCTTTTCATCTGGTTCATCGTGCGTACCGTTCAAGTTCCTTCCGATCGAGGGATAAACAACGCTCAACTACTCTTCTACCAGAACGGTCGAGATTTGCGGCCGGCCAGAACGCCTACTCTCAGTTTGTATTTTTGATAAATTACTCCAACGTCAAGTCGTATATTGAGAAAAAATACAGAGTGAAACATATCCCTACTTTGAAATACTAAATAAGGAGTAATCCTTGGCGAATTGTTGGGTGTATTAATCTTGTGTTAACTAGGCTGGCGGGTTGAGGATAAACGTTATGACCATGCCAGTGGAACACAGCTGGAACGTGCGGCTTTCAGCCAGAAATGATCGAGGGTGGTTCAGCTTCAATGCTGTGGCGACCACCTATGTCGCGGCTATTGTTGACTTCACGGTTCTATTCTTCGCGAGCGCCGGCGGATACATGTTTTATGAGCAAGTATTCTTGGGAATGGCGGGCGATTTATCTCGATATGCGGGCATCGGCTTGCTGGTCGCAACCGTTTTCGTCCTGGCCTTGGGCGGCGCCCATGCCTACCGCCCCGCTGGCCTTCTGTCGTTTCGCAGGCAGATGGCAATCATCTGCACTTTTCTGCCAGCAGTCGTTGCCTTTCTTCTTGCGATTGTTTTCTTCCTCAAGATTGGAACGATGGTGTCGCGCGGCGCTATCCTGTCCGCGGCGGTCCTGTCGTTCGGCGCGCTGACGACGTTGAGGCTCGTATGGTATTCCTATCTGAACCGCGCGGTCGCCCATGCATCGTTTCCGACCCGGCGCGTGTTGCTGATCTGCCCAGATTCCACGCCGGTCGAACCGCTCATCCACACCGCAGCACTTGGCGGCTTGTCCATCAAGCATACCATGCACCTTCGCAGCATTGATGAAGCTCCTTGCCTGTTGCAGGAGAAGCTTCAGAAGAACGGCATCACAGATGTCGACGAAGTTCTGGTTGTCTGGGGCGACTATGCCAACGCCATAGTTCTCGAGGAATGCCTGTCGGCCCTGCGCGAGTTTTGCGTTCCGGTCAGTGTGATGTTCTCGGGCTTGGTTGGTGATATCGCCCAAGGTTTTGCACAGGATATCGGCGAAAACCGCGCGTTCCAGATCCACCGTCCGCCGCTCGGCTTGGTCGAGCGTATCGTGAAGCGGCTGTTCGATATCGGCTTTTCGATTGGCGCACTGACCGTGACGCTGCCGCTCTGCGCGCTGGTCGCGCTCGCCATCAAGTTCGACAGCCGTGGCCCCGTCTTCTTCATGCAGTGCCGAAAGGGGCATAACGGCAAGCCGTTCCGCATCCTGAAGTTCCGCAGCATGACTGTCATGGAAGATTCCGGCGACATCCGCCAGGCGACACGCAACGATCCGCGCGTGACCCGCGTCGGCGCTTTCATCCGCTCGACGAGCATCGACGAGCTGCCGCAGTTCTGGAACGTGCTGCGCGGCGAGATGTCCGTGGTCGGCCCACGCCCGCATGCCTTGGCGCATGACGATCTCTATGGAACGCTGATCGCCCAATACGCCTCGCGCCGGCATGTGAAGCCGGGCCTCACGGGTTGGGCGCAGATCAATGGACACAGAGGCGAGACGCCGACGATCGACAGGATGGCGGACCGGGTGCGGCACGACATTTGGTACATCAACAATTGGTCGTTGTGGCTTGATCTCAGGATCGTCGTGATGACGGCGATCGGCTTGCAGGATCGGAGCAACGTCTACTGAAATTTCGTCGTCAATCCTGGTGTTTGCGTTGGTTGAAAGGTGCGTAGGCGATGATACTTGTGACTGGGGGAGCCGGCTTCATTGGCTCGAACTTCGTGCTGGATTGGCTGGCGGAACAGGACGAGCCGGTCGTCAATCTCGACGCGCTGACCTATGCCGGCAATCTGAACAACCTGCGGCCTATCGAGAACGATCCGCGCCATATCTTCGTGCATGGCAATATTGGCGACGCGGCGCTTCTGAGCGATCTCTTTACGCGCCACAAGCCCCGAGCCGTCGTCAATTTCGCTGCCGAAAGCCATGTGGACCGTTCGATCCACGGGCCGGAGGATTTCATCCAGACGAACATTCTCGGCACGTTTCGCCTGTTGGAGGCCGCGCGCGCCTATTGGGGTGGCCTCCAAAACAAGTCAGATTTCCGCTTTCTGCACGTTTCGACCGACGAGGTCTTTGGTACGCTCGGCGCCGATGATCCAGCGTTCAACGAGGAAACGAGCTACCGGCCCAACAGCCCTTACTCCGCCAGCAAGGCGGCGAGCGACCACCTGGTTCGCGCCTATTTCCACACCTACGGGCTTCCTGTTGTCACCACCAACTGCTCCAACAATTATGGCCCGCTGCATTTCCCGGAGAAGCTCATTCCGTTGGTGATCCACAACGCGCTGAGAGGCCGTCCTCTGCCGATCTATGGCGATGGCATGCAGATCCGTGATTGGCTCTACGTGAAGGATCACTGCAGCGCGATCCGGCGCGTGCTGGAAGCCGGGCGCTTGGGCGAAACCTATAATATCGGCGGCTGGAACGAACGGGCCAACCTTCATGTCGTTACCACGCTTTGTGAGGTCCTTGACGAGCTACAGCCGCGATCTGATGGGAAAAAATACAGCGAGCAGATCGCTTTCGTGACCGATCGCCCCGGGCACGACCGGCGCTATGCGATCGATGCGCGCAAGATCGAGGCCGAGCTCGGCTGGCGTCCGGCGGAAACTTTCGAGAGCGGTATTCGCAAGACCGTCCGGTGGTATCTCGACAATGCCGATTGGGTCGAGAACGTGACGTCAGGCAGCTACCGCAACTGGGTGGAGAAGCAATACGCATGACCGTGCTGCTTCTCGGAAAAAACGGGCAACTTGGACGCGGACTTCAGCGCACGTTGCTTCCGTTCGGTAATCTCGTCGCGGTCGCACGCGACGAGTTCGATCTCGATAAGCTGGAAGCACTCGCCGAGCGTCTTGATGCGGTCCGCCCGGATATTATCGTCAATGCGGCGGCTTATACGCAGGTCGATCTTGCCGAGACGAATGCCGATGCGGCGTTTCGGGCTAACCACCAGGCCGTGAAGGCATTGGCGGATTACGCCCGCCGGAGTGACGCGCTGCTGGTTCATTATTCGACGGACTACGTTTTCGATGGCCGACAGGAGACGCCCTATCGCGAAAACGACAAGACGGATCCGTTGAATGTTTACGGCAAGTCGAAGCGGGCTGGCGAGTTGACGATTGTCGAGTCCGGCTGTCGGCATCTGCTGTTTCGCACGAGTTGGGTGGTCTCCGCCGACGGCACGAATTTCGTGAAGACCATTTTGCGACTGGCGCGGGAGCGTCCGAACCTGCGGATCGTCGCGGATCAGTTCGGGGCGCCGACGGCCGTCGAGCTGCTCGCCGATGTCACTGCGCTTGCCATTGCCGCGCACCGGCGTGGCGGCATTGCCGACGGAACCTACCACCTAGCCGCATCGGGACGAACAAGCTGGCACGGGCTCGCACGGCATATTGTCCAGAAGGCAGTCGAACGTGGCTTCGTCTCGGCGGTCGATCCTGCCGACATCGAGGCCATTACCACCGACGAGTTTCCGCGGCCCGCCGCGCGACCGCGAAATTCGTCGCTCAATACGGATGCTTTGAGTGCCGCCCTTGGGCTGACCCTGCCCGAATGGACGGTGCATGTCGATCGCGTACTTGATCAATTGAAGGAACGGGGGTGGGCGCTGTGACCCGAAAAGGCATCATTCTCGCCGGTGGATCCGGCACTCGTCTTCATCCGGCGACACTTGCCATGAGCAAGCAGTTGCTGCCTGTCTTCGACAAGCCGATGATCTATTATCCGCTCAGCACACTGATGCTGTCCGGTATCCGGGATATACTGATCATCTCGACGCCGCTCGATATCCCTCGCTTCGAGCAACTGCTGGGGGACGGCAGTGCCTGGGGCGTCAAGTTCTCCTACGCCGAACAGCCATCGCCGGATGGCCTAGCCCAGGCCTTCATCATCGGCGAGAAGTTTCTCGATGGCTCGCCGTCGGCGCTCGTGCTCGGCGACAACATCTTCTATGGCCATGACCTGCCGACCCTTCTCGCGAGCGGCATGTCGGTCGATCGCGGCGCGACGGTCTTCGCCTATCACGTGCTCGATCCGGAGCGATATGGCGTCGTGGAATTCGACAGGCGCTTCCGAGCGGTCTCGATCGAGGAAAAGCCGGCGGAGCCGAAATCGAATTACGCGGTGACTGGCCTCTATTTCTACGATGAACGCGCCGTCGAGTTCGCCAAGTCGCTACGCCCTTCACCGCGCGGCGAGCTTGAGATCACCGACCTGAACCGGCGCTATCTCGAGGATGGCAGCCTGACCGTCGAGATCATGGGCCGCGGCTATGCCTGGCTCGATACGGGAACGCATGATTCCCTGCTCGATGCAGGGCAATTCATCTCGACGCTCGAGCGACGCCAGGGGTTGAAAGTGTCCTGCCCCGAGGAAATCGCGTTTCGCAACGGCTGGATCACCGGCCGCCAGTTGGAGCAACTTGCGGCGCCGCTCTGCAAGAACGGATACGGGAAATACCTGATGCGACTTCTGGCAGAGGCGGGCTGACCGATGAAAGTCTCTTCGCTGGCAATTCCGGAAGTCCTGCTGATCGAGCCCACCGTCTATGGCGATGAACGCGGCTTCTTTTTCGAGAGCTTCAACCAGGCTCGCTTCAACGAAGCGGCCGGGGCCGAGGTTTCATTCGTTCAGGACAACCACTCCAAATCGGCAAAAGGCGTGCTGCGCGGGCTGCACTACCAGATCAGCCAAGCTCAGGGAAAGCTGGTGCGGGTGGTCGAGGGCGAGGTCTTCGATGTGTCCGTGGACCTGCGTCGCTCCTCTCCGACCTTTGGGCAGTGGGTTGGCGAAATCCTGTCGTCGGACAACAAACGCCAGCTCTACATCCCGCCGGGCTTCGCGCATGGCTTCGTCGTTCTGTCCGAGACCGCGCAGTTTCTCTACAAGACGACGGATTTCTACTCGCCGCAACACGAGCGCGCCATCATCTGGAACGATCCGACGGTGAACGTCTCCTGGCCAATTGATACCGCGCCAACGCTCTCGTCAAAAGACGCGCAGGCACCGTCGATGAAGGATGCCGATCTCTTTACGTAAAGTGTTCGCTACATAGCTGCGTCGGCGCGGAAAGTTGCCGATCATCGGCCTGCCGTCTCCCGCTCCACCAGATATCGTTGTCCTTGGTCCTTTCCGGATCGGTTTTGGTGTGTCACATAAGGTCGGCTAGCCATCGCCACTGGGAGGACGATTGTCGGAATGAGGGGAATTCGCCAACTGGCCAAGCATCTCGATATTTCGATCGGGACCGTGTCGCGGGCGCTGAATGGCAAACCGGATGTGAATGAAGAAACCCGCAAGCGCGTGCTGGCGGCGGCCGAAGAGCTTGGCTATGTCGCGAACCAGTCCGGCCGAAGCCTCAGACAGGGTACCACCAATGTCATCGGCCTGATGATCGAGTCCAGCAAGGAAACGGTCGAAAACGCCGACAACTTCTTCCTTGGCCTGACGGGCGGCCTGCAAAGCGTGCTTTCGCGCCACAAGCTCGATCTCATCATGCTGCCGTGCCCGAATGATGAGGACCCTCAGGAATATCTGAAGCGCATGGTGGCGCGTCGTGTTGTCGATGCATTAATCATTTCCGCCACGCAGCGCATCGACAAGCGTATCGACTTCCTCGCCAAGGCGAAGATCCCCTTCGTTGCGCTCGGCCGCAGCTCGTCCGGTGGCAATTACAGCTGGATCGACCTTGATTTCGAAGGCGTCGCGGCCTCCGCCGTCGATCGGCTCGTTGCCAAGGGGCATCGCCGGATCGCGATCGCGGTCCCATCGAGTGATGTCAATCTCGGCTATATCTTCCTCGATGCCTACCGGCGCTCGCTCGAACGCCACGGCATCGCCTATGATCCCGAACTCGTCATTCGCGC
The DNA here is from genome assembly GCF_044772225.1 of Rhizobium sp. NPDC090275. Classification (NCBI taxonomy): domain Bacteria; kingdom Pseudomonadati; phylum Pseudomonadota; class Alphaproteobacteria; order Hyphomicrobiales; family Rhizobiaceae; genus Rhizobium; species Rhizobium sp. NPDC090275. The sequence continues at coordinate 32,858 of NZ_JBIVYL010000004.1, read as the reverse complement.
AAAGTCGAGCGAGCAGGGTGGATATCAGGCCGGTCACGAACTCATTCGTCTTGATCCCCGGCCGACGGCGATCATTCTGATTTATGAACTGATGGCGATTGGGCTTTACCGGCGCATGGTCGAGGCAGGCATCATTCCAGGCCGGGATCTCGCCGTCATCGGCTTTCGCGAGGAGCCGCGCGCCCGGTTCCTGCAGCCGGCACTGACATGTTTTAGAATGTCGCTGCGCGATCTCGGCGCCGAGCTTGCAGAAACGTTGCTCGCGACCATGCCCGCCTACGCGGATTTCTATCCCGGTGGCGCGCGCAACACGATTTGGCCGCTTGAGCTCGTTGCGGGCGAAAGCGATGCCTTCAGCCTCGACAGTTGAATTTTCTCGAAAGCCAGCCCATGCAACCGCGCGATTTCCTAAAAGATCTCTTCTCCGCCGCTGTCAAGGCGGCAGACCCGCTCACGGGCATCACCGCCCATCTTCCGACCAAGCCGAAAGGCCGGACGGTGGTGATCGGCGCCGGCAAGGGCGCGGCACAGATGGCACAGGCGCTCGAGAGCGTCTGGGATGGCCCGCTTGAGGGCGTGGTGGTGACGCGCTACGGTTATGGCTGCGAAACCCGAAGCATCGAGATGCTTGAGGCGTCGCATCCGGTCCCCGATAGCGCCGGCCTCGCGGCTTCGAAGCGGCTGATGGACGCGGTGAGCGGGCTTGGCGAGGATGACCTCGTCATCGCGCTGATCTGCGGGGGAGGGTCCGCGCTGCTACCGTCGCCGCCTGAGGGGCTGACGCTCGAAGACGAGATTGCCATGAACGAGATCCTGCTTGCCTCGGGCGCGCCGATTTCCGCGATGAACGTGGTGCGCAAGCATCTTTCGACGATCAAGGGCGGCAGGCTGGCAGCGGCGACAAAGGCGCGCGTGGTCAGCATGGTCGTGTCCGATATTCCCGGCGATAACCCTGCTTATGTCGCTTCCGGACCTACGGTTCCGGATCGCTCGACGCGGCACGATGCGCTTGACATCATCGCGCAGTACAAGATGCCGCTGCCGCAGGCAGCGCTCGATTTTCTCGCGACGCCGGCTGCCGATGCGCCGAGCCCGGATGATGCGGTTTTCGGCCGCCACGAACATCACGTGATCGCCTCGGCCGGCGTCTCGCTCGAGGCGGCGGCGGCGCTTGCCAGATCGCACGGGGTGGAAGCCGCCATCCTGTCGGATTCCATCGAAGGCGAATCGCGCGATGTCGCTTCGGTGCATGCGGCGATCGCCCGCGAAGTGCTTGCCAAAGATCGGCCGTTCCAAAAGCCGGTCGTTATCCTCTCCGGTGGGGAAACGACGGTGACGCTCCGGGGCAAGGGCGGAAAGGGCGGGCGCAACGGCGAATTCGCGCTCGCGATGGCGCTGGCGATCCAAGGCCACGACATGCATGTGCTCGCTGCCGATACCGATGGCATTGATGGGTCGGAAGACAATGCGGGTGCCTTCGTGGATGGGAAGACGGTCGAACGATTGCGCGCCGGCGGTCTTGATCCGCGCCGTCTTCTCGATGGCAACGACAGCTATAGCGGCTTTGCTGCGATTGGCGACCTGTTCGAGACCGGTCCGACGGGAACCAATGTCAACGATTTCCGCGCGATCCTGATCCGCTAATCGAAGAATCGAAATCTGACCTGATTATCTGCGTTCCCGCCGGAACGCGGGCGCAAAATAGTGCGAATTTTTTCGTGCTGCGCTGCGGCGCAGCCGAGGTTAAAGCCCCGCATTTGCAGATGTTTTCCGCAGCATTTTTTGTCTGATCGCGTGGGATTGACAGTGAGAAACGTTTCCGCTTAGTATCGTAAACGTTTACGGGGCAAGTTTCGGGAGGAAAGCCGGAAACTGTCCACGGGAGGAAATCGTGACATTGAATGCCGTTCTCTGCGGTTGCGGAGCCATGTCCAAGGGCTGGTTGCGCGCCATCAAGGAAACCCCGGCTCTTGCAGCCGAGATCGAGGTCAAGGGCCTCGTCGACGTCAATCCCGCGGCGGCTGAAAAGCTCGCCGAGGAGTTTGGTTTGAGCGGCGCCGTGATCGGCACTGACCTCGCCGACGTCATCGCAAAATCCAAAGCCGACATCGTCTTCGACGTGGTCATCCCGACCGCGCGCTTCAACGTGGTGTCGACGGCGCTGAAAGCCGGCTGCCACGTGCTGAGCGAAAAGCCGATGGCGACCTCGCTAGCCGAAGGGGCTGCTCTCATTGATCTCGCCGCCGAGACCGGCAAGGTCCACGCCATCATTCAGAACCGTCGCTTCATCTCGGGCGTCCGCCGCATGCGCCGCTTCGTTGAAAGCGGTGCGATCGGCGATATCACCGGCATCCATTGCGACTTCTTCCTGGCGCCGCATTTCGGCGGCTTCCGCGAAGAGATGCAGAACGTGCTGCTGCTCGACATGGCGATCCACACTTTCGACGCCGCCCGCTTCGTCGCCGACAAGAAGCCGCTCGCCGTCTACTGCGTCGAGCGCAATCCGAAGGGTTCCTGGTATCAGCACGGCGCTTCCGCCAACGCCACCTTCGAATTCGCCGATGACGTCGTCTTCACCTATCGCGGTTCGTGGTGCGCCGAAGGCGAACGCACGAGCTGGGAAAGCCAGTGGCGCCTCGTCGGCTCCAAGGGCATGCTGACCTGGGATGGCGAAGAGGGCTTCAAGGCCGCGACCGCTGGAAGCGAGCCAGGTCTGCTGCACGGCTTCACGCCGGTCGAGGTTCCAGCACCTGAACATGACGAAGAGACACACGGCCATGCCAGCGTGATCGCAAGCTTCGTTGAAGCGATCAAGACGGGCAAACGCCCGGAAACGGCAAGTTCCGACAACATCAGAAGCCTGGCCATGGTCTTCGGCGCGATCGAAAGCGCAAAGACCGGCAAGCGTATCGAAATTTCAGCATAAGGATTGAGATTGTGAGCAACCCCGCCAAGTCCATTCGTATCGGAACCATGGTCAGCGCGTCGAAGGGCGGCGCCGACAAGCGGATCGGCCAGATCGCCGATATGGGCTTTGAAAGCTTCGAACCCTTCTTCTGGCAGACGACGAACGGCCAGAACCTTGCCGAACTTGGAAAGCGCTGCGTCGACGCCATCGGCGACCGCGATATCACCATCTCGACGCTCGGCATGTTCGGCAACCCGCTCGAAACGACGGATATCGATCTCGACACGCTTCAGGGTTGGAAGGATTGCATCGACAACGCGCATCACTTCGGCGCCACCTGCGTTGCCGGCTTCACCGGCCGTATCCGCGGCAAGGTGCTGACCGACAGCCTGCCGCGCTACAAGGAAATCTGGAGCGAGCTTGCCAAGCGCGCCGCCGACAAGGGTGTGAAGATCGCCTTCGAAAACTGCGCGATGGACGGCAACTGGCAGACGGGCGACTGGAACATCGCACACAATCCGGATGCTTGGGAGCTGATCTTCAACGAGACGCCTGACGATAACATCGGCATCGAATGGGAGCCGTGCCATCAGATGGTTTATCTGATCGAGCCGCTGCCGCAGATCCGCAAGTGGGCGTCGAAAATTTTCCACGTTCACGGCAAGGATGCAACGATCCGCTGGGATGTCATCAAGGAGCATGGCATCTTCGGTAAGGAAAAGTTCGTGTTCATGCGCACGCCGGGCTTTGGCGACAGCAACTGGACGGACATCATTTCGGAACTGCGCCTCGCCGGCTGGTCGGGATCCATCGACATCGAAGGTTGGCACGATCCGGTCTATCGCGACGCGCTCGAGATGACCGGCCAGGTTCATGCGCTGAACCATTTGAAGCATGCCCGGGGCGGCGATTTCGTCGTCGATCCGGTTTGATGATATCGCGGCCGGCAAGGAGGAATTGCCGGCCTACGATCTAGGATAACCACAAAGGAGGAGAACCATGGCTATCCGTAAATTTGCAATGATCGGCGCGCTTGCGCTGGCGAGCGTGTCGCTCTTCGGCCTAGCCGCCAAGGCCGAAGACGTCACCCTGACCCTCTGGTCGCTCGACCGCGACATCCAGCCGGCGCCGAACCTGATCAAGGAATTCAACGATCAGAACAACGGCATCAAGATCGAATACCGCCAGATCCAGTTCGACGATGTCGTCAGCGAATCGATGCGAGCATTTTCGACCGGCAAGGCGCCCGATATCATCGCCATCGACAACCCGAACCACGCGATGTTCGCTGCCCGCAAGGCTTTCCTCGACCTGACCGACATGATCGCCAAGTCGACCGTCATCAAGCCCGAGAACTACTTCCCCGGACCGCTGAAGTCCGCCACCTGGGACGGCAAGCTCTACGGCGTGCCGAAGGCGACCAACACGATCGCGCTCTACTATAACAAGGACATGTTCAAGGCCGCCGGCCTCGATCCGGAAAAGCCGCCGCAGACCTGGGACGAGCTGGTCGCGGACGCCAAGAAGCTTACCGATCCGTCGAAGAACGTCTACGGCCTGACCTTCTCGGCCAAGGCGAACGAGGAAGGCACCTTCCAGTTCCTGCCATGGGCGCAGATGGGCGGCGCGACCTACAAGACGATCAATGCCGACGGTGCGGTCAAGGCGCTGACGGTCTGGAAGCAGATCATGGACGAGAAGCTTGCTTCTCCCGACACGCTGACCCGCAGCCAGTGGGATTCGACCGCCACCTTCAACGCCGGCAACGCGGCCATGGCCATCTCCGGTCCGTGGGAAATCGACCGCATGCTGACGGACGCGAAGTTCGACTGGGGCACGGCGTTGCTGCCGATCCCGCAGGAAGGCGCGACGCGGTCTTCGGCCATGGGCGACTACAACTGGGCGATCTTCTCCAGTTCCAAGCATCCGGCGGAAGCCTTCAAGGCCCTCGAGTTCTTCGCCTCGAAGGACGACACGATGTACCAGAAGTTCGGCCAGCTGCCGGCTCGCTCCGACATTGCCATCCCGCCGACAGGCAACAAGCTGAAGGACGATGCGCTGAAGACCTTCGTCGAGCAGTTGAAATATGCCCAGCCGCGCGGTCCGTCGCCGGAATGGCCGAAGATCTCCAAGGCAATCCAGGATGCCATCCAGGCCGCGTTGACCGGCCAGGCAACGCCGAAGGATGCGCTCGATCAGGCCGCCGAGAAGATCAAGGCCGTCGAAGAGTGACATATCAGGGCAAGCGGAGCGTGCGCGACGCGCTCCGCCTGTCCGACCCCAATGGCGTTCTCGCCATCCCACCGTTTCCTCCCGGCAGGGGCTGTCTTCCGCGCAAGCGCCAGGCAGCCCCGTTCGGAGCTTAAGGGGTATCCATGAAGAGGCTATTTTCCAGCATCACCGATGGCCGCGGGTTCGACATCACGCTTGTCACCCTGCCGCTCATCTTCCTGTTCGTGCTCGCGGGCCTGCCGCTCGTCTACAACATCGTCATGAGTTTCCAGGAGGTCGACATGTTCAGCCTCGGGACCTTCGTGCGCCCCTTCGTCGGTTTCAAGAACTATGTCGATCTGTTCAAGCAGCCCGAAACGCTGCCGATCATTTATAATACCGTGCTGTTCGTCGTCGGCTCGATTGCCGGCCAGTTCCTGATCGGCTTCGGCCTGGCGCTTTTCTTCTGGGTGAATTTCCCGGGCGCCTCCTGGCTGCGCGGCCTGTTCCTCGTTTCCTGGGTCATGCCCGGCCTCGTCGTCGGCGCGATCTGGAACTGGGTGCTGTCTGGCGATTTCGGCGTCTTGAATTTCATTCTGCGCGAGAGCGGGTTGATCAGCTCCAACATCTTCTGGCGCTCGGACCCCAATTTCTCGCTCTGGGCCGTCGTTATCGCCAATATCTGGCTCGGCACGTCCTTCAACATGATTCTGCTCTCCGTTGGCCTCTCTTCGATCCCCGGCGATCTCTACGAAGCGGCAGAACTCGACGGCGCCAATGCCTGGCAGCGTTTCTGGACGATCACGCTTCCGATGATGCGCTCGACCATCGGCGCCATCGTTTCGCTCGGCCTGATCTTCACGCTGCAGCAGTTCGACTTGTTCGCGGCCATCACTGACGGCGGGCCGAACAATTCGTCCAACGTCACGCAATACTGGGCCTGGGACCTGTCCTTCCGCCAATACGACTTCGGCAAGGGCGCCACGATCTCCGTCATCATGATCGTCTTCGTGATGTTCGCCTCGATCGTCTATGTCCGGTCGACAAAACATGAGGTGCGCGGATGAGCGATACCAACCGCAACCGCCTGATGCTGTTCATCGCGATCGTCCTGGCGGCAATCTATCTCTTTCCGCTCTACTGGATGTACATCACGGCGCTGAAGAGCGGCTCCGAGATGTTCGCCAATCCGCCAAGCTTCTGGCCGTCCTCGCCGCAATGGGGAACCTACGCCTATGTGTGGGAAAGCCGGAACATGGGGCGCTATCTCTGGAACTCTGTGGTCATCGCCTTCGGTTCCGTGGCGTTGATCACTGTGCTCGGCGTCGGCTGCGCCTATGTGCTGGCGCGTTATCGCAACATGTGGGTGGATATCGGTCTGTTCCTCATCCTCATGCTGCAGGTCCTGCCGGCATCGCTGATGATCACGCCGATCTTCGTGGGCTTCTCGCAGTTCGGCCTGCTCGATTATCCGCGCTTTGCCGTGATCCTGGCAATCGCTGCGAAAAGCATGCCTTTCTTCGTGGTCCTGGTGCGCGCCACCTTCATGGCCGTGCCGATGGAGCTTGAGGAAGCAGCGCTGGTCGATGGCAACTCCCGTTTCGGCGCCTTCTTCAATATCGTGCTGCCGCTTGCCCGCAACGGCATCCTCGTCAGCGCGATCCTGATCTTCATGCAGGCCTTCGGCGAGTTCGTCTATTCGAAGTCGATGATCCAGGAAGCAGAGCTTCAGCCCGCCAGCGTCGGTCTCAACTCCTTCATGGGGCCGAACACCAGCGAGTGGAACAACATCATGGCCTACGCCACGATGTATGTGACGCCCGTTCTCGCCATCTTCGTTCTCTTGCAGCGCCGCATCGTATCCGGCCTCACCTCTGGAGCCCTCAAATGACCAATCAGATCGAGCTCAGCGGCGTCAACAAGCACTATGGCGCCTTCCATGCGCTGAAGAACATCAACCTTGAGATCGCCAAGGGCAGCTTCGTGGCGCTCGTCGGCCCGTCGGGCTGTGGCAAGTCCACCTTGCTGCGTTCGCTCGCCGGCCTGGAAAGCATCTCCGAAGGTGATCTGAAGATCGCCGGCGAGCTCATGAACAACGTGCCGCCGCGCAAGCGCGACGTCGCCATGGTGTTCCAGTCCTACGCGCTTTATCCGCACATGACGGTCGAGGAAAACCTGACCTACAGCCTGCGCATCCGCGGCGTTGCCAAGGCCGAGGCCAAGAAGGCAGCGGCCGATGTCGCGGCAACGACCGGCCTGTCCAACTTGCTGAAGCGCTATCCGCGCGAGCTATCGGGTGGCCAGCGCCAGCGCGTCGCCATGAGCCGCGCCATCATCCGTCATCCGAAGGCGTTCCTGTTCGACGAGCCGTTGTCGAACCTCGATGCGGCGCTGCGCGTCCACATGCGCAAGGAGATCCGCGCGCTGCACGATCGGCTCGGCGCAACTTCGGTCTACGTCACCCACGACCAGATCGAGGCGATGACCATGGCCGACCACGTCGTCGTCATGCGCGAGGGCGTCATCGAGCAGCAGGGCAAGCCGCTCGAGCTCTACGACACGCCGGCCAACAAATTCGTGGCCGGCTTCATCGGCTCGCCGGCGATGAATTTCATTCCTGGTGTCGTACAGGCGGACGGAAGCGGTCTCGCTATCGATCTCGGAACGGTCAAGCACACGCTGCCGAGCAATCGTCAGCTGCAGCCGGGCCGCAAGGTGACAGTCGGTATCCGTCCGGAGCATATCGGTATCACCGCGACGGGGCAGGGGACTTTCGATATCCCCGTCGACGTTGTCGAATCCACGGGTTCGGCCACCTTCATCACGGCGGCGACGACGCCGGAACTGACGATCGTCGAGACCGGCCGCAGCACGGCCCGCGGCGGCGAGACGATCGGGGTGACCATCGATCCGGCACAGCTGCATCTGTTCGACGACGCGACCGGCGCTCGTATCTGATTGAACAAGGCAGCGGCGGTGTGCGCCGCCGCTGCCTGATGATTTACCGCCCGCCTTCGAGCTTGCGGTGGCGCTGGTTCGTCCCGCCCACGCCATAGGGGTAGTCGAAGGGGTGCGGCGCGCTGATCTCGGTGAGGCGGCTCATTTCCTCGTCCGAGAGGCTGATCTTGGCCGCACCAAGGTTGTCCGCCAATTGCTCCGTCGTGCGGGCGCCGAGGATGACCGATGTCACGGCCGGGCGTGCCGCGGTCCAGGCAAGCGCCACCTGAGCCATGCTGCAACCCTTGGCTTTGGCAATCTCCTCCACCGCACCGATGATGTCCCAGGTCCTCTCCTGGGCGTTGCGCTGGTCGTAAGATTCCATGCCGCGCTTCGGATTTTCCCCAAGCCGGGTCGCGCCCGTCGGCATGTGGTCACGGCGGTATTTGCCCGTCAGCCAGCCGCCGCCGAGAGGCGACCAAGGCAGCAGGCCCAGGCCCGCATCCTGGCAAGCCGGCACGATCTCGAGTTCGATATCGCGGACGAGCAGGCTGTACTGCGGCTGCAGCGTTACTGGCCGGGTATAGCCGCGCGCCTTGGCGATTTCGGCTGCCTTGGCGATATGCCACCCGACGTAATTGGAGAAGCCGTAATAGCCGATCTTGCCGCTGGAGACGGCATCATCGAGGAAACGCAGCGTCTCCTCGATGGGTGTCAGGGCATCCCATGCATGCATCTGGTAGAGATCGATGTGTTCGATACCGAGACGTCGAAGCGAGTCGTCGAGCGCGACGTTCAAATGCCGCCGCGATAGCCCGATATCATTCGGGCCGTTTCCCATCGGGAAACGCCCCTTCGTGGCAATCACTGCCTGGCGGGATTCGGTCGACCTGGCCTTCAGCCAGCGGCCGATGATCTCTTCCGAGACACCGGCGCTATAGACATCGGCCGTGTCGACGAAATTGCCGCCCCATTTGAAATAGTCGTCGAGTATCTTGTGCGAGGTGGCTTCATCGGCTTCCGCGCCGAATGTCATCGTTCCCAAGCAATATGGCGCGACGATTGTCCCGCTTGGTCCAAGCTTGCGATAATCCATTGAACATCCTCCGTGTCGGAATGGGTTTCTCTCTCTGGATCGCCGGCCTCTATGTCAGGTCGCCGATCCGCTTGCTGTCGTCTCTTCCAGAACGGTTTCCGGAATGTCGTCGAATGACGCGTAGTTTAGGTCGTATAGCCGCGCGTAAAGCTTGCGGTTCGCCATGAGCTGCTGGTGGCTGCCGCTTTCGACGAGCTCACCGTTCTGCAGAACGATGATCCGGTCGGCCTCGCGGATGGTCGCCAGCCTGTGGGCGATCACCAGGCCGGTGCGGCCTTCCAGCAATTTGACCAGCGCCTTCTGGATCAGCATCTCCGTATAGCTGTCGATATTTGCCGTCGCCTCGTCCAGCACAAGGATCTTGGCATCGGCCACAAGCGCACGCGCGAAGGACAGAAGCTGGCGCTGCCCGAGCGAGAGGTTGCCGCCGCGCTCGCCCAGCATGCTGTCGTATCCCTCTGGCAGGCGCATGATGAAATCATGCGCGCCGACGGCCTTGGCTGCCTCGATAACCTTCTCCCGCGTCGCGTCCGCTTTGTGATAACGGATGTTCTCGAACACTGTTCCGGTGAAGAGGAACGGCTCCTGCAGCACCATGGCGATCTGGTCGCCGAGCGAATCCTGCGTCAGCGCGCGGACATCGTGGCCGCCGACAAGCACCTGTCCCTGCTGAACGTCATAGAAGCGATGGATCAGCGACATGCAGCTCGACTTGCCAGAGCCGGTCGGGCCGACAAGAGCGACCGTTTCGCCCGGGTTGACCTTGAAGCTCACATGCTTCAGCACCGGATGCTTCGGATTGTAGCCAAAGACCACGTCGCGGAACTCGACGGAGCCGTCCATATCCTTGGAGAGAACGACCGCATCGGCTGCATCCTTGATGTCGATCGGCACGTCGAGCACTTCGGTCAACCGCTGGCCGGATGCCATGGCGCGCTGCATGACCGAGTATTGCAGTGTCAGCGAACGGATCGGGTCGAAGAAGCGCTGGATGTAAAAGAGGAACGCCACGAGCACGCCGACATCAAGCGCCTGGTTGAGCACGCGGGCACCGCCGACGACGATGACCAGCGCCATGGCGACACCCGTCAGTGAATCGACGATCGGCACCATCACCTGCGCGTAACGCGCCGCAGTGAGATGGGTCTGAAGGTTTGCCTTCGCCTTGTCGTCGTAAAGCGTGAAATTGACGCCCTGCCGGTCCATGCTCTGCACGGCGCGCACGCCATGGATCGCCTCGGCCAGGGCGCCGTTGGCCACCGAATTGGTCTCGTGCGCGGCCATGAAGGATTTGCGGGCAAGCGGCAACCAGAAGAGGCGGACGATGAACAAGATTGGTAGAACCGAAAGCGTCAGCAGGCCGAGCTTCGGATCGAGATAGAGCATGACGCCGACGATACCGACGAGCAGCGTCATGTCGCCGACCGAGAGAACCGATGTTTCCAGGAATTCCTGCATCGAGTTGACGTCACCCTGCAGGCGCGACATCAGGCGGCCGACCTCGGTCTTGTCCATGAAGGAGAGCGAGACGCGCTGCAGGTGCGAGAACATCTGGCGCCGAATATCGAAGAGCACGTTTTCGGCCACGCCGCCGACAAGCGTCTCCTGCGCGTAGCTGGCGCCGTAATTGATGAGGATCGCGATGAGGAAGACCACGACGGCCCATGTCAGTGCCGAATGGCTGCCGTCCTGCTGCATGCCGTGGTCGATCGCATAGCGGATGATCAGCGGTATCATCAGCTGCATCAGCGTGAACGTCAGCACCGCGCAGACCGAGAGCACCACGTCGCGCCTGTAGGGCCGGACGAAGGCCCATATCCGCTTGATGACGTTGCCGTCGAAGGCCTTGCCGAACATCTCCTCTTCGACGCGCTGCGAGCCGACGACCGCGCGCGGGGGGCGGCGTCCATCCTCGCGAACGTCGGAGCGTTCGGTTTCCATTTCCTCGGCCATGTTTTCCTCCCTAGGCGCTCACGGCTTCGTCGCCGGGACGCACCTGCAGATCGTAAAGCGCCTTGTAACGCCCGTTCGCGGCCAGCAGCTCTTCATGTGTGCCGCGCTCGACGATCTCGCCTTCTTCGATGAACAATATCTGGTCCGCATGCATCAGCGAGCTCAGCCGGTGGGCGACGATGATCGTCACCCGGTCGGCGGCGTATTTGCGCATGGCGGAGCGGATGCGCTGCTCGGTCGCGGCATCGATCGCGGCCGTGGAATCGTCGAAGACCATCACCGCGGGCTTCAGCATCAGGGCGCGCGCGATCGACAGGCGCTGGCGCTGGCCGCCGGAGAGCGACACGCCGCGCTCGCCGACAACCGTGTCGTAGCCCGTCGGCAGGCCGAGCACATAGTTGTGCAACTGTGCGCTTTCGCTGGCGCCGGCAATGCGGCTTTCCTTCGCCCATGGGTCGCCATAGGCGATGTTGTTCTCGATCGATGTCGTGAATAGGAAGGAATCCTGTTGCACGATGGAGACGGAGCGGCGCAGCGACTGAAGCGTCGCTTTGCGGACATCCTGGCCATCGATGGTGACGCGGCCGCCGGTGACATCGTAGAAGCGTGGGATGAGGTGCGCCAGCGTCGACTTGCCGCTGCCGGGCGGGCCGACGATGCCGATCGTGTCGCCACGCTTCGCCTCGAAGGAGATGCCCCGCAGCGCCTGTTGCGTCGGCGTGCTTGGATAGCTGAAGCTTACATTCTCGAACCGAAGCGTACCCTCGGTGATCTTAAGCTCCTTCGCGTCCGGCGCATCGCGAACGGCGATCTCGAGATCGAGTAACTCGAACAATCGCGTGCCGCAGGTCGAGGCGCGGGCAAAGGCGTTGACCATCAGGCCAAGCTGGCGCACCGGCATCTGCAGGATGGTCATGAAGGTGAGGAAGGATGCGAGCGTGCCGACCGTGATCTCGCCCGATATCACCTTGCCACCGCCGACCCAGAGCACGAGGCCCATCGCGGCGAAGAAGGAAAAGGTCATGGCGCTGGTGTTGATGACGCGGATCCCGACGCGTTGATGCGCGAGCTCCAGCGCGCTCTTGGACGCCGCGTCGAACTTCGAGATCTCGTAGGCGTGGGACGCGAAGGCGCGGACGACGCGAATGCCGCCGAGGTTTTCTTCCATGATGCGGGTCAGGACGGAAAGCCGCTCCTGCAACACCAGCCATGTGGCGCGCAACCGCAACTGCGTCACCGATGAACGCCAGCCGACGAAAGGAACGAAGCTCAGCGCCAGGAGGCCGAGCACCACGTCGGTCGACAGAAGCATGTAGGCGCCGATGCCGATCAGCATGGTCAGCAGCACCATGCGCACCAGGGCCGTCGAGAAGTACATGCGCACGCCTTCCAGATCGAGCAGGCCGATGGTGATCAGGTCGCCCGAGTGCACGCTGTCGTGGAAGCTGAAGGAGAGCCGCTGGATCTTCTCGTAGCAGGCGATGCGAAGCTCGTAGCCCATGTGGTGGCCGACGCTTTCGCTGTAGTAGTTCTGCACCATGGTGAAGACGCCGCGCATCACGCTGGCGCCGAGCAGCAGCAAGGCGGTCGTCAGCAGAGCGTCCTGGGCGACCAGTCCGGCGGCACCGCCTTCGACGACAGCCTGGGTGTGATCCACCGCGTGCCCGAGCAGGCGCGGGATCATCAGCTGGAACGAAGAGGCAATCAGGGTGGCTCCGATCGCAAGGCTGGACTGCCATGGGTGGCGCAAAGCCATGACGGTGATGCGGACCAACGTGGAGAGGCCCTTGCCCCATCCTGCCGCAGTCGCCTTTGCCATCGAAGCCGAGGGCTTCGCTACACGGTTCAAAGCATCGCTGCTCACGGTATCATTCCAAAATAGAGGTGTATCGGCGCGGGTCCGCGAGGGACGGCAAATCGATGACGGGATTGGTTAGCGTGCTTACCTTTGACGATTCGAACCGGCCGTTCAAGTAAACAATTCACCAACTGGTTATTTTATCGTGAGGCCTCGCCGGGCACCTGACCGAAAATGAAAATGGCCCGCTTTCGGCGGGCCATTCGATCGATGTATGGCGTTTTCGGCGAGAGGTCAGGAAGCCTCGACCGCCTTGTTTTCCGCGGCGTCATCGGTCCTGCTGGAGAAGTAGTTCGCCAGAAGCGCGCCGGAGATATTGTGCCAGACGCTGAAGATGGCGCTCGGAACGGCGGCCACCGGCGAGAAGTATGCGGTGGCGAGCGCGGCGCCGAGGCCGCTGTTCTGCATGCCGACTTCGATGGCGAGCGCCTTGCGCTTGTAGAGATTGAGGCCGAACGCCTTGGCAGCGAAGAAGCCGAGCAGATAGCCAAGCCCGTTGTGCAGGACGACGACAGCGAAGATCAGGAGGCCGGACTGCGCGATGGCGCCCTTGCTGGCGCCGACAACAGCGGCGACGATCAGCACGATGCCGATAACGCTGACGAGCGGCAGGGCCGGCACGGTCTTTTCGACCAGGCGCGGGAGCACCTTCTGCGCCAGGAAGCCGAGCGCCAGCGGCAGGATGATCACCTGCAGGATGCTCATGAACATCGCCATGGCGTTCACAGGTAGATACTGGCTCGCGAACATCCAGACGAGGAAGGGCGTGACGATCGGGGCCGCCAGCGTGGTGACGCTGGTGCAGGCGACGCTCAGCGCGACGTCGCCCTTTGCGAGATAGGTCATGACGTTGCTCGACGTACCGCCGGGGCAGCAGCCGACGAGGATGACGCCAGCGGCGACTTCCGGCGGCATCGGGATGAGCACGGTCAAGAGCAGAGCGAGCGCCGGCATGATGACGAAGTGCGCGACGACGCCGATCGCGACCTCGACCGGGCGGCGGCTCAGTTCGCGGAAATCATCGACGGAGATCGTCAGGCCCATGCCGAACATGATGATGCCGAGCAGCGTGACGATATAGGGCGTCACCTGCTTGAACACATCCGGGAGCAGGAAGCCGAGAACGGCGAACAGGATGACCCAGAGGGCGAATGTCTTGCCGACAAACGCGGAGAGTGACGTGAGGAGTTTCATGCCGATAACCTTAAGCAAACATATGCCCCGGCTTTTGAGTGCGGGGCTTTTGCTGTCAAGGTCGATACTGCTGCTTTCGGTTCCGATCGTTACGGATCGGTGCGTTTCGATAAGAAAATGTCCGTATTCAAGGATATTCGATTCTATATATTTCCTTTTACGTACACGTCATATTCATGCCCAATTTCCCCCGTTGAAGGCGGGCGCTAGTCTGAGTTTGCCGCGCAGCACGCATCGCCGTGGCCCCCTGCCAAGCATCTCGGCTAGCACCACGGCGACGCGCGCCGCTCGTCCTGCAATCAGCGGCCAGTCTTCATCGCAGCGCGCAGGCAGTCATTGATCCGCTCCTGCCAGCCGGGGCCGTCTTCCTGGAAAAACGCCAGCACGTCGCTGTCGATCTTGATCGACACCATTTCCTTCGCATTCGGGATCGCCGGCCGCTCGACGGCAGCAGCCGGCTGCTTCTTGGCGGGTTTGAACAAGGCTTCCGCCGCGTCCAGTGCATTGGCGGGGCGTCGGGGTGTCGTGGCCATTCTATATTCCTGTGTCGGTGAAATTCTGGCGAAAGGTCGCCCAGCGCTCAGCGATCGTCAATAACCTCTGTATCGGGCCGATCGCCGCCGTTGGCATGTTCCGTATGCCACGAACCGTCTGCGGTCTGATACTGGATTTCGGCATCGCGGCCTTCGACATGCTGTCGGCTCGCGGCGGCCTTTGCCGCGGCAAGTGCCGCGCCATGCGTGGGAAATGTCTCGGACCAGACATCGCCAAGGCGATATCCATAGCCACCATCGTGCTGTCCGACATGATAGGTAATCTGCATCGTGCTACCTCCTGCTGCGCCCATGCCATTCGGATGGGCTCAAGGATACCTGGGAAGCACTATGCTTGAGGTCAAGCGGGGTGATGTTTTATGCCGACCAGTAGCGGGATCTCGATGTCGATGATCATGCTTGACAAAGCTCATACGCCTGTATTTTATGCAGGCCTGCGGATTAGGCAAATGGTTTCCGCGAACACATGACTTCGATAGTCGCTGGGCAGTTTCGCCCCATGACGTCCCCATCACCGATGGGACCGCGTCGTGGGGTTTTTCGTTTTTGGGGTTCGCATGGCTGACGCACTGAAAATCGGCGTTCTGTTTTCCACCTCGGGCCCATATTCGCCGATGGGACGGGATGCGCGCGACGGTGCGGAATTCGCGCTTTCGGAGTTCGCCGCGGCAAGCGGCAGGGCGGTCGAGCCGATGTTCTTCGATCCGCATGCGGACCTTTCGGCCTATCTCGAAGGCGCGCGCGAACTTCTGCGAGCCGGCTGCCGCCATATCGTTGGCACGATCACATCGGCGGCGCGAAAGGAAGTCATTCCACTTGTTGAAAAGCACGACGCTTTGCTCTGGTACATGTGCCCTTACGAGGGATTCGAGGCCAACGAAAACGTCATCTACATCGGTGGTTGCCCGAACCAGCACCTGATACCGCTGTTCGATCATCTGATCCCCCGCTTTGGTGCGCGTCCCTATCTGGTCGGCGCCAATTATGTCTGGGGCTGGGAGATGAACCGGCTAGCGCGCGAACTCATTCACAATGCCGGCGGCGAGGTGCTCGGCGAGCGCTACCTGCCGCTGGAAGAGACGGCTGTCGATCGTATCGTTGCCGATATCGAGCAACGCCGCCCAAGCTTCATTCTCAACAATCTGATCGGCCCCTCGAGCTACGCCTTCCTCGCGGCCATCCGCAAACTCGGTAAGCGTGATCCGGCGTTTCGGCCCGAGAATTGCCCCGTTGTAAGCTGCGATCTGATGGAATGCGAATTGGACGAGATGTCACCAAGGGCCGCACTCGGGCAGCTGTGCGCCGCCTCCTATTTCGACAATCTGGACACGGCGGACAATCTCGCCTTCAAGGCGCGTGTCGCGACGCGGTTCGGCGACCAACGGCGGGTTTCCAGCGTATTTGCCGGCGCCTACACGGCCGCGAAGTTATGCGCCGACGCGATCGTTGCGGCTGGTGACGACGATCCGCTCGAGGTTCGCCGGATGCTGCACGCGTCCGCCTGGCCGACTTTGTTCGGGTCCTTGTCGATCGATCGCGAAACAAATCATGCGGCGCTGCCCTTTCATCTCGGGCGCATCAATGCCGAGAACGGTTTCGACGTCATAGGCTCGCGACCGCCACTTGCCGCCGATCCCTATCTCACTGGACGCAGGCAACCGGCCGCACCGAGACTGCGAGTGGTATCATGAGGGAAACACCGAATTTCACCGGCTGGGGTGTGACGATCGTTCATCGCGAGGACAGCAACACCGAAAGGCTGGTCCGCCAGCTTCGCCTGCTTGGCGCGCAGCCGACCTTGCAATGGGCGCCCTTGGGTGCTGCCGCGGTGCCGGATCTTGTTGTCGTCGATGCCGACCAGGGTTGGGACGACCTTCTCCCATGGCGCGAGGCGCAGCCGGGATGCCCTGTCGTGGCGTTGCTCGGGTCCGAAGCGCCGGGGCGCATCGCCTGGGCATTGGAACAGGGGGCGGGCGCCATCATCGCCAAGCCCGTTGCCGCCTCTGCCGTCTATCCGGCGCTCGTCATGGCCGTATCGATCCATCAGGAGCGAAAGACGGTCGCCGAGCGCGTCAAGTTTTTGGAGGAGCGCGTGCGCCTGCGTCCGCTCGTTCATGCCGCCGTGGAGCAATTGATGAGTGTTCACGCCGTCAACGAGGAACGCGCCTACGCGATCCTGCGGGATTGCGCGATGCGCCGGCGCCTGCCGATGGAACAGCTCGCTGCCTTTATCATCGGCGGTGCCGAGCCTTTGCCGGAGGTTGGCTGATGCGTGTCCTGAAAGCCATGTTGCGCCAGCCGGCGGCAGTTTTCGGTCTTGCTATCGTTGTCGCAGTCATCGTGCTGGCGATCGCCGCACCCTGGATCGCGCCGTTCAATCCCGACGATCAGATGTTCGACGGTCTCTCGATCGAGGGCGCGCCGCTGCCTCCAAGCGGACAGTTCCTGCTTGGAACCGATACGCTTGGCCGGGATCTCTTCTCGCGCCTGCTTTACGGCGCACGCACCTCGCTCGTCATCGGTCTGGTGGCAAACGGGATCGCTGTCGCTATCGGTCTGCTGATCGGCATCGTCGCCGGCTATATGAAGGGCATCGTCAGCAATATCCTGATGCGTTTCACCGACCTGATGATGGCCTTTCCCGCCTTGCTGCTCGCGATCGTTCTCGCAGCGCTGCTCCGGCCGAGCCTCTGGATCGTCGCCATGGTGATCGCGTTGGTCAACTGGGTGCAGGTCGCGCGCATTGTCTACACGGAAACACGCGGCCTGTCGGAACGTGATTTCATCATGGCCGAGCGGTCGCTGGGTGCCGGACATCTGAGAGTTCTCTTCCTGCATATTCTGCCGCACCTGATCCCGACGGCAATCGTCTGGGGCACGCTCGGTATCGCGACGACGGTGCTTCTGGAGGCGACGCTATCGTTTCTCGGTATCGGCGTTCAGCCGCCGCAGCCGTCCTGGGGGAATATCATCTTCGAGAGCCAGAGCTATTTCCAGGCTGCACCTTGGCTGGTGTTCTTCCCTGGCGCCGTGATCCTGCTGACCGCTCTCTCGTTCAACCTGGTGGGGGATGCGCTGCGCGATATTCTCGACCCGACGCAGCGGGGCAGAGGCTGATGTTTCTCGTTCTTCGCCGCCTGGTGCAGGCCTCTCTAATCTTGCTCGGCGTCGCTGCGATCACCTTCGTGCTGCTTTATGCGCTGCCGGCCGATCCGGCGCGCATGATCGCCGGCCGCAGCGCAACGGCGCAGACCGTTGCCAACATCCGCCATGAACTCGGCCTTGATCAGCCGATGCTCGTGCAGTTCTGGACCTATTTGCACAATCTCTTATCCGGCAATCTCGGTCCTACGCGCAGAAGACCGATGTCTGGACACTGATCGTCGCGCGCCTCCCGGCGACGTTGACCCTGATGCTCGCGGGTATCGTGGTCGAGGTGGTGCTGGGCCTGATGCTTGGGACGATCGCAGCAGTGCGCCGTGGCGGCTTCGTCGATCGAGCCGTCATGATGGCCTCTTTCGTTGGCGTCTCGGCGCCGCAGTTCGTCGTCGCGCTGCTGCTGCTATACGTCTTTGCCGTCACACTCGGCTGGTTTCCGATGAGCGGCTACGGCACGCTGGCCCACGTCGTGCTGCCAGCCACCACTCTCGGTGTTCTCGGCGCCGGCTGGTATGCACGCATGGTGCGGTCGGCGATGATCGACGTCCTCAATCAGGATTATGTCCGCACCGCCCGCGCCAAGGGGTTGTCGTCGCGCCGCATCGTTTTCCGCCATGCGCTTCCGAACGCCATTCTGCCCGTCATCGCGATGATCGGCATCGATATCGGCCAGTTCATGGGCGGGGTTGTCGTCGTCGAGGCCGTCTACGGCTGGCCTGGCATCGGCCAGCTTGCCTGGCAGGCGATCCAGCAGGTGGATATTCCAATCATCATGGGCGTCACTCTGGTATCGGCGCTCGCCATCGTCATCGGCAATCTGCTGGCCGATCTTATCGCGCCGCTTATCGATCCACGCATTCGCACACGTTGACGGCAACCAAAGAAGGGGAACCAAGAATGTTCAAACGCTGGCTTCAAACCACGACAATGGCAACGATGGTGGTGTTCGCGCCGCTGTCCCTCATGGCACAGGATGCGCCCACGCAGGGCGGCGACATCGTCGTGACCTACAAGGACGACATCACCACGCTTGATCCGGCCATCGGCTATGACTGGGTCAACTGGTCGATGATCAAGAGCCTCTATTCGCGCCTGATGGACTACGAGCCCGGCACGCCGAGCCTCGTGCCGTCGCTCGCCGAAAGCTTCACCGTCGCACCCGATGGTCTCACCTATACCTTCAAGTTGCGCAAGGGCGTGAAGTTCTCGAACGGCCGCGAAGTCGTCGCTTCCGACGTGAAATACTCCATCGAGCGCGCCGTCGATCCCAAGACGCAGGGACCCGGCGCCGGCTTCTTCGGTGCCATCAAGGGCTTCGAGGATGTGACCGGCGGCAAGGCAACCACGCTGTCGGGCATCGAAACGCCCGATGCGTCGACCGTCATCTTCAACCTGTCTCGTCCCGATGCCACCTTCCTGCACGTGCTTGCTATCAACTTCGCTTCGGTTGTGCCGAAGGAAGCCGTCGAGGCTGCGGGCGGGGACTTTGGCAAGAAGCCGGTCGGATCTGGCCCCTTCGTTCTGAAGGACTGGACGATCGGCCAGAAGCTGATCTTCGAGCGCAATAAGGATTACTTCGTCAAGGGCGTCCCGCATATCGACAGCTTCAGCGTCGAGGTGGGGCAGGAGCCGCTTGTAGCACTTCTTCGCCTGCAGAAAGGCGAGGTCGATATCGCGGGCGATGGCATCCCGCCAGCCAAATTCCTCGAGATCAAGAACTCCGCCGATGGCGCGAAGATGATCGTCGATGGTGAGCAGCTGCACACCGGCTACATCACGCTCAACACCAAGGTGAAGCCCTTCGACGACGTCAAGGTGCGCCAGGCCATGAACATGGCGATCAACAAGGAGCGCATTACGCGCATTCTGAATGGTCGCGCGACGCCTGCAAACCAGCCGCTGCCGCCGCTGATGCCAGGCTACGACAAATCGTTCACCGGCTATACATATGACGTGGCCAAGGCCAAGGCCCTGCTGGCGGAAGCCGGCTTCGCCGATGGGTTCTCGACCGTACTCTACGCTACCAACACCGATCCGCAGCCGCGCATCGCCCAGGCGATCCAGCAGGACCTCGCAGCCGTTGGCGTCAAGGCGGAAATACGCGCACTGGCTCAGGCAAATGTCATCGCCGCCGGCGGCACCGAAGGCGAAGCGCCGATGATCTGGTCTGGCGGCATGGCCTGGATCGCCGACTTCCCCGATCCGTCCAACTTCTATGGTCCGATCCTCGGCTGCTCGGGCGCCGTCGCAGGTGGCTGGAACTGGTCCTGGTATTGCAACGCCGATCTCGACAAGCGTGCGGTAGCAGCCGATTCCATGTCCGATCCGGCGAAATCGGCCGAGCGTACTGCAGCGTGGGGCAAGGTCTTCACCGACATCATGGTTGATGCGCCCTGGGTGCCGGTCATCAACGAGCGCCGTGTCGTTGCCAAGTCGCTGCGCATGGGCGGAGCCGACAATATCTACATCGATCCCACGCGCGTCATCAATTACGACGCGATCTACGTCAATCAATAAGCCCTCTGGGCCTAAATGCCCGTGAAGGACGCACGCCCTCCCGGGAAGTCGGGAGGGCGTCGAGAAACGAGGGAGACATCCTATGTGCGTTGCCTGCACCTACACCATTCATCGTGCCCAGCACAATTTCGGTTGGAACAAGGATTTCGAGCCCGCCGTCGTTGCGAAGGCTGGCGAGACTATACATTTCGAGTGCCTGGATTCTTCCGGTGGTCAGCTGGGACCTGATGCCACGCTCGATACGCTGAACATGCTCGATTTCGGCAAGATCAATCCGGTCACGGGCCCCGTCTATGTCGAAGGCGCCAAGCCGGGCGATGCGCTGAAGGTCACGATCCGCCGCTTCGAGCCCTCGGGCCATGGCTGGACGGCTAACATACCCGGCTTCGGGCTGCTCGCCGATCAGTTCAAGGATCCCGCGCTGCACGTCTGGTCCTATGATGCCGCCAGCATGGCGCCGGCGCTCTATGGCCCTGGTGGCCGCGTGCCGCTGAAGCCCTTCGCGGGAACCGTTGGCGTCGCGCCTGCCGAAGCCGGCACCCACTCCGTCGTTCCACCTCGCCGGGTCGGAGGCAATATGGACATTCGCGATCTGACGGCCGGCGTTACGCTTTATCTCCCTGTCGAGGTCGAGGGCGCGATGTTTTCGATTGGCGACACCCACGCGGCTCAGGGCGACGGCGAGGTCTGCGGTACTGCGATCGAAAGCCAGATGAATGTCGAAGCGACGATTGAGCTGGTGAAGGATGCCCGTCTGCAAACGCCGCGCTTCACGACCACCGAGCCCGTCACCCGTCATCTCGATGGTGCAGGCTACGAAGTCACAACCGGCATCGGCCCTGATCTCATGACCGGCGCGCGTGAAAGTGTGATGCGCATGATTGACCTGCTCGGCGCCGAGCACGGTATGAGCGCGGTCGACGCCTATCTGCTTTGCTCGGTCTGTGGCGATCTCAGTATCAGCGAGATCGTTGATCAGCCGAATTGGGTCGTGTCCTTTTACTTTCCGAGGATCGTATTCACGTGACATCGTCTTCCGCTTTCTCGCCCGTCCTGTCGGTGCGCAACCTCAACGTCGACGCATTGACGCCCGAAGGGCTGAAGCCGGTTCTGCGGGACGTGGGCTTCGAGCTGGGAGGCGGCGAGACGCTTTGCATCGCCGGAGAGTCCGGGTCCGGCAAATCGGTGACCTCGCTCGCCATAATGGGATTGCTGTCGAAGGCGTCGCTGCGCGTCACTTCTGGCAAAATTCTGCTTGGCGAGCGCGATCTGCTGAAGCTATCGAACCGCGCGATGCGCAGTGTACGTGGCGGCGATGTCGCCATGGTGTTCCAGGAGCCGATGACGTCGCTGAACCCCGTCATGTCGATCGGCGCGCAGCTGACCGAGGCGATCCGCGAGCATCAAGGCAGCGAAAACGCCGACGCCGTGGCCCTGCGCATGCTAGATACTGTTCATATCAACGATCCGGCCAAGCGCCTCAAGCAGTTTCCCCATGAGCTCTCGGGTGGCATGCGGCAGCGCGTGATGATCGCCATGGCGCTGTCGTGCAGGCCCAAGGTGTTGATTGCCGACGAGCCGACAACAGCGCTCGACGTTACGGTTCAGGCGCAGATACTCAAGCTGATGCGCGAGCTGAAGGCCGAATTCGGAACATCGATCATTCTCATCACGCACGATATGGGCGTCGTTGCCGAAATGGCCGATCGCGTGCTGGTGATGCAGAGCGGTCGAATCATCGAGAGCGGATCATCGCTGGAAGTCTTCGAGCGCCCCAAGGAGCTCTACACCCGCCAGCTGCTTGCGGCCGTTCCACGGCTGGGCGCCCATGCCGGAACCGATGGTCCTCCTCGGGTTACGCCGGGCAAGGCCGAGTTGGCCAAGCCTGGTGCAGCGCCCGTTATGAACGTACGCGACCTCAACGTCAGCTACGGCGCACCCGTCAGCCGGTTCTTCAAGGGCAAGCCGCCGGTCAATGCGGTCAGCGGCGTTTCGTTCGATATCATGCCTGGCGAGACACTCGGGCTTGTAGGCGAAAGCGGCTCGGGCAAGTCGACGACGGGAAAGGCAGTCTTGGGCCTCATCCCGTTCACCGGCGGTGTCATGATAGACGGCCGGGACATCTCCGGGCTCTGCCATCGCGATATGCGGTCGATACGCCGCAGCGCGCAGATGATTTTTCAAGACCCCTATGCATCGCTCGACAGCCGAATGGCCGTTGGTACCGCGATTGCCGAGCCGATGGTGATCCATGGCATCGGCAACAAGAGCGAGCGCCGGGACCGTACAGCCGAACTGTTACGCCGCGTTGGCCTGACGCCGGATGCAGCCAGCCGCTACCCCCATGAATTTTCAGGCGGTCAACGCCAGCGGATCTGCATTGCGCGTGCGCTGGCGCTTGAGCCGAAGCTGATCGTCGCCGATGAGAGCGTTGCGGCGCTCGATGTCTCCGTTCGTGCCCGCGTGCTCGATCTCATGCTTGAGCTGCAGGAAACGATGGGGATCGCATATCTCTTCATCAGCCATGATATGGCCGTCGTCGAGCGCATGTCACACCATGTCGCCGTCATGCGTGGCGGAACGATTGTTGAGACGGGAACGCGGCGTGAGATCTTCGAAAACCCGACGGTGGACTACACTAAGGCGCTGATCGCCGCGGTGCCGGTTCCCGATCCGACCGCCTACCGTGGAGTGGCCGGTCGCCGCGCCTGATCTCGAACATGAGGGTCGGTCGCTGGCTGCCCCGGTGCGCGCAATCAGTTCGGCGCGATCGCCATCTGCTCGACCTCTATACCGCTCGGCTCACCGATGTTCATCGTTCGCGAGGGCTTGGCTGCCGGCTTGGGCCGTCTTACGGCTCGCTGGATGGCGGCGCCCAGAGCCGCGCCGTCTATATGGCTCGGCTGCTGCATCTGCGCGGCCTTCGGTGAAGGTGGTGCCGGTGGCGCGGAAGCGATCACAGGTGGCTGCTGGCCAATTCGGCCGGGCTTCAAGCGCACGGCGACCAGTTTCCTGGCGGTCGCATCATAGGCGCACTCGAAGGTCATTCGAATCCACTCCTTCTTCGGCGTCACGAAGCGGATGGAATCTCCCCGGTAGATGACAACTGATGATTGTCCTTCTGGCGGGTCGGCCTCCTGGAAGAAGCTGGCATAGGGGCGGTTTACCCATTCGAAATCGATCGGCGCCTGCGCCTCGATGGGGCGCGCGCACATCTGCGCTGCGGTTTCGGAATTGGACCGGATGCAATCTGCATCGCACTGTGTCGCGGCCGCAGGTGCGGTCGAACCGGTTTGTTGCGCCATAGCGGGCGTGGAGAAAATGGCAGGCAATATAAGGCATGCCGCCAGAGCGTTACGCACGAACATCAATCGCTCCTCCCGTCAATTCTCGTGTTTTGCTTCAAACAACACTAGTCCCGACGAATGTTCAACGCGGATATTCAAATATTAGCGATGAATTATGTACCCCTTTTGGATGATCCCCGTTTGAATCGATTTACAGTTGTATAATGTATATATTTGTGTGCTTTATTAAGAAATCGGTAACCTTGGGTGTATTGCGTCAGTTCCGAATACAAGCGGCACAAAGAAATTCTCACAATTGGAGGACGAAAATGAGAATGAAGCTTCTTTTGTCTACGGCTGTCGTTGCGCTTATTGGCGCATCGTCTGCGTTTGCGGACAACAATACTATCTATCTCAACCAGCTCGACGCAAGCCAAGATGCGACAATCACGCAAAGTGGTAGTGGCAACCATGTCGGCAGTGGCGGCAACTATTTCCTGCAGCAAAACGGTGGCGGAACCGGCGATAACCAGCTGACAATCACGCAGACCGGCAACAACAACTGGGTCTCCCGCGATGGCGCAGGTTTCCAATCCGGTACGACCAACACCGCTCATATCTCTCAGGCCGGCTTCAACAGCGATGTCGAGCTTCAGCAGAATGGCACGAACAACGGCAAGCCGAATGTTGGATGGAGCAACTCGCCCAACTACGACACGATCGTTCAGGACTCGTCGTCCAATGGAAGCAAGGCCGGCGTCTATCAGACTGGCAACAACAACGCCTTTGACATCGTCCAGGGCGGCAACAACAACAACACCTCAGTCATGCAAAACGGTGCCGGAGGATTGGCATTTACGCGCCAGGCCGTGGGGAACTGGGCGCAGGACGTGACCGGCCGTTGGTATCCGGTCAATGGTAGCAATAACAACATTGCGATCAACCAAACCTCGGCAAGTGTCAACTACGCTGTCGCGGTGCAGGGTGCAGGTGACGGCAATGGCCTCGCCATTACGCAGAGCGGCGATTGGCTGGGTGCTAACATCTGGCAGATCGGCTCCGGTAACTATGCAAGCTCCGTTCAGAGCGGCAACCACAACGCGATCGGTACCTCCGACGCCAACCTTTCCTCCGATACTCCGTTTATTCAGCAGGGCAATAACAACCAGCTGATCAACTCGCAGACGGGGAGCTATAGCGTCGTTAACGGCTCGCAGATCGGTTCCGGCAACTATATCTATACCAGCCAAACCGGGAATTATGCGACCGCGCAGATCAATCAGGCTGGCGACAGCAACTATGTCTTGAGCAACCAGGGCAACTTTGCGGTCGCGACGATCACGCAGAACGGCAATTCCAACAAGAGCATCGGTTCACAGTACGGCGGCGAATCTGGCCAGGAAAACACAGCCCTGATCAACCAGAGCGGTACCAACAACTATGCGAACTACGCGCAGAACGGCACGAGCAACCTCGCATCGGTCACCCAGACGAACTACGGGAATTTCTCGGTGACGTCGCAGACCGGTAGCGGCCACGTCGCAACCATTGTCCAGAACTAATTAACCGCATGGCACAGAGTGGGGCGGCTAGGTCGCCCCACTTCCACAGGAGGGGTGGAATGGGTGGAATGGATATGGGGTCTCCCCCCGCAATTTCGTGCACGGTCGATGCCACGCGCTCCAAAAGCGCAATCCGCCTGAGGGGGCGGATTGTCAGTCCTGTGCCGGCTTTCGGCAAGTACCGCTTCGAGGTTCTCAAGGAGGGCCGGAGCGGCAATTCCAATGTCACGCAATCCGGCTCCTTCAGCATTCCGACCAGCGATCCCGTTTTCGTCGGTGAATCGAAACTCGACTACGCCAGGGGCACGCGCGTTCGTGTGCAACTGAGCGGCGACGCGCTGGGCGCCGAGTTCGAATGTGTTTTCGACGAGGTCTCCAATGGCAAATAGATCAGCAGTAAAATTCGCGTCGGTGGCGGGCGGGCTCCTGCTCGCGCTCATCGCCACGACAGCTTCCGCGCAGGATGCAGGATCGGCCTATACCGATCTCGGCAACTATCTGCTGGCACCGCAGCCCGCCGGCACGGCCGCGCCAAGCGGCGGCGGCAACTTCGCGTCGGTCGAGCAGACGGGGTCGAATAACGCCGCTTCGATCACGCAGAACGGCGCCGCGAACCGGATTTCCGAGACGCAGATCGGCGATGGCAACTGGGTCTCCTATTCGGTGACCGGCAACGCAAACACCGTTGAGAGCCTGCAGGTCGGCAACAGCAACAGCGCCAGCGTCGCACTGACCGGAAGCAACAACACGGTCCTGCAGACGCAGATGGGCAATGGCCTCAGCTACGGCCTGTCCTCGACGGTCAGCGGGCAGACCATCACGGTGCAACAATTCAGTCAGAGGTAAAGACGATGGCACAACGTCTGAGAAGTGTGGTGGGTGGCCTGGCGGTTCTGTTCTCGGCCTGCGCGGCGCAGGCTGGCAGCCTAGTCTATACTCCGGTCAATCCGGCCTTCGGCGGTAGCCCGCTGAACGGAAACTGGATGATGTCGCAGGCCGACGCGCAGAACCAGCACAAGGACAGCGGCAAGTCGGCGATATCGGGTCCCTCTGCATTGACCCCCGGGCAGATGTTCGCCAACCAGCTGACCAGCCAGCTCTACGCCTCGCTGGCCAACCAGATCACGGAATCCCTGTTTGGCGCGAATGCCCAGACGAGCGGCAGCTACACGCTGGCGGGAACGACGATCTCGTTCGTGCGTGTCGGTGGCGAAATCCAGATCAGCATCAATGACGGCTCGACGATCACCAACGTGACCGTGCCTGCGACCCCGTAAAGCGTCTCAACGTCTCGTGGAAGTACCGCGTATGAAAATGGTTCGAGTTCTCGCTATCCTTAGTGCCTTGCTGCTTACGGGCTGCGTGGAAACAACGGCCACCAAGGAACCGCTTCAGGAGCCGCCGGTGGTGACACCGCCGTCGCCGACGCGCACAAACCTCGAAAACCTTCCGCCGCCGGCCAAGAAGGTCGATATCGCCGTCTACCAGTTCCCTGATCTGACGGGCAAGAACGAGCCGAACGACAATGTCGCCGTCTTCTCGCGGGCCGTGACCCAGGGGGGCTCTGGCCTCATCATCGACGCGCTGAAGCGCGCGGGTGGCGGCAACTGGTTTACCGTGGTCGAGCGCACGGGCCTGAACGATCTTCTGCAGGAGCGCCAGCTGATCCGCGCCACGCGTCAGGAATATTCGATGGACGCGATGAAGACCTTGCCGCCCATCCGCTTCGCCGGGCTGATCGTTCAAGGCGGTATCCTCACCTATGATGCCAACACGATCACCGGCGGCGTCGGAGCGAATTTCCTCGGCATCGGCGCCGATGCGCAGTATCGCCGTGACGTGGTCACCGTCGGCGTCCGCATCGTGTCGGTGCAGACCGGCGAGGTGCTCCTGAGCGTCACGACGACGAAGACCGTCTATTCCGCCGGCGTGAACGCCAATGTCTACAAGTTCGTTTCGACGGACAAGCTGTTGCAGATCGAGGCCGGTTACACCCGCAACGAACCGACACAGCTTGCCGTGCGGCAGGCGATCGATCTCGCGGTCTACGCCACCGTCATGGAAGGCGTACGCTCGGGAATATGGAGCTTCAGCAATCCGGCCGTCGCCACCCCCCTAGTCAACGAGTACGTCAAGCGCGATCGGCCGGGCGATGTCGCGGCGATTGAAAACGCGGAGGCCGTCAAGACCTTCTGACCTCGATGCTGTTGCCGTCGCATGCTCGGACGCCTATCCTAGCTGATGGATCTTCACTTGGGGAACGACGGATTTGGCGATTTCGCATAGATGCAGATGGTGTGTGAGATAGATGACTTGGCCGACCTTCGCCATCTCGCCGAGCAAACGGAAAACCTCTTCGGAGCGCGGATTGTCAAAGCTCTCCATGATATCGTCGGCGACGAAGGGCACGGCCGGCCGAACGGCTGCGAACTCCTCATAACCAGCCAGCCGGAGCGCCAGATAAAGCTGGAACTGCGTTCCCGTCGACATGGACTCTGCGAGCTTCGATCCGCCATCGCGCGATACGCCGATCAGGATCTCCTTGTCCTTGTCTGGTTGCGTGGCGAGGCCCGAGTAATTGCCGCCGGTGATCGTCTGAAACGCCTGTGAAGCGCGGTTCATCATCGAGCTGCGATGCTTGTCGCGGTAGAGATGCAGCGCCTGCTCGGCCGCCATCGTGCCGGTTCGCAGTGTGAGATAGCGAATGGCGAGCGCCTCGATCTCAAGCAATAGCGTCCGCCGCTTCGCTTCGATGCGGGCAACGGCGTCGTCGCCACCCACGGCATCGAGCTTGTCTTGGGCGCGGGTCATGTCGGCGTAAAGCACACGCGTGCGCTCAGTCAGATCCTCGATCCGGGCGGCGAGATTGAGCGCGTTGTGCTCGACCTCGGCGGGGTCTATCTCGGACAATAGCCGTGTCGCGTCCTCATATGTTTTCGCGCGCAACCCCTGGGCAATCTGTTCGCGAAGCTCCGCCATACGCTTCTCGATCCGCTCTCGTTCCTTGGCCGCTTCAAGATAGCTTCCGACGGCGGCCAGCGTGTCGGCGCCGAAGTAGCCAGTTAACTCCGCTTTGCGGGCGTTGTGAACGGCAAGCTCAGCGTCGAGCGCCTGCTGATCGGCTCGGAGTTTCTCAAGCGTGACCCGTCGGTCCGCGCGGTGCTGCTGATCGCGCAAGGCGCTGTTGTAGCGCTCGACCAGCACATTGGCAGTGGCGAGCACATCGCCTGAATGGATATCGGCTTCTGTCTGTTCAAGAATGTTAGCCAGCTCGGCTCGAAACTGCCTCTGGTCATTCTCCATCGCAGATACGCGCTGCGCCAGATCCTGACGCTCCTTCAACACGCCGGGCAAGCTTGCAAGGGTGGACAAAATAGCACTGACGGCGGCAACGGATGTGGCCTTGTCGGCAAACCATGTGACTGACAGCGCCTCCGTCCAGGCATCGCGCCATGCATCCGCGGCGAGAACCGCTTGCTGATGGTCACGCTCCCGCTCCGCGATATCGCGCGTCAGCCCGCTCACCGCCTTCTTATGGTTGGCGCGCGCTTCCTCCCGGCTCCTGCTGTCGGCCAGCAGTCTCGTCGCCGCTCGCGCCAGGTCTGCGATCGGGACGTCGGCATCGAACCGCGCGCTGGCGTTGGTCAGGGCTGCCTCAAGCTCTGTGCGATGCCGCCCGAGCTCGGAGCGGAGTGCCTCGAGTTCATATTCGCTTTTCTTTAGATCGTCCCGGGCCGAAAGCGCAGTATTTCGCCTGCCGGTCCAGCTCTCAAGCGCCAACAGCCGCTCCAACGCATCCGGCTCGGCCTCAATGGCATCGGGCAAATAAGTGCCGATCTTGTCCGCCAAGGCATCGTGATCCGCCAGCGCTTCCGCAAGCAGCTCCTGCTGCCGATTGATAGCGGCCGCGCCGGCGGCGGCGGTAAGCGTCAACTGTCGGAGCTCGGCAAGGTCCTTGGCGCGGGCCAACCGAGTGTCTGTCGCGGCATCGTCTTGCCGCATCGCCTGTTCGAAGATGGAGGCGGTGGTGCCGTCGAGCGTGGTGAGATGGCTTTGCCAGGCCGCGTTGCGCGCGCTACGCAAGGCCTGCGCCGCGCTGTCGTCGACCGTGCCCTCGCTCGCAAACGCCGCGACTCGCGCCAAAGTCTCGGCTCGTTCGCTGGTGAGGTCGCGAAGCTTGCCGCGATGCTCACTCACGCGCTTGTCGATCGACGTCGCCTGAGATCGCCACATATCGAGTTGCCTTGAGTCAGCGGCCTTCATCGCCGCCAGCTCGTTCAGGTCGCCCGACCAAGGCGCCAGCAGCGCGATGCGATCGTCGAAATCGCGGCGCACCTGGCGATAGGAGCGCTCCTCGACGGCGAGACGCGAGAGCAGGTCGGTGTCCATCAGTCTCGCCAGCGCACTCTCGATGCGCGATTGTGTATCCGGTTCCAGCTCGGTCCCGATGTCAGATTCGGCCGCGTCTTCCTTCAGGCGGTTGAGCGTATCGTTGGCGCGCCGAAGCTCGCGCTCCGCGGAAGCGATCTCTGCGTCGATCCCAGAGCGTTTCTCCATCAAGTCGCGGATGGCGCCAATGGATGGCGCTGGCAGCAACAACTTCTCGGGATTTGCATGCCCCGCCTGATCGAGATCGAACAGCAACCGCGACAGGATGCCCTCCTGCTCGGCGAGGGCGATTTTGCGCTTTGGCAGATCGTCCGCAGCCGCCCGATAGCGCGCTCGTCCGATCTCGAGTGTCTCCATAATCGTGGCGATCGATAGCGCCTGCTCATCCACGACCATGCTGTCGATCTCATCCGACAATTGGCGAATGGAGCGTTCCGCGGTTTCCGCGAGAGCCTGCAGCCGTGTCTCATCACGCGAAAGCTGCGGCAACAGCGCGAACCAATCCGCCGGCGGGCGCGGGAGTTCGCCGAGACCGGCGAACTCCGCCGCAAGGCGATCGAGTTCGGTTGTAAGCGGCAGCGTCGCGAGAATACGGTTCAGCTCCGCCTGCCGAAGCTTGGCCTCAACCAACTCTGCGTTAGCCGCATCGTAGGATGCGCTGGCCTGCGTCAAGGTTGCCGCGAGCACGGAGTAGGCGGCCGCGAAGGTGTCGATGGCGTTGCGCTCGTTCTTCAACGTGTCAAGTGCTCGCTTCAACTCGGCGAGTTTTGTGCTCGACGAACGCTTGCGATGAATGGCCGCCGCATCGTCCGCCGCCATGACCAGCGATCTGTTAAGGCCGGCGAGCCCCGAGCTTGCCGAAAACAGCAATTCGCCCAGTTCGCCCTTGCTCTGGATGATCGCCTGTCCGCCCTCTTTCAGGGAGTGGTCGTCGAGCGAGAACATCGTCCTGTAAGCATCGCGCCCGATCCCGCCGAGCGCCGCCGATAGCATGCCCTCATTGACCGGCTGACCGCTGCTGTCGACGAGACTGCCGGTCCGACGCTTCAGCCGCACGAGTTCGTGCTCTCCGCCATCGAATTCCAGCCGAGCACCGATCTGCATGGAGTTATAGGGATGAATGAAGTTGTAGTTGCTGGTGGCCCCGATCCCGAAGAGCAGATCGAGAAAGGCATCGAACGTCGTCGATTTTCCAGCCTCGTTCAGGCCGTATATAATGTGCAGGTCAGGCTCGCCCTTGGAGGGCTGACCGAAATCGATCGAATGGTCGGTGAATTTCCCGTAGCGGGTCAGGTCGAGACGACGAAGGCGCATCAGTTCTCTCCGTGATCCCAGGTCTTCATCCGCGCGGTGATGTCGTCGGCGCCGTCAAGCATCAACTCATCGATAAAGCGCTCGAAGCTTGCCGGGTCATCGCCGGCGAAGCGACGGCTCTCCGGCGGCAGATCGGCGAGCAGGTCCTTGACCATCTCGCCGATCTCGTCGCGAAAGCCGGCGCTCGCCATGACCTTGTCACGCATCAGATCGCCAAGCTCGATGACAGGATCGGCGGTGACTTTCCCAACTTCCTCGGGCGCGTGTACGGCAAGCTCCAGCTTCTCGATCCAGGTCTGGCCGATGCGGTCGCCGCGTTCCTCGGCCTCTGTGCGCAACAGATCGATATCGCGATGAAGGCGCCACGATAGCGGCGTCTGCCCGGTGAGCCGCAGGCGAGCGACGAGGTGAGGCGAGGCAGTCGTCTCGCGTTCGCGCCCGAGCGCCAGCTCGATGGCGCCCGCCGCCTCGCGCCATTCCGAGATATCGGTAAGATCGACGCTCACGCGCTCGAACTGAGCAACGCTTGTCAGACGCTCCTCGATGGTGATCGTCCGGTCATCCGCAATCGTCACCAGCGATACGGTCTTGGCGCCGGCCTCGTTGATATCGCGGCCCTGCGGCATGCCGGGCATGATCACCGTGCGCGCGCCGTGATGGTGTGTCCGCTGATGGATATGCCCAAGCGCCCAATAGTCGAAACCGGAAGCGTGCAGCTCCGAGACGCTGCAGGGTGCATAGACGTCGTGCCCCTGCGCGCCGGCGAGGCTCGTATGCATGATGCCGATGTTGACCGCGCCCGCGATCGGCGCCTTGAATTTCGGCAGCAGCGATTCCGGGGCCTGCGGCTTGGCGAAGCTCAAGCCGTGGATCCCTATATCGAGACCATCCTTGATGCGCTCGACGGCTTCGGCGCGCCCGCCGAACACCTTGACGTTATCAGGCAGCACCAGCTCCTGGGTGATCTTGGAAAGCGCATCGTGATTGCCACGTATCTTATAGACGGCGATGCCAGCCGCATTCAGCCGCTGCATCTGTGCAGAGAGGAAACGCGCCGTCTTCATCGACGTCTGATCGCCATCATAAAGATCGCCGGCAATGATCAAGGCGTCGACCTGTTCTTCCAGGCAGAGATCGATGATCGAAACGAAGGCCGCTCGGGTGGCGTTGCCGATCAGTTCGGCCAGCGCTTCATCGCGCAGCGCCAGCGAGCGCAGGGGGGAATCCAGGTGAATATCGGCGGTATGTATAAAGCGAAACGGCATCAGATCCTCAAGGGTGCGCGTCACTATATGGCAGATCGATCCTGTTCATGCCACCGTCTGGGCTTCAAGCAGGCTGGGGAGGGCATAACCTCGACGGATTCAACGCCGTTTCCGGCACCCAAACAGGTCTTCTGGAAATTCCCCATTCAAATCAGTCAGTTGCCAGAAACTGCGATTTTTTGAAAAAGGCTTGTTGACTTGTTTGGGTATGGGGCCTTATAAGCCGCTTCACAGAACGAGGGCGGCGGCGCTGCTGGCGACGGTGACTTTCGCTCTGGATTTCTTTGATTGGCTGCGATGCTGATTGGTTCCGGATTTCGGTTTGGGACGGGGAATTTCGACTGGTTTGACTGGTCTGTTATTTGACAATTGAAGATGAGAAGAAAGAGAAACGTGGGCGGCGGAGTTCGCGGATCGGGTAGAGATACTTGATCTTTGAAAGAGACTTTGGCGGTCACGTTTATCAAGAGAAGTTACACTGGTCTTTGGTGTTTGGGTTTCGGCTCAGGCGCTTAGAGGACAGGTGTGAAGTTCTCGTCGATTCAGAACGTGACGTAAGTGCCAATGATTGAATTCTCAACATGAGAGTTTGATCCTGGCTCAGAACGAACGCTGGCGGCAGGCTTAACACATGCAAGTCGAACGCCCCGCAAG